>DATNEU010000029.1:0-108228 GCA_035552895.1 Steroidobacteraceae bacterium
GGCTGGAGAAGAAGGGACTCCTGGCCTCGAGCCTCGGCGAGCCCACGGTCGAGCGGGGCGGCAAGGCGCGCACCTACTTTCGGCCGACGCCGGCGGGAATCAGGGAAGCCCGGGAGACCCGCGCAACGCTCCTGCGCCTGAGCGGAGATCTGCCAACGTTCAAAGGGGAGCCCGCATGAGACTTCGGGAGGTTCCAGCCTTTCCGACCTGGCTCTTGAGCAACCTCGTTTCCGCGCGGCGGCGCGAATCGCTGTTGGGAGATCTCTTCGAGGAGTATCAGACCGGCCGCACCGCCAGCTGGTATTGGCGGGAAACGCTCGTCGCGCTTTGGCGCTCCGGACTGGTCAGGCTGTCCGTTGCGATCTTCGCGGCGATCGGCTTCAGCGGCGGCGCGCTCGCGTGGGCGAGCACGGCCGCCCGCCCGGTGCACCCGGCCCAGCAACATTTGCCGACCGTGCCTCGAGCGCGTTCGCCGTCGGGCGCGCGACCCCATTGACATTGGCCGCGTTGTTGCAGATCACTCTCGTCCTTTCCTGGCTGGCGGTACCGGTCGGGCTCGTCTGCGTGACGGATGACTGGTTGCTGAGACCCCGGCGTCAGTTGTCGGCCGCTGCCGATCCCGCCGCCTTGGCGCTCGCCTATCTCCTGCTGCCCATCCTCATCGGAGCCGCCGTGGTGCGGCTGTTCATCGCCGAGCAGGTGGATTTCAGCGCCGTGCTGATCGCCGCCGCCGCCGCGACCGGCGCCGTCTGGCTGGCGGATGGGGTGGTTCTCTCCCGGCGACGGCGCGCAGCGGCCAAGGCCAGCGGCAAGGATCCGCTCGCGATCCGCGAGCCCGGCACGGTCGATTATGCCCGCAGCTTCTTCCCGGTGTTGGTTGCCGTGTTGCTGCTGCGCTCCTTCGTATTCTCGCCTTTCCGCATCGCCTCGGACTCCATGATGCCGACGCTGCGCGATGGGGACTTGATCCTGGTCGATAAGTTCTCCTACGGGCTTCGGCTTCCGCTCGTCCATACCAAGTTCCTGAGCACCGGCGAGCCCCGGCGCGGAGAGGTGGTCGTCTTTCATCCGCCGATGGCGCCATCCCAGGCCTGGATCAAGCGTGTGGTCGGGCTTCCCGGCGACCACGTCGAGGTGCGCGAGGATCGCATCACCATCAACGGCAATGCCGTGCCTTTCAAGGTCACGGCCGACTACAGCGACGGCTGCTACCAGCAGATGCAGATCGCCACGGAGCATCTGGGCACCCACGTGCATCAGGCACTGTTGTGTCCGATGCCGCTCGAAGTCACGCCGCAGCCCCTACCGGGCTGTCCGCGTACCGACACGCGCGGCTATTACTGCGGCGGTACCCCGCCCGCGGATGCGGTGCCGCTCGACGAGGCGAAGATCTTTCGCACCGTCGTGCCACCCGGGGAATACATGGTGATGGGCGACAATCGGGATAACAGCGACGACAGCCGCTACTGGGGCTTCGTCACGGAGCGGGAGCTGATTGGAAGGGCCAGATACATCGCCTTCAGCTGGGACCCGCATCAATCCGGGGGCCCCGTCTGGAGCCGCATGGGCAAGCGAATCAACTGAGCGGCTCATCCTGGATCGAATCGATTCCGGCGCGGCGCAGGCGCCGGACTCTCCTGCACGAAGATGGAGCTCATTGTGCCGTCCTCCCGAGCCTCGACGTGGCGCCTCATTATCTCTGCCGTGAGATCCGTGCGCGAGCGCCGCGTATACTTCGCGCCGAATCGGCCTCTTGGAGAGCGCAGTCGAATGGACAACCCAGACGGTCTCATTGGACGCATCCGCGAGCTGCAGCAGGCTGCCGCCCCCCTCGAACCGGCTGCGCAAGAGCGCAGCGCTCTCTGGCAGGCTGTATCCACCCACGCCGAGGATTTTCTCGAGCGGCTCCCGGGCGCTTGCGCCTTCGAAACCAACGCCGGCCCTGCCGCGGAGCTCGCCCGACACCGGCCCGCCGAAGGACCGGCAGCTCTGGATCAGCTCCTGCAGCTTTTTCGGCGCGCGGTGGAGGACACCGGTCTCAAGGCCTCCTCCGCCGGACACGTGGCCTATATACCCGGCGGCGGCCTATACGCCTCGGCGCTCGGCGACTATCTGGCCGCAGTGACCAACGAGTATGCCGGCGTGCGCTTCGCGGGTCCCGGTGCGGTCGAGATGGAAAACCTCCTCCTGCGCTGGATGGCTGACCTGGTCGGCTACCCCGCCGGGGCGCATGGAAACCTGGCCTCCGGCGGCAGCATCGCCAACCTCACGGCCGTGGTCACGGCTCGCGAAGCGCACGGACTTCGATGCGCCGATATTCCGCAGGCCGTCGTGTATCTCACCGCGCAAACCCATCACTCCCTGGAGAAGGCCCTGCGTATCGCGGGACTGGGCGAGTGCGTGGTACGCCGGATCGGCACCGACGCTCGGCACCGGATGGCGCCCGCGGCTCTGCAGGAGGCCATCGCCAACGATCGTGCCGCAGGGCTGCGCCCGTGGCTGGTGGTCGCGACCGCGGGCAGCACCGACGTCGGCGCGATCGATCCGCTGGAGCCGATCGGGCACATCGCGGCCGCCGAGAGACTCTGGTATCACATCGACGCGGCGTACGGCGGCTTTTTCCTGCTCTGCCCGGAAGTACGCGGGCGCCTGCGCGGGCTGGAGCGCTCGGACTCCCTCGTCATGGATCCGCACAAGAGCCTCTTCCTCCCCTACGGACTCGGCGCGGTACTGGTGCGCGACGGCGCGAGGTTGGCTCGTGCCCATTCCTATCACGCGGATTACATGCAGGACGCCCTCACGAGCTCACCCGCCGCCGGCGCCAACCTCTCGCCCGCCGATCTCTCGCCCGAGCTCAGCAAACACTTCCGTGGCCCGAGGTTGTGGCTTCCCCTTCTTCTATATGGCATGACACCGTTCCGGGCATGCCTGGAGGAGAAGCGCTTGCTCATCCGCTATTTTCACCAGCGGGTGCGACTTCTGGGCTTCGAGGTCGGCCCTGACCCCGACCTGACGGTGAGTACCTACCGGTGGATCCCCAAGCGGGGTGATCCGGACGCATTCAACGAAGCTTTGGTCCAGGCGATCCACCGTGACGGCCGTGTCTTCGTATCTTCCACCCGCATCGACGCGCGTTACTTCCTGCGTCTAGCCATACTCAGCTTCCGAACGCATCTGGAAACAATCGAGCTCACGCTCAGGGTATTGATGGAGAAAGTGGCCGAGCTGGAGAGCCAACGGGCGCACTAGCGCCGAGCCGGCCGGCCGCGGCGCGCGCGGTGGGCCGTCGTCAGGCCTGCGCCCGAAGTACCCTGCCTGCCGGGCGCGTGGTGCGATGGACGACCATCCGATCGTGCAGGCGGGTGATGGCATTGCTGCCGGTGCGGACGCAGAGCGCCGGGACGATCGCGTGGATGAAGCAGGCCAGCGCCGCGAGGAAGAGCGAAACCCCGAATCCGAGCGCGTGGCGCTGGTGCTCCAGATACGACTCCCCGACAGAGTGCGGGTGCTGGAGAAATAGGCGGGTGAACACTTCGCCCCCAGGTTTCGTATAGCCAATGGTGGGACAATACCCAAAGTAGCGTCGAATATCTTCACCATTTAGACTAAGCAAAGTGGCTTTGACGGGAAAATTTCCCATGCCGGACCTCGATGGTACGGATCTGCGGATCCTGGACATTCTCCAGCAGGATGCCTCGCAGGCAGTGGCCGCCATTGCCGAGCGGGTGCACCTTTCCACCAATGCCTGCTGGCACCGCATCAGGCGCCTGGAGAACGCCGGCATCATCCAGAAGCGCGTCGCGCTCCTCGATGCCGCCAAAGTGGGCTCGGGCCTCACGATGTTCGTGCTGGTGCGGGCCGCCGAGCACTCGCAGGAATGGTTCGATCATTTCTCCGCCACCGTCCGCGCCATCCCGTCCGTCACGGAATTTCATCGCACCAGCGGCGACGTCGACTATTTGCTGAAACTTCAGCTCGCGGACGTGGCCAGTTACGACGAGGTATACAAACTCCTCATCAACTCGATCCGTTGCGCAGAGGTCCGCGCCGTATTCTCGATGGAGGAGCTCAAGCGCACCACCGCGGTCCCGCTTCCGGCCTGCTCCGTCTCGTGACGCCGTTCGCATCCGCGCGGCTCGCGCTCGGGCAGGATTGCGCCGCGCGCCGGGCAGCCTTCCGCACCGTCGATCGACCAGGCGCGCCGCCAAACGGGGGTCCTGGGGTCACGACCACACAAGAGGCCCGCCGCGCCTGGCGCGCGGTCAGATGAAAGCGAAACCCCGGCCTGGCGCCGGGGTTTTCGTTTTGGCGCTACACTCCGTGGAGCGCAGAAGAACAGACCGGGGGACGAGCATCGTGGCGATCAAGATGGGGCTCAAGAGTGGCTGGCGCGCCCAAAGCCTGTGGAGCGAGCTGCTGGCGGAGTTTCTGGGCACCTTCGTCCTCCTGGCCTTCGGCGCGGGCGTCGTGGCCGTCGCGGTAGTGGGACTCCCCGAATCCGGTCGAACGACGGCGATATTCGCCGATGCCGGCGGCTGGTTGCTCATCACCTGGGGATGGGCCATGGCCGTGACCATGGCGATCTACGTCGCGGGCGGGGTGACCGGAGCTCACATCAATCCCGCGGTGACGTTGGCGTTCGCCATCAAAGGCGACTTCAACTGGTCCAAGGTCCTGCCCTACTGGGGAGCGCAAGGGGCCGGTGCGTTCGCCGGCGCGGCCCTCGCCTATGCGGATTACGCGCCGGCAATCAACATGTGGAACGCCTCTCACGGGGTGATCGCGCGCGCCGATCCCGGCGGGATGACGACCTTCAGCATCTTCGCGACCTTCCCGGCGCAGTACTACGGATCGGGCATGCTGGGCCCGCTGTTCGATCAGATCATCGGCACTTTCTTCCTGCTGTTGTTCGTGGTGGCCATCATCGATTCGACCAACATGGGCGTGAAGTCCAATCTCGCGCCGTTCATGGTCGGTCTGGCGGTAGCGGCCATCGGCATGTCCTTCGGAACCGGCACCGGTTACGCGATCAATCCCGCGCGCGATTTCGGCCCGCGCCTCTTCTGCTGGCTCATGGGCTGGGGCGCCAACGCCTTCCCCGGGCCGCATGGCTATTGGTGGGTGCCCATCCTCGGGCCCCTCATCGGCGCTCCTCTCGGGATGGCGCTCTACAAAGTCTGCATCACGGATACCCTGACGGCGAAGGCCACTGCGGCCCCGGAAGCGGAGCCCGTCGGTATCGATTCCCCGGCGGCGATAGGCAAGGAGCCCTGAGGCACCGCGCTTCGTCTCCCGAGCCCCACCGCTCGTCGAATTCCCAGGGACCGCGGCGCCGCCGCCCGGCCCATGCCCATGGCATACTGCGGCATCGACCACGCAACGGCCTGTCCGTGGCCACGCGCAACAACAATGCTGAGGAGCCTACCGTGAAGCGATTGCTACCCGTGTGCGGAGTGGGTCTGCTGGCGCTCGCGCTCGGCGCCTCCCCTGCCTCGACGGGCGCCGAGCCCAACGCGAACGCCACCCCGTACGCCACCCAGGCTGACCCTGAGATCGTGGTGTTGGATGCGAGCACCGCGGGCCGGGGATTTGCCCGCTCCACGGTGCAGATTCCGGTCCGACCGGGGCCGTTCACGCTCGTCTATCCGAAGTGGATTCCCGGCTTTCACGGCCCGCATAACCCGCTCGCCGACGTGTCCGAGCTGCGGGTGAGCGCCAACGGCCAGCCGCTCACCTGGAATCGCGACAAAGTGGACATGTACGCCTTCCACATCGTGGTGCCGCCGGGCGTGCACTCGATCACGGTGCGGTTCACGGTGCTTTTGAATGCGGGGGGAAGCATGCGAGCGTCCCCCCATGTCGCGGTTCTCAGCTGGCCGCGCGTGCTCTTCTATCAGAACGACATCAACTACCACCATTACTACGTCAAGGCGAGCGTCATCCTGCCGGAGGGATGGGATTACAGCACGGCGCTCACCACCGCCAGCCACGTGGGTCAACGCGTCGACTTCCAGGAAGAGCCCCTGACGTACGTGGTGGATTCGCCGCTCGACATTGGGCTCTATTCGAAGAAGGTGCTGCTCTGGCAGCAGGGCGACGCCCACATGTGGCTCGACATGTTCGCCGATGCGCCACAGAACCTCGACGTCCCGGCCAAGCTCCTCGATGCGTACAAGAACGTCGCCCCCGAGGCGCTGGCGCTCTACGGCTCCCGCCACTGGGCCGACTATCACGCGCTCCTCTCCCTTTCGGACGCGATCACCTTCGAGGGCGTCGAGCACCACCAGTCGAGCGACAACCGCGCGGCGGCCGACTTCATGACCAACCCGAGCGAGCAGCTCGTCGGCGGCGACCTGGTCACCCACGAGTTCTCGCATTCCTGGAACGGCAAGTACCGCCGGCCGCAGGATCTGACCACGGACAACTACCAGATTCCGCAGCACGATGACCTGCTGTGGGTCTACGAGGGGATGAATCAATACCTGGGCGACCTCATCTCCTTCCGCGCCGGCATCCGCAAGCCGAGCCAGTATCCGCAGTATCTCGCGATGATCTACACCGAGATGGCGGACGAGCCCGGCCGCAACAGCGAGTCGCTGATCGGCCTGACCACCGCCGCGCCCTACTTCTACTGGAAGAGCCGCGGCGAATACCCCTCCATCCGCCGCAACGCCGGCGATTTCTACGTCGAGGGCGAGCTTCTCTGGCTGGATGTCGATACCATCATCCGCGAGCAGAGCCACGGCAAGAAGTCACTCGACACGTTCCTGCACCTCTACAGCGAGCCCGCGCTCACGGGGCCGATCACCAAGACCTACACCCGGGCCGACATCGAGCACCTGCTGAACGAGGTGGTGCCGTACGACTGGCACGCGTTCTTCCAGCGGCACGTGTATGAGATCGCCAAGCTCCCGCCGACGGGCGAGCTGAAGCGCTCGGGCTGGCGCCTCGTGTACACCTCAGAGCCCAACGCGTTCCAGAAGGCCGAGCAAGAGACCTACCACTTCGATAGTCAGTGGCTGACCTACGGCTTCAGCATCAACAAGTCAGGGGAGCTCAGCGATGTGCGCGAAGGCTCGCCCGCCTGGCAGGCCGGAATGTCCCCGGGAATGAAGATCGAGGCGGTCGACGGCCAGAGCTACACGCCTGAGGTGCTCGATTACTGCCTGCGCCAGGCCAAGGATCACCCGCAGCCGACCCAATTCACGGTGTCGGACGGCGGCGGATTCCGCACCATCGCGGTCAGCTATTTCGGCGGCCCGCTGCATCCGCACCTGGTGCCCATCCCCGGCGCCCCGAACATGCTGGCGAAGATCATGGCGCCCCACGCCAGCCGTTAGGAAGCCTCACTGGCCGAGCTCTTCCTCCGGCGGCGCGGTATCACCGGCCGCGGCGGCATAGGGCAGCGCGTCATTGACGAGGTGCACCAGGAATCGGCCGGGCTGCTCCTCAAAAATCATGTGTGCCGAGTCGGCGAAGATGACGAGCCGCTTCGAGGGCGCCTGCAAGCGCTTGAACCAGGCGATGACCACGCCCGAGGGGGTCGTGTAGTCGTGCGCACCGACGAGCTCGATCACCGGACAGTCGAGATGCGTGACCTCATCGAGGTTCATCGTCAGCAGCGGACCCAGCAGATACTTGAGTGAGTAGCCGCTGCCGGCGCCGATCGCCTTCAGATCGCTGGCCGTGTAATCGGGGGAGAGCGACCAGGTCTGCGCATCCCAGTTGAAGTCGCGGCGGCCGTAGGCCAGCCCGCCGTAGTACATCTCCCACTTGCTTCGCACCGCGACCCGCTGCAGGGTCAGCGCCTTGCCGGGATAGGGCGCAATGGCCTTCAGCTGCTGAATCGCCGTGGGATTGGGCTGGGCTTGCGCCTGCCGCAGGGCGAATCCATAGCCGACCTGCTCGCCGCGGCGCGTGTTGACGACCTGGCCGACACCGATGTAGGCATAGAACCAGTCCGGATGACGCTGTGCCAACCTGACACCGAGCACCGTGCCCCACGAATGCCCCAGGATGAAGATCTTCTTCTTGTGGAATCGCGCGCGCAGATAGCGGACGAGCCCGGCCGCATCGTGCGTCATGCCGGCAATCGTCATGCCGGGCGCCATCTGCGCTTCCGTATTCGCGGCGTAGGTCTTGCCGGTGCCGCGCTGATCCCATTCGACGACGGTGAAGTAGTCTTCCCATGGCCCCTGGAACGTCCACGCGGCCGGCGCCTCAGGCGATGCCGGCCCGCCGTGCAGCACCAGCAGAATGGGGTTGCGCAGATCGTTGCCGCGAATGGAGATCCACTGCCTGATGCCATCGAGCGGCAGATAGAGTTGCTGCTGAATTCCGTGCGGCGCGACGATCTTCTCGCGCGCCGCAATGATGGACCTGGCTTTCGCGAACAGGATCGGGCTCGATCCCGCGCTCGCCGGGCCGGCGAGCAGACTCAAGCCCGCCGCCAGAGCCGCACCCCTCGTCCAGCCACTGATCCGCATGGAGCGCCTCCCCCCGGACTGCACACGCCTGCGACAACAACACCGCAAGCCGAAAAAAGTCGCAGCCTATCGGATCGGAGCCTGGTCGGTCATGCTTTCCGGCGGAACGCGTTGCCGACGGCCCGGGCCAACACCAGGAAGATCGGCGGGGTGAGGAGATTGAAGATCTTGATGGCGAATCTCGCCGGATCGCGGCCGCCCGGGAAAGTCACCTTGCTGACGTGCAGCGCCCAGCCGGGCACCGGCGGCGCGGTGTAGTAGTACCACGAGAGGCAGAGCCGCGCGCGGTCGGGCGGACAGGCGATCGGGCGACGATGCCCGTGCAGCGCATGAGGCGTATTGAAGATCACCAGGCGGTTGAACAACGGCTCGATCTCGACGGTCT
Organism: Steroidobacteraceae bacterium; assembly: GCA_035552895.1. GTDB lineage: Bacteria > Pseudomonadota > Gammaproteobacteria > Steroidobacterales > Steroidobacteraceae > 13-2-20CM-66-19. The sequence continues at coordinate 8,872 of DATNEU010000029.1, forward strand.
TTTGGGGGTCGGCGTCGATGCGGCCATTGGGGTGCAGCTCGAGCTGCCCGCCCCACTCCGCGCGCCAGTCGCGATTCAGATAGAGAAGCACGTTCACCCGCCGATCCAGGCGCAGCTCCTGTTGGGTCGAGAAGTCGTAGTGCAGCCCGAGAAAGCCGCCGGGCGGCACCTTCATGTAGCCGGCCGCATGCAGGTGCGGATCCGGGATCAGGCCCTGGATGCCGGTCAGGCGCTCGAGGAAGCGCACGAACGGCGCGCTGTTGAGCGCGTGCACGAGGGTTTCCGCGGCCGGTCCGAAATTGCGCACGTCCGAGCAGACCACCTTGCACTCGTGCGCGGTGTCGTACTTGGCCCAACGTGCCATGGTGGGCAGCTCTGCAATGGCGCGATCGAGCAGGTCTTCCGCGAACAGCCCGTCGAGCGCCAGGTGAGGGAAGGGACTCGCGCGGTGGTACTCGCCCGCCCGGGTCGCCGCGATCTCCTGCAAGGCCCCCCATTCCAGGACATGCGAGGGCGTGACGCCGCTCCCGGGCCCGTGGCGCCGTCCGCCGCTTCCCGGCGGCAAAAGCGTCCGGCTCGAGCTGGAGGTGGAAGAGCTCATGAGCTTGGCGCCGCAGCAAGAATCTTGCCGCGCTGCAGCCTAGGCCGACACGCGCTCGTAGAGCGCCTCCAGACGCGCGGCTGGCACCGACCAGTCGAGAAGCCTCTCGGCCCGCTCGCGGCCGAGCCGGCCGAATCGTTCGCGCTCGGCAGGATCACGCGCAAGCCGCCGCAGTGCATCGGCGAGCTGCGCGGCATCGCCCCGCTCCACCAGGAGACCGGTGACTTGCTGTTCGATGAGCTCGGGGATCCCCCCCGTGTTGCTCGCGACACACGGCAGTCCGCAGGCCATGCCTTCGGCCACCGGGAGCCCGAAGGGCTCTTCGCAAAGCGATGGGATCGCCAGGACATCGGCGCGGCGATAGGCCTCGAGCACCGCATCCCGCGGCAGCTCGCCGAGAAAGCGAACGCGATCCCGCGAGCTCGCGGGCAGGCGTGACTCGATGAAGTCGCGGTAGCCCGAGCGCGCCCGCAGGATCTGTTGCTCGATCGCGCCCTTCAGCCCGCGGCCATAGAAATGCCTGAGCGCCGCCACGTGCGGATCGTTGGCCAGGAGGCGTATCTGGCTGAGCGGCAACAGCCCCACGGATCCGACGATCTCGAGCTCGACGCGCTCGTCGGCGGCCAGGAGGCGCCTGAAGGCTTCCGCCAGCTCGTGAACGCCCTTCTCCGGCGATACACGCCCGACGTAGAGGATGCGCAACGGGCCACGCCGGGGCGCGGAACGACACTCCGCGGGCCGGAACGTCGCGGTATCGACGCCGTTGCCGATCGTATGAACGCGGCCGGCCATGTAGGTCATTCGCTCCTCGAGGCGCCGGGTCACGAACGCGCTCGGCGTCACGATCGCCGCGGCATCGCGCAGGCCCTCGCGCACCGGCTCCGCAGGCAACAGAGAGTGCATCTCGTCGTGCACCTGCATGATGAGCCGTGCCCTCGGCACCGCGCGCCGGAACAACGGCAGGAACTGCGAGTGATTCTGCAGGTGCACGATGTCCGGTTGATATCGCTCGAGCGCTCGCGCCACGGCCAGGCCGTACTCGCGAAAATACAGGTTGCGCGCGAAATAGGGCCATCGCCAGCCGAGGATGCCGGTGCCGAGATCGAGCGTCCTGTGCAACGCGCGCCATGCCGGAACGCGGCAGATCCCGAGGAGGGAGCCGTAGGACTCTTGCGCCGCCTGTCCCGCCGCCTTCGGGGCGAACACCATCGTCTCGTGATGGCGCGCGATACGGGTGGCCAACTCCCAGAGAACCGTCGTCACCGAGCCATGCTGCGCGCCGGCCGCAATCACCGGATCACGAGGCTGGCTGACGAAGGCGATTCTGGCCATGTCCAACGGCGATTCTGCCGCTCCCTGCACCCCCGATCCAAGAGAGTACCCGCGCAATCGGCGCGATCTGCTGGTGTTTGCCATCGACCAGCGTCAGCTCACCCACCGCGCTCAGGGTGTGCAGGCCATCGGGACAGGGACCGGACCGGTCCGGCCGCAGGCGTGTCGCGACCTCCTCCTGAAAGTCATCCGGTGTCAGCCGGGAGATGCGGTTGATGACGATTGCCCCGCCGTAGACTCGCGAGCAATCCTGTGCCGGACGATAAAGCGAGCCATCCTGCCCGAGGAACGCAGTGCCGGCCGGCCGGGACGAGCGCAAGTCGCATTTGACGGGATTCCGCGCGTGCGGCGTCCAGGGACCTCGCAACTGCGGGGAGTGGAAGATGAAGAGCTTCGCTTCATCCTGGTCCGCATGGTTGCCGGCAAACATCCACCAGCGATCCCGATATCGGGCCACGGTGGCGTCGGCTCCGGCGAACCCCTCGAGCAGCACGCGGTCGAGCACCCACCGGCCCGGAAACTCCACCGCACGAAAGAGCTGCACCCGCTGTTGCGCCGAGCTCTCCGGAATGCAGTAGATCTCGCCGGCGTCGCGGATGATTTGCGGATAGGAAAGATGACTGTCGCAGGCGAGCGAAGTCGGCGTGACGGTGAGTGTGCCGTCGCCGCGCCGCCCGATCGCGACGATGCGCCCCCGACGCTCGCCCCTCGGCAGCGCTTCCGCGAGGATGACCAGAGTTCCGTCAGCGAGCGCGAGGCCGAAGGGGTCCGCGAGGAAGCCATCGAAGGGCACATCGAGCCAGCGGATCGCCCCCGGATCGAAGGATTCCAGGAACTGGGCGATCGGCCGCTCGATGACACCGATTCTCCAGCACTCGCGCGTCATTGCCACCCCGAGGCGCCGGCAGAGATTGCGGATCAGCGCCACCGGTATGCGCGCACGAAGCCCGAGCCGCGCTGCGCGAGTCCTCGCCGGCAACTCGACTTCGGCTCCCGCAGAGCCACCACCGCAGCGCGCGAGCTCCCGCAGCTTTTCGGCGGGCCAGCGGCTCGCCGCCTCGAGCAGGCGCTCTCGCGTCCGTGACAGGGAGTGGCTGACCGTCTTGACCGATCCTTCCCGCAGAATCACCGCCCTGCCGCCGGGAAGGAGCCGCGCGAGCCGCACGAATGCGGCACGCTGCCCGGCCAGGATCTCGAGCAGGCCGGGGGCGATTCGCTCCGGCGTCTCACCAAAAAGAAAGGTCCAGTAGCCCAGCCGCGGAGCATGGAGGTGATCGGGCTGCACGCGCCGCGAGGTCAGATCCACAATCAGGTCCAGCTCCTGCAGGGAGCCCGCCTCCTCCAACCGCAGCACCGCGATGTCGCCGAGCGCGCGCAGCGCGTCGATGCAACCCCGAGCCGCCTCGCCGGCGGCCAGGCGCACGGCAACCCGGAGCGGCTTGGCGGCGGACATCCTCTCGACCCAAGGGGTGAACTGCCGTCCCAGCTGAGCAATTATCGGGCCCGCGCCGCGGGTAGACCTCCTCGTTCGAGTAGAATAGGGTTCAGCGACAGTCGGCTCAACGAGCCTTCGGAGCACCACGACCCGCATGGCGCGCGAGCATTTCCACCCGGCAGGCCGGGACGAGGACGAGGACCCTCGCCGTGATCATCGCCACGGGCATGCCGATCGCCACGCGCATGATCCCGGGCACGGCCCGGGCGCGAGCGAGCGCCGCCTGGTGATCGCGCTCTGCATCCTCTTCACCTTCACGGTCATCGAGGCTCTGGGCGGATGGGTCGCCAATTCGATCGCCCTGCTGGCGGAGGCGGGCCACATGCTGGCGGACTCAGGGTCGCTCCTGCTCGCCGTCCTGGCGGTCCGGGCCAGCCGCCGCCCGGCTGACGCGCGGCACACCTATGGCTCGAGCCGATACCAGACCCTCGCCGCCTATACCAACGGCCTGGTGCTTCTGGGCCTGAGCGCGTGGGTGGTGGCCGAGGCTGTCAGGCGCTTGATCGCCCCGCCGCCCGTTGACGGCACGCTGATGCTGATCATCGCGGCGGTAGGCGGTGTGGCCAATCTCGTTGCGTTCCTCACCCTCTCCGGCGCCAGCTCGCTCAACGAGCGCGGCGCTCGGGCGCACATCTTCAGCGACCTGTTGGGCTCAGGGGCGGCGGCGGCGGCGGCACTGCTCATCCTGGAGCTCGACTGGCGGGTGGCCGATCCGATCCTCTCGATTTTCGTGTCGCTGCTCATCCTGCGCTCCGGTTGGCATCTGACGCGCGAAGCCGGACACGTCCTGCTGCAAGGCACGCCACCGGCGCTCGACCCCGATGATCTCGCGCGCGACCTGGCGCAGGTGTCGGGAGTCAGGGAGGTGCACCACCTGCACGTCTGGTCGTTGACCGGTGAAGCACCCGTCGTGACCCTGCATGCGACGGTCGAGCCTCTGACCGACCAGCAGGCGGCCCTCGAGGGAATCCTGTGCCGCCTTCGCGAGCGTCATTCCACTGCGCACGCCACCGTGCAGATCGAGGGCGGGAGCTGCCTCGACATCATCGAGCATCCCTGTCACCGCGCCTGATCGCACGCGCGACGCCGTCCATCGCCACCATGGAGGAAGCCGGCGCCCTTCCGCGGCGCCGGCATCCCGCCACTCCGGCTATTTGATCAGGCCTTCGGCTTTCATCGCCGCCTTCACCGCCGGACGCGCGGCAACGCGCTCCTGGAAGGCCCGAAGGTTGGGGAAGGGCGTGAGATCGAGTTTCACGTGGGCCGCCCAGTTGGTGACCGTAAAGAGATAGGCGTCTGCCACCGTGAAGGCGGCGCCGAGCAGATACGGATGGCGCTCGAGCCGCTTCTCCACGATGGCGTAGCGCTTGTTGAGGTAAGCCAGCCGCTCGGCGCGGGTCTGCGCGGGCGTCTCCGGATGGAAGAGCGGCGAGTAGCTCTTGTGCAGCTCCGAGTTGATGTAGCCGAGCCATTCCTGCAGGCGATAGCGCTCGAAAGTGCCCGCGGCGGGCGCGAGGCCCTTCTGCGGCGCGAGGTCGGCGAGGTACTGGACGATCGCCGTCCCCTCGGTGAGGATCTCGCCGTTGTCGAGCTCCAGCGTCGGGACGTAGCCCTTGGGATTGATGCCGTAGAAGTCGCCCTCGGCGGCGACGGTCTTGCTCTTCAGGTCCACCTTCTGCAGGCGCAGCTCGATGCCGGCCTCCTGGGCGACGATGTGCGGTGAAAGCGAGCACGCGCCGCTCGCGTAGAACAGTCTCATGGAGTCTCCTCGTTTCGAATGTAAGGACGAGCCGCCGGAAAGTTACCATTGGTACTCACTTTTGTATATCTCATCACTTTACGTAACCAAAAGAATCCACTATCCTTCCGGTAACGAGCCGTCACCCATGCCGCACAAGGTCCGCAAGAGCAAAGCCCCTCCCCCGCCGCCGGGTTGCCCCATGGGCACCTGCATGAGCCTGTTGGGCGGCGCCTGGACCCCCAACCTCATCTGGCAGTTGAGCGGCGGCCCGCGCCGGTTCGGAGAGCTGCAGAAGGACATTCCCCGCATTTCTCCCAAGATGCTGACCGCACGGCTGAAGGAGCTGGGCGAGAAGGGCGTCGTGCTCCGCGAGGTTGCGCCGACATCGCCCCCGTCCGTGGAGTATTCGCTGTCCGAGCTCGGCCGGGAGCTGATCCCGGTCATCGACAGCATCGTCAAGGTAGGGACGCGCCTGTTACGGGAGTTCGACGCCCGCTGAGGCTAGCGCGCGATGAAGCGGCAGCTGCCGTCGTGGCAGTCGAAGTGCCCGGTGGGCATGACTCGTGAGGATTCGAGTTGCCGCACGCGGCGCATGATCCTGGCTCCGCGCGGCCCCGAGAGGCTGCGGACGTAGCGGGCATTGAGCGGGTCCCAGGGGCTGTGGAAGCCGTCCATCTCGGTGATGGCCTGCTGCGCGCTCATGCCATCGACCAGCATCCGATAGGCCGCGGTCACGATGCCCGTGCGGTCGACGCCGGCGCGGCAGTTGACGAGGACGGGCTTCGGCGCTTCCTTGATGATCGCCAGCGCGAGCGCCACGTGCTCATCGAGATGGCGATGGGTCAGAACCTGCATCGCGCTGAAATCCGCCACCCGATAGTAGGTTACCGAGCGCCGGACGCCGGGATCGAGGTGGACCCGCTCGAAGGAGTGCCGTATTTGCAGCCCGAGGCTGACCACGCTGCCCACTCCGTGCTCCACCAGCCACTGCGCGTCCGATCGGGACGGCGCTTCCGCCCGCCACAAGACGCCCGGCTTCACCACGCAGAAGTTGCGTATCGGCGAGCCCAGGTCGTGCTTGCAGGCGCCCGGAAGCGTCTGCCGCGAGAAATAGACACAGCCCGAGAGGAGCAATGCCAGCGCGCAGAGGAACGCGCGCTTCATCGACACTACCAACGTTGGTGCACCTGTGGCCGAATGTAGCGGTCGTAAACCGAGCGTACCGCCCGCATCTGCTCTTCCGTCAGAGCTGGCAACGCGCCGGCGCCGGCATTGTCGTCGACCTGCCGCGGGCTCTTGCCGCCGGGGATGACCGTCGAGACCCCTTCGAACATGAGGATCCAGCGCAGCGCCAGCTGGGCCAGGGTCGCGCCGCCGGGGACCAGTGGTCGCAGCTCCTCGACGGCCTTCAGCCCGACTTCGTACGGCACACCGGAGAAGGTTTCGCCGGCATCGAAGGCCTCGCCGTGACGGTTGAAGTTGCGATGATCGTCGGCGGCGAACTGCGACGCTGCGGTGAACTTCCCGGTCAGCATTCCCGAGGCCAGGGGTACCCGGATGATGGTAGCGACTCCGCGGCGCTGCGCCTCGGCGAGGAAGCGCTCCGCCGGACGCTGGCGAAACATGTTGAAGATGATCTGGACGGAGGCGACATTGGAGAATTCGAGCGCCTTCACCCCCTCCTCCACCCTCTCCACGCTGACCCCGTAGTGCCGGATCTTCCCGGCCTTCACCAGCTCATCCAGCGCGGCGAAGGTTTCGGGCCGGTAGTACGTGTCCGCCGGCGGACAGTGCAGTTGCACGAGCTCCAGGGAATCGACTCCCAGGTTCTTCAGCGAGCGCTCGATGAAAGCCGCGAGGTTTTTCCGGTCATAGCCGGCGGCGACATGCGGATCGAGGCGGCGCCCGACCTTGGTCGCGATGTGAAACGGCGTCTTCGTCTCCTTGCGCAGCCTTTGCAGGAGCCGCTCCGAACGGCCGTCGCCGTAGACATCCGCCGTATCGAAGAAGTTGACGCCCAGCTCGAGGGCCCTCTTCAGCGCGGCGATGGACTGCTCGTCATCGACCGCCCCCCACTCGGCGCCCATGGCCCAGGTGCCGATGCTGATCTCCGAGACTTCCCAGCCGATCCGGCCGAACCTGCGGTACTTCAAGAGCCTCTCTCCACGCGCATCGGGTAATGCGCATGGTAAAGGGTCGGCCTGCAAAATCAACGAGCGGGGCTGGGCGCGAGCCGGAAGAGGTAGTGGACCGTATAGTAGGGCTGCGTGAGGCGGCGCCCATCGGGCGCAACTCCCGGCTCGTGCCGCTCGTAGTCGACGATGAGACTGTCCCGGACACCGAATACCGCATCGCTGTCGAGATATCGGCCGCCGCGGGCGAACAGATGCGTCGTCAGCGGCACATGGCCGTCGGCCGACACCTTCAAGTGGATATGTCCCGGTCGCATGGGATGACGGCCCATGTGCTTCAGCATCACGCCAACAGGCCCGTCGGTGGGGACCGGATATTCGGAAGGTCGGATCGACCAGAAGTGATAGTGGCCTTCGCCATCCGCGCGCAGGCGTCCGCGTAAGGTCATGCCTTGCCCCTGCACCTGCATGTCGTAGACACCCGCGCCGTCGCCCGACCAGATGTCGAGCAGCGCGCCCGCGAGCGGCCGGCCCGCGGTATCGGTGACTTGCCCGGTGTAGTACGCGGGCTCGCCCTTGACGCCCTCGGCGCGCAGGTCGCAGCCGAGCGGGACGTCAGGCGCGCCCTCCCAGTAAAACGGTCCCTGGACGGTGGCCTCTGTCGCGCGCCGCGCTGTCGCCGCATCCGAGCGCAGCGCGCGGGCCTGATCGAGACCCACAACGGCCATGGAGACCCCGAGCGTATCGGAAAGCAGAATGAATTCCTGGCGGCGATCGCTGCACGCCTGACCCGTCGCGGTGAGGAATTCGATCGCCGCCAGCCACTCATCCGGCCGCAGGTCGACTTCGTGCACGAAGGCATGCAGATGACGAATCAGGGAAGTCATCACCTCCCTGAAGCGCGGGTCCGCGCGATCGCCGATACGGGCGATCACCGCCTCGGCGAGATCGGTCGCCTCGGAGGCGCTCACCAGAGCCTCTCGCTGGCAATCCGCGCGCCCTCGGCGAGCGCGGCGAGCTTCAGGTACGCAATGTCCGGCTCCACGGGGCCGAAGCCGGCGAAGGTTCCGTAGCCGCAATCGCTGCCGCCGATCACGCGCTCGCGGCCGACGATCGCGGCGAGTCTCTCCAGCCGCTCGGCGACGAGCAGCGGATGCTCCACATAGTTGGTCGTCGAGCTGATGACGCCCGGGATCAGGACCTTCTCCTCCGGGAGCCTCACGTCCTTGAACACTGCCCACTCGTGGGCATGCCGGGGGTTGGCGGCCTCGAAGAGCAGCGCCTGCGGCTTGGCCTGCAGCACCACCGGCAGCAGCCGCGCGAGCGGGATGTCGTGATGATGCGGTCCTTCGTAGTTTCCCCAGCAGACGTGCATGCGCACACGGTTCGCAGGCACATTTCGCAAGGCATGATTGAGGACTTCGACGTGCCTGGCCGCGAGCTGCGTGAACTCTTCCTCGGTCCGGTCGCGGTACATCGTGTGACGCCCCATGCCGAGGTCCGGCGCATCGATCTGCAGCAGGAAGCCGGCGGCGACGATCGCCTCGTACTCGGGCCGCAAAGCCTCGGCGAGAGCCTCGAGATACTCATCCTGCGTGGGGTAGAAATCGTTCGGCTGAAACAAGGCGACGACACCGGGAGAGGCGGCGTTCATGAAGGCTTCGAGCGGCGAAACGGCGGCCGCCGCGGCCCGCAGGTTCTCCAGGTCGACGGCGAGCGGACGTGTGTCCTTCACCCCTACGGCTCCGACGCAGCGGGGCCTGCGGTATTTCGCCGTTGCCCCCCTCTCGGCGAGCTTCTTCAGCAGGCCCGGGAATTCCACCAGATCCTGTCCGGGTTCGCGCGGCGTGTCGCCATCGAAGCCGGAGAGCCGCTCCGAGACGTAGGTCGCGTAGCTGATCTTGCTCATCTCTCCGTCACTGACGACATCGATGCCGACATCGACCTGGCGCTGTACGACATCGTGCACCGCGCCGGCGACGATTGCCGCCGCCCCAGGCTCATCCGCACGCCCTTCGGCGCGCGCGAACAGCACCTGGGTGACTGCCTGGCTGCGCGGCAGGCTGCCGACATGCGTCGTGAGGATGCGGTCGGTGCTGCGTCGCATCAGGCGTCTTCGGGACGATATGTATTGTTCGACGTATGGTCGCCGGCGAGCCAGCGCCTGAGGTCCGCGTGAGCGTTCGCACGCCGGGTCCGGGCGATCTCGTCCGCCTTCGGGTGATCGCGCGTGAACTCCAGGATCAGTCCGTTGGGATCGGTGACGTAGACCGAGCGGCAGTAGCCGTGCTCGAGCACGAAGCTCCTGGGTGGAGCGTAGCCGGCGTCCGCCAGCCGTTTCTCGATGGCCGCCTGAGTGTCGCCGTCGACGTTGAGAGCGATGTGATGAAACGGCGTGAACGGCATCTGCGGGCCGAACTGCTGCTGATCCTCGGGCTTCGCGAATTTGAAGAACGCCAGCGCGCCGCCGTCGCCGATCTCGAAGAAGAGGTGGCAGTAGACTCGCTCGGCGCCGAAGAGCTGATCGACCTCGCACCAGGTGGCCGCGAGCGGCAGCCCGATCACCTCCTCGTAGAACTTGCGCGTGGCCTCGAGATCATTCGTGACATAGGCCGTGTGATGCAGGCGGGAAGGCAGCTTTGCGAGGGTGGCCATGTTACCTCCGGGTCAGAACCTATACTCGAAATCGAGCCCATAGCGCCGCGGCAGGGCCCGCCACAGGAACCCTCCCGGGGAGAATTCCGCATTGTAGATCGTATTGGTCAGGTTCTTGGACCAGGCGGTCACCGTCCACGGGCCGCCCTGAAGGCTCAGGTCGAGGTTAACGAGCGAGATGGGGTCGCGGGATGTGGAATTCTGCGGATCCCACCAGGTGCGGCCGATGTTCTGAAAGTCGAGGCGTGCCGTTCCCTTCAGCCCGTGCGCGAGCGGTTGCACGTACATGGCGCCCGCGTTGACCGTATCGCGCGAGACGAGCGGCGCCTGATTGCCGAGGACGGTCGGGTCGGCCATCCGGGTGATCCGGCTGCCCGTATAGCCATAGCCCGCATAGATCTGCAGATGAGCGGTCGGATAGGCCGTGAGCTGGATCTCAGCCCCCCGGTACGTCGCATTCAGGTTGCCGAGGTTCTGGGTGGAGTTCGAGGCGAGATAGACGAAGAAATAACCGTTGTCCGAGTGCGTGTGGAACACGTCCGCATCGACGCTCAACCGATGGTCGAGCATATCTCCCTTGACGCCCAGCTCGTAAGTGTCGGCAATCTCGGCATTGAACGTGTCGTTGACGCCCTTTATGCCACTTGCGGCGGCGACGGTGCCCACGCCCGTCTGGTTGAATCCGCCGCTGCGAAAGCCCCGGCTCCAGTCGGTGTACAGAGTCCAATTGTCGTTCGGCTGGTAACGCAGAGTGAGCTTCGGCTGCCAGGCGCCCCAGGTCTGCGTGCGCACCTCACCGGTGTAAGCGGTTGGATCCAGAACCATTGCGAGGAAATAAGGCGGCGTGCGGGTGGTGTCGCTCACCTTGTCCTGATCGTAGCGTACGGCCGCATCGACCTCCCAGCGCCGGGTGAGCTGGTAGGTCACATCGCCATAGCCTGCCCAGGCATTGCTCTTCTGGCCATCGGCGAGGAACGTGACATTGGTGTTGGTCGCAAAGGGATTGGCCGGATCCACGATCGGGGTCTCGTAGACCGCCGGAACGCCGAGGCCCCGGTCGACGATGTTGTCCGTGGAGATGAACCGCTCCTTGTGCAGGAAGTAGACGCCCGCGATCCAGGTGAGCCGCTCCTTCGACGGCGAGGTGAAGCGCAGGTCCTCGGTCCAGGTGCGCACGCGGATGAACTGGCTCTGACTCTCGTCGAGCGAGCCGCCGAGCGCCGGCGGCACGAAGGTGAAGAAGTAGTTGTAGGCGATCGAGGTGCCGATCGGCCGGAAGTCGTATGCGTCGCCGGTATCGATCTCCTTCGTCTGGTCATAGTCGGTGATCGACGTCACCGTCCCGTACCCCGGGCGGAAGTCCAGCTTGAGGGGGATGTCGATGATGTCGCGGTTGTCCGTGCCCTCGTTGTTGACCTGGATGGGGCTGGTGATGTCGTTCGCGTCGGCCGGTGTCGAGAAGCTCGAGAATACGTTCGCTTCGTCGCTGCGCGGGATGACGTAGTAATAGGCCGTGGTCTGCACCCGGTCGTAGAAGGGGCGCAGGTCCGCCGTGAAGGCATCGCTCGGCTGCCAGAGCAGCCGAAAGCTCGCGGAGTAGTCGCGGTAGGGATCGGCCTTGCGCTTGAGGTAGCTGTTCTCGAGATAGCCGTCGGTATTGTAGAAATTGACGGCGGCGCGGTACTTCAGCGTGCCGGCGGCATCGAGCGGCCCGCTCACGGTGCCGCGCGCGCGCTCGGCCGGCCCGTTGCCCACCCCGACGGAGACATTACCGCCGAAATGATCCGATGGCGCGTCCGTCGTGATGATGATCGCCCCGCCGATGGCATCGCGGCCGTAGAGGGCGCCCTGCGGCCCCTTCAACACCTCGATCTGCTGCACGTCGTAGAGCTCGGTGGCGAACTCTTCCGGGTCCGTTTGCTCGACGCCGTCGACGATCACGGCGACGGAGGGCTCGCTGTTGCGCGCCTGGGAGATTCCGCGGATGGTGACGAAGGCATTGCCGACGTTCTGCGTCTGCACCAGCGTCATGTTCGGCACCATCGCGATGAAGTCGCGGGCGCTCGTGATGTTGGCCGACTTGATCGTTTGCGGCGTGAACACGCTCGCGGTCATCGGCAGATTGCGGAAGAGCTCCGGCCGCTTGCGCGCCGTCACGATGACCTCCTGCAGGGTCGCGATGGACTGCGCTGCGGCCGGAATGGTGATGAGCGGCGAGAGCCCCACGGCGAGCACCGCCAGCCATCGTGCATGAGATGTGCGCACGTTGATATCCCCTGTACGGTTTCGATATTCGGGTCCGGCGCTCCTCAGCGGCGGAGCGGCCATTGGGCGCCGCCGGCCAGCGCCTGGCGGATCTGGGCTCCGTGCTCATCGAGAAGAGGAGCCGCGTGAACGCTGTGGGCATGGTTGCCCGCGAATCTGACGGCCGGACGCACGGCATGCTCTGCACCGTGGGGCGTCTCGATCGGCACGATGAGCCCGAGATGCCCAACCTGCCGGTCCGCGACCACCTCATCCAGCCCGTTGATCGGCGCGTGCGGCACATCGTGGCGGCGCAGACTCTCGGCCCAGTGCGCCAGATCCTTCGCCGCGAAGCGAGTCATGAGCTCGGAGCGCAGCGCCTCGTAGTGTTCGATGCGCGCGAGCCGCGTCTGGAAGCGCGGATCGCGCGCGAGTTGCGGCTCCCCCACGGCCGCAACCAGGCCGCTCCAGAACTTCTCGAGCGAGGACAGATGGAGCACGATGAGCCGCGCATCGGCGGTTCTCAGGATGTAGGCCTGCGCGAGCCGCGGCCGGTCGGCGGAGCTCGGCACCTTGCCGAGCGCGAAGTAGGCCGCAAAGGGCTCGATCGCGAAGTGCGTCATGGCTTCGAGCATCGACACCTCGACCAGCGTGCCCTGCCCGGTGCGCCCGCGCTGCACCAGCGCCCCGAGCACGCCGTAGGCGGCATAGATGCCGGTGATGGCATCGGCGAGCGCAGGCCCGAGAAAGCGTGGGTCGCGCGGATCGACCACCACGCTCAGGAAGCCGCTGAGCGCCTGTGCGACCGAGTCGTAGCTCGGGCGTTCGGCATACGGGCCGTCGGGCCCGAAGCCGCTGATCGAGCAATAGACGAGGCGCGGGTTGAGTCCCTGCAGGCGCTCGGGGCCGGCGCCCAGGCGCTCCGCGGTGCCGGGCCTGAAATTCTGGATGAAGACGTCGCTCTGCCGGATCAGGCCTTCGAACAGCTCGCGGTCCACGCCGCTCTTGAGGTCGAGGGCCATGGCGCGCTTGTTGCGGTTGTACGCCTGGAAGTGCGGGGAGTACTTGCCGCCCTGGTAGCTGCGGTAGGGATCCCCTTCCGGACTCTCGATCTTGATGACATCGGCGCCGAGGTCGGCGAGCATCATTCCCGCGCAGGGACCGGTGATGAAGGTGCCCTGCTCGACCACCCGGATCCCATCGAGCACCCCGCTCATGGCTTCGGCTCCGATCCAGCCGGTGCCGCGCCGTCATAGCGGATGACCTGCGCGGCGGCATCCGACATCGCGAAGCCGATCGGACGCAACTGCTCCTCGACGAGGTGCGCGATGAGGCCGGCCGTGCGCGCGAGCAGTGGCACGCCTTTCAGGGCCGCCGGCGGATATCCCACATCGAGCAGCACCGCCGGAATGGCGCCGGACACATTCAGCTTCAGAGGCTTGCCGAGGAGCGCGGGCAGCAGCCGCTCCACCTGGCGCGCGGCCGCGGCGTGCCCGCCTGCCGTGCCCGCCTCCTGCGCGATTGCGAGCAACCGCTCCGCTCTCGGGTCGGCGCGCTTGTGCAACGGGTGTCCGTAGCCTGGGATCGCGCGACCCGCGGCGCGATACTCGCCGATCAGCGCCGTCGCGGCCGCCTCCGCTTCCTGGCCGGCGCCCATGCGGCGCACGATCTCGGCGAGAAACTTTCCGGCCGCCTCGGCCGACCCGAGGATCACCGAGCCACAGCCGAGGAGACCGGCGGCGACCGCTCCCTGCAGCGCCTCGGGCGCGGCCGCGAGCGTCATGCGGCTCGCCTGCACACTCGGTACCAGTCCGTGCTCGGCAATGGCGACCAAGGTCGCATCGAGGATCCGGCTTTGGGCCGGCGTGGGCGCCGCGCCGGTCACGAGCAGCCAGAAATAATCGGTGAAGCCCACCTGGCCCATCAACTCGCCGGTGAGCTCGCGTCCGCGAACCCAGATCCCCGTGTCGGTGGAACCGCAGATGGCAGTGGCGTGAAGGGACCCGGGACCGATCTTCATTGCTTTCGATATGCGAAATATGATTCGATATACGAAGCCATCGTGGACCGGCCCCTGGCCGCCGTCAAGACGTTCCACCCTTTCGCATGTCGAAATAGACTCAGGCCATGGCCGCACGCAAACTTCCCGCCAGCCGCCGCGAAGCGATGGGAGGGCTCGCCAAGGGCATCGCCGTCATCCGCGCATTCACGCGCGGGCATCCCGCGCCCACGCTGAGCGACATCGCGCGCAGCGCCGCCATTCCCGCCGCGACCGCGCGGCGCTGCCTCCTGACTCTGGAGGATCTCGGATACGTCACCCGTCACGGCCGCAGCTTCCTGCTGCGACCCAAAGTTCTCGAGCTCGGTGCCGCCTATCTCGACTCGATGGACATCGAGCACCTCACCAAGACGCATCTCGAGGAGCTCGCGCGCAAGACGGGTGACTCGGCCGCGATGTCCGTGCTGGACGGCAACGACATCGTCTATGTCGCGCGCGCTTCGGTGCGCACGCTGCTGCGGCTCGAAGCGCATGTCGGCAGCCGTTTTCCCGCCCACGCGACCTCGATGGGCCGCGTGCTCCTCGCCGGACTGAGTCCGGAGCGGCTGCACCGTTACTTCGACACCGCAAGGCTCGAAGCGCTGACGGATCGGACCGTCTGCGATCCCGCGGCGCTGCGCACCCTCATCGAGGAGTGCCGCCGCTGCGGCTACGCGGCCGTGGCGGATGAGCTGGCCTATGGAGTCGTGGCGCTCGCCGTTCCGGTTCTCGATGAGTCGGGAAGAGTCGTCGCCGCGCTCAACAGCTCGAGCCACTCGGGCAAGACCACGCGCGCCAGGCTCGTGAAGGACCGGCTCGGAATGCTGCGGCAGTTGAGCCGTCAGATCTCCGCCGACCTGCGGGCGATTCCCGGACTGTCCCTGAGCGCGCAAGTATGAGCATGCAGCCACCCCCGGCCGGCGTGGATCGCCATCTTCCCGTCACGGGCGCGCTCCTCCGTTACCGCGACGAGGGCCGCGGACCGCCCGTGCTGCTCATTCACGGTTGGACCCTCGATCTCGACATGTGGGCGCCTCAGGTCGCGGCGCTCGGCGGCGCATTCCGCCTGATCCGATTCGACCGGCGGGGTTTCGGCCTCTCCTCCGGCCGCGCTTCACTGACGGCCGATCTGCAGGACGCGCTTTCTCTGTGCGACGCCCTCCAACTCGGGCGTCTCGCCTGTGTCGGGATGTCGCAGGGCGCCCGCGTGGCCCTGCACCTCTGTCGCATCGCGCCCGAGCGGCTGTCCTGCCTGGTGCTCGATGGACCGCCACCGCTGCTCGCGGAGCAAGCCGTCGATGCAGAAGACGACGTGCCGCTCGCCGAGTATCGCCGCCTCATCGCCGGCGGCGATCTGGAGACTTTTCGCCGGCGCTGGATGAGGCACCCGCTCATGCAGTTGGAAAGCCGCTCACCGGCGACGCACGCTCTGCTGCGGCAGATGACGACCCGCTACGGCGGCAACGATCTGCTGCAGGAGCTGCCAGCGGCCGAAGATCACTGGGATCGCGCCGCCATCGGATCCCTGCGCACGCCCGCGCTGATCGTGACGGGCGAGCACGACCTGCCGGCCCGGCTGCGGGCGGCCGATGCCCTGGCCGGCGCACTCCCTCTGGCGCAGCGCGCCACTGTGGCCGGCGCCCGGCACATTCCGAATCTCGACAATCCGCTCTCGTACAACACCGTCCTGCGGGCGTTCCTCGAGCGCCACGCCGGCACCACCCGCTAGGAGAAAAGTCATGCCGAAGGTTCTCGTGCTTTACTACAGCAGCTACGGCCACCTCGAAGTGATGGCGCAGGCACAGGCCGAAGGCGCGCGCAAGGTTTCGGGCGCCGAAGTCGCGGTCAAGCGGGTGCCGGAGATCGTGCCGCTCGAGGTCTGCAGAGCCTCGGGCTTCCGGCTCGATCAGGCGGCCCCGGTGGCCGAGCCCGCCGAGCTCGAGCGCTATGATGCGATCCTCTTCGGCACGCCGACCCGGTTCGGCAACATGGCGGCACAGATGCGCAACTTCCTCGATCAGACCGGTGCCCTCTGGACACGCGGCGCGCTGGTCGGGAAGGTCGGCAGCGTATTCTGCAGCACCGCAAGCCAGCATGGAGGCCAGGAGACGACGATCACCTCATTTCATCTGACGCTGCTGCACCACGGCATGATCATTGTCGGCCTGCCCTACACGTTCAAGGACCTCACCACGCTGCGCGAAGTCACCGGCGGTACGCCTTACGGCGCGAGCTGCGTCACCGGCGTCGGCGCGGAGCTGCGCATGCCCACCGCGCTCGAGCAGGAGATGTGCCGTTTTCAGGGCGAGCACGTGACGCGCATCGCCGCGAAGATGGCCGGTGGCTGACTCGGAAAATGCGCGCTGGCTCTATCCGGATGACGCGCGAGGCTGACTCAGGGCATCCAGCAGCCAGCGCGCGAACTGCGGGCCCTTGCCCGCCTCTTCATGTTTGAAATACACGTAAACGTCCCGGCAATGCGCAGTCTTCTCCTCGATCGTTCGCGCCCACGTTTCGATGTCACCGGGCGTGTAACCCTCGTCGCGCAGCCTGAAATACCCATGGTCCGCGGTGATCTCCACGGGCGTCGACATCTTCTCGCTGTCGGCGACGCAGAGCGTCAGGTTGCGCGCTCTCAGCCGCTCGAACACCTCATCGCTCAACCACGAGGCATGCCGAAACTCGAACGCCGCGCGGGTGTCCGCCGGGAAAGCCTCGAGAAACGCATCGAGCACTGCCACGTCCTTCCTGAAGAAGGGCGGGAGCTGAAAGAGCACCATGCCGAGCTTCGGTCCCAGCGTCGCCGCGGTGTCGAGGAAGTACTTGAGCGGCTGCGCGCACTCGCGCAGGCGCGCATCGTGCGTGATGCGCTTCGGCGCCTTCAGGGTGAAGCGGAACGCCGGCGGCGTGTGGCGGCTCCAGCCGGCGAGGATCTCGGGCTTCGGTGAGCGATAGAAGGTGTAGTTGATCTCGACGGTCGCGAGCCGCTCGGCGTAGTACGCCAGCATCTTCGCCGTCGCGAGCTTCTGCGGATAGAAGCTGCCCCGCCACTCGGGGTAGTTGTAGCCGGAGGTTCCGACCCAAATGGCCATGGCGCCCGATGAGGCGGCTCAGTGCTCGTTGCGGGTCACGAGACGCCGGTACTGCCCGAGATGGCGGATGGCGTGCTGGGTCTTGCCCGCCGACTCGTAGAGCCGCGCGAGGTTGTAATGGCAGTCGGCGAGGTTCGGATCCTCCGAGACGGCGGCGTGATAAGCCTCGAGTGCCGCCTCCTTCTCGCCGAGGTCCTCGAGCGCCACGCCCAGGTTGAAGAGCAGCAGGGAATCGGCGCCGCAATGCTCGAGCGCGCGGCGATACACCTTCTCGGCGGCTCGCGTCTTGCCCGTCTCGTGCAGGACCCTGCCCCAGTTGATCCATGCCGCCGTGTTGTCAGGGTCGAGCTCCGCCGCGCGTGCGTATGCCGCGATCGCGCGGGCTGGATCGACGCCCTCGAGCCGCAATCCCTCGCTGTACCAGTCTTGCGGGTCATACGTGCCCTGCGGCGCGGCCTCAGCCCCTGCACGGGCGGCGTCTCGCGCCTGTCTGTGCTCGATCATGCGCAGGATCCCGTTCTGCACACTGACCTCGAAGCCAAGCAGGTACTGGCCGTCGTCCGCCTGCCAGTGATTGGCGCCCTCGCGCACGACCACCCGGTCCCCCACCGCGGAAATGGCCAGGCCCGAGAGCGGCACCGCCTCCGGCAGCCGCTCACGGAGCTGCCCCAGCGAGCGGCGGATGCGTCTTTGCGGGATGTTGGCCTGCACGAGCGCGCGGGCCGCACGCAGGATGATGAGGTCCTGGAAGGAGAAGAGATACTGCCGGCGCGGACCGCGGCCGGGACGCACGAAGCCGAGTCTGACCAGGCCCTGCAGCGTGCTGCGCGGCAGCTGCAGGAGCCGTTCCACCTCCCGCATGCTGTACTGGTGCATCGAGGGGTCCGCCGGCGTCAGCGTTTGCCCGCCTTGCGTGAAGGCTTCGCGGCCTGCTCGGCGGCAGGCTTAGGGGTCTGCGGCTCAGCGCGCTTCGGCGCCCTGCGCGGCCCTAACTTGGTGGTCGATGCGCGCGCCGCATCCGCCTTCTCGAGACTCGCGCGCAGCGCCTCCATCAGGTCGATCACCTTGCCGCCGCCCTCGGCCGGGAAGTCGGATACCGAGATCTGATGGCCCTCCACCTTCTTGTCGATCGCCGCCTGGATGCGCGCGCGCAGCTCATCGGTGTAGGCCGCGGGATCGAACTGCTCCGAGGCCTGTTGGTCGATGAGTTGCTGCGCCAACGTGAGCTCCGCCGGCTTCACCTCCTGCTTCGGGACCTCGATCTCGCTCGCCGGCCTGACGTCGGCGGCGAAATGCAGCTGCTGCATGCAGAGCCGGTCGCCGACCGGCCGCAGCATGACGAGATAGGCCTTGCCGCGGGCCGCCCAACGGCCGACCGCGCACCGCCTCGCCTGGGTGAGCGCCTCGGTGAGGAGCGCGTAGGGCTTGGCGCCACCCTTGTCGGGGGCGAGGTAGTAGGTCTTGTCGAAGTACACCGGATCGATCGACTCGATGGGGACGAACTCCGCGATCTCGATCGCATGCGTGCCTGCTTCCTCCAGGGCCTTGATCTCCTCCGGCTGGAAGGTGACGTACTGGTCCTTGGCGAACTCATACCCCTTCACCATGTCCTCGCGCTCCACCACGGTGCCTTCCTTCAGGCAGACATACTGCTGCCGCAGGCGCGAGCCGCAGCCCTTGTGCAGCAGATTGAAGGAGATGGCGCTCGCGGACTGGGTCGCGCTGTAGAGCTTGACGGGTATCGCGACGAGCCCGAATGAGATGGTGAGCGATCCGATCGACCGTGCGGCCATGATTGCCTCCGGGGCGAAAGTCCTCCGCCTACCGGCCGGAAGACCCTAAAACTCGTGCCAGATTCTGTTGGGTCGAACGCCAATCATGCCACCGGTCGCCGGTCTTTTCCAAGCGGGCGATCACGCTTCCCACGGTGAAGTCCTCGGGGACCGCCCGCTCGAGCTCGTCCCAGGCAAGAGGCATCGAGATCGGCGCCCCGTGGCTGCCGCGGGGGGAGTAGGCAGCCGCCAGGGTCTTGCCGCGCACGTTCATGTTGTAGTCGATGAAAATCTTACCCGTGCGCTTGCCGACGGACCATTCCAGGGTCACCTCCTTCGGATGCTCCTTGAGGACGTGTCGGCCCACCGTCTCGCAGAGCTGGCGCGCGGTGTCGAAGGTCACCCTGCGCTCGATCGGCACGAACACGTGCAGCCCGGTCTTCCCGGAGGTCTTCACGATCGCCCGCAGCCCCATCTCCGTAAGCAACGCGCGCAGCCAGAAGGCCACCTTCTTCCCGGTCGCGAAGCCCTTGTCGTTGAGCTCGGGCTCCGCTCCCTTCGCCTCCTTGCCGGAGTAGATGTAGGGGTCGATGTCGAAGACCAGGAAATCGGGATAGTTGAGCGCGGAGCGCTCCAGGGCCTGAAGCGAGCTGGCATAGTCGCCCCCCAGGGGGATCCCGCCGGTGGCCTCCCCCTGGGCGTTGGCACGGGAGTGCCAGACATGAAATTCCAGGGTGCCGTTCTGACCCAGCCAGAGGAGCGTCGGCAGGTTGTTCACCAGGAGGTAGCGCTCGCTCCTCGCCAGGTGCTCGGTGAAGATCGGGATCGTGGCGACGTATTCCGGCAGCTCCTGCTCCCAATGCTTCTGATAGAAGCGCTCCCCGCCGATCCCCTCGGGCATGCGGATCATGGTGAGCGGGCGGTCCTCGAGGTGCGGCAACATGAAGCGCGATACGGCCGCGAGGTAGCGGATGAAGTCCCGCTTGGTGATCGCCGGACCGATATCGGACGCGGGCCAGTAGACCCGGTCGAGATTCGTGAGCCGCAGCCGCATGCCCTCGACCGTGAGATCCAGGCGAGGTCCCTTCGCGGCCAGCTGTTGCAACACGGAGTCGACGCCATCCGCACTCCCCGGGACGGCTTGCGCCGCATGGGTCATCGCCTCATGACCGCGCGTCCCTGCGGTCTCCTCGGGCCTCACCACCGAATGCACGGGAACGTCATCGCGCAACCGGATGAACACCGGCGCGCGCAGCAGGCCCGCCGGCGTCCAGTCGAGAAACGAGACCTCGGCGACGAGCCGCGGCTCGAGCCAGGTCGTCGGCCGGTGGAGGGCGGGCTTCTGCGCGAAGGGCGAGCGCCTGACCTGCAACTCCCGCGTGCGCTGCGTCAGCTGCGCCACCGCGGCATCATCCAACCCCGAGCCGACGTGACCGGCGTACTCGAGCGCCCCGTCTTGCCAGTAGCCGAGCAGCAGCGCGCCCAGAGGCTCCCGGGCACCCTTGCCCTTCGTGCACCCGCCGATGACGAACTCCGCCGAGCGCACGGGCTTGATCTTGCGCCACGTGGCGACCCGCTGTCCCGGTTGGTAGATGCTGTCGAGTCGCTTGCCGACGACGCCCTCATAACCACTCGCCATCGCCGCCGCGTACAGGGCTTGCGCATCCTTGCCAACATGGATCAGCTGCACGTGAGTCCCGGGCAGATGGCATTGGCAGAGGTAGCGACGCCGCTCGGCATACGATGCGACCCGCGTATTGACCCCGTTGAAATGCAACAGGTCGAAACACACCAGCACCACGGGCGTCTGCCGCTGTCCGTCCGCGATGTCCGCGGCACTGCGGCGCTGAGCCCGATTCTGCAGCGCGTTGAAGGAGGGCCGCCCGTCCGGCCCGAGGGCGACGATCTCCCCGTCGAGGATCATGCGGTCCTGTCCCAGGGCGGCGAGCTCCGCGACGATCTCCGGGAACTGCGCCGTGAGATCGATGCCGCGCCGGGACTGCAGGCGAACGGTGGTGCCCGTGATGAAGGCGATGACGCGATACCCATCGAGCTTGGGCTCGAAGAGCCAGTCGGGGTCCGAGCGCGCGGCCTCGGCCGTCATCGCCAGCATGGGAGCGAGAGTGCCAGGCATCGCCTCGGCGGGCGCGCCGGGTGCCAGCCGCGCCGCATCGAGCCGCGGGGGCGACGCGCCGGCCGAGAGATCATCGAGCGAGACCCCCGAGAGCACGGAGCGGTCCTGCAGGGTCACATCCTCACCGCTCGCGAAAGCGTCCTTGTGCTTGATCAGCAACCACTGTCCGGGCGTCGCGGTCCTCACCAGCGCGAACGAGCCCTTGAGCTTCTCACCGCGCAGAAAGATGCTGAGCTTGCCCTGCTCGATGCCGGCGCGCGCCCGTTGCTCCGCCTCCTGGCGGTCGGCGAAGGCGTATCTACGCTCTTCGTCCGGAGAGTAGACCCCGCAGTCCCACACGATCACGCGTCCGGCGCCATACTCCTTTGCGGGTATGACCCCCTCGAAGGAGGCGTAGTCGAAGGGATGATCCTCCACGGCGACCGCCATGCGCTTCTCGCCCGGGTCGAGCGACGGTCCCTTGGGAACCGCCCAGGACTTGAGGACACCATCCAGCTCCAGCCGGAAATCGTAGTGCAGTCGCCGCGCCGCATGCTTCTGCACGAGGAAGAGCAACGGACCGCCTCGCCCGGTGACGAGCGCCGGGCCCGGCTCCGGGGTGCGGGTGAAGGCGCGCTTGGCGGCGTAGGGCTCCAGAGGCTGATCCGCCGCGGGCGCGGAGGCCGGCCGACGGCGCTTCGGGTCGCGGTTTGCCACGGGGCGAAGATGGCATACGCCTCCCTGGCGGACAAGCCGCGAAGGCGGTGTCAGGCCGTCCCGAGGCGCTTCTTGCCGACCACGCCGAGCTGCGGAGCCGCGACGTGCCGCCGCACGAGGGTGCTCTTGCCGAAGAGCGACTCCAGCAGGCTCACCGCGAGCACCGCCGTCTCGTTGCGCACGTCGAGCGCTGGGTTGAGCTCCACGACATCGAGCGAGCCCACCAGATGCGTGTCGGCGATCATCTCCATGCAGAGTTGCGCTTCGCGGTAAGTCGGGCCTCCCGGCACGAGCGTCCCCACCCCCGGAGCGATGTCGGGGTCGAGGAAGTCGACATCGAAGCTCACGTGCAGGTGGGTGTCGCGATCGAGATCCGCGAGCGCCTGCTCCAGGGTCTCGCGCATGCCCATCTCATCGATGTAGCGCATGTCGAAGACCTCGACGCCGAGCTCGTGCACGAAGCGCTTCTCGCCCTCATCGACGCTGCGCACCCCGATCTGCCGGATCCACTGCGGATGCAGGCTCGGGGCGGCGCCACCGAGCTCCACCAGCGCCTTCGGCCCGAAGCCGCAGAGGCACGCGAGCGGCATGCCGTGCAGATTGCCGCTCGGGGAGAGCTCCCCGGTGTTGAAATCCGCGTGCGCATCCAGCCACAGCACGCGCAGCTTCCGCCCCGTCTCCCGACAGTGGCGCGCGACGGCGCTGATCGAGCCGATGCCGAGCGAGTGATCGCCGCCGAGGAGGATGGGCAGCCGTCCGGCGCCGAGCTCCTCGTGCACCGCCTCGTGCACCAGCCGGTTCCACTCGAGCACCGCCTCGAGATTGCGATGGCCGTCGACCGGCGGCTGGCGCGGGTTGGCCGGCCCGGCAAGGTTTCCGCGGTCCACCACTCCCAGGCCCCGCTCCTCGAGCGCGCGCTGGATGCCGGCGACGCGCATGGCCTCCGGCCCCATGGACGCGCCGCGCTCCGCCGCACCGACATCCGTCGGCGCGCCTATCAGGCTCACCGTGCGAGCGGAGTCGGTGCGAGCCTCGGTGCGAGGCCCCGTCCCTGCGCCTCCCCCTTCGGGCCGGCTATCGCCGTCCACAATCGTTCCAGACGATTTTGTCACGCCGTCAGCTCCGCGACCGGCAACGGTCGTTTGTACGCGGCCGCCGGCGTGCCGACCAGGGAGAAGAGGTCCTTCGGATCCTCGAGATCGGGAATGAGATCGATCTCCATGTGCCGGCCCCGCAGCTCCTGATGCAGCCGGTGCAGATAGCGCAGCGCAGAGAAGTCCTGCAGCGCGAAGCCAACCGAGTCGAAAATCGTGACTTCCGCGTCGCTGGCGCGGCCGGGCCTGCGGCCCATGACCACCTCGGTGAGCTCGGTGACCGCGAAGTCGGCGGGCAACTGCTGGATCTCGCCCTCGACCCGCGACTGCGGCTCGAACTCCACCACCACACGCGCATCGGCGCGCAGCAGGATGTCGGCGTGCAGCTCGGTCTTGCCGGGGCAATCGCCGCCGACCGCATTCAGGTGCATTCCGGGCCTGATCATATCGGGTGTCAGAATGGTGGCGTTGCGCTTGTCCGCAGTGACGGTAGTGACGATGTCCGCCCCCCGCACCGCCTCCGCCGTGGAGCTGCAGCGGATGACGCGCAGGCCCCTGAGGTCGAGCCGCGCGAGATTCGCCTGCAGCTTGTGGGTTGCCGCCGGATCGACATCGTACAACCGCAGCTCGCGGATGCCCTGCATCGCGTGAAAGGCGATTGCCTGAAACTCCGCCTGCGAGCCGTTGCCGATCAGGGCCATGACGCGGCTGCCGGCACGCGCCATCCAACGCGCGGCAACCGCCGAAGTGGCTGCGGTGCGCAACGCGGTCGTCAGCGTCATCTCCGAAAGCACGACCGGATAGCCCGTCTCGACATCCGCGAGCATGCCGAAGGCCATCACCGTCAGGAGGCCCTTCGCAGTGTTCTTCGGGTGGCCGTTGACATACTTGAAGGCGTACTGCCGCCCGTCACAGGCCGGCATCAGCTCGATGACGCCGACCGAGGAATGCGTGGCGTGACGTGGGGACTTGTCGAACTCGGCCCACCGCCGATAGTCCGCCTCGATCTCGCCTGCCAGTCCCGCGATGAAGGCCGCGGGGCCCAACTCCCCGACGAGCTCCTGGACGCGCCGGATACCGATGAAATCGACCATGGTCATTCTCCGCAGGAAGGACGGCGCGCGCCGGGCGGCCGCCACCGGAACCATGATCCCCGCCGTGGCGGCTAATAAACAGGCAGTAAGGTGCTCAAAAGTCGCACTCCGTTGATCAAATCGCCAAATCAATTGACTGATTTGCTAGAGTTATGCGCCAGATTATGCGAAAAGGGGACCCCCTCCATGGATGACCTCGATCACCGCCTCCTCGCGCTCCTGCGTGGCGATGCGCGCGCCTCCGTCGCCTCCCTCGCCAAGCAGCTCGGCGTCGCGCGCGGCACCGTCCAAAACCGCATGGCGCGGCTCGAGGCCGACGGCACCATCATCGGCTACACCGTCCGCCTGAAGCCGGATGCCCAGGAGCAGCACATCCGCGCCCTGATGACGATCGCCGTGGAGGGCAATCAGGTGGATGCCGTCGTCAGGACGATGCGTGGCGAGCCCGACGTGGCGAGCCTACACAGCACCAACGGCCGGTGGGACCTGGTCGCGGAGCTGCACACGGACAGCCTGACGTCCTTCGACCGCCTGCTCGCGCGCATCAGCCGCATGCCCGGGGTCTCGAGCAGCGAGACCAGCCTCCTGCTCACCACCTTCAAGCTGTGAGCGCGCCGGGCCGGGCGAGCGCCCGGCCCGGCGCGGCCAGCTAGCCGCCGAACCGCTGTCCGAACTCGATACCGAAGGTCCGCGGCGTCGCCGGCACGATGTAGACCTGGTTGTCGATGCGCGGATTGGTCTCCGTGAAGCGCGAGAGCTGGGCGCGCCGATCCATGAGGTTGTTGATGAAGAAATCGGCGTGCATGCCGTTCGCGCCATCGGCCCCGAACTTCAGGTTGAAGAGCGCGTAAGCGGGCGTATTTCCGAGGACTTCCGACTCGTCCACCCGCAACAGCGGCGAGGTTTGCGTCTGGTACATGCCCGAGAGCTGCGCATACGGCCTCCAGTTGCCGATCGTCCGCAGCGAGTAACGGATCTGGAGACTCCCCTTGAACTTCGGCGTCACCGGCAGATTGGTGCCGGACGGCGCCAGCGGGCCATTCAGCTCTCCGCCAGGGATGAAGGGACTGTAGCTGTCGGGGTTCGGACCCGGACAGTAGGTGACTCCGGGCGGACCGCAGTAGTTCGAGGTCAGGACCGGGTCCATGAACGTGAAGTCCGTGCTGACCAACAGGCCCTGCACCGGCAGCCAGTCGATGCTCGACTCGATTCCCCTGATACGCGCGTTGCCGCCATTGCCGATCTCGGTGACGCTGTTCGGGCCGAGGAAGGAGAACTGGAAGTTCTTCCAGTCTTCCCAGAAGACCGCGCCATTCCAACGGAGCCGGTTGTCGAACCACTGGGTCTTCCACCCGACCTCGTAGTTGGTCAGGAAATCGGCCTTGTAGGTGCCCAGATTGCCGATCCGGTTGGCGCCGCCTGGACGGAATCCCTTCGAGTACGTGGCATAGACCATCTTCCCGGGTGTGAGCTTGTAGGTCACGTTGACCCGCGGCACGGTCCCGGTGTCGCTCGCTCGCGCACCCTGTCCCTGCAGGGTGCCGGGCTGCGGGCTCAAGTCCGTGCAGGGAGAGTACTTGATGACGGCCGGCGCGAAGCACGTACCGGTTCCCTCGCCGCCGAAGAAGTTCGCGTTGAAGCCGTAGAATCCCTCCAGGGTGTTGTCGTACTTGTAAGCCCGCAAGCCACCGGTCAAGGAGAGCTGCCGCGTGATATCCCAGGTCGCCTGGGCGTAGGCGGCCCAGTCGTGGTCGACGCGCTGCTCGTCGGTGAGCCAGATCGCGTTCGGGAAACCGGGAACGGAGTAGTTGTTCGGATCGAGGTAGCCGAGACCGTTCGGGTTGCCCCCGTAAACGTTCGTCCAACCGTAACCGGGCATGGTGTAGAGCTGCCAGATATCGTGCATCTGGCGCTCCATGAACACGCCCGCCGTGCCGTGGACCGGCAGGTCCACGGGCGTCGACACGCGCAGCTCCTGGCTCCACATCTCGAACGGGCCGGCGCCGATCACGAACTGCTGCGGCATGATGGGCGAGCCGCTGTTACCGACGTAGTAGGCGCCCGATCCGTAAACCTTGTCGTAGAACTCCGAATAGTCGCTGTAATCGGCGATCGAGTGCTGGTTGCGCTTCAGGTACGCGCCGGCATAGACGATATCGAAGTTGCTGATCTTGCCTTCGACCGTGAGGGCCGTCTGCGTCCAGGTGTCGTGCGAGCTTTCCGGACCGAAGTGCACGAGCTTGAGGTCACCCACCGCCGGGTCGTAGCCGAAGAAGCCCCGGGTGGTGTCGGACTCACCCTGGAAGGTGGGCGTCACGGTCCAATGCTCACCGAGATCGAATCGCAGCTCCACCCGCCCGCCCGTGGTGTCGACCGTGTTGTAGTCGCTCTTCACCCAGGGCGCGTTCGTGATCGATCCCGCCCCGAGCGGCGCCGCGGAGACCGGTGCGCACGGGGCGACGGCACCCTGGCCGGTATGGCTGCTGTAACTGCCGGCGGGCTGACCCGCCCAGCTGGGAAAAGTCCTCACCCCGTTGAAGATACAGCCATTGGCGTCGGTCCCGGCCACGTTGCTGATGAAGCCGCCGTCGTGCTCGTCCCAGCCGACCAGGCGGATCGCGGCCGCATCCCCGAGCGGCAGGTTGAGGAATCCCTCGATCACTCCGCCCGGCTGGCCGTGCTCGACGGTGTTGGCCTGGACGTCGTAGCCGGCCTCGAATTTCCCCAACTCCGGCCTGTTGGTGATCATGCGCACCGTGCCGGCCTCGGAGCTCGCGCCGAAGAGGGTCCCCTGCGGACCTTCCAGCACCTCGATACGGTTGATGTCATAGAGGTGAAGGGGTACGGCTCCCGTGATGGTGGTGATCGGCTGCTCGTCGAGGTATACGCCGACGCTGGGCTCGGATCCGGAATGATTGCCGTCGCCGCCGCTCACGACGCCTCGGATGTAGATGATCGAGCTGCCCGGCTCGCCGTTATCGCCCTCTCCCTGGCTGCGCATGTAAGAGATGGTCGGCGCGAATTCGACGTAGTCATCGAGATCCACGATGCTGAGCTGCGCCAGCTTGCGGTTGTCGAACGCTTCGACGCTGATTGGAACGTTCTGCAGGTTCTGCTGGACCTTCTGCGCCGTCACCACGATCTCCTGGAGCATGTTCGTGCCAGTCGCCTGCTGCGCCCGGGCGGCGGGCACGGAGGCGAGGATGACGGAGGCCAGAGGCACGCCCGTGCGAATCAATGTGTGCAGCTTCCTTGCCCGCTCACGTGACAGTTTTCGACGTCGACTGCGAGTCATTTGTTTAACTCCCCTTGCCCCGAACTGTTATGTAACTATGACGAGTCGGCCCGGCCGATCTCAGCGGCGGGCCGAACCCCCGGATACTCGGTCAGAACATCTCCCAAAGCCCGCTTGAGGGGCCCGAGCCATGGCTCGTAATGGCGCCAGTGCTCCACCGCCTCCCGGAAGATCGGCTGTCGCACCTGTTGCGAGCTCGCGGTCCGCACGGCGCGATCGTTCTCGTAGAACCTGAGACACGCCGGGTCGAAAGGCAGCCGGCAGTGCTCGAGCAACCGTCGCGTCTGCGCCTCCGGGTCCGCAATCAGCGTCTCATAGAAAACGCGCGCCACCCGCCCCGGCAGCACCTCGTCGAAATGCGCCATGAGCCCGACGTAATCGCAATAGTAGCGCCCCAGGTCCTCGAGTCCGTAGCTGAACCATTGACCGCGCGCGAAGTGCTGCTTGAAGCAGGAGAAGCCGCACCCGAGAGGGTGCCGCCGCGCATCGATGATCACGGCGTGCGGCAGGATGAGGTGAATCAGGCCGACGTAGAGGCAGTTGTTCGGCATCTTGTCGATGAAGAACGGCGCGTCGGTCTTGCGCAGCGGGCGGGTCTCGGCGAGGTAACGCTCGCCGAGCGCACGAAGCTCGTCGCGGGTGAGCGCGGCGACGCGCCGCAGAAACGTCGCGTCCTCCTCTTCCCGCCGCGGGCCCGCGAGCTCGCGCGCGATCTTCGGCAGCTCGGGCAGCTCCATCGTGCCCTCGACCAGCGGGTGACTGGCGAGAATCTGCTCGATCAGCGTCGAGCCCGCGCGCGGCAGTCCCACGATGAAGATCGGGTCGCGGCCCTCGGCGCCCGAGCCGGCGCGCGCGGCGAGGAATTCCCGGCTGAAGAGCTCCCTCGAGCCGCGCACGAAGCGCGAGTTCTCCTCCGGATCGTAGCCGTGCGCCTTGCGGCGCAGGGCATTACCCGCGGCGTAGTGGGTGAATGACTCCTCGTAAGCCTTGGCATCCTCGAGCGCTTTGCCGAGGGCGAACTCGAAGTGCAGGCGGTCCTCATCGGCGAGATCACCCTGCGCCAACGCCTGACGCATGGCCGCCACATCGGCGTCGGTGAAGCGGAAGGTCTTCAGGTTCGCGAGACTCCACCAGGCCTCACCCAGAGTCGGCTCCATCGACAACGCGCGCCGGTAGGCCGCGATGCTCTCCGCTGTCTTGCCGGTAGTGCGCAGCGCGTGGCCGTAGCTCATCCAGAGTTTCGGCTGCTGGGGATACGCTCTCAGGACCGACTCGTACGCCGCAATCGACTCGGCGTAGTTGCCGAGATTGGCCGAGATGGCCGCTTGCAAGCTGCGGTAGCCGGGATGATGCGGCTCCTTGGCGAGCAGGCGCGCGCATTGATCGAGCGCCTCGGCCGCCCGGCCCTGACGATTGAGCACGCTCGCATAGTTGTGCCGGGCCGCATCGAAGCCCGGAGCGAGCTCCAGACAGCGCTCGAGCAGGCGCAGCGCATCCCGATGGCGCAGCAGCCGCGCGGCCACCTCCGCCAGCATGCGCAGCGCCGCCACATCATTGGGATGCTGCGCGAGATGCGCCCGCAGGATCGCTTCCGCCTCCGGAATCCGGTTCTCGCACAATGCGGCGGCAGCCCCCAGCAGTCGAGGATCGCGCGTCGCCGCCTTGATGTAACGGGCGTACGCCCGATCGGCGCTCTGCGCATCGCCGCGCGCGCGCAATTGATCGGCCAGAGCGAGCCATGCGTCGGGCAGGTCGGACCGCAGCGACACCGCGCGGGTCAGCGCGTCGATCGATCCATCGACATCGCCCGCCGAGGCGCGCGCCAGTCCGAGGATCAGGAAAGCCTGGGGCTGCCGCGGAAGTACCTTCAGGATCTCGCGGGCCTGCTCCGCGGCGGCGGCCGGCCGCACCGTCAGCAGGCGGGAAGCGTGCGCCAAGGCGACTTCGAGTGTCCCGACAGGCTCTGCGGGGGTGGACAAGATGCGCTAATGTGCCCGAATCGGGTTATTCGTTTCAAGCCTGCCGCTGGCAAACCGCTCAGCCGGGCAAGCGTCCGGAACTCACCCCAAAGCGCGGGCGTTGGACGGATGCGCCCGCACTCGATCCGGGCGGGATCTGCCACGTGGCCATTGCCTGCCCAGACTGCGGCGCCCTGCTCAGCTTTCCTCCTCTGCCCCCGCACAGCACGGCGATCTGCCTGCGCTGCCGGACCCATGTCGAGACGACCATCGGGCGCAGCGTCAACGTGGCGCTCGCCTGCGCCGTCGCCACGCTGGTGCTGCTGCCCCTGGTCGATACCCTGCCGCTCCTTCAGGCCGAGCTGCTCGGCCAGCGCTCCGAGAGCTCCCTCCTCACCGGAGTGGCGCAGCTCTGGAATCACGACTGGATCGTCCTCGCCGGCCTGAGCTTCACCTTCGTCATCCTGCTGCCCGCGGTGCGCATGGGAGTTCTCACGCTCGTGCTGGGGGCGCTGCGCCTCGGGCTGCATCCGCCCTGGCTGGGACGCGCGTTTCGCTGGGCGGTATGGCTCGACCGCTGGGCGATGCTCGATGTGTTCCTGCTCGCGGTGGCCGTCGGGTATTACTACCTCACGACGATCGAGCGGCTCGAGGTGACCATCGAGAGCGGCGGCCTGGTCCTCGTCGCCGCGGGCCTCCTGACGACGTTGGGTCGAGCGGCCTTGGATGAGCGCGCCATCTGGCGCGCGATCGGCGATGAGCCCGCGGGGGTGCCTGGCGGGCGCTCGACAGGTTGTGAGACCTGCGGTCTCATCCAACCGACGACGCGGGCGGGCGGGTTTTGCCCACGCTGCGGCGCGCGCATTCGTCTGCGCAAACTCGAAGCGCCCGCGGTCACCGCGGCGTTGATCTGCACATCCTTCATCCTGCTCTTCCCGGCCAACATCCTGCCGATGAACTCGTCGGATCTGCTGGCGGAGAATCTCTCGTACACGAATTTCGGCTACGTCCTGCAGCTCTGGCACCTCGGCCTCTGGCCGCTCAGCTTCCTCACCTTCTGGACCAGCATCCTCAATCCGGCCCTCATGATCGCCTGTCTCGGCTGGGCCGTGATCTCGGTGTGGCGGCGCTCACCCCGCCGACTCGTGCTCAAGACCCGACTCGCGCGCATGGTGAGCGAGGCGGGACGATGGTCGGAGACTGGACCCCTGACGATCGTCTTCTTCGTGCCGCTCATCGACTTCGGTCATCTCGGAGCGGAGGCGGCCGGCTGGGGTGCGACCGCATTCATCCTCATGAACCTGCTGACCATCGCGGCCTCGGTCACGTTCGACCCGCGCCTCATGTGGGACGTGGCGCCGCGTACGGGGCCGCCGCCTCGCTCGGGCCCACGCCAGGCACCCTCAGCGCCGCTGTTGTAGGAACTTTGCAATCGGATCGACGTTGATTCCCGCCTAGCCGTAGGAGACGCCGCCATCGACCGGAAAAGAAGCTCGGCCAGAGCGGGCAATGTCGGCCTTTTGCTCATAGCAGTGCTGGTGCTCGGGGAGCTCGGCGGCTGCGGCCACGCGCAGCTGCAGCCGGCGGGTCCCATCAGCGATGCCGAGCGGACACTCCTCCTCGACTCCGTGGTGATCATGCTCGCGATCGTCATCCCGACGATCCTCGCGACTCTCGGCGTGGCGTGGTGGTATCGCTCCTCCAATCGGCGCGCGCGACGACAACCGGATTTCGTCTACTCCGGGCGCGTCGAGATCGTCATCTGGGGAATACCCGCTCTGGTCGTCATCTTTCTCGGCGGCATCGCCTGGATCAGCTCCCACGATCTCGATCCTGCGCAGCCCCTTCCCTCCAAGTCACCGCCGCTCGAGGTCCAAGTGGTGTCGCTCGACTGGAAGTGGCTCTTCATCTATCCGCAGCTCGGCATCGCCAGTGTCAACAGACTCGAGGTCCCGGCCGGGGTGCCGCTGCACCTCATGGTGACCTCTGCGTCGGTGTGGAACGTGTTCTGGGTCCCGCAGCTCGGCAGCATGCTCTACTGCATGAGCGGCATGGCCGGGACGCTTTATCTCGAGGCGAGCCGCCCCGGTATCTACCAGGGCGAGTCTGCCATGATCAGCGGTGATGGTTTCGCCGACATGCATTTCGATACCGTTGCGCTGCCCCAGGATCAATTCGATGCGTGGGTTGCATCGACACGCAGCGCCGGACCCGCACTGGACGACAACGCCTACCGCGCGCTCTTGCGGCAGAGCGTACCGGCGCACCCGTATACCTACCGGTCCGTACGCCCCGGGCTCTTCTCGGACATCGTAATGCTGCGGCTGCCGCCGGGTGAGGGCCCGCGCGGGGGCGTGACCGGCGTCCATCCGGTGGGTCTCAAATGACCTGGCTCGGCAAGCTCACCTGGCAGGCGATCCCGTTCCAGGAGCCGTTGCCGCTTTTCTCCGGCCTCGGGGTTGTCATCATCATCGTGGCCATCGTCGCCTGGGTGGTCATCAAGGGTTACGTTCCGTACCTCTGGCGTGAGTGGATCACGAGCGTCGATCACAAGCGGATCGGCGTGATGTATTGCATCCTCGCTGGAGTGATGCTGCTGCGGGGGTTCATCGACGCCATCATGATGCGCACCCAGCAGGTCATGGCGTACAACGCGCCGGGATTCCTGCCGCCGTCACACTTCGATCAGGTGTTCTCGGCGCACGGCACCATCATGATCTTCTTCGTCGCCATGCCGTTCGTCATCGGCCTGATGAATCTCGTCGTGCCGCTGCAGCTCGGCGTGCGCGACGTCGCTTTCCCGACGCTGAACTCGGTCAGCTTCTGGCTCACGGCCGCGGGCGCGCTGCTCGTGAACCTGTCGCTCGTCATCGGCCAGTTCGACAAGACCGGGTGGCTCCCCTACCCGCCGCTCTCGGAGCTGCGGTACTCCCCGGGTGTCGGGGTGGACTACTACTGCTGGTCGCTGCAGATCTCCGGCATCGGCACGCTCATGACCGGCATCAATTTCGTCACCACCATACTCAAGCTGCGCGCTCCCGGCATGCACTACACCCGCATGCCGATGTTCTGCTGGACCGCGCTCGCCTCCAATCTGCTCATCGTCGCGGCCTTCCCGGTCCTCACCGCGACGCTCGCCATGCTGCTCCTCGACCGCTACGTCGGTTTCCATTTCTTCACCGACACCGGCGGCGGCAACTCGATGATGTTCATGAATCTCATCTGGGCCTGGGGCCATCCGGAGGTCTACATACTCGTCTTGCCTGCCTTCGGCATCTACTCGGAGGTGGTCTCGACCTTCTCCGGCAAGCCGCTGTTCGGCTATCGCTCCATGATCTGGGCGACCATGGCCATCTGCATCATCTCGTTCATGGTCTGGCTGCATCATTTCTTCACCATGGGCGCGGGCGCCGACGTCAACAGCATCTTCGGCATCGCCTCGATGATCATCGCGGTGCCGACCGGGGTGAAGATCTTCAACTGGCTCTTCACCATGTACGGCGGCTACGTGCGCTTCACCGCGCCGATGCTCTGGTCGATCGGCTTCATCGTGACTTTCGCGATCGGCGGCCTGACGGGAGTGCTGCTCGCCGTTCCGCCTGCGGACTTCCAGCTCCATAACAGCCTCTTCCTGGTCGCGCACTTCCACAACGTCATCATCGGGGCGGTGGTCTTCGGAGTATTCGCCGGGTATATGTACTGGTTCCCCAAGGCCTTCGGCTTCACTCTCGATGAGACGCTCGGCAAGTGGGCGTTCTGGCTGTGGTTGATCGGCTTCTGGGTCGCGTGGGGCCCCGGCTATGTCGTGGGTCTCGAAGGCATGACGCGGCGGCTGGATCACTACAGCGTTGCCGAGTGGCGCCCCTGGCTGGTCGTCGCCGAAGTGGGCGTCGCCATCATCCTCCTCGGCATCATCGCGCAGATCGCCCAGATCGTCGTGTCGGTACGCACTCGCGAGCAGCGGCGCGACATCACGGGCGATCCGTGGGACGGACGCAACCTCGAGTGGGCGACCGCCTCGCCGCCGCCTTCTTTCAACTTCGCGGTGCTGCCCGACGTCACCGACCAGGAGCCCTACTGGGACATGAAGGCGCGCGCGCGCGAGATCGGGCAGCTCACGCGGCCGGAGCCGGAATACACGCCCATCCACATGCCGCGCAACAGTCCGACGGGATTCGTCGCGGCATTCCTCGCCGTGATCACCGGCTTCGCGCTCATCTGGCACATTTGGTGGCTCGTGTTGCTCGGCCTCGCCGGCGCTTATGCCACGTTCGTCGTCTTCGCGTGGCGCGATCATGACGAGATTCTGATTCCCACGGAGGAGGTCGCCCGCCTCGATCGGGCCAACCGCGCCGCGCGCAGCGCCGCGCTGCAGCATCGGCAGTTGCGGCGGGAGACGGAGGCGCAGCGGGAGCCGCGCGAATGAGCGCCCCCAGCACCGCGCTGCGCGCCGGACGCGACCCCTATCACGTCGGCCACCGCGCGCCCGGCGCGGGCGTGCCGGAGTACACCGGCCACGGAGCCGGCGGACCGGCGCCCAAGCGCATCGTGGTGGGCTACGGGTTTTGGATCTTCATCCTCTCCGACGTCATCCTCTTCTCCTGCTTCTTCGCCACCTACACGGTGCTCATCCAGGCGCGCAACGGCGGCCCGGGACCGCGCGAGATCTTCGATCTGCATACTACGGCGGCGGAAACGGCCTGCCTGCTGCTCTCGAGCTTCGCCTGCGGGCTGACGAGCCTCGCGGTCGCGCGGCACAATCTCCTCTGGACCGAGGTCTTCCTCGCGATCACCGGACTTCTCGGCCTCACCTTCCTCGGGCTCGAGGCGCACGAGTTCTACGGCCTCGTGACCCAGGGAGACGGCCCCACCCGCAGTGCCTTCCTGACGGCGTTCTTCGCACTCGTCGGCTGCCACGGAGTGCACGTGAGCGCCGGGATCCTCTGGCTCGGCACGATGATGGCGCAGTTCCCCGCCAAGGGCTTCAAGGAGAGCATCCGCCACCGGTACCTCTGCTTCTCGCTCTTCTGGCATGCGCTCGACATCATCTGGATCGGGATTTTCACGGTGGTCTATCTCATCGGGACAATAACGTCATGAGCTCCAACGCACCCGGGCCGCAGGGCCCGCAGGAATACGAGGAATTCGACTTGGGCTCGCATGTCGGCGAGGACCACATCGTCGGCGAGGCGCCGTCCGAGGCCGCGCATCCCACGCTGCGCTCGGAGTTGCGCGGCTACATCGTCGGGCTCGTGCTCGCCGCGCTGCTCACGGCCGGCTCCTTCTGGTCACTGCAGGAGCACGTCATCTACGGGCCGGGCATCGTGATGGCGCTCATCGTGTTCGGCCTCGCGCAGGTGGGTATCCACCTCGTCTACTTCCTGCACCTCACGACTTCCCCCGACAACACCAACAACGCGCTCGCCCTCGCGTTCGGCGTATTGTTCGTCTCATTCGTGTTTTTCGGCTCGATCTGGGTCATGTACCACATGAACCACAACATGATGCCGGGGGTGGCCCTGCAGCAGATGCGCGGCGGCTGACTCAGCGCCGCCGGGAGCCGCAGACCCCTCGAGCCGGGCGCCGCTCACTCCGTGCCGCTCGAATGCGCTGCGATGCAGTACCAATTCCCGCGGCGCCTGATCCACACGTCCGTCGCCCGACCGGAGAACGTGTAAGGCTTGCCCTGACTGACGCCTTTGACGGTGA
Source organism: Steroidobacteraceae bacterium (assembly GCA_035552895.1). Classification (GTDB taxonomy): domain Bacteria; phylum Pseudomonadota; class Gammaproteobacteria; order Steroidobacterales; family Steroidobacteraceae; genus 13-2-20CM-66-19. The sequence continues at coordinate 43,954 of DATNEU010000029.1, forward strand.
ATTTGACGGTGACCACGGCGGTGTCGCCGTAAATCTGGATCCTTCTGCCCGTCTCCGCGATCGATTGCGGCGGCGTCTGCCGGGCAATGATGCGCAGGAACTGCGGCTTCTCGTGCAGCACGCCGCCGGCGCTGGTATCCACGAAGCCGTCCGCGAGCACCGCGCCCAGCCGCTTCGCATCGCCGTGCAGCAGCGCGGCCGAGTACTGGTGCTCCCGCAGGCGAACCTGTTCGGCGCTCGCGTGATCTGCGCCCGGAGCCTGAGCGGACAGGCACGGAGCTGCGGCCAGAGCGGCCACCGTCAGCATGAAGAGACGCATGAGGGAATCCTCCAAGTCTGCCGCGGCCAGTGTAAGGCGAGGCGGCGCCGGCAACTCGGCGATTCGACCACCCGATCCCCCGATGCGGCAAATGGCGCATGGGGCTGCGGCGACGAGTCACATACGATGACGGGCATCTGATTCCCGGCGCGCGCGAAACAGTGCAAGATGCGCCCCCATGCGTAACCTCGGGTCGAGGGGGCTGGCCGCGGCGTGTTTGCTGTCGCCCTTGCTGTCGTTCTGGCCGCGCGCCCCGGCCGCGGCCGCAGTCGATGCCGGAGGCTCGCTGGCCCTGACCTCGGATGATGTCTACCGGGCTATCTCGCAGACCTGCGGCCATCCGGCCATCCAGGCCGACCTGCACGTGCGCGAGCGCGGAGCGTCCAACTGGGCCGCCTTTGCCGGAGCGTGGGGATCGGCGGGCTTGGGGGGAAACCCCTGCGGCCGCGCGAAGGAGCTCGACGCCTACCTCGGATACAGCCTGGCGCTGACCCCGGACCTGAGCGCCACCCTGACCTACACCCGCTACGCCTTTCCGGGGGGCGACTACGGCAACCCGCATCTCGATGGCCAGCGCTACGACTACGACCAGTTCGCAATGAGCTGGGACATCGCGGAGCGCCTCTATCTCACCCTCGCCTGGACACCGGATGCGCTGCAGTACGAGCGCTATGAAGGCCAGTTCCGCAGCGGGCATAACCGCGGTGCCCTCGCCTACGGTGCGGAGTGGCGCCAGCCGCTCGTCTCCTGGCTGTCCCTGACCGCCGCTGTCGGTTACGATCGGATGGCCGATCCCTTCGGCACCGGGTATGGCTTCTGGAGCCTGGGACTGACCCATGCGGCGGGCCCGCTCGAGCTCGATTTCGGCTACTTCCGTACCTCGGCGCGCGCGGTGCGCCTCTTCGGGCCGGACTCGGCGGGCGGCCGGGTATCGGCGACCGTGCTCTGGCGCTTTTGAGCCGGCGGCAATGAACCCGCGGCGCGTGCAAGGGTACTGACCGGCATGATATCGGCCGAGCATGATCCGCGAGCCCAGACCGGCCGCACCACCGAGGAGCGCGAATGCGCCCTGCTCGCGCGAATCGCGGGGCACGACAGCGCCGCGATGAAGGAGCTCTACCTCCTCTATCACCGGCGGCTTGCCCGGTTCCTCATGCGCCTCACCACGAGGTACGAGCTCGCAGAGGAGATCATCAACGACACTTTCTGGGTCGTCTGGCAACATGCCGGCGACTTTCGCGGCGCCTCCCGCGTGTCCACCTGGATTCTCGGCATCGCCTACCGCCGGGGGCTGAAGACCCTGCGCTATGCAGGACCGCCGTCCGTCGACTTGGACCTCGAGACGGCGGCGGGGATCGAGGAGCCTGCGCAGCAGGAAGAAGTCACTGAATGGCTGGACGTGGCGCTGCAACGACTGCCGCTCGAGCAGCGGACGGTCATCGAGCTCGCCTATCACGTCGGCCACTCGTGCGAAGAGATCGCATCCATCATGCAATGCCCGGTCAACACGGTAAAGACCCGCATGTTTCACGCGCGCCGCAAGCTGAAAACCCTTCTCACCACGTTGGCCGGCCCCGCTTGATTCACCGAGGGACCCCAGTGAAACTCCTCTCCAAACTCTCCGTGCACACACGTGCCGAGCTCATCATTCCCTGGCTGGTCAACGGCTCGCTCCCCTCCGGCGCCGAGTCGGCGCTGCGCGAGCACGTCGCGGCCTGCCCGGAGTGCCGCCAGGACTACGAAGAGCAGCTTCGGGTGCGCGCAGCCATGCGCGCCGAGGGCCCGCTCGTATTCGCCGCCGAGTCCTCCTATCAGAAGCTGCTCACCCGTATGCAGAACCGTGAGGCCGGTCGCGAGCCGCGCGAGGCGGTCGAGGAGCTCGGCTCCCCCCGGGCGCTGCGACCCCTGCGGCGCAACCCGCCGGTCGTGCGCTGGCTTGCCGCGGCGGCGATCGTGCAGGCGTTCGCGATCGGCCTCGGCGCCTGGGCATGGCCCTCTTCCCATCCCGTCAACGAGGCGCGTTACACGACCCTCACGTCCGCAGCGCCCTCTTACGACTCCGGTCCACGGGCGCGTGTCCTCTTCCGGCCGGATCTGTCGCTGGGGACGTTGCAGACGGTGCTGCAGGGGGCCGGCGCGCACATCATCGACGGACCGGCGGATGGCGACGTCTACACGTTGGGATTCTCGCCGCCCCCCCACTCGCCGGCCGCGCTCGCGCAGCGGATCGCGACCCTGCGCGCCAATCCCGCGGTCCTTTTTGCGGAGCCCGTCCAGAACGGCGTGCACTGACATGAATCGGGCGCCGCTGAGAGGGCTCACGCTCGCCCTGCTGGGGCTGATGGCGGGATGCGCACTGCGGCAGAGCGAGCTGCGGGCGCCGGAGCTGCCCGACCAGGCGCGACGGGATGCGGGACGCTTCGTCGTCATCACGGTGCGCAACGAGCCCCAGCGGGCGATCGCCACCCCCGGCTCGACGCCGCGCGGCTATGACGGTGCCAGCGTGTACAGCGTCAGCCCGAGGGCGCGCGCGATTACTCTCGCGCTGGAGCGGGACTACAGGCTGCGGCAGGTATCCGCGTGGCCGATCGCGAGCCTGCGCGTGAATTGCATCGTCATGCGTCTGCCGGACCTGACGGCCCGATCGACGCTGATCGCCCAACTGGCGCGCGACTCGCGCGTCGAGTCCGTGGAGCCGCTCAACCAGTTCACCACGGAAACCGGCTCGCACGTGGTCGACGGCTCCGGGACGCCGGCCCCCCACCCCCACAGACGTCCCTACCTGCCGCTGCAACTCAACTTGCGGGAGCTCGGCGTCCTGCAGGCTCATCGCCTCTCGCAGGGCGCGGCCGTCCGGATCGCGATCATCGATACCGGCGTTGATTACCAACATCCGGACCTCGAAGGTCGCATCCTCGCGCACCGTGACTTCGTGGACGGCGATGGCGGCGATTTCACGGTCGATCGACACGGTACGGAAGTCGCAGGCGTGATCGCCGCGACCACCGGGGGCGGCCTCGGCCTGCTCGGGGTGGCGCCGAAGTCGCGTCTGATCGCTCTCAAGGCCTGCTGGCCGCTGCATCGGGATGCCGCCGAGGCGGCTTGCAACAGCTTCACGCTGGCGCAGGCCCTGCAGGCGGCCATCACGGCACGCGCCGACATCGTCAACTTGAGTCTCGCCGGACCTCCCGACCCGCTGCTCGAGCGCCTGATCGATTACGGGATGCGTCGGGGGATCATCTTTGTCGGTGCCGTGCCCGCGGCCGGCGACGGCCTCGCCGGCACGTTTCCGACGGATATACCCGGAGTGCTCGCCGTGCAATCGGCGGAGGACGCGCCCACCGGCTCTCGAGATCTCCTGGCGCCCGGGCAGGGCATTCTGACGTTGGTCCCGGGTGGGCATTATGACTTCGCCTCCGGGAGCTCTCTTGCCACGGCGGAAGTCACCGGGATCGTGGCGCTCCTCCTGGCCGACGGCAGGCGGTTGCCCGCGGCCCGGGTCGAGCGGATTCTCTCGCGCAGCTCACGCGAACTCGCCACACCGGCGGGCGTCGTCATTTCCGTCAACGCCTGCGCAGCCGTGGCCGATGCGCTGGATCGCGCCAGTTGCGGCGGCAACAACGGCGATCCTACCGCCGCCGCGCTGGCTCTGCGCTGCGCAAATTCCTGCCGCTGACCGGTCCTCTCCTTCCCGTCAGAAGAATCCGTGGAGCTGGATGAACCAAAGCCTCTGATTCTCGGCGGCGATGTCGCGCGGTCCGTTGTAGTCGCGTAGGCCGGCACGTATCTGCAAGAACTGCACCGGCGTCAGCTCGTACACCAGACTCCACCGGCTGCGGCCGGTGCCGTGCACGTCCCGATCGGGATCGAAGGGCTCGAACGTGACCTTGAGATTGTTGCCGGGCGCAATGAGCCAGTCGCCTTCGAGCAGCGCTGCCGCCTGAGTCACGCCCGTCAGCGGGCTGTACTCGTTCTGCACCATGTCCACCTCCGCCAGCCACGTGACGGGGCCGGTGCGCGTTCCGCCGAAGAGTCCATAGACGCGTCGCTTGAATTGAACTGCGCCGTCGTCATTGGCGGCGATCCCGAATCGCCAGGCCGACTCGACATAGCTCAACTGCAGGCCGTATTCCTTGCCGTGCGGCGATGGCGTGGCGAAGGTGCCGTTGCTCACATCGAGCTGCGCATCCCAGTGACCTTTGAGCCACCCGAACTCCACGGCATCATCCGGCTCGAGCATGTTGAAGCTGTTCACCTCGTAGACGAAGGCGGTCTGATCCTCGAGTCGGAAGCCGAACGGCAGGTACATCTGCCCCGCCTTGACGTACCACTCGTGTGATGCCGACCAGTAGATGCCATAGGCTTCCCGGTTGAGCGCATTACCTGGGGCGACCTGCTCATCGATGTACAGGATGAGCCGGTCCGGGATGACCTGCCCCTCCAGGTACACTCGGGCCTGTTGCAGGCCCAATTGCTCGACCGTATTCGACCCGGGCGTGGCGGTGGCCGTGAAGTTGTAGCGGATATCGCCCCCCACCCGCAGGAATTTCGTCACCTCGCCGGTCCACAGGCCCCAGTCGCCGCGGATGGGGTGCGCCGGCAGCTCCGTTTGCGCGAATACATCGCCGAAGTCCTTGCGCAGGCCGCCGCCCGTGGGATTGACATGGCAGCTTTGGCACTTGAGGCCGTACCGCACGGCGAGATATGGCTCGGCGTAGGCGCGCGAGCCGAAAAGCAACGCCAGCGTGAGCAGCCCCGCGAAGTATTTGCCGGCTGAATTCATGGTCGCTCCCGATTTCGCTGCCGCGTAAGTCTCTGATCCCGCGGGTTCGGTTCAAAGTGAACCGCGACCGCCGCGCAGGGCACCTACCCGCACGCCCGTGTCCGACGCCTCGCCGCGTGGGTGCGTCGGCCTGTGCAATCGCTGGTGCCGCCGAGCGGCGGAGGGATTTGCGGATCATGCTATCGATCCTCTTGGGCCATTCCTATTTTCTGCGCCTCGACCACAAGCAATGGCAGCGCGCCAAGCCCTATCCGCCCCTGGCCACGCTCCAGGTAGCGACCCTGCTGCGCCGGCTCGGACACGAGGTGCGGCTCTTCGACGCCATGCTCGCCGAGGGGGTGACCGAGTACGTGCGCGAGCTCGAGCAGGCGCGACCGCAGCTGGTACTGATCTATGAGGACAATTACAACTTTTTGAGCAAGATGTGCCTGGCGACCATGCGAGCCGCCGCCCTGGAGATGGTCGCCGCGGCCCACCGTATGGGCGCACGCGTCATCGTCGCCGGCTCGGACGCAACTGACTCGTCCAACGCCTACCTGGCGGTGGGAGCTGATGTCATCCTTCACGGCGAGGGGCTCGAGGCGCTCGAGGCTCTCGTGTCGAGACTGGACGCCCGCGCCGATATTGAGATCGGCGATTGGGTGCAGGGGCTGTTCGGAATCGCATCACAGGCCCCGGCCTGCGTCGCCTCGCTTGCCTCAGAGCCGCGTCGCGGCATCGGCCGAACGCAGGCCGAGCCGCCGTCGCCAGCATGGGATCTGGTCGATATCGAGGGTTATCGACAGGTATGGCGCCAGGCGCACGGCTACTTCAGTCTCAACATGGCCGCCTCTCGTGGCTGCTCGTTCCGCTGCTCCTGGTGTGCCAAGCCCATCTGGGGCAGCCAGTACCTGCAGCGTCCCGCCGGCGAAGTCGCGGCAGAAATGGCGCAGCTCAAGCGCCAGTTTGCCCCCGATCACATCTGGTTCGCCGACGATATCTTCGGGTTCAGGGCTGACTGGGTCGGCGAGTTCGCGCGCGCCGTAGGTGCGGTGGACGGCTCCATCCCGTTCACGATCCAGATGCGCGCGGATCTGGTAACCGAGCGCATGGCGGGCGCGCTGCGCGATGCCGGCTGCCGCGAGGTTTGGCTCGGTGCGGAGAGCGGCAGCCAGCGGGTACTCGACGCCATGAACAAGGGCACCAGCGTTGCACAAATCCATGCAGCGCGACAGCGCCTCAAGGATGTAGGAATCCGCGTTGGATTCTTCATCCAGCTCGGATACATCGGCGAAGAGCTGTCCGACATCCTCGCGACGCGACGCCTCATCGAGACCGCATGCCCGGACGATGTCGGGGTAAGCGTCGCGTACCCACTACCCGGAACGCGTTTTTACGAACTCGTCAAGGCGCAGTTGCACGGGAAGACCCACTGGCAAGACAGCGGCGACCTCGCGATGATGTTCCACGGCACGTATGCCTCGGAGTTCTATCACGCCATCAGAGACTTGCTGCACGACGAGGTCGCAATGCGGACGGGCGGCAGTGCCGACAGCCAGACCGCCACCCGCCACGGGCGCAAGAGGCTGCAACAGCGCTGGAATCTTCTGTTGCGGCTGGAGAGCAGCTTTCGCAGCACCTCGCCGTCTGCGCAACCGATGGAGCTCTTGCGCACGGGCGATGCAACGATTTGACACTCCACATGGCATTCGCTGAGAAGAATTTGCCCCCTCTACGGACGATGCAAGCGTCATTGCATCGGATTACGGAGTCGCTCGCCTGCGAGCTCGCTCTCCCGGGGCGCACCCCACCTGATTGGAGTGAGCTGGAGTGGCGGCTGGCTCCCGCGGTTGCCGCGATGCACGGTGTCTCGCCTTTGCTGGCGAGCTCGCTCCAATGGCGCGGGCCGTCGGCATGGAACGACTTCCTCGCAGAGCAGCGGCGTCACACTCAGCGGCGCCATTGGCGTTGCGAGGAGCTGTTGGCGCGGATCGATGAGCAGGCGCGCAACGCCGGGATCGCCATGCTCACCCTCAAGGGCGCCGCGCTCCACACGGCGGGTGTGTATGGCGCAGGCGAGCGACCCATGGCCGATCTCGATCTGCTGGTCCGGCCGACCGAGCTCGAGCTGGCCGTCGCCGCGCTGCTGTCTCTGAGCTACCGAAGCGCGGGCAGCACTTGGAAGCATCAAACCTTCAATCCGGCGGATGCACCGCCGCCGGCGCCGCTCGGCGAGCATGTGGACAACCCGATCAAGATCGAGCTGCACAGCCGCGTCGCCGAGCTTCTGCCTCTGCCGGCGACGGACATCACGGACCTCGTGTTTCCCTCGATGGCGGCACCCGGACTCCATACGTACCCCTCGCCGGCCTCTGCAATGCTGCACGTGCTCGCGCATTGCGCCGGCAGCATGGTGGCCCGCGGGCTGCGGCTCATCCAGCTTTGCGACATCGCGCGCCTCGCCAGGCGGATGACGGATGCCGACTGGGATGCGTTTCTGCTCTTCGGCATGCCGGGCCACAGACTGTGGTGGGCGTACGCGCCACTCACAATGACGCGGCGCTATTTTCCCGACAGCATTCCGGCGGAGATCGTTGCCCCACTGAAGCGAAGCGCTCCCTGGTTGCTGCGGCGCATCGCCACCCACAGGACTCTGTCCGAATTCTCCTACTCGCATCTTTTCATCGATCCGATACCGGGAGTCGTGTGGACGAGGTCGCCCGCGCAACTCGTGCGCTACCTCGCGGCACGCGCCTATCCGAGCAAGGAGCAGCGCGCCCAATTCGATCTGCTGTCGCAAACGGGCCCGTGGGCTTCGGCGCCGGGCTGGTACGCGCAGTCCCACCCGCGGCGCATCCTGCAGTGGCTCTTCTCCCGCCCGACACGCGTCGAGACCATGCAAACGGTGCGGGCCGCTCTCGACGGATAGAGATGGCGGACATCCCGCTTACGCATGGTCAATCATGAAGCCTCCCTCACCCGGGACCTCGTCGACGTCGAGCGCTACCGCGCGGTTTGGCGCGATGCGCACGGCTCCTTCAGTCTCAACATGGTGATGTCATCGACAGCGACGAGCGTGTCAGCTGCGGCCAGGCAGGATATCCTGCAGGAGCTGCCGCAAGACCTCCACGGTCTCGTTGGGATGTCGGCCGCGGCTCAGCTCGAAGGCTGGCAAGCAGCGGACGGCCCGCGAGAACACCCGCCAGCCCCGGAGGCTGCCGGCATACGGCTGGGTGTCTCGCAGGCGGGCAAGGAGCTGGCGCGATCCGAGCGTAGTCAGAGACGCTCCGGTCCCGGCACCCCGCGGGCGAAGCTCCACCACGCCCACCAGCTCGACCGGACGGGGCGCGAGACGAAAACGCGGCTGCCTGAGATCGATTTCCAACTTCTCCACGCCGCTTCGGCGGCGTATGGTCGGAGACTGCCGCAGCTCGGCCGCCTCCCGCGCCGGCAGGAAGCGAAGCGACTCCCGGCGAATGTGCAGAAAGTTGGCGACACCGGTTGCGCGCAGCGTATCCGGCGCCACGAAGAGGCTGTCCTCCGAGAGCAGATCCAGGCCTGCGAGCGCGCAATGCAGCATTGCGGTCGACTTGCCCGCGCCGCTCGCACCAAGAAGGAGCAGACCGCGTCCGCCGCTCGCGACACAGGCCGCATGCAAAGGCATCAGATTCTGCGACCGCGCCACCAGTGTGAACACCGCGAACTCGATGAGCTCGTAGCGCAGGTGATACGGAAACCGCAGCAGCTCGCGCTCGACGACGACCAGCGCGGCGCGTTCCGACGGGTAGACCGCGGTCATGCTGGTCTTCGGACTCGCGCCGCAGAGAAATCCAGCCCCGGACGACATGGCGAGCGGCGCGGGCTCAGCCGATTTTCGCGAGCCGGCGTTGCCGCCCAGCACGAGTCTGACCGTGAGACGCGGTACACGCGCCGACAGCGAGTGCCGCGGCAAACCTGCATACGCCCAGTCGACCAGACGCATGAGCTCCGCGCTCTCGCTCTCGAATACGAGCCGTGCACCAAGAAGTTGCAACGTCGCGCGCCGCACCCCTCGCCGGCGCTCCCGGAAGGGGTCGGCGGATATATCAGGCATGGCGGCGCGAGTGGGGGGTGTCATATCGGTCGACCTCGGATGTGAGGGTGAATATATCACTTACGACTCGGGACGCACCCGCGAAGAGCGTGGCCGCCGCCTTGCTCGAGACCCGGGAGGCGTTTGACAGTGTTGCAGCGGATTACGATGGGCCGCGAGGCAACAATTCGCTGATTCAAGACATGCGGCAGGAGATGTGGCGCTGGCTCGATGCGAGCTTTCCGCGCGCCGGCCGTCTCCTCGAGCTCGGTTGCGGCACGGGCCTCGATGCCATCCGGATGGCGGAACGGGGACACTACATCACGGCGACCGACTGGTCGCCGCTCATGGTCTCGAGGACGGACGCGCGCGCCGAGCGCGCGTGCGTGAGGCAGAGGGTGCAGGCCCTCGCGCTTGGCGCTCACGAGCTCGATCGGCTCGAGGGAGGGACGCCGTACGATGGCGCGTACTCCAATCTCGGAGCGCTCAACTGCCTGCCCGATCTGCGTGCCGTCTCCCGCGAGTGCGCCCGTCTGATCAGGCGAGGCGGGCGGCTCGTCTTCTCCGTCATAGGCCGGTGGTGTCCGTGGGAGATCGGCCACTACGCGCGGCGAGGCGACTGGACGAGGATCAGAGTCCGCTTTGCGCGCAGGATGGTTCCCGTCCGCATGAACGGACGCACAGTCTGGACTTCCTACTGGACGCCGCGGGAATTCTACCGAGCTTTCGCCGACGAGTTCACCCTGGAGCACTACCGGGGCCTCTGCGTGCTCGCCCCACCCCCCTACCTCACCTGGGTCAAGGAGAGACACCCTCGCGGGCACGAGCAATTGTGGCGATGGGACCGGCGCATCGCGGGCCTGCCCGTGCTGCGCCTGATCGGAGATCACTTCCTGATCGTCATGGCAAGACGGTGAGGCGCGAGCCTGCATGAACGACCGATTACCGAGCGTCGCCAACACGGCTGTCGCGACCGATCCCGCCCGTCCATGCGGACTTCTGGGCGACACGCCGGAGCGCGACTACTCACGAAAGTTGCAGCTATTCAATGCGTTCGCCGAACCGGAGCTGCGGCTCGCCGTCGCCGGCCTCGCACTCACGCCAGGCTTGCGCGTTCTGGATGCCGGCTGCGGCACTGGCGAGGCGCTCAAGTGGCTTCACGATGCGGTGCGGCCCACCGGCAGCGTCGTCGGCATGGATCTCTCGGCGGCGCACGTACGGGTGGCGCGTGCCGCGGCACCGGACTCGGTGCAGGTGCTGCAGGAGGACTTGACGCGGACGCGCCTCGCGCCGGGGAGCTTCGATCTCATCTGGTCGGTCAACACCATCAACCACTTGCGCGACCCGTCCGCGGGCCTCAACACCCTCGCAGGACTGCTGCGCCCCGGCGGGCGGATCGCGATCGGTCAAAGCTCGCTGCTTCCCGATCAGCACTTCGCCTGGGACTCGCGCCTGGAGCGCCTGACCAACGAGGCGGTGCACCGGTACTACGAGGCCCGATATGGCCTGACGGAATCGGAGCTGCGCGGGGCCCGAAATCTCCTGGGATGGCTGCAACAGGCCGGGCTCACTCACATTACCGTCCGCACCTTCATCATCGAGCGCACAGCGCCCTTGAGATCGGCTGACGAGGCTTACCTCCTCGAGGCGATCTATCGCGGAACGTGGGGCGAGCGGTTGCGGCCGTACCTCGCGAGTGAGGATTACGCCGAGCTTTGCCGGCTTTGCGACCCGACGCACCCGTCATTCGCGATGCATCGCAGGGATTTTCACTTCATTCAGACCTTCACTCTGATCACCGGCGAGGCACCACCCTGACCCTCCACCATGACCTGGCTATTTCACGCGAAATCGAAAACTGCACCGGCGTATTGAGCCAACCCCACGCTGGAGCCGGCGTCCGACGAAGCTAAAGACTCTGCGTTGCAGTCCCACGACCGGCAATAGCCTCCGACAATAAGCGCGCGTTCCCGCGAACAGTGGATTCCATAGCTTGCTTCGGTATCGACGTTCGTATCCGAAACGGCTCAGTTGCGTTCCCATGAGCGCCTCCGCAACGAAGACCTCTCGAGAAGTCATTTCCCGCTTCCATCGACCGACGTCGGACGGGTTCATGTCTCTACTCAGGTTCGAATGAAATTTCTTCTGCCGATCCGGGATCGCCCCGGCGACTTTTTTGCGCCACAGGAGCATTTGATCCTCGAACCTTTCATCGATAAAGGCACAGATGCCGCGCAGCGTTACCTCCGGATATAGCACCAGATCTTCGTAGCGAACACGGAGAATTCGTTCATTTAGCTGCGTCTGGCCGAGCTTCAGATCCCACTCAACCGCCTTCAGCCACTCCTTTGCACATCCATGCATCCAGGGTCCGAGCCACCCCTGCCTCTGAAATGACTTCACCACATCGCGCCCGTCCCGAATGAGATGAATGAACTTCGCATCGCCGAACATGGCGGCAAGCGCCGGAATGATCGCGATATAAGCCGGCGTCTTGTCCCCCCACCGGCTCTTGCCTTCGATCTCCATATGCCATCGATAGACTATCTCCACGAGATCGCGTAAGCGTACTCCGGTCAAATTGGCTGCCCGATGCCGAAACTCCGTGGCGTCGAGCCCCAAATCGGGCCACGCGAAATGGCTCGTCATCAGCGAAATAGCGGTGCCTATCTCATTCTCCTCGAGCGGCCGGTCGAAAGGGAGCTCCTCGAGCAAGGCGGTGAGGTACCAGGTTTCCGCAGGTATCGCGATACGCGAGTGCGACGCCAACATCAGGCGCAGCAGCGTGGAGCCCGAACGGCCCGAGCCGACGATGAAGAACGGAGCCGCGCTCTGCTCTGCGTACGACGAGCTCTCACCCACACCAGGATCCACATGCATACATCACGCGGCGCGCCGGCATTTCCGGTAGAGCTCGAGAACGCGGCGGGGCAGGTACGCGCGAAGGACCGCCTTGAAGACACCCAGCCACCATTGCGGATAAGTCCAGCAGAACGGAAAGCTCTCCCACAACGCACGCAGCATGCGGCCCTGGGCGCGGCGCTGCGCGTGGGTCGCAGCGAGCCTCAGCGCATTTCTCATGCGCTCCTTGCGCAATAGTGAGCGCCGCCGGGAATCCACCAACTGCTGGCGCCGGCTGAGCGAGCGATCGCGCCCTACGAAGGCGCTTTCCCACTCGCGGGTATGATTCTCGTCATGATGTCGTACGTACACCAGCGGCTCGTCGACGATTGCGACTTCGCTGTAGAGGGCCAACCGCAGCCACAGGTCATAGTCCTCGGCGGCGGACATCGCCTCATCGAACCCGCCGGCCTGCGCGATCAGCTCGCGCGATGCCAGCACGCTGGGCGTTCTGATCGCTGCGCAAGTAGTCGCCACCTGCTCGAAAATATCGCCTTCGTACGGTACCCAGCGCCGCCGCGCCTCCTCCGGCAGGGGGTTGCCGCACGCGTCGACGCCCACGAAGGCCGTATAGCTCCAGCGGCAGGCCGGCCGGGCGCGCAGCGTATCGATCTGCCGGCCGAGCTTCGCGGGCGCCCATAGATCATCGGAGTCGAGGAACGCGACATATTGGCCGGCCGCCCTGCGCAAGGCTGCATTGCGGACGATCGAGGGCCTGCCAGTGTGCGGCAGCCACACGATAGTTACGCGAGCGCGATTCTCGAGGCTCTGAAGATATTGTCGCGTCTCGAGCTCCGAGCCATCGTCCGCGATGATCAACTCCCAGTCGGTGAATGTCTGTGCGCATACGGACTCGACTGCCGGCCGGAGAAATCTCAGCCGATTGAAGCTCGGGAGGACCACCGAGACCGCGGGCCGAGTCGAGATCGCCGGCACCATGATGCCAGGACGCTCCTGCTAGAGGTCAACGAGCAAGGAGACGGCGCGAGCGAACACCTCCTCCGGGCTGCGCCGGCTCAGGCAAAACACATCGCCTCTTCGGCAGCTCTCCTGCATGCAATTTCCGCAAGGCAGATCGGAGGAATCCAGGACCAGACTGCGCGGCCCGAGCGGCCTCGACCAGTCGCTTCGCGTGCTTCCGAACAGAGCCACTACCGGCGTCCCCGACACCCACGCCATGTGCATCAGGCCTGAATCCTCCGACAATACCAACGTAACACGCTGCAGCACGGAGAATACTTCCGAAGGCGTGGTCTGACCGACCAGGTTCACCAGGTGTTCTCCCAGTTCTCTTTGCAGAAAGGCTGCCTTCTCTGCGATGAAAGATGTCCCCAGCAGCAGGAACTTCGTATCCGGCCATCGCCGCAGCCACAGCCTGGCGAACACGGCGTACTTGTGTATCTCCCAGTTGCGCGTGGCGAAAGCACCTGCTGGATTCAGCACGACCAGCCGATCAACGCCGTTCAAGCCGTTCCCGCTCAGGATGGCCGTCGCCGACAGCGGTCGTCGGGGCCGCAGGCGGACGTCCATCTGATTACTGCCCAGGCCTACAGCCTCTATGGTCAGGCGATTTCTTTCCCCGGCGGAGCGCGGGGAGAACCGGTCAAACTCGGACCACGCCGCGGGTCGAAGCGCTCTTCGTACGATTCTGCTCAGGACACTATTCTGCAGGTCGATCACTACATCGTACCTCTGCATCGACAATTTCGGCAGCAACAGACAGGCGCTCAGTAACTGTCGCTTCAGATCCCGCGCCCCTCCAATGCTGTATACGTGATCAAAGAGATCGATGTTCTTCGGAATATCCTCCACCTCATTCCTGGTTACGAGATCCAAACGGGTATCGATGGGAAGCGAATTGCGCAGGTATTGCAGATAAGGAAGGGTGATCACCACATCGCCGAACGCCTGCAGGCGAATGGCCAATATCCGCCGCGGCGGGCCCCGTTGCGTCCACGGTTTACAGTGAATATTCATGGGGCCGCAAGGCAGAACATACCCAGGAGATCTTCCTGGCGCCGTGGGTCACCTGAACCTCATCGATGGTCGCATAGGCCCGCTTCAGTCGCCGCAGTATCGTGGCACTGCCCCGCGCGGCCGTGCAAAGCGATACCAGCAGCAGACCGTCGGGGTTCAGGGAACGCGCATATCTCTCCATGGTGCTCAGCGGATCGCGCAGGCAGCACAGCACTTCGTTGAAGACGATGACGTCGAAACGCTCCTCCGGAGAGTACGTTTCGCAGTCCACCGCGAAAAAACTGCTGCGGTCGCTCTGCTGCCTCCGCGCCACGGCGATCGCGCTGCCCGACACGTCGATTCCGACATACCTCGAATAGCACGCATTTGGAAGTCTGCCTAACAGGATGCCCTGCCCACACCCTGTATCCAGCACCGCGCTACCCGGCTTCAGCTCACATATATAGCCTGCCAATATGCTGAAGCGCGCAAGCTCGGGAAGCTGCGCCAAGTAGTCCCACCGCCCCGCGGCATACTGCGCCTCCCAGGCCTGCGCGGGCTGCAACAGGTCGTCCGCCCGACGGCCGCGCTCTCCCAGGCGCTCCAGCCAGCGCGCCGCGTGTTCCAGAAGCGCATGTCGGCCCAGCCTTTCAGTGCTCACGGGGCTCGCTCCGTGCTTAGCCAGGGCGCCTGTAATATGCTATGGACCATGTCGCGGCTCCCTATTCTGTGTTATCACAATGTCGCCGAGGCGCCCAAAGAAGCGCCCTTCAAGTTGCTGTATGTGAGTCCGGAGAAATTCGAGCGGCAGTTGTGGACGTTGGGTCGCCTGGGACTGCGCGGCGTCTGCATGAGCGAAGGCATGGCACGGCTGCACAATGGCACGTCGCGCGGCTGTGTCGTGCTCACGTTTGACGACGGATACGCCGATACGCTTACGACGGCAGCGCCGCTCATGAAACAGTATGGTGTCAGAGCGACATGTTATGTCGTCAGCGGCGCCATCGGGACGTACAACCGCTGGGACGCGGATTATGTGCGTGAAAGAAAGCCGCTGATGAGCCGCGAGCAGCTCGACCAGTGGCTGGCAACCGGCATGGAAGTGGGATCGCACTCGGTTTCGCATCCACGGCTGCACGAATTGCCGCAAGACCTGGCGCAGCACGAAATCGCCGAGAGTCGCGCCGCACTGCGCAATCTGCTCGGCGTCCCGATCGGGCATTTCGCCTACCCTTTCGGAGCCTTTACCGCTGATACCGTCGCGTGGGTGCGGCGCGCCGGCTACGCCTCGGCGGTGACCGTCCTCCCTGGGATTGCGCGGGCATCGGACGATCGGCTGCGGCTGCCGCGGATACTCGTGAAGGGCGAGCATGGCTTGTGGAAGTTCCTGCTGCACGTAGCCGGTCCTTACGAACGCCTGCGCCGGCGCACTCCCTGAACCATTCCAAGGATTTCAGTCACACACGCCGCGCGGCCACCGTATTGGTTCCCGGGTAGACCGCAAAAGTGGATTTGATACGACGCACGATAATTCATCAACTTACCCATGTACGCTGGTTTTGCACGTCAACGCTACGAAGTAATCTCGCTTCCCTTCATCCCTTTCTCCGGCACGGGCGGCGAGGCGCTGAGTAACAGCGGCGCAGTGGTCGGCGGAATTTCCAATTCTGATGGGTCGGTCTCACTTGCGGAATGGTTCAAAGGCGAGCTGACTGACTTGGGCGCCCCACCCGGCCTTCCAAGCCGCGACTTCAACAGACCCAGGGTGTTCGGCATAAACGACTCCGGCACGATCGTCGGTACCCTTCACACATCGGCCGGCGACCTGCCGTCTCGTCCGTTTCTATATGACCGCGGTCGTTTCAGGGTCCTCCCTCTGAGGGAGGCGACCGATCTTGGCGGCGCCGCGATCGGGGTCAACATCCGGGGAGAGGTGGTTGGATACGGGAACACCTCGAGCAACGGAACGACAGCATGGCTTTGGTCCAATGACGCCTACTCCAGCTTACCAATATCCGGAACGAACACCGTTGCCTTCGGCATCAACTCCAGCGGCACCATCATCGGCAATCGTACGCTCGGGTTCCTCCGGCGTGTCCTCACGGGCCAATTCAATTGCACGGGCCAACGCGGTTACGTACTGAGCCGAGGCACGGCTCGGCATCTGAGTGGATTCGTCTATGCGATAAACAACCTCGGCGAGGCGGCCGGAGGCTCGACCTCGGGCGGTGAATCGATGGCAGCCGTATTCAGGAACGGCATCCCGACGCTCATCCTGAATTTGCCGAGCGCCGCAGTCGGAATAAATTCCGTCGCGGACGTCGTCGGATTTTATCATCCTGCTCGCGGCAACTTGCGACGACTCTTCATATGGAGCGCGAATTCTGGAGTTTTCGATCTGACACCCGACGGCTATCGCTCTGCACAGGCGGCAGCCATCAACGACCAAGGTCAAGTCCTGGGTTTCGGCGAGACGGTAGGCGGAGAACGGCCCTACTTCCTGCTCACGCCCGATCCCAATGGCGTGCTGACGCCGAAGGCACTCATGGCCGGGCGATCCGCAGCCGCCCGGTAGCGGCCGCGGCGCCCGCCCGGGCCGCCGCCGCCTATCGAGCCGCGGTTCGGGTACGAGGATATCCGCAGTCACGGACCCTGCCGTTCTCGAGCTCGAAGAGCACATCGCACGAGCGCACCACTCGCAATCCGTGGGCAATCAGGATCACCGTGTAGCGCCCGCGAAGCCCGCTGAGCGCATCCATCAGCTCCGTCTCGCTCGCCTCATCGAGCGCGCTCGTCGCTTCGTCGAGCAGCAGTACCGCCCGATCCCGGTACAGCGCACGTGCGATACCAATCCTCTGGCGCTGCCCGCCGCTTAACGCCACGCCACGCTCGCCCACTCTGTGCTCGAACCCTCCGGGCAGCATCCCGATGAGAGTCTCGAGCTGCGCCAGGCGCGCGGCTTCACTCAGCCGTCGTGTGTCGATGGCGTCGGGAGGAATACCGAACGCTATGTTCCGAGCGACGGTCGTATCCAGTAGAAAGATGTTCTGCGGGACGTAGGCGATCCGAGCCTGCCAAGCCGCCCGGTTGGCATCATTGATCTCGACGCCGTCAATCTGCACCTTGCCCGCCGTTGGCGCCAACAGCCCCGCGATCAGATCGACCAAGGTTGTCTTTCCGGAGCCGTTTGCGCCGACCAGGCCCACTATGGCGCCGGCGGGAATGCGCATATTGACGCCTTCGAGCGCCGGGGGGCGGTCCTGCGCGTACTGAAAGGAGACTCCTTTGAGTAAGATCTCCTCTCGCGGACGCTCTTGCCACCAGATCTGCGCCGCCGGAGGGGCGATCCGCGCCGCAGCCGCTGCCGTCGCCCGCGCAAGGCGCAGATCGGGCGCGATCAGCGCGAATCCTGCCCGATCGGCACCGATTTTCACCGCGGCGAGATAGACCTGCTGCATGATCGGCAGCAGCCGGTACGCCGCGAATGCCAAGAATGTCAACTCCCCCAGCCATGCACCAGCCCCCAAATCGCCTCCGTTCAACAGCAGGGCAATACCGACGAGAGCCGTGACCGCCAGGCACTCCATGATGTGTTTGGGAGTCTGCCCGAGGTGATGAACGTGACACCAGCTCTCCGAGACACTCCGAGTCGCGTGCTCGAATTCCCGGGAGAAGAGCCTCCGGTCCTGCAGCAGCAGGATCTCCTTGATCGCCCCCAGACTCTCGTTGACGATCTTCGCCTGCCCGGTGCAGGCGCGCGAGTACCTCCGACCGAGATCCGGCAGGCGCTTGCGCACACGGTAAAAGATCACCGCATACCCGCCGGCAAGCCCCAGGAGCATCGTGATCGAGATCACCGGATTGAGGAACAGGATGGAAAAGATGATGAGCGCCCCGGTGAAAGCGTTCGTCACGATCAGGAAGGCGTTCTGCAGGATCCCATTACCGAGGCGGCGGGTCTCGTTGACGACGTTGTTGAACAGCGTGGCAGAGTGCGTACGCACATGGAAGGCGTACGGCCGCGACAGGTACTCGTCAAAGAGCGCGGTTTGCAGCTTATCGCCGATTCCCGAGGCGAGGCGGGTCATCGCCATGGAGCCGAGGGCATTGATCAGATTCGACAGCAACACGGCGGCGATGAACGCGATGCCCAGAGCCAGCACAAAGGCGCGTTTGCCGGGAAAGGCACCCTGAACATAGAGCCAGTGCAGCAGCCGGGACCGATCGATCAGTTGCGGATTGCCGAGCACGGCAAAAAAGGGCGCGATCGCCGCGATCCCGGTGACCGTCGAGAGCGCCATCAGCAGCGAAATCACCTGCGCCGCGAGGACCTGCCGCTTCTGCTCCGGCCCAAGGATGCTCCAGATGTCGGTGACGAGGCTCATAGGGCGTTTCGCTCGACCAAACCTGACCCCAACTCACAGGCTGAGCGCGCGCGGATCGCGCAGGCCGACCAGCCGCTTGCAGACATCGAGCTCCCACGGGTTCCCGTACCGGCGAAACCGGTAGCGCCAGGAGGCGAGCGCGCGCAAGGTCGCTCTGCCCCAGCGAGGAATACTCACGTCCATCACGGTTGGAAAGCGGCAGCCCAACACCGTGGTAAAATCGCGAATCCTGTTGCGCAGACGATCCGATACCCAGGGCGCACCGGCATGGCACCAGTATGCGTTCCATTGTGGGTGCGCCCATTCGTCCGCTGTCGCCGGAAACTCCACCGGCTCACCCTGAAGATCCCGCAGCTCCGCGAGCATGCGCGCAGCCGCTGCGTTATGGCTATCGGGTGGCTGCGGCAGCGGCGTGTAGATGTAGACCATGACTTCCGTCTGTGGGTATCGCCTCTTGATTAGACGGATGAAGTCGAACGTCTTCTCGGTTTCCCCCTCCGGATCGCGCGGCGGCGCCACCATGAACGACAGCTCCGGCACCACTCCGTTGGCGAGGCACACCTCGACGGCTGCGAGCGTCTGGTCGGGCCGGGTTCCCTTGCGAATGTCATGCAACAACCACTCGCTCGGTGACTCTGCACCGACATAAGCCATGCGCAGCCGGCTCTTGCGCACCATCGCCCACGAGCGCTCCGAAAGGCCCAGGAGAGCGTCCGCGCGAGCATAACACCACCAGGGTACCTCGTACTTCGCCAACACCTCGAGAAGCGGCTGCATATCGACCTCCCTGTCGAAAAAGTTGTGATCGTAGAACTGGATGGCGTCGACGCCGAGCTGCCCGGTCAGAAAGCGCATGTCCTCCTCGAGCCGCGCAGCCGTGGGCAGCGCCGTCTTGCCGCGGAACATCGCTGCCACACCGCAGAACGTGCAGCGGTAACGGCACCCGAGCGCGGCCTGATAGCCGGCGGTGCGCCTACCGAGATACGTCGCCGGCAGATAGTGCGTGATGTCCTCCAGCCGCTCGTACGGCAGCCTCGAACTGAGGCTGTGCGCAGAGAAGGCAGGGCGCTCGTTGTGCACGATCTGCCCGGCGTGCCGCCAGCTGAGGCCCGCAATGGCAGCGAGCGGCTCCGGCGCGCCGCCGCTCAGGTGAGCCAGCAGCCGAGTGAAGGTTTCCTCGCCCTGGCCCCGAACCGCAAAGTCCACGTACGGGGCCGCCAGCGCCGCTTGCGGGCAGTTGGTGGGAAATGCCCCCCCCCAAATGATCGGGACGCTCGGGAAGGCCGTGCGGATCGCCTTGGATAGGGTGATCGCCGAGCGCAGCTGAGGCCCCCCCATCACACTGAGCCCGACTGCGCTCACCCCTCTCTCGCGGATGGCGCGCAGCACGCTGGCGACGCACTCGCGCTCGAAGTTGCCATCGACAATGGTCCAGTCGTGGCGGCCGTCGATCGCCCCCGCCAGGCTCAGCACCGCGAGCGGGAAGCGGGCGCTGCGACGTCCCGTGATCTTCGGGTTGACGAGCAGCACGCTGCGGGGGCGCGCGTCCATCAAGTGCGATCCGGGGCGTCGAGTGAAGCGACGCCGAACAGGGTGAGCCGCTCCCCGACATAACGGCGCTCCAACAGCGGCGCCACGCCATGACCGCGGCGGCGCAGCGGCTCGAGGAAGACCTGCGCATCGCCGAAAGTCGACAACAGCAGCAGCGCCGCGCCATTCGGCTCGAGGTGCCGGCCCAGCCCCTCGGCGAAACGCTCGCCGAGGCCATTCGCCCGCCAGGCCCGATCCCGGTCGTTGCGTGCCTCGCCGGTGAGGAATGGCGGGTTGAACAATACGAGGTCGAAGCGCTCCCCGGCGATCGGGTCGAAGAGATCGCCATGGCGCACGTCGATCCTGTCATCGACGTGGTTGAGAAGCGCATTGACCCGAGCGCAACGGACGGCGGAAGCATTGATGTCTACCGCGACGACCCGTCGGGCGTGCCTCGCCGCGAACACGGCACACACGCCCGAGCCGGTCCCCATGTCCAGCACTTGCGCGTTTGGCCCGATCCGGCTCGAATCCAGCTGGGAGGCAAAAAACTCCCCCGTCCGCATCCGCCTCGGGTTGAAGACGCTGGGCGTCACGAGTATCGGAGCATCGTGTACTCGCTCGACGATGAATTCGTCGTAGCGGTCGTAGCCACGCAGGCGGTGGGCGAAATGCAGAAACTTGATGAGCGCGCGAGTAGCAACGGGAAAGCTGGGGGATGCCGCAGCGCTCGCAGCACGCTCTGCCTCAACATCTTCCATCATTGCCGCACACCCCGACGCATGGGGAGCAGCTCGCGGTCAGCGGCCAGATGACCGAGGTCACGCCATATCGAGCAGACACATCGTGAGCATTCGGCACGCTCTCCGCGCCGAATGGCAGCGCGCAGGGCGATCATGTCCTCCCCGTTGAGTGCCGCGTCCAGGTCGTCCTTCACCACGGCTTGCGGCGGCCCGCCGATGAAGAAGCAGGGGCTCACGTGTCGACGGGCATCGATGACGGCGGAGAACTCCGGCGCATTGCAACGCACCGGCGGAAAGGGTCCGAGCCCGCAGACCGCCGTGAAGTAACCCAGCAGCTGCCGGCGCAGCTTCTCGGGACTTTCCGCAATGAAGCCCGTGCGAAAATCCTCCGCATGCTCCCGCTCGAGGCTCGCGACGATCCTTTGCAGCTCCGGCAGATCCTCGGCGTGCAACGCCAGGTCGGCGGCAAAGTCTTCGTGCCGCTTGAATGCGTGCGCGTTGGCGACATCGACCGCGAGGAACGAGACCTGCGCCACGCCCAACGTCCGGCCCAGCTCGACGAAGCCTGGCAACTGGCGGAAGTTGCTACGCTGTACGGTAACGCGCAGCGTGACTACTGCGTTCGCACCGATCGCCGCCCGGATGCCCCGGCACACAGCGTCGAACGCGTCGACTCCACGGATCGCGGCGTAGGTACTGCTGTCCGTTCCGTCGAGGGACACCGTAATGGCATCGAAGAGCATCGATGCCCGCGCGGCATGCTTGGCGAGCGAGAGGCCCGATGTCAACAGCCACACCTTCAGACCCTGCCGCCCGAGAAGGGCGGCGATCTGCGCCCACTCGGGATTGAGCAACGGTTCACCGCCCGAGATCAGCACCACCTCGGTTCCCAGCCGCTCGAGGCTCGGCAGGAGGCGGTTGACGGCGTCGAAATCGAGGTCGGCCCGTCCATGCCTCCAATAGTCACAGCTCACGCAGCGGGAATTGCAACGCTCGCTGAGGAATAGCGTCACGAGCGGCAGCCGCTCCAGCGACGTCTGAGAATTGCACGAGCCCATCAGGAGAGCTTCCTCGTGGGCACGAGCGCGCGGCTGAAGAGCATCTCGAGCGGCCACTGATAGGCGTCCTTGCTGCAGCGGTAGCGCGCGAGTCGCTGCAGCAGCCGCTTGACGCCGTTGGCCGGCATCCAGGCAAGCTCGTGAAAGAACTTGAAGCGCTCTATCAGGCGGAATTTCTCCGTGGAGACCCATGGGCCCGGCTCGCCGGCCACATAGTCGAATACCGCCCAGGCCTCCAGAGTCTCCGGGAGGCGATATCCCCGCCGAACGGCCTCGATGACCAGCTCACTGCCGGGATAGGGCTTGAAGTAGAAGATCGGCGTCAGAAACTGCGGGCTCATCGAGCGCAGCTTCTTCGCAACATCCAGGCTCGCCTGGATGCTCGCCGCGCTCTCTTCCGGAAAGCCCACGATGAATGGGAAGTGTCCGGCGATATCGTGTTGCAGCATCTTTTCGGCGGTGTGGAATACCTGCTCGATGGTGATGTCTTTGCGGATGCGCTTGAGCATCTCGTTGGAGCCGGACTCCACGCCGACGAGCAGACGCCGGCACCCGGACTGCTTGCAGAGCGCCCAGATGTCCTCCGGCAGCCGCACACCCTGATCCGCACGCATGGTCGCCGCCCACGTCACCCGCAACCCGCTCTCGATCATCTGCTGCGCGAGCGCCCGTACGCGCTCGCGCTTCGTGAAGAAGGTCTCGTCCTGAAAATTGACGTCATCGAAGTGATGTCGGTCCCACAGCTCCTTGAGCCGCAGGGCCATGCGGGTCGGCTCGAGGCCGGCCCAGCGACGGCCATACACGAAGGGGTCGGAACAGAAGGCGCAGCGGAAATTGCAGCCTTGCGAGGAGATGTAGTCGAGCTGCCGCTTGCCCTTCAACTCGAAATAGCGGCTCACGGGAATCAAGTCATAGTCGTGAGGACGGAAGTGATCGAGCGGCGCCAGCGGGCGGCGTGGATTCTCCTGGATCGAACCGTTCGCCAGCTTGACCGTGCACCCGGCGCAGTCCTGCAATGGCCGCTCGTCGGCAAGCCGCTGGACGATCTCCGCGAAGGTCTCTTCGCCCTGCCCCTGCACCGTCACATCGACGGCAGGCTCCGTCAGGCATTCGCGACCAAACATCGACGGATGCCAGCCTCCCCAGACCACCGGCAGATCCGGGCGCGCTCGCTTGGCTGCGCGCGATATCCGCAGCGCATCCAGGATCGGCGCGCCCGTCAGAACGGTCACTCCCAGACACAAGGCACCATCGAGCTGCGCGAGTACGGCTTGCTCCGGGTCCGTCTCGAGACGACCGTCGATGATTACCACCTCGTAGAGGCTCGGATCGAGGTGAGAGCCGATCGCCAGCAGAGCGAGAGGCATCGTGAAGAAAACCGCGCAGGGGTTGTAAAGCAGTACCTTCAGCCGCGGCTTGCGCAGCAGCTCCCTTCCAGGCAGCAACGACGATTCAGGCTGACGTGGCATCGCCAATCTGAGTTCCCTAAAGCCGCCGCCGGGTTCAGCGGCGTACGGCGGCCATAGGCGTTGCGCGGGGGGGCCGGGCCGTCAGCTCTTCGTAGAGCGCCTCGAAGCAACCCGCGGTGTAGTCGGCATCCTCCCAGACGGCGCGAATCCAGGCTGCCCGCGCCAAGCGCAGACGCAGCTCCTCGTCGATGAGCACAAGACGCAGCGCAGCCGCCAAAGACTGTGCATCCCCTACCGGCACGGCGATGGCGGCGTCGGGCGCCCACTCGGCCGCGTGTCCGACGGCCGTGCCGACCGTCGGTACACCGACGGCGGCAGCCTCGACGACCGCGACCGGGCCTGCCTCGTGGCGCGAGGAGACGACCAGCACATGGGCCGCCCGCATCAGGGGCAGGAGTTGCCGCTGCGTCATGAAGCCGTGAAATGTCAGCCTGTCGGTGAGACCGAGCCCGGCCGCGAGCCGCTGAATCTCGCCGCCGAGCGTATCCTCGCCGACGATGTCCACGTGGAACACTTGCGGTCCCTGCGCCAGTTGTGCCAAGGCGCGCAGCAATGTCGGCTGGTCCTTCACTCGGTTGAGACTCGCCACGTGAAGCAGGCGAGCAGTCTCGTCCGCCCCGCGCCGTACGGGCGCGCGCGCGGGCCAAGCCTGTACGCAATCGACGCCGAGCGGCACTCGCCGCGCCGCGGCTCCCAGCCGCGCGATAAGCTCGAGCTGGGGCCCACTCGCGGCCGTCAGCACATTCGCTGCCGATACGACCACCCGCTCCTGCAATCTGCCGCGCCAGGTCAGCCGGCCACCGTAGCGAATGTCGGGCAGGCGCACGGGCTCCCCGCCGGCCACGTGCACCGCGCTCGGTATCCCGAGCAAATGGGCCGCCGAGACGGCGACGAGGCCACAGGCCCCGGAGAAGAAGGCCTGCAGCAGGCAAAACGGCGCGCAGCGGTGCTCCGCGAGGATTGCCCGAATGGCGCGCAGCCGCGTGGCGCCTCGGCCGATATTGTGGACCCGCGCGCCGAGCAGGTCCCAGGCCCCGGGCGCGGGCTCCTGATGGAGGGCGAAGACGTGCACCTCGTGATGAGCCGACAGGCGCTCGAGCAGCGCGAGGAGCGCCGGAATGACGCGGTATTCGCCACTCCGATCCACGCCCCCGGGAACGACCAGTGCGAGCTTCATGCGCCGTGCGTCCCGCAAGCGGCGCATCCGGTTCACGAGCGGCGATTGGGTCGCTCAAGATGGCTCCCGGGCGGCCGCTATCGTGCCTGTAGGGCCGATCCGGGCCCATGGCCGGCGCCAAAGTTATTTGACCTATTTGTCCCATGCTTCCCGAGACGCCCAATAGAGCGGCCAACGGATGCTGTCGAGGCTTCACGCTGCTCGAGCTGCTGCTGGCAGTCGTGGTGGCCGCCACCCTGACCACTCTCGCCGTCTCCTCCTATTCCTCTTACATGGAGCAGGTGAAGGTCAGTCGGGCGGAAGCCGATCTCACCGCCATCGAGGGGCGGATCGCGCTCTACCAGGCGGTCCAACACGTCCTGCCGACATCCCTGTCGCAACTCGGTGAGGGTACGTTGCTCGATCCGTGGGGCCATGCGTACTACTACCTCGATTTCACTGGCCTGCAGGGCAGTGGACAGATGCGCAAGGACCGCAATCTCGTTCCCATCAACAGCGACTACGATCTCTACAGCGCCGGCGCGGACGGCGCCACCAAGCCGCCGCTGCTCGTGCCGGTCAGCCAGGACGATGTCATCCGCGCCAACAACGGCGGCTACGTCGGCCTCGCCTCGGCCTATTGAGCATGCCGCTTCGCCTCACCGACCACTATCTGCACGGGCGGCTCGCGCGCCGGCTGCTCATGGTGTTCGTGCTGGGGTCGCTCCTTCCCGTGCTGCTCACGAGCGTCGTGGGCTACTGGCAGCTTCTGCACGGCGCGCAGGCCGACCGCTCGCGGGCGCTGCGCGAGGAGGCCCGGGAATCGGCACTCAACCTGCTCGCCGAGCTGCAGACCGCGAGCACCGAGCTCGGGCTCCTCGATCCGGCCGTGATGGCCGCGGCCGGCTCGGGCCCTGGGGCGCAGCTTCCCTTCACGTCGGTCACCTTCATTCCCGTGAGCACCCGGCCCGAGTGGCAGCGCGCCCTCGGCGCGCTGCCCGGGCGGGTCCGCAGCCCACTCGTGGCCGGCCGCACCGTGCTCCTCTGGACCCGCGGCGCCGACGGCCGCCCGCAGCTCGTTCTGATCCGGCCGCAGCCGGCGGCGTCGCGCCTGGTACGCGGATCCCTCGACGCGCGCCGGCTGCTCGATCTGGTGGGGCCGACGGAACCGGGCACGGGAATCGCGCTCGGCGAGAGCGCGCAGCCGTACCGCCTCATCAAGAGCGACGCCGAGCCCGTGCCCGCGCGGGTCTTCGGGCTTCTCGCCGGCAGCGTCGATTCGGCAGCGGCGGACGCCCTCTGGCACAGCCCCGATGGCAAGTGGCGCGGCAGCACCTGGAATCTCTTTCTGCAAAGCGACTTCGCGGCCCCGCCGCTGCGCATCCTGATCTGCGAGTCGACCGCCGACGCGATCGCAGGTCTTTCGGGACTGCGTCTCACGCTGCCCCTGATGCTGCTCGGCGCGCTGGCCTTCGCCGCGTGGCTCGCCATCGCTCAGCTACGCCGGTACCTCGGACCGCTCGAGACGCTGACCACCGCCACCCGCCAGCTCCAGGCCAGCAACTTCGACGTAGAGGTGCGTATCCGGACGGGAGACGAGCTCGCCGACCTCGGCGAGGATTTCAACCGGATGGCGTGCAGCCTGCGCAACCAACACAGCGCCCTGCAGCATCAGGCGCAGGTCGACGGGCTCACCGGCCTCATCAATCGCGAATACTTCCATCAGAAGCTGCTCGAGCGGCTGGCTCTGCCGGAGAGATCCGCGCTGCTCTACATCGATCTCGATGAGTTCAAGAACGTCAACGACAGCGCCGGCCACGAGGCTGGAGACTTGCTGCTCAAGGAAGTGGCGGCAAGGCTGCGCACCTGCCTGCACCGTGCCGAGATGGTGGCGCGTCTCGGGGGCGATGAGTTCGCGGTCCTGCTCGCCGCCGGCACGGAGGCGGGAGATGCGGCCGCCGCCGCCAGCCGGATTCTGCTGGCGATACAAGCGCCCATGATGGTCGCCGGGACCGAGCGCCGCGTCTCAGCCAGCATCGGCATCGCGCTGATCCCGGCGGACGGCAACACCGCGGACCTCCTCCTGCGCAATGCCGACATCGCCATGTATCAGGCCAAGGAGCACGGCCGCAACGGGATGGCGCTCTTCACGCCGGAAATGCATCAGCGGATGCAGGAGCGTATTTCCCTCGAGGTCGCCCTGCAGGGCGCCGTCGCCCGCAACGAGCTGCGGCTTCATTACCAGCCGATCATGAGCGGCGGCAAGCTAGCCGGGCTGGAAGCGCTGGTGCGCTGGCGCAGGCCCACCGGCCCGGAGGTCGCCCCGGGGCAGTTCATTCCGATCGCAGAGCAGAGCAGCCTCATCATCGCCATCGGCGACTGGGTGCTCGGCGAGGCGTGCGCCGATTACGCCCGCTGGCGCGCCGAGGGCATCGCGCCCAGCTACATCTCCGTCAACGTCTCGCCCCGGCAGCTGCAGTCGAGCCGCTTCAACGCGAGGTTGAAGACCCTGCTGCGGCAGCGGCGGATCCGGCCCCCGGAGCTGCAGCTCGAGTTGACGGAGAGCGCGATCGCCGACGGCGCGCAGGTGGACGCCACCCTGCGGCGCTTGCACGATCTCGGAGTACGCCTGGCGCTCGATGACTTCGGTACCGGCTATTCCTCCCTGAGTCAACTGCAGCGGCTGCCATTCGATGTGGTCAAGGTCGACCGCTCGTTCATCATCGGGCTGCCGGCGGATCCGGTCGCACTGCAGTTGGTGCGCACGATCCTGCGCATGACGGAGAGTCTCGGCAAGCTCGCGGTCGCCGAAGGCGTCGAGACGCAGGAGCAGTGCAACCTGCTGCAGAGCCTTGGCTGTGGGGCGATGCAGGGCTATCTCTTCGGCAAGCCCGTGGCGGAGGAGCAGATTCGCGAGCTGCTCCTGAGCGCCTCGCCCGCGGCTCAGGGCGCCGCGAGCGCTGACCGCGGCCGCGTCAACGCCTGATTCGGAACGAACCGCCCGCCATGAGCGATCGTGGCGAGCACTTCCTCGGATCGCTTCAGCCAGGCATCCTGCTTGTCCGGAGTGATGTTGTTGTGCGCCGACTCGATCATCGGCACCGCCTCCTTGGGCGCGGGGATCTCGTCGAGCTCGGTCCAGATGCCGGCGGGAGGCGCGGTCGTGTCGATGAAACCCATTGCAATCAGCGTCGGGGCGGTGATGTGCGGCGCGAAATTGACGGTATCGAAATAAAGTGCCGTGCGCATGATCCGCGGATCGCTGGAGTCCCAGTTGGGGTAGCCGGCGCGCCGGCCATGAAGATCGCCGTTCGAGTCGGCGCCCGAGGGCTCATTGACGAGCACCGCGCTCACCTTGCCGGGATTCAGCCCCGCGGTCACGAGACTCTGCTGCCCGCCCATGCTGGTCCCGGTGAGGACGACCGTCCTGCGATCCCAGCGGGGCGAGCTGCGGATGAACTCGAGCGCCCGCGTATCGCGCAGGTACATGTCGAGAAAATACGAGGTATCGCGACTGAGCTCGCCAAGGGTCTGGTAATCGCTCGGCACACCGGTCCCTTGATCGGGCGGCAGGTCGTGCGAGTCGACATCGAGCGTCAGCCACCCTTCCGCCGCGCGATTCGTGGCCCAGGCCGACTGCAGCGGGTAGACACCCGCCCATTGATAGATGACGAGGGCGGGAAATCTGCCGCGCCTGTCGGGTATCGCGAGGTACCCCTGCACGTGAGAGCCCACGCTGTCGAGCCGTACCCGGTAGAGCTTGACGCCGGCCTGGCTCGTCGGCATGGGCGTGAGCACAGGATGGGCGGGAATCCGCTGCAGCCTCGCGAGCTCGCGCGCCCAGAACGCATCGAAATCGGCCGGTGCTGGAACGGACGGCTTGAGCAGCGTCGGAGCCACGGCAGCACCCAGCGTTGCGACGGGATTCGCCGCGAGCGACGCGAGGGAGAACTGAGGATTCAGTAATGAGTAATCGGGGTACTTGGCGAGCAGCGACTTCAGGGCCGGATCTCGCTTTTCCAACAGCGCCTTGAGGTCGCGATTCACCCGCGCGTAGTCCGCTGGCGACAGGGAGGGCGTCGGCCCTGCCTGATAGTCGACCACGGCGTACAACATGGCCGGCTGGTCGAACGTCGTCTCAATGGTCGCCGTGCCGGAGTGCAGATCGAAGCTGCCGGTCTTGACGACATTGAGGTCGTTGCTCCTGATCGTGTAGCTGAACCTGCCTCTTGGGGCGACGGTGCCGAACGCCGGCGTCACCGTCCAGCCGACCGTCTCGCCGAGCGCGTAGATACCGTCGGCATGATAAGGCGTGAAGGTGACCTGCGGTTCCGCCGCCGCCGCGACGCTCGCCAACACCGCTCCGGCGCAAGCGGCCAGAAATCCCCTCGTAATGCGCTCAATCATTTGCCGTTGACTCCCGTGGAGCATGACCCCCAATGTGCCCGTCCACCCAGGCGATGAAATATTTCATGTTGGGTGCGTCGGTATGGCCGCCGTCGTCCTGGCGCCAGGCGAGCCGGCCGTCGAGCAGACCATCGTTGACAGGCGGCATCGGTGCCGCGAGGTAACTCCCGGCCACGCCCAACCCTTTCATGCCGAGGAGCCGATACACCGGGCTCGCGGCAACGGCCGCCATGAAGGCGCCCCTTTGATCGACCCACTCCGCATCGCCCATCGCCGGCAGCCCGTAGCTGATGAAGACCCGCCGCGGCGCGCACAGGGCGATCAGCTCGTGAGAGTCGACCGGCAGGTCGCCGGGATTGCGCGGGCCGGATGCGGCTTCGGCCGCGCCGTACTTCAGGAAGTTGCCGGCCATCCAGTGGTACTCGCCGCTGCCGGTCAGATTCTCGAGCGTCTCACCGAAGTTGCGCCGCAGCAGCGCCGCCCCGCCGCGCCCGGAGGAGCCGATGAGTCCCATCGCAAACCGTCGATCGAACGCCATGGCCACGAGCGCCGCCTTGCCGTAGCGCGAGACGCCTTCGATCCCGACGTGCCGGGGGTCGACGGCCGGGTCGGTCGCGAGATAATCGAGCGTGCGGCTCGCCGCCCAGCCCCAGGCGCGCAGAGCGCCCCACTGATCCGGCGTGCGGGGCTGACCCCTGTTGGTGAGGCCGATGATGCCGCGAGTGAGCCCCGCACCGTTGTCGGCCTGCACGGCCGTCGGATCCAGCACGGCGAATCCCCAACCCGCGGCGATGAGCTGCACGATCGAGGGCGCACCGCCGTCGGCATTGGGCCGCATCGGTGAGAAGGGCGAGCGCGAGAGGAGCGCAACGTCAGGGTGGCTGCGAAATACCGCCCGCAGTGACGGATCGACACTCACGAGCGCCGAGCGCAGCGCGCCGTTGAGCTCGTCGAGCTCGGGGTCACTCGGCTCCGTGGGCGGCACGGGGATCGGCCCGAACCACAACATGATGAGAACGGGCACCCTCTTCCGGGCCGCGGCCGGGAGGACGAGCGTCACCGGGATATCGACACTGACGGCAGGATAGGCGCTGTTGTCGACGTGTCCCACGAGCCGCCGATAGACGATCGGATATCCTCCCAGCTTCCCCGTGCCCCGGACCTCGACGCGCCACGTGACCTTCGGCACGCCATTGGGAATTCTTCCGTAGACATCCTTTTCAAGAGCCGCGACGATCTCCGGCCGGCGCCGGCTCCACCACAGGCTCGCGGTGGTGACCTTCTCCCCATCGTTGAGAGTCAGCGGATCGGGCAGCGTCGGGTAGGGATTGGCCAGCAGCTCATCATAATTGGCGTGATCCGGCGCGTTCTCGTCACCGCTCGCGCCCGGCCGCAGCGCCTCGATGCCGAGCTGCTCCATCATGTTGCGGTGGTCTTCCGCCGTCGTGAAGGTTACCGGCGGCGGCAACGCCCTGCGTGTCGCGCTCGCCGGATGCGCCCGCGGCGCAATGGCTCCGCTCAGCACCATCAGCAGTACCGCAGCCCGCGTAAATCGGCATGGACGCATCCGCGCTCCCCCAGGGCACTGCCGCTATGGTAGCGATACCATGGCGGCAGCGCAACGCCGTCTCGGCAACCCGGACCACCGGTCAGTTTGGAACGGCTCGCGCCGGCAGCGCCCTAATCCTCGCGGCCACGAGCGCGACCGCCCTCTCCGACACGTATGCCTCCGCCGGCGGATCCTGGTTTTCCAGCACGACTATCGTGTATGGCGCATTGAGAAAAATCTGCAGATGCGTGCTGACGCCGGGAAAGCCGCCGCTGTGCCCTACGACCGTGCTGCCGTAAACGTCCTCGAGCTCCATCGCATAGCCATATCGCGGCCCATCCGGCAAGGGATCATGATTGGTCGCCATTTGCATCAACGTCCCGTGACTCACGAGTTTGCCGTTGCGCAGCGCGTCGGCAAAGCGCACCAGGTCATCCGCGGTCGAGATGGCTCCCCCGGCAGGGCTTCCAATATCGGCGGGCGCCGGATGCCAGTCTCGGGACATGCCGAGCGGAGTCACGTGCGTGTACGGAACCACCAGGCCGGCGGAACGATGGGGGACATTGTTCGGATCGCTTTGCGTCATCCCGGCCGGCGCAAAGATGTGACTGCGAATATAGAGCGCATAGTCCTCTCCAGAGACCTTCTCGAGAATGGCACCCGCAAGCGCCAGTCCGGCGTTGCTGTATGCCCAGCTCGCTCCGGGCGTGAACCTGGGCTCCTCCCTGTCGTAGAGCGGCATGAATTCGGCGGCTCGCGTAACGCCCTTCGTCATCATTTCCGGGGTGCGCTTGGCCAGGAAATCGCCCAGCCCCGCGGTGTGCGACAGGAGCATCCCGACCGTGACCCGTTCGCGTACCGTCCTGTTCGGATAATCGGGGAAGAACCTGCCGACCGGATCGCCATAGGAGAGCTCGTGCGCATCGACGAGCTGGCCGATCCCTGCCGCGGTAAACATCTTCCCCATCGAGCCCAGGGTAAACTGCGTACGGCCGGTAATGGGGGTACGCTTGGAACGATCAGCATATCCCGCACTGACCGTCACTATCGGTTTGCGCCCACGAGCCACGACGACGATTCCGGAAAAGCGGCCGGACTCGGCCAGCCGCGCGACGAAATGTCCCAGATCGTTCCGAATGGCCGAATCGGTCAGGGGCTTCGGTAGGGAATCCGCCGGCGGAGCCGTCATCTGATACTCGATTCCGGCAATCTTGCCGGCGGCATTGACGCTCAATACGAGATGGGACCAGAGGTCAATTTTCCTTCCGCTGAGCAGAACGGTAATCGCATCGGGACTCGAGGCTACTATCCCTCGAGCACGGAGACCACCGTCGGGCGCACATTCGCCGAAGATCCCGTCTGCGATGAGCCCTATGCGCTCATGCCCCATGGATGGGGATGAATTGACGGTGAGCCACCGGGTGATCGCATCGAGCTGCGGCGCGGCACAGAGCTTCAGCATCCTGCCGATCAACTCGCCCGGTCTCGTGCCGGGCAGCGTCACGCTCTCCCGGGAGTGCGCCGCGGATGCAAACAGAAGCGCGCAAAGAACCCAGGCCGCGGTCGTGCAGATCCCGTGAGCCGATCCGCGCGAACCGGCGGTCCTTGTGCTCCTCGCCCGCCCGTCACATTCAGACTCGCCGCGAAAATGAAGTGAGTTCTTCCAGTTCATGAGAACCTTCCTTCGAGGACGGCGCCGTCAGTCGTTCGTCATTGGGGATACTCACATCAACCTGCAACAGCA
This sequence comes from Steroidobacteraceae bacterium, assembly GCA_035552895.1. Lineage (GTDB taxonomy): Bacteria > Pseudomonadota > Gammaproteobacteria > Steroidobacterales > Steroidobacteraceae > 13-2-20CM-66-19. The sequence continues at coordinate 76,005 of DATNEU010000029.1, forward strand.
TACCGCATCATAAAGAGGCGATCTCCCCGGAGCGCTTTCCGGCGATCTTGGTTATTCTGGAACGGATGACCACGTCCATGAGGCACATCGCCACCTCCCCGGTCGGCCTCGCTCGGGTCGGGCTGGCGTGTCTGTGCATGTGCGCATTGCTCGGCGGATGCGCGCAAATGCCCGTCCATACGGGGCCGCCTCCGTCCTCCTTCGAGGCGTTGGGCGCAAACCGGCTTCCCCTCGAGATCGGTATCCCGGTTGCTGGCTGGCACACAGGGCTCGTGCTGCCCGCCGAGGAGCTCGGCCCTCTCCGTCCGCTCATGCGCCGCGAGCCGCAAGCGAGATACGTAAGCTTCGGCTGGGGCAACCGCCGCTTCTATATGGCTACTCGGCCCCGCTCGGGCGATGCGGTCGCCGCCCTCTTCCGCTCGCCGAGCGCGCTCTTCGTGCAACCTGGCGGCGCGCCCGCGGACCTGTTGGCGAGCGATGCTCATATTCACTGGGCATGCGTCACTCGTGAGCAGCTCTGGCGCCTGGACCGTTACATCGAGAAGTCATTGTCCCGACCCGACAGGCCGGTGGATCTGGGAGCCGGACCGCTTCCCGGCAGCCGCTTTTACGCCTCCACGGGACACTACAGCGCCCTCCATACGTGCAATACGTGGACGGCTGCGGGCCTGCAGTACGCGGGGCTGCCGGTCCGCGCGAGCGGCGTCCTGTTTGCGAGTCAGGTCGACCGGCGGATTCGCGCCCTACGCGCCTGTCCCGCTCCGCAGTAGCTCGCCGTAGCGCGGCAAGTCGATGTTGCCCCCGCTGATCAGGACGCCGATGCGCTCGCCTGGCCGGTGGTGCCGTCTGGAGAGCGCCGCGGCCGCACCCAGGCAGCCGGTCGGCTCCACGAGGATCTTCATGCGCTCGGCGAAGAATCTCATCGTGTCAATCAGCGTCTGATCGCTCACGGTGACGACGTCCTGAACCAACGCGCGGAGGATGGGGAAATTCACCGCGCCGACGTAGGTGGTGAGCGCTCCATCGGCAATCGACCGCGGCACCGGGATCCGAATGACGTGGCCGGCGCGAAAGGACTGCTGGCCGTCGTTGGCGGCTTCAGGCTCGACGCCGATGACCCGGCAGCGCGGGCTCAACGCCTGGGCGGCGAGCGCGCTGCCGGCGAGCAGGCCCCCTCCTCCGAGACCCACCAAAAGGACATCGAGCTCGCCGGCGGTCTCGAAGAGCTCGCGTGCGGCCGTCCCCGCACCGGCGACGATCTGCGGGTGGTCGTAAGGGGGAATGATGGTGAGACCACGATCCTGCGCGAGCGCCGCGCAGATCTCCTCGCGGCTTTCCGTGTAGCGATCGTAGAAAATGATCTCGCCGCCATACTCCCGGGTTGCGCCGATCTTCGACTCCGGTGCGTCCTTCGGCATCACGATCGTCGTCGCCACGCCTTGGAGACGGCCCGCGTACGCCACTGCTTGCGCGTGATTCCCGGATGAGTAGGCGATCACTCCGCGCCGGCGCTGCGCCTCGGTCAGCGTCGCGATGGCATTGTAGGCGCCGCGGAACTTGAATGCGCCGCCGCGCTGCAGGTTCTCGCATTTGAAGAACAGCTTGCCGTCGGCCCTCGCATCCGCCGTCCGTGAGGTCAGCACGAGGGTGCGGTGCGCGATCCCCTCGAGCCGTCGCGCCGCCGCCTCGATGTCGGCGAAGGTCACCGGCAGCGACTCGCTCATGCTCGCTCCAGCGCGAGCGCGATACCCTGACCGACACCGATGCACATCGTACACAGTGCCCGCCGGCCGCCGGAGCGCTCCAACTGATACATCGCGGTAGTGGCGAGCCGTGCGCCGCTCATGCCGAGCGGATGACCGAGCGCGATGGCCCCGCCCTGGGGGTTGACGTGCGCCGCATCATCGGCGATCCCCAGCTCCCGCAATACCGCGAGCGACTGCGCCGCGAACGCCTCATTGAGCTCGATCAGATCGAAGTCGGTGAGGGTCAGCTGCAAGCGCTCGAGCAGCCGCCGGGTTGCCGGAACAGGCCCGAGTCCCATGACCCTGGGCGCGACGCCGGCCACCGCGGCTCCCACGACGCGGGCACGGGCCGGGAGTCCGTACCGCTTGACCGCCGCCTCACTCGCCAGTAACAGCGCGCACGCCCCGTCGTTGACCCCGGAGGCGTTGCCCGCAGTCACCGTTCCTCCACGGCGAAATGGCGTGCCGAGCTTCGCCAGCGCCTCGAGGCTGGTCGCGCGCGGATGCTCGTCGCGATCGACGATCGTCGGCACTCCCTTCTTCGCGGGCAGGGTGACCGGCACGATCTCCGCCGCCAGATTGCCGTTCGCCTGAGCGGCCGCGGCGCGCTGCTGACTGCGCAGCGCAAACGCATCCTGATCCGCGCGGCTGATCCGAGACTGCTCGGCGACGTTTTCCGCCGTCTCCGGCATGGAATCGATGCCGTACTGCTCCTCGAGCACCGGGTTGACGAAGCGCCACCCCATGGTCGTGTCGTGAAATTCCATGTCGCGCGCGAAAGGGGTCTGCGCCTTGGAGACGACGAACGGCGCCCGGCTCATGCTCTCGACACCGCCCGCGATCATGAGGTCCGCTTCGCCCGCCGCGATGGCGCGGGCCGCGATGGCCACCGCATCGAGACCCGAGCCGCAGAGCCGGTTCACCGTCACCCCCGGCACCTGCTGCGGCAATCCGGCGAGAAGGAGCGCCATGCGCGCCACGTTGCGGTTGTCCTCGCCCGCCTGGTTGGCGCAGCCGTAAACGACATCATCGAGCGCGGCCCAGTCGACCTTCTGCTGCCGGGAGAGGAGCGCGCGGATGGGGATGGCGGCCAGATCGTCGGTCCGCACGGAGGAGAGGGCTCCGCCGTAGCGTCCGATGGGTGTGCGCACTGCATCGCAAAGATAGGCGTTTCTCATGCGGTAGAATTATATTTCGGGGTGGGCCCGCGGAGAAAGAAAGACCGTGCCGACGTACGAATACCGTTGTGAAGCCAATGGCCGGCTGGTCGAGGTCCGGCACAACATGGCCGAGAGACTCGCCACCTGGGGCGAGCTCTGCGAGCGGGCCGGGATCGCCGCGGGGAAGACCGATCCGGCGGCGCCGGTCGAGAAGCTGATCTCCGCCGGCTTCATCCATGCGGGCGCGAGCGGCGCCAGCGAGCCCGCGTGCGCGGCTCCCGAGTGCGGCAACGGCTTCTGCGGCAGCGGCGCCTGCGGCATCGGTGAATAGCGGAGGATCGCCGCAGGGCGGATCAATAGCCCGCAGGGTGCGCTTGCCGAAGGCAGCCCGCGCGAGGCTACCAGTGGCCCGCAAGCGCGCCGCGCGGTTCCTGCACGCGAACGCCTGGTTTCCGCACGTTCCGCTCGCGATCCTCGTCAGCGCGACCGGGCTGCTGCAAATCCTCATCACTTCGGGATCGGTCAAGCGCCTGGTGGCGACCGAGGGACATTCGATCGTCTCGCTGGCGGGCGGGCTCGCAATGCCCGAGATCCGGGGCGCGCCGCAGGAGGCCATCGGCCTGCTCCTCATCCTCGTCGGCATCGGGCTCCTCTGGCGGTCCCGGCTCTGCTGGGTGATCGCCTTCCTGCTCGCGCTGGCGACCGTCGCTCTCGAGCTCACCCCGATCTCGACCGCCTCGCGGCCGATCGAGATCTTCAGCGTGCTGCTGCTGCTGCTCCTCCTCGCCTCTCGCCGCAGCTTCACCCGCGTGAGCCTCGCCACCGCCACACTCTTCGCGCTGGTGAGCGTTCTGTTCGCAGTGGGCTACGGCGTCCTCGGCTCCTATGTGCTCGGCGCCGGGTTCAACCCCAGGATCACCAACTTCATCGACGCGCTCTATTTCACCGTCATCACCATGTCGACCGTCGGCTATGGCGACATCACCCCACGCACCGCCGACGCCCGTGTCTTTACGGTCTCTCTGATCGTGCTCGGCCTGGCAGTCTTCGCCACATCGCTCCCGGCCATCGTCGCCCCGCTCATCGACAAGCGGATCATGAACCTGCTGCAGCCGAGGAAGAGAAAGATGCAACGCGCCTCTCATGTCATCGTGGTGGGCGACGGCCCTCTCGCGCAGGACGCCGCCCGGGCCCTGGCGGCCCGCGGGCTGCAGACGACCGCGATTCTGTCGCAGAAGCCGCCTGCGGACGCGGACCAGCCCGAGGACTTCGTCGTCGGCGATGGCAGCGACACGGAAACGCTGCGCGGCGTCCACCTGGCCGGGGCGCGTGCCGTGCTCGCGCTCAGCGAGGACGATTCCTACAACGCCTTCGTCGTGCTGGCTGCCAAGGAGTTGAATCCCAGCATCCGCACCGTTGCCGCCGTGAGCGACACCCGCAACACCGGCCGCGTCGCGCGCACCCGACCCGACGTGTTGCTGACACTGTCGCAGCTCGGCAGCGAGCTGCTCGCCATGGCCCTGAGCGGCGAGGAGATCAAGGCCGACGCGCTGATCAGCCAGCTCCTGAAGCTCGGCTAGCGCGCCGCCGCGAGGCCGTGGGGCGGTAGCGCTCGTAGGCCTCGAGCACCGACTGCAGCAGTCCCGGAAATCTCTCAGCGAGCAACTGCGTGCGCACGCAGCTCACGAGCTCCGTGCCGCGGCGCTCGCTCATGATCACTCCGCTCTCGCGCAGGATCCGATAATGCTGTGAGCAGGTCGATTTCGGCATCGTGAGCCCGGTCCGCGCCGTCGTCTGCGTGCAATTGAGCCCCGCGGGGCTCTTCAGCAGCTCCCGCACGATCGCCAGGCGCACCGGGTCGGCGAGCGCGAAGAGAAGGCCCGACAGCGTGACGGCAGCCCCATCGGGATGGGCGAGCGGACGGCTCATATCCGGATCATACCGCAGGGGGATTGCCAGTTCCGAGATTCCGTAGTTCAATATTTACGAACTTTGAATACCCCGGAGCCGCCCATGCCCTCGCTCTTCGATCCGCTCAAGGCAGGAGACCTGCTGCTGCCGAATCGCGTGCTCATGGCACCCCTCACCCGCAGCCGCGCCGGCACGAGCCGCACGCCGAATAACCTGATGGCGGAGTACTACGCGCAGCGCGCCTCGGCCGGACTGATCGTCTCGGAAGCCACCGTGGTCACGCCCATGGGCATCGGGTACGCGGACACGCCTGGCATTTGGTCGGCGGAGCAGGTGGCGGGCTGGAAAGAGATCACGAGGGCCGTCCACGCCGCGGGCGGCCGCATGTTCCTGCAGCTCTGGCACGTCGGCAGGGTCTCGCATCCGGTCTTCCTCGACGGGAAGCTGCCCGTCGCCCCCAGCGCGGTCGCGCCGGCGGGAAACGTCAGCTTGATCCGCCCGGCAACGCCTTTCGTGACGCCGCGACCCCTGGAGCGCAGCGAGATTCCGCAGATCGTGGCTGCCTTCCGGCGCGGTGCCCAGAATGCCGAGCTCGCCGGTTTCGATGGTGTCGAGCTCCACGGCGCCAATGGCTATCTCCTCGACCAGTTTCTGCAGGACAGCACGAATCTGCGCGACGACGACTACGGCGGTGCAGTGGAGAATCGCGCTCGACTGCTGCTCGAGGTTACGGACGCTGCCATCTCCGTCTGGGGATCCGGCCGAGTCGGTGTGCACCTCGCCCCACGCGGCGACTCCCACTCGATGGGAGACTCGAATCGGGTCGCGACCTTCACCTATGTGGCCCGGGAGCTCGGCCACCGCAGAATCGCCTTCATCTGCGCCCGCGAGCGCGTCGCGGAGGACAGCATCGGCCCGCAGCTCAAGGCCGCCTTCGGCGGCGTCTACATCGCCAACGAGCAGTTCACCCGGGAGAGCGCCCAGCAGGCGCTCGAGAGCGGCAGAGCCGACGCGGTCGCCTTCGGCAAGCTCTTCATCGCCAATCCCGACCTGCCCGCGCGGTTTCTGGCCGGAGCGGCCCTCAACGCGCCATCTACGGACAATTTCTATCGGGGCGGCGCCTCGGGCTACACGGATTACCCAACTCTCGGCGCGACGGCGGCAGTGGCGGAAACGCGCGCGCAGCGCGCCTAGGCCTCGCCCCAACGGGGGTGCTCCCGCTGTCACTCAGCTGACCGGACGCTGTGCTAGCATCAGGGAGCGATGACCGAGAAGCGAGACGATCAGACCGGCGCGCCTCCCGACCCCGGCATCCAGCCCGGCCTTGCCATCCACCTCTCGAGCCGCATCGTGCGCATCACTGCGCGCAATCCCGGCCCGATGACCGGGCCCGGCACCAACAGCTATCTCGCGGGCGCCGGCGAGCACTGGGCGGTCATCGATCCCGGCCCCGCGGACGACCGCCACATCCAGGCTTTAGTCGAAGCCGCTCCCGCAGGCTCGATCCGCTATATCCTGGTCACGCATACGCACGCAGACCACTCTCCCGGGGCCGCGGCGCTGAAGTCCGCCACCGGCGCGCTCGTGCTCGGCCGAACGACATCTCACCGCCACTGGCAGGATCCCACGTTCGCTCCCGACGGCGAGCTTGATCACGATGCCCGTCTGACACTCGCCCCCGGCGTCACTTTGCGTGTCATCCACACCCCCGGTCACGCCAGCAACCACCTCTGCTTCCTGCTGGAAGAGGAGCACATTCTCTTCACCGGCGACCACATCATCCAGGGCTCGACGGTAGTCATCGACCCCCCCGACGGCGACATGGGCGCCTACCTCCGCTCGCTCGAATCCCTCCTCGAGGAGCATCTGGACTACCTCGCTCCCGGCCACGGCACGTTCATCCCGGATCCTCACGCGGCGATCCGGGCGCTCATCCAACATCGCCTCCGCCGCGAAACCAAAGTGCTGGCATCTCTGCCGCACGCCACCCCCGCCGACCTCCCCACCCTGGTTCAGACGGCCTACGACGACGTCTCCCCACACCTCCATCCCCTCGCCGAACGCTCCCTCCTGGCCCACCTTCTCAAACTCGAAGCCGAATCCCGCGCCCTGCGCGTAGCGGACCGCTGGATCGCGCCGAAATGACTGTCTGCGGCGCGACGTGACGCGGAATGCCGCGCGGAATAATTGGCCGCCCGCCAGTACGCATCCATCTGCCGCAGCAATTCCGGGGAGAGAGCTTCCGCCATCGCACACCTCCAGGACCGCGCACACGCCACCCCGGACCATACGGATTGCTCAACCGAAGCTCGATCGCGCCGCGGGCGGCCTCTCCGGCTTGGGCACCTCCACGGCAACAGGCCGCGGGCCGAGAATGCGCGTGAGCTGCTCCTCGCCGATCGTCTCGTCCTTGAGCAGCGTCTCCACCAGCGCGTCCAGCCGCTCGCGCGACGAAGTCAGGAGCCGCAGCACGATGCTCTGGCGCTCGGCCAGCAGCGCCTCCACCTCCCGGTCGACCCGGGCGGCCGTGGCCTCGCTGTAATCGCGCGACTGGCCGAGGTGATAGCCGAGAAACGGCTGCTCTTCCTGGGCATCGAAGGCGACGGGGCCGAGCGTGCCCATGCCCCAGCGCGTGATCATGCGGCGGGCGAGCCGCGTCGCCTGCACGAGATCGTTCTCCGCCCCGGTCGTGATCTCGCCGATCACCAGAGCCTCGGAGGTGCGCCCCCCCAACATGACATCGAGGCGCGCCAGCAGATCCCCCTTGCTCATGTTGTAGCGCTCCTCCGCGGGCAGCTGTTCCGTCACTCCGAGTGCGCGCCCGTGCGGAACGATGGTGACTCTGCGCACCGGATCGGCCGCCGGCGTGAGCCATGCCACCGCCGCGTGTCCGCTTTCGTGGTAGGCGGTGACCCGCCTGTCCTTGGGCGTCATGACCAGACGCCGTTCGGCGCCGAGCAGCACCTTGTCCCATGCCCGCTCGAAGTCCTCCATGTTGATTTCCTTGCGGTTGTCGCGCGCCGCCATCAGTGCCGCTTCGTTGCAGAGGTTGGCGAGATCCGCCCCGGAGAGGCCGATCGCGGTGCGCGCCAGACGCTCGAGATTCACGTCCGCCGTCAAGTGCAGCTGACGCGTGTGGATCCGCAGGATCCCCTGACGGCCGCGCCAGTCGGGCAACGGCACCATCACCTGCCGGTCGAACCTGCCCGGCCGCAGCAGCGCCGGGTCGAGGACGTCCGGCCGGTTGGTGGCCGCGAGCAGGATGATCTGCTGGCGCTGATCGAAGCCGTCCATCTCGACGAGCAGCTGATTCAGCGTCTGCTCGCGCTCGTCGTTCACGTTGCCGACCCCCGCGCCGCGCCGCCGGCCCACGGCATCGAGCTCGTCCACGAAGATGATCGCGGGCTCGGCCGCCTTGGCCTGCGAGAACAGGTCGCGCACCCGGCTAGCGCCCACGCCGACGAACATCTCCACGAACTCCGAGCCGCTGATGTGGAAGAAAGGCACCCCCGCCTCCCCCGCGACGGCGCGCGCGAGCAGTGTCTTACCCGTGCCCGGCGGACCGACGAGCAGAACGCCGCGCGGAATCCGCGCGCCGATCGCGAGGTACTTGGCCGGATGACTCAGGAAATCCACGACTTCCCGCAGGTCCTGCTTGGCCTCATCCGCCCCCGCGACATCCGCGAAGGTGACTCCCGGCCGGTCCTGCGCGTAGCGCCGCGCCCGATTGCGCCCGAATCCGAACATCCCCGATGATTGACTGCGCGTGGCCTGCCGCCCCATCCAGACGAGCACCCCCAACATGAGGATGACCGGCAGACCATCCGTGAGCAGCAGCTCGATCCAGGGCGGCGAAGGCGACTGCACCTCGATCGTGACGTGATGCGCCCGCAGGAGCGGCATCAGCGTTGGATCGCCCACCTCCGCGGGATACGTGGTGTTGAATCGGGAGTACGCATGGGGCGGTGCTTTTCCCGAGACCGCATTGCTCGAGGCAGACCCGTGCATCGGGTAGACGGGCAAGGCGGGCTTCGCTTGCGCAGCAGGCTTCGCTTGCGCCCCCGGCTTGGCCGCCGCCTGACCGGCCGGCTTCGCCTTCGGCGGCGGCCAGGTGAGCGGATGCGCGAACCGGCCCGTGACGCTCGCGCCCACGATGGTCACCGCCGTCACGTTGCCGCTCGCGACCTGATTGACGAACGCGCTGTAGGGGAGCGACACCTCGACATTCCGGTGGGGCATGAAGGCCCACGCATTCCAGACGATGAGGAGTGCCAGGATGAGCCACGACAGCGGACCGATCCGCAAGGGCGCCGGGCCGCCGGGGCGCCCGGGCGGGATTCCCGGCCCTCCCGGGCGATGGCGGGATGTTGAGTTGTGCTTGGAGCCTCCGGGCTCCTGCGAGCGCAATGACGTCTTCTCGGCCATGACGGCCATGCGGCAAGCGCCGGTCCCGAAGGGCTAACCGCGGCTCTGCCTGAGCGTTTCGGCAAGCTCCTGGGAGAACACACCGGTGACGAGCAGCTGATACTCCGCCTGGTCCATGATCTCGATCCGATTGCGTCCCTTGGACTTGGCCCGATAGAGCGCCTCGTCGGCGAGCTGGAGCGCACCGCCCGGCGCGCGGCTGACCTGCGGCGCGACCACGGCAACGCCTATGCTCACCGTCAACACCGGACCGCTGCGCGAGGCCCGATGCTCGATCGCCATGGCCTCGATCGATTTGCGCACCTGCTCGGCGACTATTGCCACCCGCGCCGCGTCCGTGTCGAAGAGGATCGCGACGAACTCCTCGCCGCCATAACGCGAGACCAGATCGAGCGGGCGGCGAGCACAGGCCTGCAGGGCCTGCGCGACTTTGCGCAATGCGGCATCGCCCGCCTGGTGCCCGTAACGATCGTTGTAAGGCTTGAAATGATCGACGTCGATGAGCAGGAGTGCCAGCGCGCGGCCATCCGCCGCCGCCTGACGCCAGAGGCGCGGCAGATACTCATCGAATACCCGCCGGTTCTTGGTCCAGGTGAGCACATCGTGCTGCGCGAGCTCGGCGACCAGCCGGCCCTCGAGGAACGCCCGCCGTGAGCGCTTCTCGATCTGCTGCGCCGCGACGGCGAAGGCGACTATCGCGATCAGGGCGAACGCGCCGCTGTGAAAGGCGATGGTCGGCGGCAGGTGAAAGACGACCGCGGCAGCCAGCATCGCCGCTCCCGTGAGACTCACGATGAGCAGCGCCGTGCGGTAGCGCAACCCCATGAAGTAGAAAGGCCCGAGAAGGATCAGCGGAAGCAACATCACCACGTCGAGCTGTCCGTGCGCGGCCACCCGCACGAGCTGCACCGCCACGATACTGTTTCGCAACGGAATGAGGATGTGCGCCCAGGGCAGGTAACGACGCTCGTAACCGCGGCTCCAGGCGAGCCAGACGAGGATGAGCGAGGGGATGAGCACGCCCAGGAAGGCAGGTCCGGATGCTAAACCGGTGCCGGTGCCGATCAGGACCTCCAGGCCGCGCAGGGCGATGAGCAGCACCGCCAGCGTGCAGGAGAGTCGCACGAGCGTCCGGTTGTCGCGCAGATACGAGCGCCGATATTCGGCCTCCATGGCCGCGGCAAAGCGCGGTACGGGACGCTCCCTGCGCAGCTCCGCCGCGTAGGGCGAATCGTCCAGGCCCTCGAGGCTCGCCGGCGAACTCGTCATGCCGGGACAATAGGCTGCTTCAGGCTCGCCCGATGTGACCGGCAGCAAGGTATGACGGTCGAAAGGACGGCTGCGAACGGGCTCGGTGCCGGGCTAAGAACCCCAGCTCATCAGGGACTTATGCTGAATTCATTCCTTAAGGCTTGAGCTGCCCGCGGATCTCCCCGCCAGGGTGCGCCTTGCTGTGCACGTTGATGTAGAGATCGCCGGCCTGGAACGCCTGATACTGGTCCGCAGAGAGCTTCGAGCCCGCCGGCACGACCCAGGTCCCGTGGGGTCCCGCCACCAGAGCGATGACCGGCGGCCCGTCCTTACCCGCCGCCGCCTGGTGAATGTGCGCCATGGTGCCCTTGATCCCGCGCGTCATGATCTTGCCGCTGACCGTGCCATCGGCGGCGATTTCGATCACACCGTAGCCGCGCGCCAGCGTCTTCACCGGCGGCACCTCCTGGCTGCCCTTCAGGCTCACCTTCACGTGTGCCGTTGCCGCGCTCGCCAAGCCGACTGCGCCCGCGAGCAATACGGCCACCGCGACGACGGTCGCGCGTCTGAGGATGGGTGCCATGGTGCTGCCTTTTGTTGGTGGCTCCTGCACCCAAACATATCACCCGCAGCAGCACCCGTCATCAGCAGCTCAGCTTGCCGCGCGCCCCTCCCGCCGCGTCAGGGCCACCACCACCGGCATCGCGAGCAGCACGAGCGGCAGCTGCACCAGAGCGCCCGCGATGATCGCGATGGCGAGCGGCTGCAGCATCTGATCGCCCGAGCCGCTGACCGCCGCGCCGAGCGGCACCAGCGCGAGGATCATGGCGATCGTGCTCATGGTGATCGGCCGCAGCCGATTTCGAGCCGCTTCGTACAGCGCCTCACGGGGCGGCATGGTTCTCTCGAGCTCCTGGTATTCCGAGACGAGGAAGATCGCCATCTCGGTGGAGATGCCGACGATCATCACCATGCCCATCATCGCCGTGATGTTGAGCTCGACGCCCGTCACCCAGAGGCCGAGGAACACGGCTCCGGTGGAAACGAGCGAGCTCGCGATGATGATGACCGGCAGCCAGAAGCGCTCGTACAGGAAGAGCAGCAGAATGAACTCCGCGATCAGCGCCGCCGCGAACACGCGGATCATGCCCTGAACCGCCTCCTGCTGCTGCTTGTACTGCCCGCCGAGCGTGTAGTGAACACCCTGTGGCAGCATTCCCGGCCGGGCGAGCACCTTCTTGATGTCCGTGATCGTCGAGCCGAGGTCGCGAGAGCCGCTGATCTCCGCCGTCACGGGCACGACCTGCGCCAGGTTGTCGCGAGTGAGCTCGGGCTGTCCGGCCACGAACTGCACGCTCGCCACGGTGGCGAGCCGCAGTATCTTGCCGCTCGCGGAGCGGATCGGCAGATTCCCGAGATCGTCACGATGGATCCGGCTCCCCGGCGGATCGAGCCAGAGCCTCACCCCAACGTCCTGGACCGTACCCAGATACTGCGTGGCGACGGAGCCGTAAAGGTAACTGTTGACTTGATTCGCAATATCCGATGCCGTCAGGCCTTCCATCGCCGCAGCCGCGGAATTCACGTCAATCTCCAACGCATCGCCAGCCGGCACGACGCCGTTGTTGACTGACGAAGGCTCGATACCCGGCACTTTCGAGATCGCATCCGCAACCTTGCTCGCCACGTCGCCGAGCACCGAGGGATCCTTGGCGCTCAACGAGACGACCACCGGCTGGGGCCGGCCGACCATGTCGCCGATCATGTCGCTCATCAGCTGGTGGATATCGATGTTGATTCCCGGTACCTGTGAGGAGACCTTGCTGTTGATATCGTCCATCACCGTCCAGATGGTCGGACGCTTCGACGAATCGGTCAGGCGAACGAAGAAGTCTCCTTGATATGCCTCCTTGAGATCGCCCCCGAGGCCCGCGCCGGTGCGCCGCGAGAAGGTATAGACATAAGGATCCTGTCTGAGGATTCCCTCCACCTGCTCGAGCTCCCGGTTGGTCTCGGCGAGCGAGGTACCGGGCGCGGTGTAGTAGTCGAGCACGAAGCCGCCCTCGTCCATCTTCGGCAGGAAGCCGCTGCCGACGTGCCGATAGGCGAGGATGCCGAGGATGAGCAGGATGGCAAGACCGGGTGCGAGCAGCAGCGGCTTGGCGAACAGTCTGCCGAGGATCCGCCCGTGCGTGCGCTTCAGCCAGTCGTCCTTGCCGTGCGCGGGGTCCTCGAACTTGCCGAAGTCGATGAGGCCGCTCGCCAGCAGCGGCACCGTGAAGGCGGTGAGGATGAACGAGATGATGAGCGCCGAGGCCATCGTGAGCGAAAGGAACTTGAAGAAGGCTCCGGTGATGCCCGAGAGGAACGCGAGCGGGATGAAGATGATGGTCGTCGCCAGGCTCGAGCCGAAGAGCGGACTCAGGAACTCGCGCGCCGCATGCAGCACCGTCTCGCGCGGGTTCTCGACCTCCGGCACCCCGGCGCGGCGGGCGATGTGCTCGATCATCACGATGACATCGTCGATGAGCAGGCCGATGGCCGCCGCGATGCCGCCCAGCGTCATGATGTTGAAGGTCATGCCGAGGACCGACAGCACCAGCACCGTGATCAGCACGGACAGCGGCACCACCATCATGGCGACCAGCGTCACCCGCCAGTTGCGCAGGAAGGCGAGCAGCACGAGCGCCGCGAACACCAGACCGATCAGGATCGCCTCCTCGAGCGCCGAGATCGAGGAGCTGACGAGCTGGGTCTGGTCGTACCACTTGTAGATGTGGATCGAGGCCGGTTGCGTCTTCATGAACGCATCCAGCTCTTGCTGCACCTGCTTCGCGAGGGTGAGCGAGTCGGCCTTGTCCTGCTGGTAGACGTCGAAGGTCACGGCAGGCTTGCCGTTGTCATTGACGAGCATCCACTGCGGCACCGAGCCCATCGTCACCTTGGCGATGTCGGCCAGGCGCACGATGCCATCGGGTCCGGTGCGGATGGCGACGTCACGGACCGATTTGATGGAGGTGAAGGCGTTGTCGTTGATCGCCAGATACAGCAGGTCGTTGTCCTCGAGCCGACCCACCGCCTGGATGGTGTTCGTCGCCGAGAGCGCCTGCGAGACGTCCGCGAGCGTCAGGCCGAAAGCCCTGAGCTTGTTGGGATCGACCGAGACCTCGACTTCCGGCGTCTGCCCGCCGAGCACGCCGACCCTCCTCACGCCGGGGATGCCGGTGAGGAGCGGCGTGATCTGGTATTCCGCGAGCTGCTTGAGGTCCGCGGCCGACACCGAATTCGAGATGAGCGCGTAGGAGACGAACGGCATGATGACGTTCGGGCTCATCTGGATGATGTCGTAACTGGTCCCCTGCGGCAGCGAGGGCAGCTGCTGGGCGAAGGCGGCATCCACGGCCAGCAACGCCTGGTTCATGTCGTAGCGCCAGGGGAAGTCGACGAAGATCTCGGCCGACCCGCGGGACGTGGTCGAGGTCACATCCTGCGCCGCGGGTACCGCGCGTGCCACGCGCTCGAGCGGCTCGGTGACATCGATCAGCATCTGCTTCGCCGGCATTGCGCCGGCATCGATCTCGATGCGGATGCGCGGGAAGCTGGTGACCGGGAAGAGCCCGACCGGCAGGGTGATCGCCGCGAAGATGCCCGCGAGCCCCAGTGCGAAAGCGACGAAAAGGAGCGAGCGCCGATGGTGCCCGATCCAGCCCGCAAAGCTCATGGATTTGCCTTGGCCGCCGGCGGATCCGAGAGCCTGACCTTCATGCCGTTGTCGAGCTGATAGTTGCCCGTCAACACGAGAGGCGCGCGCGCATCGAGCGCGCCGGCAATGACGTCCTGATCGCCGTGCGCACCCAGCACCCGTACGGGCACTTTCTTCGCCGTACCCCGAATGGCCTGCACGACGTACGGCGCACCACTATCGTTCACCAGGATGGCATCGTGAGGCACGAGGTAGCCGTGCAACTCACCGGTCGTGATGGCGGCCTCGGCCATCTCGCCCGGAAGGAATTTCCCAGGCGGCAGGGCGATGTCCACCGGAACCAGCCCGGTGTCCGCCTCGGCCACGTTGCCGCGCACCATGACCCGTCCGACTGCCGACGCACTGCCGCCGACAAGTGTGACGGCGGCGGAATCATTGGAAGCGATCGCCGCCGCCTGGCCGGGCACCACTCCCACCGTCAGCACGAGGCGCCCGGGGGCGGCGAGATCCATGAGAGGAGCGCCCTCGGCGACGATGGCCCCCGAGGTTGCAGTCAGGGCGGTGACGATGGCGGGGAATGGGGCGCGCACGACCTTGGGCCCCGCCGCGCCCACCTTGTCGAGCGCCCGCAGCTGCGCGCGCGCATCGCTTTGCGACTTCCTGGCGTTCGCCAGGTCCTGTCCGGTGGCCAGGTGCAGCGCCACCAGCTTCTCGGTGCTCGCCACGAGCTGTTGCGCCACCGTCAGGGCGGATCTCGCCTGCTGGTAGGAAGCCGCGGACGCCGGGCTCGGCGCGAGCCGTACGAGCGGCGCACCCGCCGGAACCTGCTCACCCAGGCGCACGAAGATCTCCCCGACGATGGCCGATTCCGGCGCCATGACGGTCTCGCGCCCCGAGTTGGCGGCGCCGATGGTGCCGTAGCCGACCACCACGCTCGGCAGGCTCCCCTCCTTGAGGCGCGTCAGGGTAACCAGCACGCTCTGGTTGGAGTTGGAATCCCCACCGTCGTCGGCGTATGCGACAGTCAGCGTCATGGCGGCCGCGCTCAGCGCGATGCAGGCGACACCGGCAATCGATCTGCGAATCATAGTGTCCTCGATCTGGCGGCCGTGGCGATCCGGGTCTGCGGCAATCCGAGCCCCAGATCGACGGTCAGGGTGATGCGCGCCTCCCCGAGCGAGCGCTCGAGGGCGATGGCCTCGATGCGCCGCTGCAGCGCGGTGGTCTCGAAATCGGCGAGCGAGCGTTGATCCAGAGTGTCCTGCGCATACGCCTGTTGCGCGGATCTCGACTGTGCCTCGGCATCCGTGGCCGCGCGCTCGGCTTCCTCCGTAGCGCCCGTCAGCCGTTGGATCTGGCTGACGAGTCCTCTCGCGCCACCCACGGCGGCATCGAGCCGTGCCTGGTACTGCTCATGCAGCTGCAGACGGGTGGCGCGCGCCTGGGCCACCTGGCCCTGGTTGCGATTGAAGACCGGCAGGTCGAAGCTCGCCGTCGGCCCCCCATTGCGGATGTTGCCATTGTCATCCTCCCAGGCGCCGCCGAGCGAGAAGACCGGGAACTGGCCGATGATCGCGCTGCGCACGCTCTCATCCGCCGAGCGGTAGCCCAGTTGCAGCGCTACGAGGTCGGGCCGGCGACCCGGGAGCTGCTCTATCAACGTGTCCAGGTTCGGCGGCAAGGGCGCCACGGTCGGCCGCGCGATGGCGAAGCGCACCTGCGGCTGCAGCCCGAGGAGCGCATCGAGCTGCTGCCAGCCCTGCAGCTGCGCCAGGTGCAGCGAAGCTGCGGTCTGCGCGGCGCTCGCGCGGGCAGCGAGCAGCGGCGCAAGCGCCGTGAGGCTGAGCGCCCCCGACCGGGTCGCGGCCTGCACTTCCCGCACCTCGCGGTCGAGGAGCTTCAGCTGGCGGTCGGCCAGGGAGACCGCGATGTCCCCCCAGTAATTGTCCAAGGCGAGGGTCCGCGCCTGCTGCGCCACCTGCCACTCCTGCCAGAGCAGGTCCGCGTTGACCTGCTCGAGCTGGAAGCGCGCCGCCTTCTTCTGCGTGTGATACATCAGGATCCCCCTGATGTCCTCCGTGAGGGAAGCCGCCCAGGCCGAGGTCCCGACGCCGCCGAGCAGCGGCTCGAAACTCAAGCTGGCCGAAGGATTCGGCAGCAACGACGCCTGCAGCAGCCCCGCGCGCGCCGCATCGAAGCTGCCCCCCTCGGCACGCAGATCCGGATCGTTGAGCACTGCGAGGAGCCCGACATCATCGATGCCGAGCGGCCCATCAGTGGGAATGACCCGCTCCCCCTCGCCGGCGGAGGCGGGCAGCCGGTTGCGCAGCTGACTGAGCTGCCCCACGAGATCGGGGCGCTTCGGCAGCGGCAGGCGATGGTAGAGCGCGCAGCCGGCGAGCCATCCGGCGCAGGCGAGCGCGACCGCCCCCAGGCGCAGCGTAGGGTGAAAGAGTCGGGTGTCGGATAGCACGAATGAAGGCCCCCAGAGCCGGTGTGCCACAGGATGCTGCGGGATACTGACCAAGTCCTGACGAGGCTGCCCCGGGGACGGCCAGAGGCCGCACGCCAGTCAGCTCTTCGTCAGGTTGTGGCGATAATATGGCATCAGGCGCACCGTTCGCGCCGGAGTCGAGCCCGATGCGGGTGCTGCTGGTCGAAGATCACGGGGCGATGCGCGAGATGATCGCGGACCACCTGAAGGAGCGTGGCTTTGCCGTTGATGCGGTCGGCCGTGGCGATCACGCTCTGGCTGCGGCGGCGGTGGCCCGCATGGACGCCGTGATCCTCGATCTCGGGCTGCCCGATCGGGATGGAATGGAGGTCCTGAGCTCCCTGCGGTCGTCCCATCCGGAGCTGCCTGCGATCATCCTGACCGCCCGCGACAGCGTCGATGACCGGCTGCTCGGCCTCAACTCCGGCGCCGACGACTACATCGTCAAGCCCTTCAACCTTCTGGAGCTGGAAGCGCGCCTGCGAGCGGTGCTGCGGCGAGCCGGCAGCCCTCGCGGCACCACTTACTCCCTCGGCGGTGTCACTTTCGACACGGTCACCCGCGAGGCGGCGGCCTTCGGCAAGCCGCTCGAGCTCACGCGCCGCGAGGCGGCGCTGCTCGAGGAGCTGATGCGGGTGCCGGGACAGGTCATCACCAAGGACCGCCTGGAGGATCGCCTGTACGCGCTCGAGGACGCGGGCAGTGCCAACGCGCTCGAGGCCGCCGTGTCGCGGCTGCGGCGCAAGCTGGCGGCGGCACAGGCCGCGCTGCAGATCGAGACCAAATGGGGCATCGGCTATCGTTTGACCGGGGTGGCCGCGGGTCTGGTGGGCGGCGCGGCCGAAGGCGGTCCGGATTGAGCCACCCTCACAGCCTCAGGCTCCGCCTGCTCGGGGCGATGGTGGCGGTGTTCGTGCTGGGGTTGGTCGCCTCGCTCCTCGCGTATCGCACCGAAGTCCACCACATTACGAGCGACTTGCGCGCGACCACGCTCGAGAATCAGGCGCGCGAGCTGTTGCAGGCCATGCGGGTCCGCCAGGATGGCTCGCTCGAGGTCCGCGCGCCCGCCGACTGGCAGGCGGTCTACGACAGCCCCTCGCGCCAGTTCGTCTTCACTGTGTTCGATGCCGCCCAGCGCCCTCTCGCCTGGTCGGCCAACCTCGGCTCTCCCCTGCCGTACATCCCGGTGGACTCGCGCGGCAAGCTCGGTCCGGTCGAGTTTATCGGCGGCGGTCCGGCGCGGCGGGCCATCGTCGCGGCTCACGGGCCGCGGGGCACCACCGTCCTGGTCGGCCGCAGCGGCGGGGGCCGCGACCAGCTCGTCGACAGCCTCTTCGAGGAGGGCTCCGAGCAGCTCAGCGTCATCATCCCCTTCGCCATTCTCGCCCTCGTCCTCATCTGGCCGATCACGTGGTGGAGTCTGCGGCCCATCGCCCGCGCCTCGCGCGAAGCAGCCCTGGTCGGCCCTGGGCGTCCGGACCTGCGTATCTCACCCAACGGGTTGCCGCGAGAGATCCAACCGCTGGTGGAGGCCGTGAACGGGGCGCTCGATCGCCTCTCCCGCGCCTATGCCAGTGAGCGACGATTGACGGCGGATGCGGCGCACGAGCTGCGCACGCCGCTCGCGGTACTCAACCTGCGCCTGCAGCGCGCGCGGCTCACCGGCAACACCGACTGGGACGCCGTGGAGCGCGAGCTCGCCCAGATGGGACGCCTGGTCGATCAGCTCCTCGACCTCGCGCGCAAGGAATCGCTCGCCAAGGAGCGCCGCACGGAGGAGCTTCCCGTCGTGAATCTCTCGCGTGTGGTGCGCGAGGCGGCGGCGACGGTGCTCCCTCTGTTGGAGGCCGCCGGCCGCAAGCTCGACGTCGAGGCTCCGGCCACCGTGCAGGTCCGCGGCAACAGCGACGACCTGCGCGACATGGTGCGCAATCTTTTCGAGAATGCGGTCGTCCACGGCCGCGGCAAAGTGAGCGCGCGGATCGGCAACACCCAACAGGGCCCCGACCCCGTTGTCATCGAGGTGACCGACGAAGGCGCCGGCGTTGCGCCAGGTCAGGAAGAAGCGGTGTTCCAGCGTTTCCGCCGGCTCAACGTGGATAAGCCGGGCTCAGGCCTCGGCCTCGCGATCGTTCGTCACGTCGCGCGCAGCCACGGCGGCGATGCCCATTTCCTCCCCGGGCAGGGCCGCGTCGTCGTCCACCTGCCCGCCGTCGCCTGCGCCCACCCCCAACGGCATCGCGCCGCCGAGACCGAGCAGCCGCAGAGCTGATCGGCTTCGCTGCGGACAGGTCAGTGCAGTAGCTTCGCGATCGTGCAGGCGAGCGCGGTGCTCGCAATGCAAGTACCGATCAGCCACTTCAGCAGCGAGGCTTCTCTGGCATGTACTTCCGACCTCACGGCGTTGATGTCGGCCTTTAGGGCATTGACGTCTGCCTTGGTCGCCAGGTGCGGCATGACCGAAACGATGCTCGCCACCTGCGCCTTGATCTCAGAGACCGCCGATTCCACGGACCCTAGTCTTCTCAGCACATCTTCCATACTCGAGCCGCCCGCCGATGTTGCCGCGCCTGCGAAACGCGGCAACATTATACCGGGCGGTGGCGGCCGAGCAGCAGTCTTAAACCGGGTAAAATCCGCAATTACGCGTCATTTCACGTGTTTGAAACACGAAATAGCCTGCGTCATCGAGCGCGTCCGTGCTGATGGTCCTGAAGGCTTTCTTACTGCGGCTGGCCGTGATGGCCGGCCCTGAGCAGTGCATCGACCTCAGCCTCGGCGGCCAACCAATCCTCGACCTCGCCCCCCGGTGAGAACCCGCGCCGCTCGGCGCGCAGATACGCCGCCTGCTCGATCATGGCTCGCCGCGCGTCCTCGGAGACGGTAATGCCGGTGGCGGCGCCGGTCACGGAGGCGGCCTTCACGGGTGCGGAACGGCTGCGCTGCTGGGGAGCCTGGTCGGCGGGCGGCGCTGATGCTGCAGGGGGCGTTGCGGCGGGGCGAACGGATCCGGTAGGGCGACGATTGGCCATGCAAGATACTCCTTGAGAATGAGTGCGCTGCGCGTTCGCCGGGCCGGCGCGCGACCCTCCCGCCACCATTCCCGTCGATTCCTGCGCGCAGCGCTCGGGCGGGAGCTTGCAGGCTGTAGCCATGTCCTGCAAGCCGGGACCGAAGCGCGACCGCAAGTGGCCGCTCGGGTGTCCGCTGTCCGGCGGACGGACACGCCGAGCCGCGCCGCGCCGCCGCGGCGGAAGCAGAATGCTTTTTCGGATCAGTGAGTTGAGAATGCCAGGCGGTGTTGGCACACCGCCTGCAATGAGGCCGCTCGAGAGCCCCATGAGCATCATCAACCTCAAATCTTCCGCTCCCCCGACCGCCGCGACGACTCCGTTCCGTAACACGGCCGCGCAGGATGTCATGCGAGCGTCGTCCCCTCGGGCGTGGTACCGGCGCAAGATCCTTTACGTCATCGCCGGCGCCGTGGTGGGGGGCAGTCTGCTTCTTGCCTGGATCGCGCACGACTGGATGCAATCCGCCCACGTGGTATCGCGGCAGAGCCTGGAGATCGCCACCGTCACCCGCGGCAGCTTCGTTCGGGACGTGTCAGCGCGCGGCACCGTCATCGCGGCAATCAGTCCGAGCCTCTTCGCCACCGCCGCGGCGACCGTCCGTTACGCCGTCCACGCGGGCGATCGCGTGACCGAGGGACAGGTGCTCGCGCACCTCTCGAGTCCCGACCTCGGGAACGAGTACCAGCGCGAGCTCGCCACGCTGGACAGCATGGATGCGGCGCTGGCGCGCCAAAAGGTCGAGCTGCGGCAACATCTGCTGATGAACCAGCAGCGAGCCGATCTGGCCGCGGTCGAGATGAGCGCCGCGCTGCGCGAGCTGCAGCGGGAGCAGGCCGCCTGGAAGCTGCACGTCATCAGCGAGCGCCGCTACGACGCCGAATTCGACGCCTTTTCGATCGCCCGGCTGGACTTCGAGAACGCTCGGGAGAACACCCGCCTCGGCCGTCAGCAGATCCTGCTCGACCTGCGTACGCGCACACTGGCGCGCAATGCTCAGGCCCTGCTCGTCGCGGGCCTGAAGGGCCGTGTCGATGCACTCACGGTGCGCTCGCCGGTCACGGGCATGGTGGCCGCGCTGACGCAGACTGACCAGTCCTACGTACCGAAAGATGCGCCGCTGCTCACGGTCGTCGACCTGTCGGCGCTCGCCATCCAGTTCCAGATCGCCGAGTCTCTCGCCGACGGCATCGCCGCCGGCGCTCCGGCCGAGATCACCCTGAACGGCGAGACGGTGCAAGGCATCGTGACCGACATCTCGCCGGCCGTCCAGGACGGCTTCGTCACCGGCCGCGCGCGATTCGTCGGAACGCAGCCGCCGGGCTTGCGGCAGAACGAGCAGGCTTCCGTGCGCATCATCCTCGGCGAACATCGCAACGTGTTGAAAGTGGATCGCGGCGCCTATCTCGGCCCGCAGACGGGCTTCGTCTACGTGATCCGCGGCAACGAAGCCGTGCGCACTCCGGTCGCCCTGGGCGCGGCCTCCATCGCCGAGATCCAGGTCCTGCACGGGCTGGCTGCGGGTGATCGGGTGGTGATCTCTGATCCCGAGCCCTTCCAGGATGCGCCGCAGGTCCGCCTGTCGAGATGACCCCAACGAGGCACCCATGCTGAAGATGCGAGACATTGCCAAGATCTATCGGACCGACCTCATCGAGACGCACGCGCTGCGGCATTTCTCCCTCGAGGTCGGGACGGGCCAGTTCGTCGCGGTGAGCGGCCCCTCGGGCTCCGGCAAGACCACCTTCCTTAACATCGCCGGGCTCCTCGAGACCTTCGACAGCGGCACCTACGAGCTCGACGGCCGCGATGTCAGCCGCCTCGGCGACGATGCCCGCTCGCGCATCCGTAACGAGAAGATCGGCTTCATCTTCCAGAGCTTCAATCTCATTCCCGACCTCGATATCTACGACAACGTCGATGTGCCGTTGCGCTACCGGCGGATGAAAACCCCGGAGCGACGCAAGCGCATCGAGAGCGCCCTGGAGCTGGTCGGTCTCGCCTCGCGCATGAAGCATCTTCCCTCCCAGCTCTCCGGCGGCCAGCAGCAGCGGGTAGCCATCGCCCGCGCCATCGCGGGCGATCCGCCGTTGATCCTCGCCGATGAGCCGACCGGCAATCTGGACTCCCTCATGGCGCGGCAGGTGATGGACCTGCTGGAGAAGATCAACGACATGGGCACGACCGTGGTGCTCGTCACCCACGATCCCGAGCTGGCGCGCCGCGCGCAGCGCAACATCCACATCGTCGACGGCTCGGTACTGGATTCACCGGCCTATCAGCGCCGCGCGCCGCACCCGACTCCGCAGGCGGACGCGGCGGCCGAGTGACGCGAAAGAAACGCCCATGATCGGTTACTACGTCCGCCTGGCTCTGAAGAGCTTTCGCCGCACACCCGGCCTCACGGCGCTGATGGCCTGTGCGATCGCCTGCGGCATCGCCGCGTGCATCGTGACGCTGACCGTGTATCACACTCTATCGGGCAATCCGATCTGGTGGAAGAACGGTGTTCTCTACGCGGTCACCATGGATTCGTGGGACCCGAAGAGTCCCTATGACCCGGCCCAGCCGGGCTTGGCACCGGACCAGTTGACCTACCAGGACGCGACCTACCTCTTCGACTCGGACATTCCCCGGCACAAAGCGCTGTTGACACTCATCGGCGGTGCATTGAGCGGCGCGCCGGGGCAGTCGATTCCAGCCATCGCGTTCACGGATGCCACCACCGCCGGCTTCTTCCACATGTTCGACGTGCCGTTCGAGTACGGCGGCCCCTGGAGCGCAGCCGCCGATCGGGGCCCCGACCCGGTGATCGTGCTCAGCCGGAACGAGAACGATGAGCTCTTCGGGGGCGCCGACAGTGTCGGCCGGTCGATCCTCTGGAACGATCAGCGGTTTCGCATCGTCGGTGTCTTGGACCACTGGCGTCCGGAGCCCAAGTTCTACAGCTTGAGCGGCGGGGGAACCGGCGATTTCGGCGGCACCACGGACGCGTTCGTTCCGTTCCGTTGGGATGTGACCCAGCGCCACTGGCCTGCGGGCACCTTCGGCTGCTGGGGCTCATCGCCGATCAATACTTATCGGGAGCTGCTCGGCTCCGAATGCGTCTGGGTCACACTTTGGGTCGAGCTGCCTACGGCGGGCCAGCGCCGGCGGTTCCTCGACTTCATGAACGCCTATTGGGCTCACCAGCGCGCAAACGGCCGCTTCCAGCGGCCGCGCAACAATCATCTCTGGAAAGTCAGCCAATGGCTGAAGATGCATCACGTGGTCAGCGATGACAGCCGCCTGCTGCTGCGGCTCGCATTCGCCTTCCTCGCAGTCTGCCTCATCAACACCGTGGGCATCCTCCTCGCCAAGTTCCTGCGCGGCGCGCCCGTCAGCGGCATCCGACGTGCGCTCGGCGCGAGCCGCCGCCAGCTCTTCGAGCAGCACCTCGTAGAGGTCGCCCTGTTGTCGCTCGGTGGGTCGTCGCTCGGCGTGGCGCTCGGAGCGCTCGGGCTGCAAGGGGTACACGCCATGTATGCCGGAAGCGAGGCCGGCTACGGCGCGGCAGCCCATTTCGACGTGCAGGGCATCCTATGGGCGCTGGCGCTGGCCGCCCTGTCCACGCTCGTCGCCGGAGTCTATCCCGCGTGGCGCATCGGCCGGGTCTCGCCCGCGGCATATCTGAAGAGCCAATGAGCGGCATCGGCGCGGTGAACCCATGAGAATCGACATCCTCCCCCTGCTCTGCGCGCTGCGGCGTAATCCGACGGGCGCGGTCCTGGTCGTGCTGCAGATCGCGATCACCCTCGCCGTGCTGGTCAATGCCGCCTGGATCGTCAACCAGCGGATCGCGCAGATCGAGCAGCCGACGGGGCTCGACACGCCGGATACCTTCGGCATGATCGTCGGCGCGGCGTCGAGCGAGTTCAACGTCCAGCAAGCCGAAGCCGAGGATCTCGCCTACCTGCGCAGCCTCCCGGGCGTCGCGGCGGCGGCAATGACCGGCGGAATCCCCCTGACCAGCCAGGGCGCGATGGGCGCGACGCTCTGGCCACGGCCCGGCCGGGGCGGCGAAGCCGAAGGAACCAACTTCCTCAATGCCAGCGGAAATCTGCTGCAGACGCTCGATGTGCCGCTCATCGCCGGGCGCGATTTCAGACCGGACGAGATTCGGACACCGGTGCCTGGCAAAGGAGCTCAGCCCCCCGCCGAGATCATTCTGACCCAAGCGCTGGCGCAAGCGCTTTTTCCGGGAGAGAATGCCCTGGGCAGGGCGGTCTACACGGCCGACAGCTACCCGTTGACCGTGGTCGGCATCACTCGCAACTTCATGGACGCGGTCGGCGTCTCGGGCGGTCCGCTCTACCATGCGGCTCTCATTCCGTTCGCGCCCGGACAGCGGAGCTACTACGCTCTGCTGGTTCGCGCCCAGCCCGGGCGGCGCGACGCGGTTCTGCGCGCCGCCCGGCAGCACATCGGTGCCTCGCATCCCGACGGTGTGATCGCCTCCTTGGAGACATTCAGCTCGGCGAAGCGGGCGTTCGATGCGGATGACCGCAACATGGCCGTATTGCTCGCCGTGGTCACGGCGCTCCTGGTGATCGTATGCTGCCTCGGCATTTTCGGACTCGCGACCTTCAATGTCGGTACGCGGACGCGGCAGATCGGTATCCGGCGAGCGGTGGGCGCCCGCAGGCGGGACGTCGTGACGCATTTCCTCGTGGAAAACGCGATCATTCTGGCGGCGGGCACGCTGCTCGGGAGCCTTCTCGGGCTCGCCGTCGGCGATTGGCTGAGCGCCCGCTACGGGCTGCCCCGGCTCGATCTCGCCTACCTCGTGGGCGGCATCGCGGGGCTCTGGGTGGTCGGCCAGCTCGCCGCCTGGCAGCCGGCGCGCAAGGCGGCCACCGTGCCGCCCTCAGTGGCGACTCGTACCGTCTGACCGGCCTGGGATAACATCGCGGGCCATGAGCGGCAGCGACGACAGGGCAGGCCGATCCAACCTCGAGGGGAGTGTCGTGCTCGTCGTCGACGACGGCGACGCGGTGCGCACCGCGCTCGAGGTGCTGCTCTCATTGCATGGGGCGCGGGTCGTGGGCGCCGCCTCGCCGCAGGAAGGTCTCAACCTGCTCGATCGCGAGCCGGTGGATCTGGTCATCCAGGACATGAACTTCCGCCGCGAGGCGACGAGCGGCGAGGAAGGCATGCGGCTCTTTCTCGAGATCCGCGCGCGCCACGAGTACATCCCGATCGTTCTGCTGACCGCCTGGACGCACCTGGAGACCGCAGTCGAGCTGGTGAAGGCCGGGGCCGCGGACTATCTCGCCAAGCCGTGGGACGATGCGCGCCTGATCACGACGGTCCGCAACCTCCTCGACCTGCACAGGGCGCGGGAGGAGAGCGTGCGGATACGGCAGGAAAGGCGGCTGGCCCGCCAAGCGCTCGGCCAGCGCTTCGACCTTCGCGGGGCAGTGTACGAGAGCGAAGCGATGCACACCCTGGTCGCCACGGCGACGCAGGTGGCGCATGCCGACGTGCCCGTGCTCATCACCGGACCCAATGGATCGGGGAAGGAGGTGCTCGCCGACATCATCCATGCGAATTCCGCCGTGCGCTCGGGGCCGTATCTCAAAGTCAACTTGGGCGCGCTGCCGCCGGAGCTGATCGAAGCGGAGCTCTTCGGCACCGAAGCCGGCGCGTTCACCGGGGCCCGCGCCCGGGTGGGCCGCTTCGAGGCCGCGGACGGCGGCACGCTCCTTCTCGATGAGCTCGGCAACCTGGCGCCCGCGGGGCAGACGAAGCTGCTGCGCGTCCTGCAGACCGGCGAGCTGGAGCGGCTCGGCTCGAACATCACGCGCCGAACGCGCGTAAGGATGATCGCCGCGACCAACACTGACCTGCGCGCCGCCATCCGCGAAGGACGCTTCCGCGAGGATCTCTACTATCGGCTCAATGTCATCGAGCTGGAGCTGCCGCCCCTGTCGCGACGCCGGGAAGACATTCTGCCGCTCGCGCGGCATTTCCTCGGCGGCGAGCGGGCGTTCTCGGCGCAGGCCGAGCGGGCGCTGGTCAGGCACTCCTGGCCCGGCAACGTGCGCGAGCTGCAGAACATCATCCGGCGGGCATCCCTGCTCTCCTCCACGAGGGTCATCGAGCCTGACGCCCTCGGGCTTCCGGCCCTCGAGCAGGCAGACCTCGCGGGCGAGCCCGCACTCGACCGCGCCGCCATCGAGGGGGCGCTGGCGCGGGCCTCGGGCGTGGTGGCGCACGCGGCGCGTGACCTCGGCCTCTCGCGTCAGGCACTCTATCGGCGCATGGAAAAGCTCGGCATCAAGTGCGACTGAATGCTGCCGAAATCGCTGTCGGAACGGGTCGCCGCAACGCTTGCGCTCGCCACGGTCATCGCCGCGGCGATCGGCGCGGCCGCAGCCCATGTGCTGGGATCGGCGCCCCTGGGCTGGCTCGCGGCAGTCCTGCTCTCCACTCCGCTGATCGCGTGGCTCGGAATGCGGCTCACCCGATCGTGGAGCCGCGTGCTCGAGGCGGTCAGCAGTGGCATTGCGGGCCTGCGGGATCGTGATTTCAGCGTCAGCATCACACCGCAGGGCGGCCGCGAGCTCGTCACGCTCGTCAGCGCCTACAACTCGCTCGGCGAGGTCCTGCGCCGGGAGAGGTTCGACATCTATCAGCGCGAGCTTCTCCTCGATACGGTGCTGCAGACGACGCCCCTCGCCCTTACCCTGACCAACGCCACGGGACGGATCGTCTACGGCAACTTCGCCGCGCGCCAACTCCTGCGCGGCGGGCGCAAGCTCGAGGGACTCTCGCTCGCGACGCTCATCGAGGGATTCCCCGCCGCGCTGAGCGAGGCGCTCGGGAGCGGGGCCGACACGTTGTTCACCGTGGAGATCGGCGGCGAGCCCGAGGTCTACCATCTCTCGCGCCGCGGCTTCGTCCTGAACGGCCAGCCGCACGAGCTGCTGCTCCTCAAGCAGCTCACGCGCGAGCTCGCCGCGCAGGAGGTGATCGTCTGGAAGAAGGTCATCCGCGTCATCGCGCACGAGCTCAACAATTCGCTGGCGCCGATCCGCTCGCTCGCGCACTCGGGAACCCTGCTCGCCGCCCGCTCCGAAAGCGCCGAGCTCGAGAGGGTATTCGCCACCATCAGCGAGCGTGCCTCCCATCTGGCCATTTTCATCGAGGGCTATGCCAGATTCGCGAAGCTGCCCAAACCCCGGCCCGGCCCCATCGCCTGGCCGGCTTTTCTCGCGCGGATCGCGGCCGTCCAACCCTTCAGGATCGAGGGCCCGTTGCCGCAGCGCCAAGCCAGCTTCGATGTCGGCCAGCTCGAGCAGGTCATGATCAACCTCCTCAAGAACGCCGCCGAGTCCGGCTCCCCGCCGGAGGCCATCAGCGTTAGCGTCCACACCCGGGCGCAGGGTTTCGTAATGGAGATCGCCGACCGCGGCAGCGGCCTCTCCGAGCAGGTACTGCGTGATGCGCTGCTCCCCTTCTTCTCGACCAAGCCCGCGGGTACCGGTCTCGGACTCACGCTCTGCCGGGAGATCGTGGAGGCCCACGGCGGCCATCTCACTCTCGCCAATCGCCCTGACGGCGGCGCGATCGTCTCCATCCATTTGCCGTAGCTCGCAACGGCAAACGTCTGCCGGGTGCGCTAGGCTTGCGCCGGATGTCATCCCTCCGCGGCTCCCTGCGTGCCAGGATCCTGGCCGTTCTCTTCCAAACCAGGCGCGCCGAGGTCCCCTGGGGCGTGTTGCTGCGCAACACCGCGGCCGCCATCGTGCCCCTCGCCCTCGGCATCGCCACGGGCCGGGTGGGCATCGGCCTCTGGATTTCGGTCGGCGCCATCGTCACGATGTATTCCGATCAGCCGGGACCTTATCGGCAGCGCCTCATCCGGCTGCTGGCGGTGTCTGCGGCCGGCGGGTTCGCGGCCTTCGTGGGCCTGGTGCTCGGCGGGCATCTGGCGCCGCTCCTCGCCGCAACCCTGGTGATCAGTTTCGCGGGGGCGCTGCTCGTCGTCTTCGGGGATGCGGCCGGCCGAGTCGGGATGGCGGCCATGATCCTCCTCGTCATCACCGCCGCCGACCCGGCGAGCGGCCCGCTGACCGCGCTCGCCACCGCCGCGCTCATTGCCGGCGGGGGCCTGCTGCTCACCCTCTTCTCGATCGCCGCCTGGCCGCTGCAACGCTACGGACCGGAGCGGGAAGCGCTGGCCGCCGTCTACCACGGACTCGGCGCGCTTGCGCGTCAGCCCGTTCCGGACAGTGGCACCGCCCCGGGCCTCAGCAGCGGCATGACGGAGTTGCAACACACACTCCTCGGGCCTCATCGTGCCCGCGGCGCCGTGATGGACAGCTTCGGCGTGCTGCTCGAGCTCGCGGAGCGCATTCGCCTCGAGCTGACGGCGCTCACGAGCGGCAAGTCCGACGGGAGCGGTTCCGCCGGCAAGCTCGACGAGGCCGACCGCGCGGGCGAGTCAGGCACGAGCGGCATCAGCCGGCTGGTGCGGGGCGAAGCCGCGGCGCTGTTGGACGACATCGCCCGATCCATCGCCGCGGCAGCAGACGTCGACCAGAGGATGGCCCGCTCCCTGCAGACGCTGCGGGCCGCCGAGACGGCAATTCCCCAGGCGCAGGCCCGCCACGTTCACGCCCTTTGCGGCCAGCTCGCGGCCGCCGCGCGCAACACCGGTCGCGCCAGCACTGCTGGCGTCAGGCGCGCCGCGGAAGAGGATCTGCAGCTCCCACGCGCGATCCGTCCGCAATCATCCCTCTCCATTCTCATCGCGAGCCTGACGCCAAGCTCGGCGGCGTTTCGGCACGCTATCCGGACTACGCTCTGCCTGACGGTGGCGTTGTGGATCGGACGGGCCCTCGAGCTTTCGCACGGCTACTGGATTCCGATGACCGTCGCGATCGTCCTGCGCGCAGACTACGGAGCCACCTTCTCATACGGATTGCTGCGCGTCAGCGGGACCGTCATGGGACTGCTGCTCACCACCGCGGTGTTGCACTTTCTGCCCCCCGGTCCATGGGCCGCGATTGCGGTGATGGCGGTGCTCTGCGCGGCCTTTCGTTACTTCGGCACCGTGCACTACGGTATCGCCGTCACGGCCCTCACAGGCATGGTAGTGCTGCTGCTCGCCTTCGCAGGCGAGCCGCCGGAGCCCACGATGCTCGCGAGGTTGATCGCCACCGTCGTCGGCAGCGCCATGGCGCTTGCCGCCTACGGACTCTGGCCCACCCGGGAGCATCAGCAGATCCGCCCGACCCTGGTGAATTTGCTGCGCGCCTACGCCGCCTATCTCGCGAGCCTGGGTGCCGCCCGTCACGCGCAGGAGCGGCGCGAGGCGCGTAACGGCGCCCGAGTCGCCCGTGCCAACGCGGAGGCGGCGCTCGCGCGCATGCTGGCGGAGCCCCACACCGCCCCGCCCATCGCGGAGTTGACGCAATCTCTCCTGACCAACAGCAACCGGCTCGCGCGCACGCTGATGACACTCGAGGCTTCCCTGGGCAGTCCCGCAGTGGCAGCGGCACTGGCACAGCGTCGCGCACAGGCGCTCATGGACCGAGGAGCCGCCTCGCTCGAGCAGATCGCCGACGCGGTGGCGCGCAAGGGCCAGCTCCGATGTGTCTCACCGCACCTGCGGGAGTTGCAACGCGACCTGTCACGGGAGCTGGCCGCATCCGGCGACCGCGAGGCCGCCGCCGAGCTGGCGACGCTCGGTGACCGTCTGGTGGACAACATCAATACGCTCGGCCACATCGTGGACCGGGCGCAGGCAGTCAGACCGTGAGGCTGCTTACAGCGCGGCGCGCCCGCCTTTGCGGCGCGCTGCGGACCCCCCCGCCTGTGCGCGCGCCCCGCTCCCATTGGTCGCGCGACGGCCACCGGTCGCGTCGCCTGCAGCCCGATTGCCGCGGCCGGCGCCGGTCCGCTCGCCGGCATCGACCGTGGCTCGTTGCATCGCGTGCCCACCCTCTTCCCTGAATTCCGCCGCATTGACGTCGAGCGCCTTCAGGTAGCGGCGAAAATCCTTCCCCAGGGCCGAATGGCCGAGCGCGTACTCCACCGTCGCCTGCAGGTACCCGAGCTTGCTGCCGCAGTCGTAGCGCTTGCCGCTGAAGCGGTAGGCGTACACCGCCTCCTCGCGCATCAGAGCCGCGATGCCGTCGGTGAGCTGGATCTCCCCGCCCGCGCCCTGCCCGAGCCGCTCCAGGTGCTCGAAGATCGCCGGCGCCAGGACGTACCGTCCCACCACCGCGAGGTTGGAGGGCGCCACGGCGGGCTTCGGCTTCTCGATGATGCTGCGCACCCGGCTGGTGTTGGACTTGTCGGCCTCCACCGCGACGATGCCGTACTTGTCGGTGTCGGATTTGGGCACCACCTGCACCCCGAGGACACTGGCGCGCTTGGCCTCGTAGACATCGGCCATCTGCGCGAGGCAGGCCACCTCGCTCTTGATCAGGTCATCCGCGAGGTGGACGAAGAAGGGCTCGGCGCCGACGGCCGGCTGTGCGCAGAGCACGGCGTGGCCGAGCCCGAGAGGGGCCGGCTGGCGGATGTAGATGCAGGAGGCATAGGAAGGCAAGACGCTGCGCAGCTGGTTCAGCAGGTCGCTCTTGCCCTGCCGCTCGAGGAGCTGCTCGAGCTCCTGGTCGGAATCGAAGTGGTCCTCGATGGCGCGCTTGGAGGCGCCGGTGATGAACACCAGCCGCGTCGCGCCCGCGGCCAGAGCCTCCTCCACCGCATACTGTATGAGGGGTTTGTCGACGACCGGCAGCATCTCCTTGGGGCTCGCCTTGGTGGCGGGCAGGAAGCGAGTGCCGCGCCCGGCCACCGGAAACACGGCGGTGCGGATCACGGACTTCGGGGTCATCCTCATCGGGACTCTCCGGGAAAAAATCGTGGCTTTGTTGCCGAGTGTACTTCGCAAGGCCCATGCCGCGCTTCAGGAAAGCGCCTTGTCCTCGCTTTTCTCCGCCCATTTGAAGACCGCCGGGCGCATGCTGTCCCAGGAGCGGCATTTGGGGCAGCGCCAGTACCAGCCCACGCTGAGCAACCCGCAGTCCTCGCACTGATAGCGCCCGCCGGTGTCCCCGATGCGCGTGAGCAGGGCCCCGAGCGAGCGGGCATCGGCCGCCGATCCGGTCTCCGAGCCCGCCTCACCGGCGATGTCGGGGAGCCGGCGGACTTCCTGCGGCGGCAGCGCGGTCGCGAGCAGCCACGCGAGCTGCCGGGAGCTGATCGTGCCGTTGCGGCGCAGCCGCAGCGCGATCTCGGAGAGCACATCCTCCGGCCGCGCCTTTCCCCACAGCCCCAGCACCCGCGGAATGATCTCTAGCGCCAGCTCCGGGGACTCCTCCAGCGCCTTGAGGTAGAGGCCGAGTGCCCCCGCGGAATCGCCCGCGAGCTCCGTGATGCGCGCCGTCAGCACATCCGTGCGCGGCAGATCCTCCTGGTGCGTGCGCGCCTGGCGCAGGAGGGTCCCCGCCCGCTCCGCATCGCCCTGCACCAGCGCCTGCTCCGCGAGCTCGCAGAGGTAGTGCGCCGCCACCCGCCGCCGCTCGAGCTGCACCGGCTGCGGCAGCTCATGGAAGATCTTGAGGGCGTTGGCCCAGTCGCCCTGCGACTCGTAGATTCGCACCAGGTGATCGAGCGCCGCCTTGCGGTACTCCCGCGAGGCCGAGAGCTCCTCGAGCAGCCGCTCCGCCCGATCCATCAGCCCCGCGCTCAGATAATCGAGCGCCAGCGCGAAGGCCGCCTTGTCGTGGAGCGAGGCGCTCCCCTGCTCGCGCATGCGCGAGTGGATGGCAATCGCCCGGTCGACCTCACCCCGCCGGCGAAACAGGCTCCCGAGCGCGAACTGAATCTCCGCCGCATCCCCGTCCGCCTCCGCCATGCGAGCGAAGATCTCCACCGCGTGGTCGAACCGGTCGTTGATGAGGTGATCGAGCCCAACATAGTAGTCGCGCGGCAGGCGCACGGTGCGCGCCGCGCTGGCGCGCCGTCCGAGAAAGAAGGCCGCGACGCCGACAGCGACGAAGGCCAGTGCAAGCAGCAGGGCAGGCAGCTCGATCACGCCGGTATCTTATATCGGCGCAAAGTCCGGCATCCTGCCGCTTTGCGCGGCCAGGCCCCGTTACAGGGATTCACCCCGCGGTCCAGGGAGCGGCCCTGGGCCGCTTACCGGCTTGCTTTCGGACTAATCCCGTATGGGATTATCCGCGCCATCGTTGACGCGCTCGCGAAGGTCCTTGCCGGGCTTGAAGTGAGGTACGTACTTGCCGGAGAGCGCCACCGCCTCCCCCGTCTTGGGGTTGCGTCCCTGGCGCGGCGGCCGGAAGTGCAGGCAGAAGCTGCCAAACCCGCGGATCTCGATCCGATCGCCGGTGGAGAGCGAGTCGCTCATGATCTCCAGGATCTGTTTGAGCGCGAGCTCGACATCCTTC
>DATNEU010000030.1:0-72970 GCA_035552895.1 Steroidobacteraceae bacterium
ATGCTGCGCAACATCTGCCGCGCGGCATGGGCGCATTGCCGATCGGTCCACTGGGAGAGCGTCTGCGCTGACATCGCGCTCACCCTGGAAGATGCGGGCTCGAGAAGCCGAGCCGCCGCAGCCCGGTGCGCACCTCGGGCGCGCTCATGAAGAGCTTCCAGAGCAGCCCCGAGCGGAAGTTCTCGATCATCAGAATGATCGGACCCTGGTCTATCGCGAGGTGAGTGTCCGCGTACCAGTCGCGCTGCGGACAGAAGGCATCCACGAATCCGTGCGGGCGCCAGACCCTCTCGCCGAACGTGCCCAGAAAGTGCCGCAACGCCTGCATCGCCTGCGCGGGCGCGTAGGGGAAGCTCGCGAGCGCCGCGGTCGGCGCGATGGTGCCGTTGTCGCTGTCCGGCGCGTGCACGGCGTATCCGTCGGGGTCATCGCTTGCCGTCAATCCCCAACAGTGCTCGCCATACGCGCGGTGATGGTTGGGATTGGCGACGCAGTGCGCATGATTGATGCGCACGTGCCGCAGGTTCTGCTCCCAGTAGCTCGCGTACCGGTCCTCGAGCCCGCGCGGGTCGAGGCCGCAGAAGGAGTAGTGCGCGAAGAAGAGAGGGCCGCCGTAGGCAGGCCCGAGCGGCAGCTCGATACCGCCCCAGCTTCTGCCGTTCAGGAAATCCCTTCCGGCGGCGAAGCCCCGGTGGTACACTTGCGCATCGATCGGGTAACGCGGCGCGCCGGCGGCGAGCACGTAGGTGAGGAGGCATTCGTTCCAGCCGCGGATCTCGTGCTCGAGGGCCCAGCCGTTGTTGGAGCTCCAGTGCCAATAGAGGACACCGCGGCCGCCGCGCGTATACCAGTCCCACTCGACCTCCTCCCAGACCCAGGTCATGAGCTGCCGCACTCTGCGCTCCAGCGGGGCGTCGCGACCGAAGTACTGCCGCGCCGTGAGCAGTCCCATGCAGAGGAAGGACGTCTCCACGAGATCGCCGCCGTCATCCTTGCGCGAGAAGGGAAGGGTCGCCCCCGTGCGGCCGTCGAGGAAATGCGGCAGCGCGCCGTGGTAACAAGTGGCGCGGACGAGGACATCGAGCATCGCGCCCAGCCGCTCGAGAGCCTGCTCGCGCGTGATCCAGCGATGCTCCACGGCGACCACGAGCGCCATGATCGCGAACCCGCAGCCCCCGGTCGCGGCCAGATCGGCGCTCTGTCCCTTCCCCGCCGGGCGCCGGTCGGGCACGAGGCCGCTCACGGGATGCCCGGCCTCCCAGAAGAACCGGAAGGTCTGCCGCTGCACGCGCTCGAGCAACTCCTCATCGCTCAGGCTGGCGAGCCGCGCCGGGCTCATTTCCTCGGATCGGGTGATATCTGACGACAAGCTCAACTCCTTCCCGCGGGGCATTTGACCAGGTGGACCACGCGGGCGAACAGCGGATCGCGCGCCTGGGCGCTGCCGATGTGGATGACGGCGGTGCCCACCAGCTCTTGACCAAACATCTCGATCACCCGCTCGAGGGTATCGCCGTCGAGCGATCCGAACACATCATCGATGAGGAGCCACGCCGGCGCCTGCAGCAGCACGCGGGCGAAGGCGAGCGCGAGCTGCTCGTCCTCGCTCAGCTCCCGATCCCAGCGCCGCGACACATCGAGCAGCGACACCAGCCGCTCCAGGCCGAGCCGGCGCAGCGCCCGCGCGCAGGCATCCGCATCGAAGCCCTCGGGCTTCAGCGGATAGGTAAGGACCTCGCGCAGCGATCCCTGCGGCAGATAGGGCGTGCCGCGCGGGAAATAGAGAATCTGCTCGCCGGCTGGCATGACCACCCGTCCGCTGCCGAGCGGCCAGAGGCCCGCGAGGGCGCGGAACAACAGCGTCTTGTTGGTCCCAGGCTCACCGACGATGAGCAACCGCTCGCCGGTACGTACCTCCACCGTCCTCTCGCGCAGCATGTCGTGGCCGGCGGGAGAGGCGATCTCGAGACCCTCGATGACGATCCGGCCGGCGACGCCCTCCGCGTAGGTGATGTGACTCTCGACTTCGTGCTTGACGTCGATGGTCACCACGGCGCGGCGGAAGTTGGCCACCCTGAGAAGCGTCGCCCGCCAGTCGGCGATGTTGCTGAAGTTGTCGACGAACCAGCGGAGCGAGGCCTGCGCCGTGGTGAAGGCGGCCGCGGCCTGCATCATGCCTCCGAACGACAGCATGCCCCCGAAGTAAAGCGGCGCCGCCACGAGGATTGGCGCCACGAGCAGCACCCAGCCGAAGCCCGCCGTGATCCAGGTGAGGTTGGTGAGCCCCGTGACCAGGCGCTGCGTGGACTTCAGGACCGCATCGAGGCTGGCCTCGAGCCGGCGCCGCTCGCCCTCCTCGCCCGCCGCGAGGGTGATGCCATCCAGATGCTCGTTCACCCGCACCAGCGCGAAGCGCAGGTCGCCCTCGCGCGCGTAGCGCTCGGCGTTGCGGCCAATGAGACTCCCGCCCACCCAGTAGGAGAGCAGCGAGCCGAACGCCGCGTAGATGATTGCGGCCCACACCATGTAACCGGGCACTGCGATATCGTGCCCGGCGACCGTGAGCACGAAGCCCCGGGAGAGCACCCAGAGGACGCCGATGAAGGCGACGAGCGTGACCGAGGCCTGAATGAGCCCGCTGCCGAGGTCCCCCGACAGCTCGCAGAGATGGCGGGCGTCATCGTGCATCCGCTGGTCGGGGTTGACGCCCATCGGTCCGGCGTTGGCGAGCCAGAAAGCGCGCCGTGGACTCATCCAGTCGCGGATGAGATCGCCCGTCAGGCCTTCACGCAGCTTCACCTTCAACGTCTCGACCAGCCAGCGCTGCGCGACGTTGAGGACGAGGAGACCGCCCACGATGATGAAGAACACCCCGAGCTGAACGAGGAAGTCCCGGAAATCACGCCGTGTCAGCGCATCGTAGAAGGGCTGGTTCCAGCGGTTCAGCCACACCTGGCCGTAAGCGGTGGCTGCGATGACGGCGAACACTCCGGCGGTGAGCGCGATGAGCCCCTTGGCGGCCGGGGAGGCGAGCAGCGCCCGCACGATCATGCCAAGCTGCGGCACGAGGCCGGAGTGCTCGGCCTCAGTCTCCGGCAGGTGACTGTCGCTGCTGTCGTCGGCGCGATCTATCATCGTGCTCGTCATCTTAACGGGCCATCCTTATCCCTCCGCAACCGGTAAACACCTCATGAGGAAACTGAAACCGCAAGACGCGCATGGCCTGGAGACGCTCCTCGGCCGGATGACCCTGACCGAGAAGCTGGGCCAGCTCACCATGATGTCCGCCAGCGACACGGTGACCGGACCGGTGATCGCCGGCCACTCCGTAGCCGACATCCGCTCCGGCAGGATCGGCAACCTCCTCAATCTTATCGGGGCGGCCGCCGCCCGAGAAATGCAACGGATCGCCGTCGAGGAATCCCGGCTCGGTGTGCCTCTTCTGATCGGTCTCGACGTCATCCATGGCCATCGGACGATGTTTCCGCCGCCCCTGGCGGAAGCCGCGCTGTTCGATCCCGATACCTGGGCACGGACGGCACGGGAAGCCGCCCGCGAGGCGGCGGCGGATGGGATCGCCATGACCTTCGCGCCGATGCTGGATGTCTCCCGCGATCCTCGCTGGGGACGGACGGTGGAGGGACCCGGCGAGTCGGCGTGGGTGGGGGCCCGCCTGGCCGAGGCCAAGGTGCGCGGCTTCCAGGCCGCCGATCTCTCCGCTCCGGAGGCGATCGCGGCCGTGGCGAAGCACTTCTGCGCCTATGGAGCCGTGACCGCCGGCCGCGAGTACGCTTCGGTGGATGTCTCCGACCGGGCGCTCCTCGAGGTTCACATGCCGCCGTTCGCGGCTGCGGTGAGCGCCGGCGTGGCGGCGGTGATGCCTGCCTTCACCGATCTCGCCGGTATTCCCATGACGGCCCATGCCGGCATGCTGCGCGGACGCCTGCGCCGGCAGCTCGGCTTCGAAGGAGTGGTGGTGAGCGACTACAACGCCGTCGCGGAACTGATCCAACATGGTGTCGCCGCCGATGTGGTCGAAGCGGCCGCTCTCGCGCTCGAGGCCGGCGTCGACATCGACATGGTCTCCGGAGCTTATCTGGAGGGGCTGCCGCCGGCGATCGAGCGGGGACTCGTCAGCATGGCGCGGATCGACGAGGCGGTGCGCAGGGTGTTGACGCTCAAGGCGCAGCTCGGCCTCTTCGAGGATCCCTATCGCCGTGGCGCGGCGGCGGAGAGCACCGACACCGTCGCCGAGCGGCGCCGGCTGGCCCGGGACGTCGGCACGCGCTCCATCGTGTTGTTGACCAACAGGGACGAGGCGCTGCCGCTTCCCGCCGGCATCCGCCGCCTGGCGCTCATCGGACCGCTGGCCGACGCGCCCGGGGAGATGCGCGGCCCATGGTGGTCCGCAGCGCAGGCCGAAGCGCAGATCGGCGTGCTCGCCGGGATGCGTGCCGCCTTGCCGCGGACTGAGGTCCTCCACGCGAGCGGTGTCGAGATCGCGAGCCCGGACGAGAGTGGCATCGCCGCGGCGCTGCAGCTCTGTGACGGCGCCGAGGCCGTGGTTCTCTGCCTCGGCGAGGCCGCCACCATGAGCGGCGAGGCGGCCTCGCGCGCGCATCCGGGACTTCCCGGCCGGCAGCGGCAGTTGGCGCAAGCGGTGCTGCAGCGCGCCGGCTCCCGGGCAACACCGGTGATTGCGGTCCTCTTCAGTGGTCGCCCGCTCATCGTTCCCTGGCTCGCCGAGCGGGCGGGCGCATTGCTCGCCGCGTGGTTCCCGGGGTGCGAGGCCGGGCACGCGCTCGCGGACGTCCTGACGGGCAGGGCCTCCCCGAGCGGACGCACGCCGATCACCTGGCCGAGGGCGGTGGGGCAGATCCCGCTCTATTTCGGGCAGCGCAACGGCGGCCGGCCGACCCATCCGGCCGGTCCCTTCTCGAGCAAGTACCTCGATGAGTCCACCGAGCCGCTCTTCCCGTTTGGACACGGGCTGACCTATGGCCGCTTCGCGCTGAGCCACTTGCGCCTGACGCCGGAATCGGCCTTGGCACCGGCGACCGTGGAGGTGCGGGTGGACGTCGAGAACCACGGCCGTCGACGGGCGGAGGAAACCGTTTTCCTGTTCACACACCGGCTGAAATCGCAGGTCGCACCCCCCGGACTCGAGTTGCAAGCGGTCGGCAAGATCGCCCTGGATCCTGGCGCTCGCGATACGCTCACTCTGCATCTACCCATCGCGAACCTGCGCACGTTGGGCTCCGATCTCGAGCCGACACTCGAGCCCGGTGTGGTTGAGATTCTGGTGGGACCGAGCGCCGATCGGGCCTCGCTGCTCACCGCCCGGCTGGAAGTGCTGGCGATCGGACGATGAGCTGCGCGATGCGCTCGGCGACCGCTTCCGGCGCATCGTCGCTGGCAGTCACCGCGCAGCTCGCGCCCCGGCGTGGGAGATAGAGGCGCGGCTCCGTCACCTTGAAGAGCCCCACGGTAGTAGCGTCTGTCGAGGCGCTGAGATGCATCAGACCGGAGTCGGCGCAGACGAAGCAGTCGGCCGCTTCTACGAGCGCTGCAACCTGACGCACGCGGCGCGAATAGTACGCCGGCAGCTCGGGCAATTCCCCGATGCCGTTCGGCGGCCGGATCTCGATGACCCGTGCGGCCGCAGCGCGTGCGTGCAGGCTCCCGATCATCGCGCGCCACCACTCGACCGTGAAGCGCTTCGCGCCGGTGGCGTGAGTCGCAACGGCCACCACCGGACCCGAGCCGCCGGCGCCCGACAGAAGGCGCTGC
Source organism: Steroidobacteraceae bacterium (assembly GCA_035552895.1). Lineage (GTDB taxonomy): Bacteria > Pseudomonadota > Gammaproteobacteria > Steroidobacterales > Steroidobacteraceae > 13-2-20CM-66-19. The sequence goes on from DATNEU010000030.1 coordinate 5,791, forward strand.
AGCTCCCCCTCGCCAGCGGCACGCTCGGCCGCCGTCAGACGGATGCTGAGCGTGGGACTCGCCGCGCGGGCGGCATTCTCATCGAGCCCGAGGAGGCCGCGGCGCAGCAGATACACGGGATAGTCGCCCATGTGCGCCGGGGCGCCCTCGAACGGAATACTGACGTCGATCCCCTCGTTGTCGTGGCCGCTGGCGAAGCCGAGCTTGAGGTGCGCCGCGAGATGCCGCGTCAGGAAGCGGGACGTCCACGACCTGGGGCAGGGATCGATCAGGATGTCATAGTGGACCCGTCTGACGCGCAGCAGCGTCAGCAGATGGCGCAAGGGATGTCGAACGCCCCGAAACGGGAGCTGGTGCACGCGCTGCACCGAGGGGAATTCCCGGAACACCTCGTGCGCGGCCGGGCACGACGTCAGGATTTCCACGCGAGCCGCGGGTAGTGTGGTCTCGATCTCCTCCAGGAGCGGCGTCATCAGCAACGTGTTGCCGAGGCGCGTGTTCGGGCGACAGATGAGGATAGTTGCGCGAGCATACCTCGACGCCGCCAAGTCCGCGGCGCGCGGCGCATTTCCCGTCGCGGCAGCGGGTTCCACGGTAGCCGGCAGCATGACCGAATTATGGCATGGCTGGGCGCCTGCCGTGCCCGGGGCTCATGCTTCGGGCTCGCGGACGCGGTGATCAGCTAGACTCCCTCGCCGAGAAAGTTGCCAGGGTAATGGGCTTGCATCCTTCGGACCTGGGCGCATCGGCCGCCGTATTCCTAGCTCAGATCGTGGTGCTCCTGCTCGCGGGGCGGCTTCTGGGGGAGCTCCTTTCGCGCTGGGGGCAGCCGCCGGTCATGGGCCAGCTCCTCGCCGGCATGCTGCTCGGCCCATCGGTCCTCGGGCATCTCGCCCCCACGGCCGAGCTTGCCCTCTTCCCGCACGCGCCGCAACAGCAAGCCATGCTCCAAGCGGTGGCGCAGATCGGGGTGCTGCTCCTGCTGTTGCTCACCGGCATGGAGACTGACCTCTCGGTGATGCGCCACTCCGGACGCGCCGCCATCAGTGTCACGCTGGCCGGCCTCGCGGTGCCCTTCTTGCTCGGCGTGGCCGCGATCGAGCTGCTGCCGGCGCCGATGCTGGTCAAGCCGAACGAGAGGCTTCTGCTCGCGCTCTTCATCGGCACCGCGCTCGCCGTCTCGTCGGTGAAGATCGTCGCCGCGGTGGTGCGCGAGCTCGGGTTCGTGCGGCGCACCGTCGGCCAGATCATTCTCGCGGCCTCGATCATGGACGATGCGATCGGATGGATCGTGGTGTCGGTGCTCCTCGGCCTCGCACAGGAAGGCAGCATCGACATCCGCGGGGTTCTGCGCAGCGTATTCGGCACCCTCGCCTTTCTGGTATTCAGCATCACTGTGGGGCGGCGGCTCGTGTTTCACGTGATCCGCTGGACCAACGACCACTTCGTGAGCGAGCTGCCGGTGATCACCGCCATCCTGGTGATCATGGGCGCGATGGCATTGGCGACCGAGGCGATCGGGGTGCAGACGGTGCTCGGCGCCTTCGTCGCCGGCATTCTGATCGGCGAGTCGCCGATCCTGACACGGCACATCGAGGAGCAGCTGCGCGGCCTCATCGTGGCGCTCTTCATGCCGGTGTTCTTCGGCCTCGCGGGTCTGGGCACCGACGTCACCTCGCTTGCGCGGCCCGATATGCTGTTGCTCACGGTCGGCCTCATCGTGGTGGCGAGCGTGGGCAAGTTCTCGGGGGCGACGGTCGGCGGCCGGCTTGCGGGTCTCACGGGCGCGGAGTCGCTGGCCGTCGGTTGCGGCATGAATGCCCGCGGCTCGACCGAGGTGATCATCGCCTCGGTCGGGCTGTCGATGGGTCTCATCAACGAGAGCTTCTTCACCGCAATCGTGGTGATGGCCGTCGTGACGACGCTCGTCATGCCCCCCATGCTTCGCTGGTCGCTGCAGCGTCTGCCGACGCGGCCCGAGGAGGCCGCGCGCCTCGAGCGCGAGGCCCTGGAGGCGCGGGGCTTTCTCTCCCGCGTCGAGCGGCTGCTGCTGGCGGCGGACGCCAGCCCGAGCGGCCAGCTCGCCTCGCGGCTGGCGGGCCTCATCGCCGGGCTGCGGCGGATTCCGGCCACGGCGCTGCATTTCGAGCGTGCGAGCGTCGAGAGCGCCGCCGCCGAGCACACCACGGCCGTCATCCGCGAGGCGGCCAAATCGGGCGGCGCCGAGAACGGCGGCTCGCAGCCGCTCGACCTGACACTGCGGGTCGAGGAGCCGGAGCCCGGCGGCGATGCGATCCGGTCCGAGGATCGCAAAGGTTATGGCCTCCTCCTCATCGGCCGTGAGCCGGCCTCGGGGAGCGCCGGCTTCAACCGCGCCATCGCGCAGAGCGCCGCCGGATTCTCCGGGCCGTTCGCGGTGGTGCTCGCGCGGCGCGAGCACCGCTCGGGCCGGATGCGCGCGCCGCTCAAGATCCTGGTGCCGGTGTCCGGCACGGCCGTCTCGCGCCGCGGTGCGGAGCTAGCCGTGGCCCTGGCACAGGGCTCACGGGGCTCGGTGACGGCCCTGCACATCGCGGGACGCACCGCCCGCCCTGCCCTGCACCGGCGCCTCGGCGCGCTCTTCGGCCGGCAGGATGAGAGCTACGAGGACCCGACCAACAACCCCATCACCGAGGAGATCGTGCAGCTCGCGCGCGCTTACTCGGTCAACGTGCGATCCGTCGTGCGCAGTCACCGCGATGCGCAGACCGCGATACTGCGCGAGATCGCCTCGGGGCGTCACGACCTGCTGGTCATGGGGGTCAGCCCCCGGCCCGGCGATCCGCTCAACTTCGGCGACGTCGCCTCGGTGCTGCTCGAGCGGGCCGAGTGCTCGCTCGTGTTCCTGGCCGCGGAGCCCTCCCCGGATCGCCCGAAAACGGGCGATTAAGGCTGCCACTCGAGCAGATCGCCTATCCGCTGCAGCGTCACATCCGCGGCGGGATAGGCGCCGGTCTCCTTCTCATCGAGCGCGTAGTGCCCCTGGCGCGGGAAGATCGTGGTCAGGGAGTCGCCCCACGCGCCTTTCATGGCGGTGAGGATCCGCAGCTTGTCGTCCACCATGACGTACCGCGATGCCGGATAACGGCGCCTGACGGCATCCAGCATCCGCTCCTTGTGCAGATAGATGAGCACCCGGCCTTCCACCGCATCCCACAGGCCGGAGCGGCGCACTTTGCGGGGCTGGAAGACGACATCCCCGTCCGACAGGATGACGGTCGGCCCGAAGCGGCGGCAGTGCGCCAGCACCTCCAATGCGTCGGGATACAGGCGATTCGCAAACGGGTAGTCGACGAGAAAAGTCGACATCGTGAGCAGCTGCGGCTCGTCGAGATTCTCCAGGCGGTAGCGCTGCAGCGCGCCGAGATAGTCGGCGTAGCCGAGCTCGGCCCGCAAGGCCTCGAATATCGACCAGTAGCGGTCACGCTGCGCGCGTCCGAACTCGCGCTCCAGATGCCAGCTCAGGTCCGCCTGCACGGCGTCGTTGTCGAGCAATGTGTTGTCGACGTCGAACAGCAAGACGGTCGGCGCAAGCTGCGGCACGGCGTGCGCTCATTTCACGCTGTAGCCGCGGGCCTCGAGGCAAGCCGTGATCGCGCGCTTGTAATTCTCCGGCGTCGCGGTCGCGGCCTGCGTGTCGCTCGCGGAGTTGGTGGGATCGAACCCGGTCTGCCCAACGGCCCACTCGTGACACTGATAGCGATCGTCCGCCGTCTGTTGCTGGCTCTGGCCGTTCTTCGGGTAGACGAATAGGCTCAGGGCTCCCCGGCCGCCGGCATCGCCCGGCTGCGCGGCGGCCGGCGGGGCCGCACCCTGCGCCACGCCGCCCGTGACCGGCGGTGGGTCCGTCACCACGTACGCGGCGTAGTCAGGGCTCCACGCGTAGTACACACCCTGCCAGTAGTAATACGGGACCCCTCCCCACCAGTAGGTGGCATAGCCCACCGGCAGCGCCGCCAGGAACCAGGGGAAGTCCCAGCCCAGATAGACGTGCGGCCAAAAACCGCCGTGCCAGTACCCGCCGCCCCAGTGGTGCGGCTCCCAGCGCGGGCCCCACGGACGCGCCCAGTAGCCTGGACGATGGCCATCGTCCCAATCCGGGTGCATGCCCCTCCAATGCTCGGGCACCGCATACCGGGGGGCGCCGAAGTGCCCCTCGAAGCGCGCCCCACCGGCCCCATGCCAGCCTTCGTGGCCTCCGCCGTGCCAGCCCTGGCCTCCGCCGTGCCATCCTTCGTGCCCACCGCCGCCGTGCCACCCTTCATGCCCGCCATGCCCGGGGGGATCCGCAAAACCCGCCAGCGGAGCCATCCCGAGCAGGGCCAGTGCCACCCAGGTCACCGCCCGGGCCAAGCCATCTTTCTTCGGTCGTGCCATAGCTCTCATGCGCCTGCGTCACCCTCTCTGTGGACCCACATCCGCCGTCCTCGTTCCGGCCCGGGCACGGCGGCCCTGCTGCATCACTTTAGAACGCGCTTCCTGACCGGACGCTGACCGGATTCACGGCCCCGGGTCCCCCGAGGCTGCCACCTTGGCCACGAGCGGATGCACCGCGAGCTTCAACCCTTCGAGCGCGCCGAGGAGCGCCGCTGCCGCGCCGATGCAGAGCAGGGCCTGGGACGGCTGCAGCGGGCCCAAGTGCAGGAAGCCGCGCGCGGCAGGGATGACCCAGATCGCCGCGAGGGCGAGAGCCGCCGAGGTCACGCTGATCCAGAGCGAGGGATTCGGGCGCAACAGGCCGACGAGCGGCGAAGCGCTGAAGCTGCGGTTCGCGAGGATGAGCGCATAGTTGGCGCACACCAAGGTCAAAAAGCCCATCGAGCGGGCCACCTCGGCCGACAGTCCGTGCAAGGTCGCGTAAAGGAAGATTCCGCAGACCGCCAGGACCGCGAGACCTCCCTGCAGGAATCCGCTCACGAGCAACGGGCGCGACAGCAGCGCGCCGTCCGGATCGCGCGGCGGGCGGGTCATGACGTCACGCTCGTCGCGCTCCGCCTCGAGCACCACCGAGCAGAGTGGATCGATGATGAGCTCGAGGATCGCGATCAGCATCGGGGTCAGCAGGAGCGGCCGGCCCATGGCGATCGGCACGAGCGCGAGCGCCGCGATCGGCAGATGGATCGCCAGGATGTATCCGACCGCCTTCACTACATTGTCGTAGATGCGCCGTCCCAGGCGTATCGCGCGCACGATGGAGTTGAAATCGTCGTCGAGCAGAACGAGGGCGGAGGCCTCGCGCGCCACATCCGTCCCCCGCTGTCCCATGGCGATTCCGATGTGCGCCGACTTCAGCGCCGGTGCATCATTGACGCCGTCGCCCGTCATGGCGACGACCTCGCCGCCGGCCTTCAGAGCGGACACGATCCGCAGCTTCTGTTCGGGCGTGATGCGCGCGAAAACCGACACCTCAGGCACGCGCGCGAGCACCGCCGTGTCCTCGAGCCGCGCCAGCTCCGGGCCCGTCATGACTCTCTCGTGCTCGATGCCGGCCTGGCGCGCGATGGCACGCGCCGTTGCCGGATGATCGCCGGTGATCATCACCACGCGAATGCCCGCCGAGCGGCACTCGCGCACGGCCTCGGGGATACCCTCGCGCAGCGGGTCTACGAAACCGATGAGGCCGCGGATCCGGAGCGGCAGAGCGCGGGCGCGCTCCGGCGGCGCACCGGCCGGGAGCTCCGCCGACGCGACGGCGAGCACGCGCATTCCTCGATGCGCAAGCGCCTCCACCCTGGCACGCATCGCCTCCAGCGCCGAAGGATCCAGCCGGCAGAGCGTGCCCACCGCCTCCGGCGCCCCCTTGGCCGCGGCCACCATCGAGCCGCCCGGGCGCCGCCAGACCTGTACCAGCGCAGGCAGCTCCGGCTGCCATGGATAGCCGCGGATGAGCTGCGCGGCAGCCGCATCACGAGCGGTGTCTGCCCCCTCGGGCGCTGCACTTTCCCCGGCCAATCGCACCAGTGCGCGGTCCATCGGATCCACCGCCTCGGGCCGGCTCGCCAACACTGCGGTCTCGAGGAGCTCGCGCAACGCCGGTTGCAGCGGGGACGCTTCGCCACGCCCATCGACAGCCACCGCGCATTGCGCGTCACGCTCCAGCCAACCGACGGACATCAGATTGCGCGTGAGCGTCCCGGTCTTATCGGTGCAGAGCACCGTGGCCGCTCCCAACGTCTCGATCGCCGCCGGCCGTCGAGTCAACACCTGCGAGCGCGACAGCCGCCAGGCGCCCATCACCATGAAGACGGTCAGCACCAAGGGGAACTCCTCGGGCAGCATCGACATCCCGAGCGCGATGCCGCCGAGCAGACCCTGCAGCCACGCGCCGCGCAATGTGCCGTAGAGCAGCACCGCGAACGCACTCACCGACAGTCCGACGATGGCGAAGCCGGTCACGAAGCCGCGGGTCTGAACCTGCAGGCGCGGCGGCTCGGGCTCGATCCGGGTCACGGCGCGGCCGATCTTGCCGATCTCGCTGCGCGGCCCTGTTGCAGTCACCACCGCCAGGCCGCTGCCCGTGACGATCAGCGTGCCGCAGAAGACGAGAGGCAGGTCATCTCCGCCCGGCATCGCATCCGCCGCGGGGGCGTGCAGGGAGGCACGCTTGCGCACGGGTACGGACTCGCCCGTAAGCAGGCTCTCATCGGCCTGGACGTCCTCTCCGGAAATCAGCAATGCATCCGCCGGAACGCGGTCGCCCTCGGCGAGCACGAGCACATCGCCGCGCACCACTTCCCTGCCCGGCACGCGGATCCGCGCACCGTCCCGGATGACCAGCGCCCGCGGGCTCGTCAGGTCCCGCAGCGCCTCGAGCACCCGCTCGCTCCTGCCCTCCTGAACGATCGCGATCGCCACCGAGAAGCAGGCGAAGGCGAACAGCACCAGCGCCTCGCCGCGGCTGCCGATCAGGAGGTACAACACTCCGGCGCCGAGCAGCAGCGCGAACATGGGCTCCCGCACCACCTCGACCATGATGCGCAGGGCCGTGCGGCGCTCGAGCTCCGGCAGTGCGTTCGGGCCTTCGGCCCGCAGCCGCTGCAGCGCTTCACTGCCGCTCAGTCCACGGCCGGACTGCGGATGACTCTCGGATTCGGGCATCGGGAAATTCACCCAGGTTAACTTTCAGTAATGATGGTAACCGCTGCCGGTCCTGCGACGTTGTTAACGCCCGAAAGCCCGGAAATCGGGCGCAATGCGACCCCGGCAATGGTGCCGAGAGGAGCCCTTCTTATGTCGAAATCGATCCGCACTGTCCTTACCGCCGTCGCCGCCACCGTCTCGCTGGCCTGCCTCACGGCCCCGGCCATGGCGGACACCCCGTGGCAGGCTCACCATCCCCGGCGCGAGCAGGTCAACAATCGCCTGCACCATCAGAACGCGCGCATTCACCAGGAAACGAAGGAAGGTGAGATGTCGCACGCCAAAGCTGCGCGCCTGCACCGCGCCGATCATCGCATCCGCCGGCAGGAGCGGCGCATGGCCGCGAGGAACGGCGGCCACCTCACCAGGCACGAGCAGACGAGAATCAACCGCGAAGAGAACCACGTCAGCGGCCGTATCGGCCAGTAATCTCGACACCGGAGGAGTCAGGGCGGGGCCGCTCACGCGGCTCCGCCCTTTCATTGTGGGATCGTCAGCGCCTGCGCCGGGAGATGACGAGGGCGGCAATCAACACCACGGCGACGTTGAGCACCCACCAGGCAGCCATGCCGTGCCCCTGCAGCGCATCGATGGCGCTCGAGTGCGGCGGCAGGGTCACGGTACCCGTGAGGAGCTCACGGATGCCATCGTGGGAGACCACGACACCCAACGAGTGAGCGCCTCCGTCCTGACCTGCCGGCGAGAGCAGGTAGGCGCCCCCAGGCTCCGCCGCGAGCGGCACGGGATGGCCGTCGAGAGTCGCGGTCACGTTTCCCGGCCCGACGATGAGCTGGTGATCGGCAAGGCGGGTGACCCGCAGTGCCAACGTGCCGTCGGACGGACTCGCAGTGAGTGAGAGCAGCGCCGAGCGCGCCACGATGATCGTGCCAACCGGGAGAGCCGCGGGCGCAGTCATCCGCTAATCCGGCAGGCCGAGGAAGCTCTCCAGAGCCTCCAGCGCCCCGACGAAGCCGCGCAGGTGCTCCTTCGTCAAACACGCGAGCAGCTCGCGCTCGCGCTCGAGGACGAGCGGCACCAGCTCTGCGTACATGCGCCGGCCCGCCTTGGTGAGGCGCACTTCCCGCTCGCGCCGGTCGGCGGCGCTCGAGGCGCGCTCGACGAGCTCGCGCTGCTCCAGGTGAGCGATCGCGCGGCTCACCCGGGTCTTGTGCATCCGCGTGCTCGCGGCGATGTGCTGCGCGGTGCACCCGTGCCGAGAGCCCACCGTGGCCATGACGCGCCACTCCGGAATGTCGAGGCCGAACCGCTCCCGATAGATCTCGGACAGATGGTTGCTGACCCCGACCGCGAGGCGGTTGAGCCGATACGGCACGAAGCCGGCGAGCTCCAGGCCGAGCTCGCCCGCGCTCCGCGCGCTCACGGCCGCCATCCCGAAACAGTTGCGCGCGCAACTAATTGTGCGATCATAGAGGCGAAGCATACCGGAGTGAGCGCGATGAGCACTGCGACTGCCGCGGCCGCCGGCACCCCCCCGGCACCCCTGACCTACCTGCAGGGATTCGGCAACCACTTCGCCACCGAAGCGGTCCCCGGCGCATTGCCGGAAGGCCGCAACTCCCCGCAGCGCTGCCCGTACGGCCTCTATGCCGAGCAGTTCTCCGGGACCGCCTTCACCGCGCCGCGCCAGGCCAATCGCCGCAGCTGGCTCTATCGTATCCGTCCGGCCGCGATGCTCCAGCGTCCGTTCGGTCCGCTGCCGCATCGCGGCCTCGTGGGGCGCTTCGACACACTGCCGATCTCGCCGAACCCGCTGCGCTGGAGCCCACCGCCCGTTCCGCGGCAGCCGGCCGACTTCATCGACGGCCTGCTGACGCTCGGCGGAACCGGTTCCCCGGACAGCCACGCAGGCTGCGGGATTCACTGGTATCTCGCCAACCGGTCGATGCAGGACCGCTTCTTCTACGACGCCGACGGCGAGCTGCTCATCGTGCCGCAGCTCGGACGGCTGCGCGTCGCCACCGAGCTCGGGATGCTCGAAGCCGCTCCGCAGGAGGTGCTGCTGATCCCGCGCGGGCTGCGCTTTCGGGTAGAGCTGCCCGACGGCGAAGCGCGCGGCTACATCTGCGAGAGCTTCGGCGCGCCGATGCGGCTGCCGGACCTCGGCCCCATCGGCTCGAACGGGCTCGCCAACCCGCGCGACTTCCAGACACCGGTCGCCTGCTACGAGGACCGTGAGGGCACGATGGAGCTGGTGGCGAAGCTCGGCGGCGAGCTGTGGACGGCCACGCTCGATCACTCGCCGCTCGATGTCGTCGCCTGGCATGGCAACAACGCCCCGTGCAAGTACGACCTGCGCCGATTCAACACCCTGGGATCGGTGAGCTACGACCATCCCGACCCCTCGATCTTCCTGGTGCTGCAGTCGGTCAGTGATACTCCGGGGGTCGATTCGGTGGACTTCGTCATCTTCCCGCCGCGCTGGCTCGCGATGGAGGATACCTTCCGGCCGCCCTGGTTTCACCGCAACGTCGCGAGCGAATGCATGGGACTGATCCACGGCGTCTACGATGCCAAGGCCGGCGGCTTCGAGCCCGGAGGGGCTTCGCTGCACAACTGCATGACCGGGCACGGCCCGGACGCCGGAACCTTCGAGCGCGCCCTGAGCGCCGATACCCGCCAGCCGCAGCGCATTGGCGATACCATGGCCTTCATGTTCGAGACCCGCACCGTGATCCGGCCCACCCGCCTCGCGCTCGAGCTGCCGCAGCTGCAGTCCGACTACGCGCAGTGTTGGCAGGGCCTGAAGAGGCGCTTCACCCCCCCGGCCGCGGCGCCCGCGGCAAAGGCGGAGCCGCGCCCGTGAGCGTTGTCCTGGATGCCACCCACGACCCGAAGCTGCGGAGCTGGGTGGCCTCGGCCAACCGACCGGGCTGCGACTTCCCCATCCAGAACCTCCCGCTCGCCGTCTTCCGGCGCGCCGGCGGCGGCGAGAACTTCCGCTGCGGCGCCGCCATCGGCGACTGTGTGCTCGACCTCGGCGCGCTCGACATGTTGAGCCCGTTCGACGGCCTCGGCGCCGACGCGCTCGCGGCCTGCGCGGAGCCGTCGCTGTACCGCCTGATGGCGCTCGGACGCGACGCCTGGACCGCGCTGCGGCGCGGGTTGTCGGAATGTCTGCGCGCGGATGCGCCGCGCGCGGCGGAGCTCGGCACCGCTCTCATTCCGCAGAGCGGGGCGGAATTCAGGCTGCCCGCGAGGATCGGCGACTACACCGATTTCTACACCTCCATTCACCATGCCACCGCCGTGGGCCGCCTCTTCCGGCCGGACCAACCGCTGCTGCCCAACTACAAGTGGCTGCCCATCGCCTACCACGGACGCGCCTCCTCGCTCGGGGTCTCCGGCCAGCAGGTGAGGCGGCCGCGCGGCCAGATCCTGCCGCGCGGCGCCGATCGGCCGCAGCTCGCCGCGAGCGCGCGGCTCGATTTCGAGCTGGAGATGGGTGTGCTGATCGGGACCGGCAACGGCCTAGGCCGCCCGATCCCGATCGGCCGGGCGGAGGAGCACGTGTTTGGACTCTGTCTCCTCAACGACTGGTCGGCGCGCGACCTGCAGGCCTGGGAATATCAGCCGCTCGGCCCCTTCCTCGGCAAGAGCTTCGCCACGACGGTCTCGCCCTGGGTGATCACGTTGGAGGCGCTCGCGCCCTATCGCCTGCCGTGGACCCGGCCGCCGCAGGACCCGCAGCCCCTGCCCTACCTCGACTGCGCGGAGCTGCGTGCGCGCGGCGCGCTCGATATCCAACTCGAAGTCGCGCTCGAGACGGCGGCCATGCGCACCGTGCGCGCCGCGCCCGAAACGCTCGCGCGCACCAACCTCCGCCACAGCTACTGGTCGATCGCGCAGATGGTGACGCACCACACGGTGAACGGCTGCAATCTCGTGCCGGGTGACCTGCTCGGCACCGGCACCCAATCGGGCCCGGCGCCCGCCGAGGCCGGCTCGCTCCTCGAGCTCACCGCGGGCGGCAAACAGCCGCTCGTGCTGGCGAGCGGCGAGACACGCGCGTTCCTGGAGGACGGCGACCGCGTGATCCTGCGGGGCTGGTGCGAGCGCCCGGGATGTGCCCGGATCGGCTTCGGCGAGGCGAGCGGCACGGTGCTCGCAGCGGACTGAGCGCGCCGCGGAGGCTACTGGCGGTAGCCGATGCGGAAGGCGCCCCAGTGCCGGCCACGCACCCAGATGGGCGCGGAGAGGTCCTTCATCAACACGAAGTTGCCGCCGCCCATGTCACGCCGATAGGTCTGCAGCAGGAAGGACTTGGTGTTGCGGGCCACCTTCTGCACGGCGCGATCCTTGAAGAGGCGGCGATTGCGGCAGTGCGCGGCGTTCCAGACCGGATCCCGGCCCTGAGGGTGGCGGTAGTTGGGGTTGTGTGTCGGCAGATACCCGCCCTTCGCCCAAGCGACGCAGAAAACGATGCGCGGGTCGGAGCGCTGCAGCGGGTCCTGAACGGGCGGCAGCACACGATCGGTGAACTCGACGTAGTCGGTGAGGTACTGCTTGGGATTGCTGCCCCTGATCTCGCGGTAGCGCTCGTCGAAGAGCTGCGCCTCGGAGATCTCGCCGCGCGCGATCGCCGCCTCGAACAACTCCCCGATCCGCTTCGCGGTGTCGACACCCGCCCGGATGACGGGCGTGTCGGCAGTCTCGATGCCGCTCTCGGCGATGAGCTCGATCAGGCCTTCGCTCAACCCGAGCAATCCCTCCACCCGCTTGTCCGCCTGCGCCAGACTGGTGGAGGAGAGCTGCACGCCCTCGGCCAGGCCGCCGAGCTCCGCGAGCGTGGCGTTGCAGGCCTCGAGGTTGCCGGCCGCCGAGCGCGCGATGGAATCGATCTCGCGGGTCACGGTGCCGAAGGCCTCGTGAGCGCGCGCCGCCACGCCCTGCATCTGCTGCGCGCCGCGCGCGGCCTCCCCCGCGTGCCGGTCGGCCGCGCCGCCCTCGACGATCAGCCCATCGATCTGCTCCGCGAGCGAGCGGACGGTGGCGGTGATGCGCTCGGTCGCCGTCCGGGTCTCCTCGGCGAGACTCTTGACCTCGCCCGCCACGACCGCGAAGCCACGGCCCGCCTCGCCGGCGCGCGCCGCCTCGATGCCGGCGTTGAGGGAGAGGAGCCGCGTCTGCTTGGCGATGCTCTCGATGGCCGCGGCGACGGAAGTGATCTGCTCGAGCACAGGAGCAAACGAGGAGAGACGCTCCTGGATGCGCCCGACGGCGCCGGTCAAGCGGCCGATGTGCTCGACCGCGCCACCGATGAGGCTGCGCGACTCGGAAATCTCGCCACCGGCGGTGGATGCGGCCCGTTGGGTCTCGCGCGCGGCGCGATCGATCTCGCGATTGCCCGACACCATGGTCTCGGTCGCCTGGTGGAGCTCCTCGAATTGCGCCGCCTGGCCCGAGACCTGCGTCGAGAGGTCCTCGAGATGGCCGGCGACGTCGGCGACCTCGACTCCGAGTGAGCCCAGCCGGTTGGCCAGCTCCTGGATCAAATGGTCGCCTGTGGATCGCGCAGCGACGTCGACGGCGGGCCTCATGGCCCAAGACTAGTCGCGGATCGCGGCCGCAGCCACCTTACGCCTGGGCTTGGCGCTCCGGCGCCGAGCGGTGTTCTGATTTCGGAGCATCGAGCCGCTCACGGCGCGACGCGCTTCACACTAGCGGATGAGTCTGCTGCAGAGATCGAGCAGCGGGCTCGGCAGGATACCGAGCGCCAGGACCGCCGCGGCATTCACGCCGATCACGAAACGCGGGCCGAGCTGCCGCAGGGTCGCCGGCAGATTCTCCGGCGGCGCATCGAAGTACATCAGCTTCACGACCCGCAGGTAGTAGAACGCGCCGACCACCGACATCACCACGGCGACCACGACGAGGCCGAGATGGCTCGTTTCCCAGAGCGCCTGGATGATCCTCAGCTTCGCCCAGAACCCGACGAAGGGCGGCACGCCGGCGAAGGAGAACATCAGCGCCATCATGACCAGCGCAAGCAGCGGGTCGCGCTGGTAGAGGCCCTTGTAGTGATCGAGCTTGTCCGCTTCGAATCCCTTGCGGCTGGCGAGCAGGATCACACCGAACGCGCCGAGCGCCATGAGGACATAGACCAGCATGTAGTAAAGCGCCGCGGTGTAACCGCTCGGCGTGCCGGCCACGAAGCCGAGAACGATGAAGCCGACGTGCCCGATCGTGGAGTACGCCAGCATGCGCTTGAGATCCGACTGCGCAATCGCAACCACGTTGCCGACGATAAGTGACAACACGGCCAGCGGCATCAGCATCACTGTCCAGTCCGCCGAGGTGCCGCGGAGGCCGTACGCCAGCAGGCGCAGCATCAGCGCGAAGTACGCGATCTTGGGAACGGTACCGACGAAGAGCGTGACGCTGGTCGGGGCACCCTCATAGACATCCGGGAGCCACATATGGAATGGCACGGCGCCGAATTTGAAGGCGACGGCGACCACGATGAAGGTGAGGCCGAGAATGACTCCCAGGCTTCCCGGTGTGGTGAGCTTTGTCGCTATTGCGCTGAGGTCGAGCGTCCCCGTGAGACCATAGATGATGGACATGCCGTAGAGCAGCGTGCCGGAAGCGATCGCGCCCAGCACGAAATACTTCATGGCCGATTCCGCGGCGATGCCCGATTCCCGGTCGAACGCGACCATGGCGTAGACCGACAGAGCGAGCAGCTCCACGCCGATGTATACGGTCAGGAGGCTGTTTGCGGAGACGAGCACGAAAATGCCGAGCAGCGCCGTGAGCGCGAGGACATAGTACTCCCCGCGCAGAATATCCCGGTTCTCGAGGTACATGCGCGAGTAGAGCAGCGCGACCGCGACGAAGAGGAAGCCGGCGAGCTTCAGCACGAAAGCCAGCGGATCGGTCACGTACATGCCGTCGAAGAGTGTCGTCTCTTGGCCGACGTAGGCGTAGCGTACGGTGAGCGCCGCACCGGCCACCAGGACCAGGAGAGTGAGCGTCGCGGTGGCCCCGGGACGCTTCACGCCCACGAACACCTCGAAGAGCAACACCACGCAGATGGCGAAGCCGAGGAAGATCTCCGGGATCGCGAGCATCATGCCGGGCAGGTTGTGCCAGATCGTCATCATTCGTTTCGGGCCTCGGAGCGGATCACACCGGGATCTTGGTGGCAACGGCCTGGGCGACCAGGTGATGGATCGAAGGCTCCATGATCTTCAGAAGCGGCTCCGGCCAGATTCCAACGGCCAGCACGAGGACGCCGAGGACGCCGAGGACCAGGAACTCCCGGCCGTTGAGATCCGTCAGCTGCGCCACCTGATCATTCGCGACCGGGCCGTAGAGCACCTTCTTCACCAGCCAGAGCGAATAGCAGGCGCTCAGGATCAGCGTCACTGCCGCCAGAGTCGAGTACCAGAAGCTCGCCTTGAAGCTCGCGAGAATGACGAAGAACTCGCCCACGAAGCCCGAGGTTCCCGGCAAGCCGGTATTGGCCAGGGCGAAGCCGACCATGAAGGCCGCGAAGATCGGCATGCTGTTGATCACGCCACCGTAGGCGGAGATCTCGCGGGTGTGCATCCGGTCGTAGAGCACCCCGACACAGAGGAAGAGCGCGCCGGAGATGAGGCCATGCGAGATCATCTGCACCATCGCGCCGTCCATGCCCATGGCGGCGCCCTGCACCTGCCCGGTCGTGCGCACGATCTCGTACACGACGAACGCGCCGAGGGTCACGAAACCCATGTGCGCGATGGACGAGTAGGCGATGAGCTTCTTCATGTCCGCCTGCACGATCGCGACGAAGCCGATGTAGATGATGGCGATGAGCGAGAGCGTGACGACGAACGGATAGAGCTCGCGACAGGCGTCGGGGGTGATGGGCAGGCTGAACCGCAGGAACCCGTAGCCGCCCATCTTCAGCATGATCGCCGCGAGGATCACCGATCCGCCCGTCGGCGCTTCCACGTGCGCATCGGGTAACCAGGTGTGCACCGGCCACATGGGTACCTTCACCGCGAAGGCGAGCATGAACGCCGCGAAGATCCAGCGCTGCTCGATGAGCGTCAGCGGCAGCGCCTGGAAGCCCCCGATCGAGTAACCGCCGGCCTTCACGTACAGGTAGATGAGGGCCGCCAGCATGAAGACCGAGCCGAGGAAGGTGTAGAGGAAGAACTTGAGCGTCGCGTAGACGCGCCGCGGACCGCCCCAGATGCCGATGATGAGGAACATCGGAATCAGCATCGCTTCCCAGAAGAAGTAGAAGAGGAGCGCATCGGTGGCGGAGAACACCCCGATCATCAGCCCCTCCATGATGAGGAACGCCGCGAAGTACTGCGCCCGCCGAGTCTTCACCACGGTCCAGGCGGCGATGATCACCGGGACGGTCATGAGCGCGGTGAGCACCACGAGGGGCAGCGAGATGCCGTCGACGCCCAGTCCATAGAAGGCGTTGAACCGCGGGATCCAGGACGCGCTCTCGACGAACTGGTAGGCCGCGGTCTGCGTGTTGAAATCCGCGAGCAGCGGCAGCGAGATGACCAGCGTCGCGATCGAGGCGAGCAGCGCCAGCCAGCGTGCGGCGGCAACGCGCCCCTCCCCGAGGAGGAGCACGCCGACACCGGCGGCGATCGGCAGCCAGATCAGGATGGAGAGGAGGTGTGCGTGCATTCTCGTCTTTCTTCAGCCGCGCGCCAGGAACCAGCCGAGCAGGGCCGCCAGGCCGATCACCATCCAGAATGCGTACGAGTAGAGATACCCGCTCTGCACCTTTCTGACGACGCCGCCCAGCCACCCGATCGTCGCCGCGGAGCCGTTGACCAGCGCCCCGTCGATGACACCCTGGTCGCCCGCCTTCCACAGGCCCAAACCGACGCCGCGCGCGAGCGGCGCGATGATCTTCTCGTTGACCCAATCGAAGTAGTACTTCTCGACGAGGAGCGTGTACAGCCAGCCGAAACCGCGGGCCGCCTGATCCGCGAGCGAGGGACGCCAGAGGAAGCAGGCCCAGGCCGTCACGAAGCCCGCGGCCATCAGCCAGAACGGTGCGCCGAGGAAGCCGTGGAAGCCGAGCTGGCCCGGGCCGTGGAACTCGCGCGCCATCTCGCCGATGATGTTGTCGGCGGGCAGCACGAAGATCGAGCTGCCGAAGTAACTGCCGAAGAGTATCGGCCCGACGGTGAAGTAGCCGACGAGCAGCGATGGGATCGCGAGCGCGATCAGCGGCACCGTGACCACCCAGGGACTCTCGTGCGGCGGCGCCGCTGCATGATCGCCGTGCTCGTGCGCCGCCGGCTGCCGAGCCTCCCGTGCATGCGCATGCGCGGCCCCGCCGGGGACATCTTCCGGGCCATGGCCGGCGTCACTCGGCTTCTCCTCCCCTTCTTCGTGGCCGACGGTCTTCGAGCCCTCATGATCGGGAGCCGCGTGCGCCTCGGCATTGCGGAAGCGCTCTTCCCCGTGGAAGGTCATGAAGAGCAGCCGGAAGGTATAGAGCGAGGTCACGTAGGCACCGAGCAGCACGCACCAGTACGCGTACGTCGCGCCCCACCGGTGCGAGGCGCCGACCGCATCGATGATGGCGTCCTTCGAATAGAACCCCGAGAAGAACGGCGTCGCGACCAGCGCCAGGCCACCGATCCAGCAGGTGACCGCCGTGATCGGCATGTACTTGCCGAGGCCGCCCATCTTGCGCATGTCCTGCTCGTGGTGCATGCCGATGATCACCGAGCCGGCCGCGAGGAAGAGCAGCGCCTTGAAGAAGGCGTGGGTCATGAGATGGAAAATCGCGGCACCGTACGCCGACACCCCGAGCGCCGCCGTCATGTACCCGAGCTGCGAGAGCGTCGAGTAGGCGATCACGCGCTTGATGTCGTTGTTGACCACCCCGATCAGGCCCATGAAGAAGGCCGTGGTCGCCCCGATGACCAGCACGAAGGACAGCGCGGCATCCGAGTACTCGTAGAGTGGCGACATGCGCGCCACCATGAAGATGCCCGCGGTGACCATGGTCGCCGCGTGGATCAGCGCCGAGATCGGCGTCGGGCCTTCCATGGAATCGGGCAGCCAGACGTGCAGCGGCACCTGCGCGGACTTGCCCATCGCGCCGATGAAGAGGCAGATGCAGATCAGGGTGACGGCGCTCGCGCTGCTCCCGGCGGTGATCGGAATGACGGCATGCGCAAGGTGCGGAGCCGCCGCGAATGCGGTGTCGTAGGAGAGCGAGCCCGTGTACGCGAACACGGCCGCGATGCCGATGATGAAGCCGAAATCACCCACCCGGTTGACGATGAAGGCCTTGAGGTTGGCGAACACCGCGCTCGGCCGCGTGTACCAGAAGCCGATCAGCAGGTACGACACCGTTCCCACGGCTTCCCAGCCGAAGAAGAGCTGCATGAAGTTGTCCGCCATCACGAGCATCAGCATCGAGAAGGTGAACAACGAGATATAACTGAAGAAGCGGATGTAGCCCGGGTCGTCGCGCATGTACCCGATGGTGTAGACGTGCACGCACAGCGACACGAACGTGACCACGGCCATCATGAGCGCGCTCAGGCGATCGATCAGGAACCCCACATCGATGTGCACGCCATCGGTCAAGGCCCAGGTGTACACGGGACCACTGAAGGTCGGGACGCCGTCCGCGTAGAGCTGCTTGAGCACATACATCGAGAGGGCACAGGAAATCGCCACCCCGAGGATGGTCACGGTGTGCGCGCCCGCGCGACCGATGACGCGGCCGCCGAGCCCCGCGATCACGGCGGCCACGAGCGGCAGCAAGGGAATGGCGATCAGCAGGTGCGGATTCATTCGGCGTCAGCCTCGCATGGTGTTCAGGTCTTCGACGTTGATGCTGCGCCGCTCGCGGAACAGGACCACCAGGATCGCGAGTCCGATGGCCGCCTCGGCCGCCGCCACGGTGAGCACGAAGAAGACGAACACCTGACCGTTGATGTCGCCGGAGACGCGCGAGAAAGCGATGAAATTGAAATTGGCGGCGAGCAGCAGCAGCTCGACGCACATGAGGAGCAGGATGACGTTCTTGCGGTTGAGGAAGATGCCGGCCACGGCCAGCGCGAACAGCACCCCGGAGAGGGTGAGGAGGTCCGCCAGGGTGATCATGAGCGCTTCTCCGCCGCCACTTTGACGATGCGCACCCGGTCGGCGGCCCGCACCGATACCTGGCGCGAGATATCCTGGACCTTGAGGCCCTTGCGCTGGCGCATGGTGAGCGCGATGGCCGCCACGATCGCGACCAGCAGCAGCACCGCCGCGAGCTCGAACGGATAGGCATAGCGGGTGTAGATGACCTGGCCGAGCGCGAGGGTGTTGCTGAAGCTCGCGGACTCCGGGACCGCGCCGCGGCTGACGTCGAGGCCGGTGAGCCCGTGCGACCAGATGACGCCGACGATCTCCGCGATCACGGCCGCGGCGGTGATCCACCCGAGCCAGGCGAAGCGGGTGAAACCGCGCCGCAGCTCCGCGAGGTTGATGTCGAGCATCATCACCACGAAGAGGAAGAGCACCATCACCGCGCCCACGTAGACGAGCACGAGCACGATGGCGAGGAACTCCGCCCCGGTGAGCAGCCAGATCACCGCCGCGTCGAAGAAGCAGAGCACGAGGAAGAGCGCCGAGTACACCGGGTTGCGAGCGGTGATGAGCCCGAGCGCGCTGGCGACGAGCAGCGTGCCGAAGATGTAGAAGAGGATCTGCACTAGCATGGTTACGTCTCGAGCGCCTCAGCGGTAGGGCGCATCCGCCGCCTTGTCGGCCGCGATCATGGCCTCATACCGCTCCCCGACCGCGAGCAGCTTGTCCTTGCTCATGATGTTCTCCCCGCGGTGCTCCATGTGGTACTCGTGGATGCGGGTGAGCACGATGGCATCGACCGGACAGGCCTCCTCGCAGAAGCCGCAGTAGATGCACTTGAAGAGGTCGATGTCGTAACGGGTGGTGCGCCGGGTACCGTCCTCGGCCACATCGGAGTCGATCGTGATGCACACGGCCGGGCAGACCGCTTCGCACAGCTTGCAGGCGATGCAGCGCTCCTGGCCGTTGGCGTAACGGCGCAGCGCATGCAACCCGCGAAAGCGCGGCGACTGCGGGGTCTTCTCCTCCGGGTAATTGAGCGTGTACTTGCGCATGAAGAAAGTGCGCGCGGTGACCGCCAGCCCTTTGATCATCTCCGGCATCAGGTATGTCTTCAGCGGATTGACCATCGCCTCGCCTCTTGGTTTGAAGCGCTGGATCCGGGCTCCTGCCCGGCCCAGCGCCATTGAGCCAAAAAGCGTCGTTTTTGGCTCAATGTCCGCCACCTGCGGCGGCGGGGTACATCCTGTACCTGGTCTATGGAGTGGTATCGCTTCATGGTTCCGGGTGAGCGTGCGTCCTGGGCTACTGGAACCAGGGCCGGGCCCAGGGGCCGACGTGATAGTGCGCGAGTACCATCTCCACCCCGATCCAGACCAGTGTCACGGGAATCAGCGCCTTCCAGCCGAGCCGCATGATCTGGTCATAGCGGTAGCGCGGGAAGGTGGCCCGGAACCAGAGGAACACGAACAGGAAGACGAAGATCTTCAGGCCCAGCCAGAAGAAGCTCGGTGCCCCGAGGATCGTGTGCCCGATGCCCGGCCAGCCCTGCCAGGGCGACAGCCAGCCGCCGAAGAAGAATACGGCCGTCAACGCCGAGATCAGGATCATGTTGGCGTATTCGGCCAGGAAGAAGAGCGCGAACGCGATCCCGGAGTACTCGACATGGAAGCCCGCGACGATCTCCGACTCGCCTTCGGCGACGTCGAACGGCGCGCGATTGGTCTCCGCGACTCCGGAGATGAAGTAGACCATGAACAGCGGAAACAGCCAGAACCAGTTCCAGGAGAGGAATCCGCCTTCCTGGTTGCGCACGATGATGCCGAGATTCATGCTGCCGGCGGCCATGAGCACGCCGACCAGGGCGAACCCCATCGCGATCTCGTAGGCGACCATCTGCGCGGCCGAGCGCATCGCCCCGAGCATGGCGTACTTCGAGTTGGCCGCCCAGCCGGCGATGATGACCCCGTAGATGCCGGTGGAGGTGAGCGCCAGCAGATACAGCAGCCCGGCGTTGGCATTGGAAATGACGAGCTGCGGGGAGAGCGGAATCACCGCCCATGCCGCGAATGCCGGCACGAGCGCGATCATCGGCGCCACGCGGAAGAGGAACTTGTTGGCGTTGGTCGGAACGATGACTTCCTTGGCCAGCAGCTTGAAGACATCCGCGAACGGCTGCCCGAGGCCGGGGAAGAGGCCGAAGATCCGCACGCGGTTGGGTCCCCGGCGCAGCTGCATCCAGCCGATGACCTTCCTCTCCCAGAGCGTCAGGTACGCGACGCAGAGGATGAGAGCGACCGTGACGATCACGATCCAAACCGTCGTCCGGGCAGTGCCCGGGAGCGACGCCCAGGCGGTGGCGAGAGTCTGCGGCATTATGAGTAAGTCACCGCTGAAGTGCGGCCTTCGCGTGTTCTTTGCAGGGAAGGAGCTCGACGCACCAACGCGTCGATCTGGTACATCGGAATATCGACGACAACCTGTGCGGCTTGCGCGCCGGCCTCACGCCCGACCGCGTGCCGGCCTGCATAGACCGGAGCCGTCCCGGCCGCGGGTGCGGGGATCAGGGTCGCCAACTCGGCGCGGACCTCTTCCGAGGACCGGTACTCGAAACCGGAGAGGCCGAGGAGATTGCCGAGCACGCGCAGAATTTTCCAACCGGGGCGCGACTCCCCGACCGGAGCGGCCGCGCCGGTCTGGGTTTGCCAGATCCCTTCGAGATTGACGTAGGTGCCGGAAGTCTCCGCGAACGTACCCGCCGGAAGAATGACGTGGGCGACTCTGCGCAAGGTCTCGCTCGCAAACGGCGTAATCGCCACGACCAGCTCCGCCGCTGCCAGTACGCGCTCGGCGTCGCTCGCGGGTGCATCGATCCAGGGCTCGATCCCCCCCACCAGGAGATAGGACCCGAGCGGCCGCGCCAGCATGTCGGCCGCGGTCAATCCGGCGGAGCCCACCGGCTTGCCGCCCGCCTCCCGGTGCGACACGGCGCCGGCGAGATGAGCACCGGCCGCATTGGCGCCTTCCGCGAGCACGCCGAGCGAGGCACCCGTCACCTGCGCCAGGGCGGCGGCGAGCGCCCGCAGGTCGGCAAAGCGTGGATGGCGCAGCGCCAGGGCGCCGAGCCATATGGCACGCCTGGCCCCCGTGTCGCCCGAGGCCAGCGCCGCGGCCGCAGCGCGATGTCGGTCGCCGACTTCCGCAGTACGGACGGCCGCGGAAAGGTGCTCCGGAACTGCCGCACCCGCCGCATCCGCCGCCGCGCGCAGGACGGCTGCGAGGTCCGTCACCTGGGCGGCCGGCGCCGACTCCAGATAGGCGGCCACGGGAAAGTAATAGTCGAATACGGCGGGATTGAGCAGCGCCACCTTGGCACCGCGCAGCGCCGCCTTGCGCACGCGGTGCGCCAGGACCGGCGCCTCGCGGCGCAGGTTGGCGCCCACGAGCAGCAGCCCCTGGAGCGAGTCGATGTCCGCGATGCGCAATCCGAGGCTCGGATGCAGCGGGTCCGCGCTCTGGTCGCGGAAGTCGCGCTGGCGCAGGCGCGAGTCGATATTGCCGCTGCCCAGTCCGCGGGCGATGCGCCCGGCGAGGTAGAGCTCCTCGAGCGTTGCCGAGGGATTGGCCAGCACGCCGAGCTGCGCCCCGCGGCCACGCAACCCTTCGGCCGCCTTCGCCAGCGCGGTCTCCCAATCGGTCTCGATCCACTCTGCGGCCGGCGCGCCGCCCTGGCGGATCATCGGCCGCCGCAGGCGGTCTTCGCTGTAGACCCCCTCGTAGCTGTAGCGGTCACGGTCGGCGATCCAGATCTCGTTGATGGCTTCGTTCTCGCGCGGCACCACGCGCACGAGGCGGCCGCGCAGCACGTGCCCGAAGAGGTTGGTACCGGTGCCGTCGTGCGGCGAGACGAGCGGCACCGAGGCCATCTCCCAGGCACGCGCGCGAAAGCGGTAGGACTTGTCGACCAGCGCTCCGACCGGGCAGAGGTCGATGACATTGCCGGAGAGCTCGTGATTCACGGTGCTCTCGATGTAGCGACGGACCTTCATCTGCTCGCCGCGGCCGAGCATGCCGAGCTCCTGGATGCCGGCGATCTCCTCGGTGAAGCGGATGCAGCGGGTGCAGTGGATGCACCGGGTCATCTCGGTTGCGATCAGCGGCCCGAGATCCTCATCCGCAACCGAGCGCTTGCGCTCGGTGAAACGCGAGTAGTCGCGGCCGAATCCGAGCGAGAGGTCCTGCAGCTCGCACTCCCCGCCCTGGTCGCAGATCGGGCAGTCGAGCGGATGGTTGATGAGCAGGAACTCCATCGTGGCCCGCTGGGCGCCGATGGCCCGCGGCGAGTCGGTGAAGATCTTCATGCCCTCGGCGACCGGGGTGGCGCAGGCCGGCATCGGCTTCGGCGCCTTCACCACCTCGACCAGGCACATGCGGCAGTTGGCCGCCACCGACAGCTTGTCGTGATAGCAGAAGCGCGGCACGTAGGCGCCGTTCGCGTCGGTGACCCGAATGATCATCTCGCCCTTGCGGGCCTTGACCGGCTTGCCGTTGATCTCGACGTTGACGAACTCTTCAGCCATGTTATGCCGCCCGCGCTCCGAGCTGGTCCGCGACGATGCTGCGGCCGCCGTGATCGACCATGTATTCGAACTCGTGCCGGAAATGCTTGAGGAAGCTTTGCACCGGCCACGCGGCGGCGTCGCCGAGCGCGCAGATGGTGTGTCCCTCGATGCGGTTCGCCACGTCGAGCAGGAGGTTGAGCTCGTCGCGACGCGCCTGCCCGGCGAGAATGCGCTTGATGATGCGGTTCATCCAGCCCGTGCCCTCCCGGCAGGGCGTGCACTGGCCGCAGGACTCGGCCATGTAGAAGCGCGAGATGCGCTCGAGCACCCGCACCATGCAGGTGGTCTCGTCCATGACGATGACGGCCGCGGAGCCCACCGCAGAGCCTGCGGCACGCAGCGAGTCGTAATCCATGTTGAGTTTGAGCATGACCTCCCCCGGGACCACCGGCACCGACGAGCCGCCGGGTATCACCGCCTTCAGGCGCCGGCCGCCGCGCACGCCGCCCGCGAGCTCGAGCAGATCCGTGAACGGCACGCCGAGGGGCACCTCGAAATTGCCCGCCTTCTCCACGTGGCCCGACACGGAGAAGATCACGGTGCCGCCCGAGTTCGCCGGCCCAAGCGCGGCGAACCACTGCGGCCCCCTGCGCAGAATCGTTGGGACGGAGGCGAAGCTCTGCGTGTTGTTGATGGTGGTCGGCTGGCCGTAGAGGCCGAAGTTGGCCGGGAACGGCGGCTTGAAGCGCGGCTTGCCGGTCTTGCCCTCCAGCGAGTCGAGGAGCGCGGTCTCCTCGCCGCAGATGTAGGCGCCGGCGCCGACGAACGTGTGGATGTCGAAATCGATGCCGGTTCCCCGGATGTTCCTGCCCAGCAGGCCGGCGGCGTAAGCCTCCTGCAGCGCCGCTTCGAAGCGCGGCACCGGCTCGCCGAGGAACTCGCCGCGGATGTAGTTGTAGGCGACGGTGGTATTGGTGGCATAGCCGCCGATCGCCAGGCCCTCGATGAGCGCGTGCGGATTGAAACGCAGGATGTCGCGATCGTGGCAGGTGCCGGGCTCGCTCTCGTCGGAGTTGCAGACGAGGTACTTCTGCACCGGCGAGTTGCGGGGCATGAAGCTCCACTTGGTGCCGGTCGGGAAGCCCGCGCCACCGCGGCCGCGCAGGCCCGAGGCCTTCACGGCATCGATGATCTGCTCGCGCGGCGGCTTCTCGGCGAGGATCTTCTCCCAGGCCTCGTAACCGCCGATCCGGCGATAGGTCGACAGCTCCCAGGAGCGCTCGAGCTTGAGCGGCTCGAACACCACGAGATTCATCTTGTCGGGGCTCACGGCCATGGCGCTACTTCAGCTCGTCGAGAATCAGCTCGAGCCTCTCCGGGGTGAGATGCTCGTGGAACACGTGATCGACCATCATCATCGGCGCGCCCGTGCAGGCGGCGAGGCACTCGTGCTCCTCCTTGAGGAAGATGCGCCCGTCGGCGGTGCTCTCGCCGGTCTTGATGCCGAGCTTGCGCTCGGCGTGCGCGACCAGGCTCTCGGCGCCGTTCAGCATGCAGGAGATGTTGGTGCAGATGCTGACGTGGTGGCGGCCGCAGGGATGGAGCTCGAACATGGAATAGAAGCCCGCAACCTCGTACACCTGGATGGGCGGCAGCGCGAGGTAGTCGGCCACCGCGTCCATGAGCGCCTTGGTGAGGTGGCCCTGATTCTGCTCCTGCGCGGCGCGCAGCGCCGCGATGCAGGCCGAGCGCTGCCGGCCGGGCGGGAACTTGGCCACCCAGTGATCGATCTCGCTCCGGGTATGCTCTGAAAGGAGTGTCGTGGCGCCGGCGCCCGCGGCGCGGGCGGCGTGGCCGTGGATCTCGTTGCTCAACGGTCTATTTCCCCGAAGACGATGTCCTGTGTGCCGATCACCGCGACCACATCGGCGATCATGTGGCCCCGGATCATTTCCTCCAGCGCCGCCAGGTGCGCGAATCCCGGCGCACGGCACTTGAGACGATAGGGCTTGTTGGCGCCGTCGGAAATCAGGTAGACGCCGAACTCGCCCTTCGGCGCCTCGATCGCCGCATAGGTCTCCCCCTCGGGCACCTCGTAGCTCTCCGTGAAGAACTTGAAGTGGTGGATGAGGGATTCCATGTCGGCCTTCATGCGCTCGCGGCTCGGCGGCCGGACCTTGCGGTCGTCCACCATGACGGGCCCCGGGTTGCCACGCAGCCAATCGATGCACTGGCGGATGATCCGGGTCGACTGGCGCATTTCCTCCACGCGCACGAGGTAGCGGTCGTAGCAGTCGCCATTGACCCCGACCGGGATGTCGAAGTCCATGCGGTCGTAGACCTCATAGGGTTGTTTCTTGCGCAGATCCCACACGATGCCCGATCCTCGCAGCATCGGTCCGGAGAACCCGAGCTGCAGCGCGCGCTCCGGCGACACGACGCCGATGTTGACCGTGCGCTGCTTCCAGATGCGGTTGTCGGTGAGCAGCGCCTCGTAGTCCTCGATGGCCGTCGGGAAACGCCGGGTGAACGCCTCGATGAAATCGAGCATGGTGCCCGAACGGGCCTCGTTGAGGCGATCCACCTCCTTCTGCGAGCGCCACTTCGACGCCTGGTACTTCGGCATCGCGTCCGGCAGGTCGCGGTAGACGCCCCCCGGCCGATAGTACGTGGCGTGCATGCGCGTGCCGGAGACCGCCTCGTAGACGTCCATCAACTCCTCGCGCTCCTTGAAGCAGAGGAGGAATACGGTCATCGCCCCGATGTCGAGCGCGTGCGCGCCGAGCCACATGAGGTGGTTCAGGATGCGGGTGATCTCATCGAACATCACGCGGATGTACTGCGCGCGCGGCGGCGGTGTGATGCCGAGCAGCCGCTCGATGGCGAGCACGTAGGCGTGCTCGTTGCACATCATGGACACGTAATCCAGCCGGTCCATGTAGCCGATCGACTGGTTGAAGGGCTTCGACTCCGCGAGCTTCTCGGTCGCCCGGTGCAGCAGTCCGATGTGCGGGTCGGCCTTCTGAATGACCTCGCCGTCCATCTCCAGCACCAGGCGCAGCACGCCGTGGGCCGCGGGGTGCTGCGGCCCGAAGTTCATGGTGTAGTTGCGGATCTCGGCCATCGGCGCCGCGGGGGCATTCGGGGCCATCGGGCTCGCGGCCATCAGCGGGGTGCCTCCGGATCCCTGAGCGCCGGCTCGTAGCGATGATCGTGCCGGATCACCTTCGGCACCAGCACCCGCGGCACGATGCTGACGGGCTGATACACGACGCGCTTCTTCTCCGGGTCGTACTGCGCCTCGACGTTGCCGATCAGCGGGAAATCCTTGCGGAAGGGGTGCCCGATGAAGCCATAGTCGGTGAGCAGCCGCCGCAGGTCCGGATGGCCGCGGAAGAGAATGCCGAAGAGGTCGAAGGCCTCGCGCTCGAACCAATTGGCGCTCGCCCAGATCTCCGTCACGGAATCGACCGTCGGCTCGCGTGTGTCCGGGCATCGCACGCGCAGCCGCAGCCGCGAGTTATGCGTGATCGACAGGAGCTGGTAAATGACCGCGAAGCGGCCCGGCATGTCGGGATCCGGCGCGGCGGCGCGCGCAACCCTGCCACGACTGAAGCCGGAGCGGGTCGCCGTCGCGGTCTGCCACTCGTCACGGCCATGGTGCAGATAGTCGACGCCCGCGACGTCCATCAGCATCTCGAAGCGCAAGTCCTGTGAGTCCCGCAGAGTGCGGCACGCGCCGAGGAGCGCTTCCGGCTTCACCTCATAGGCAAGATCGCCTGGCAGCGACGGCAGCCGCTGCACCGCAGCCTGCAACTGCGCTTCGATCTTGAGTGACAGCTCGGACGCCATCGGGCTCGCGCCGTCCGCGGCCTTGGGGTCCGGCGAGGGAGTCGGTTCTGCCATTCTCGATGTCTGCTCGGGTTTCTACCTGGCGATCGTGCTGGTGCGCGCGATCTTCTTCTGCAGCTGGATGATGCCGTACACCAGCGCCTCCGCCGTCGGCGGACACCCGGGCACGTAGACGTCCACCGGCACGATGCGGTCGCAGCCGCGCACCACTGAATACGAATAATGATAATAGCCGCCGCCGTTGGCGCACGAGCCCATGGAGATCACCCAGCGCGGCTCCGCCATCTGGTCGTACACCTTGCGCAGCGCAGGGGCCATCTTGTTGACCAGGGTCCCGGCCACGATCATCACGTCGGACTGGCGCGGGCTCGGACGAAAAACCACGCCGAAGCGGTCGAGGTCGTAGCGCGAGGCGCCGGCGTGCATCATCTCCACCGCGCAGCAGGCCAGCCCGAAGGTCATCGGCCAAAGCGAGCCGGTGCGCGCCCAGTTGAGGAGGCTGTCGACCTGCGTCGTGAGAAAACCGCGCTGCGAGAAGCCTTCGGCGCCCTCTGGATCTAATCCCACTCCAGCGCCCCTTTCTTCCACTCGTAGATGAATCCGACGACGAGGATGGCGAGAAACACGCCCATCGCGATGAGGCCTGCGGCACCGATCTTCCCGAGCGCCACCGCCCATGGGAAGAGGAACGCGATCTCCAGATCGAAGACGATGAAGAGGATGGCGACGAGGTAGTAGCGCACGTCGAATTTCATGCGGGTGTCCTCGAACGCCTCGAAGCCGCACTCGTAAGGAGAGAGCTTGTCGCGGTCGCGGGGATTGCGGGAGAAGAAGCGGCCGATGCCGGTGCCGAGCGTGAGGAGGACGAGGGCGAGTCCGGTCGCGATGACGAGGAAGATCAGGATCGGCAGATAGTTGGTCAGCATGCCTCTGTCGCTCGAAACAAAAGGTATCTCACCGGGACTCGCGCGTCCGGTACGCGAGTGCTCCCGCTTGAAGCCGCCCATTGTAGCAGCGATCGCATCACCCGGGGACACCAGGCACATGGAAGTGCCCCGCCGCCGCAGGTGGCGGACGTTGAGCAAAAAACCCACGCTTTTTTGCTCGACGCGCGCCGGGCGGGGCAGGAGCCCCGATCCAGCGCTTGAACATGGTGCCGACGGGGAGATTCGAACTCCCACACCTTGCGGCGCTAGCCCCTCAAGCTAGTGTGTCTACCAATTCCACCACGTCGGCAATCGTCGAAGCTTACTTCTGCGGCTGCGGCGGCACCGTGTTCGGTGCCGGGGCCGGCGCGCTGTGCGGCGCGGGCGGCGGCGCCAACCCGGAGCGGCTGGCGGTCCCCGCCGCGGGGGGCGGAGCCTGGCCGGCGACGTCCAGAATCGTCTTCGACTGCTCGTGCGAGCGCGTGCTGAGATACGTCAGCGCCAGACTGTTGAGCATGAAGATCGCGGCAAGGATCGCCGTCGCTCGCGAAAGCGCCGTGGTCGCGCCGCGCGCGCCGAAGACGGTGCCCGAGGCGCCCGCGCCGAAACCGGCGCCGGCCTCCGCACCCTTGCCGCGCTGCAGCATCACGAGCAACAGGATGCAGAGCGCCGAAACGATCTGAATGACTACCAGAGCTATGTGCAACATAAAAGCTACCGCGATCCGGCCGCGGCCAGGATCGCCAGGAATTCGTCCGCTTTGAGCGAAGCGCCGCCGATCAGGCCGCCGTCGACGTCCGGCATGGCAAAGAGCTCCGCTGCATTGCTGGCCTTGACGCTGCCGCCGTAGAGGATACGGGTGACTTCCGCGATTGTAGCATCCCGCCCGGCGATGCGGCCACGGATGAAGGCATGGACCTCCTGCGCCTGCTCCGGCGCGGCGTTGCGGCCGGTGCCGATGGCCCAGACCGGCTCGTATGCGATCACGGCGCCCGCCAACGCCTGCTCGCCGCAAAGCTCGAGGACGGCATCGAGCTGGCGCGCCACCACTTCGCGGGTGCGGCCGGTCTCCCGGTCCGCGAGCTGCTCGCCGACGCAGAGGATGGGCACCAGCTCCTTGGCCAGGGCGGCGGCGAACTTGCGGGCCACGAGCTGATCGCTCTCGCGGTATAAGAGTCGCCGCTCGGAGTGCCCGACGATGCAGTACTGGCAGCCGATGTCCTTGAGCATCGTGGCCGAGACTTCTCCCGTGAAAGCGCCCTGCGCTTCGGCGCAGACGTCCTGGGCGCCCAGGCGCAGCGCGGAGTCGCGCAACAGGCGGCCGACGTCCTGCAGATAGACGAAAGGGGGGCAGACGATGCACTCCGCGGCCGGATCGTCGGGGTAGCGGGAGGTGATCTCGTCGATGAGGCGCGCATTCTCGGTGCGCGTCCCGTGCATTTTCCAGTTACCGGCAACGATGGCGCGACGCATGGGCATGGGCCCGACCTCCAGCGGGGGCGCGATGATAGCCACGCTTGCGTGTCAGCGCAAATCAGCCGGCGGCGGTGCGGACGACTTCCGCCAGCTCGGTGGCGGCGGCTCGGGTGGCGCTTTCGTCACGGCCTTCGACCATGACGCGGATCACGGGCTCCGTGCCGGAGGGGCGCAGGACGACCCTGCCCTCGCCGTTCATGCGCTTCTCGATGCGCTGCACGGCCTCGCGCACGGCAGGGATATCGGCGGGGTTGAAGCGGGCTGCAACCTTCACGTTGAGGAGCACCTGCGGGAATTTGCGCATCCCGGAGGCAAGCTCGGCGAGCGAGCGGCCCGTCTGCTTCATGACGGCGAGCACCTGCAGGGCACTGACGATGCCGTCGCCGGTCGTGGTCTTGTCGAGGCAGATGATGTGGCCGGAGGTCTCGCCGCCGAGGATGCCGCCCCTCTCACGCAGGAGGCTGAGCACGTAGCGGTCGCCGACCTGGGCACGTTGGAACTCGATGCCGCTCTCGCGAAAGGCGACCTCGAGGCCGAAGTTGGTCATCACGGTGCCGACCACGGGACCCCGCAGGGAGCCGTTGCTCTTGCATGCCTGGGCGATGATGAACAGGAGCTGATCGCCGTCGAGGATGCGGCCGAGATGATCGACCATGATGAGGCGATCGCCGTCGCCGTCGAGCGCGAGGCCCACGTGAGCGCGCACGCCGGGGACCGTGAGCTGCAGCAGCTCGGGAGCCGTGGAGCCGCAGCCGTCGTTGATGTTGCGCCCGTTGGGCGAGCAGCCGATGGGGACGATCTCGGCGCCGAGATCGGCGAGCACCCGGGGGCCCACTTTGTACGCCGCACCGTTGGCGCAGTCGACGACGATCTTCAGGCCCGTGAGATCGACTCCGTCCGGCAGCGTGGAGGCGCAGAACTCCTGGTATTGCGTGCGCGAGCGGTCGACGCGGGTGGCCTTGCCGAGGCCGCGGGAGGTGCGGGTCACGACCGGCTGCGCCAGCTCGGCCTCGATGCGCTCCTCGAGCTCGTCGGACAGCTTCGCGCCGCTGCGGTCGAAGAACTTGATGCCGTTGTCGTCGTAAGGGTTGTGCGATGCGCTGATGACGATGCCGAAGTCACAGTTGAAATGGCGCGTCATGTACGCGATGCCGGGCGTCGGCAGCGGCCCGATGAGCATCACGTTGACGCCGGAGGCGACGAAGCCGGCCTCGAGGGCGGATTCGAAGAGATAGCCGGAGAGTCGCGTGTCCTTGCCGATGAGGACGGTGCCGCCTTCCGGCACCAGCACCCCCGCCGCCGCGCTCGCCAGATTCAGCGCGAAGTCCACGGTCATAGGGTGCTCACCCACACGACCTCTCACCCCATCGGTGCCGAAATATTTTCGCGTCAAGGACAAAGCCCCTCGGTTGCTGACTGCAGCTTAGCTGCCTCGAACGGCCGCTACTACCTTCAAGGCGTCGACCGTCGCGGCCACGTCGTGGACACGGAGGATACTCGCCCCGCTCAGAGCCGCAACGACAGCGAGGGCCACGCTGCCGTGAACCCGCTCTTCCGCCGGCCGCCCGGTGAGCTTACCCACCATGGATTTGCGCGAGAGACCCGCCACGATGGGCAACCCCTCCACCGACAGCTGGTCGAGGTGGCGCAACAGCTCGAGATTGTGCTGCAGCGTTTTCCCGAACCCGAACCCCGCATCGAGCGCGATGCGCTCGGCGGGAAGGCCGGCCGCGAGGCAAGCCTCGACCCGCTCCTCGAAAAACAGCCGGACTTCGGCCACCACGTCCTCATAGCTCGGCGCGTCCTGCATCGTCCGCGGCTCGCCGAGCATGTGCATCAGGCAGACCGCGCATCCCGACAACACCGCCGCCTCCAGCGCACCCGGCTCGCGCAGCGCGCGCACGTCATTGATCATCGACGCCCCCGCCGCCGCCGCCGCATGCATCACTTCGGGTTTGCTGGTATCCACCGACAGAATGGCTCGCGTACGCGAGCGCAGTCGCGCGATCACGGGAATCACCCGGCGCAACTCCTCATCCAACCCGACAGGCTCCGCCCCCGGCCGCGTCGACTCCCCCCCGATGTCGATGATGGCGGCGCCCTCTTCGGCCATCTGCACTCCCCGCGCGACCGCATCCTCCAGCCGCACGAACCGCCCTCCGTCCGAGAACGAGTCCGGCGTCACGTTCAGCACGCCCATGGCCACCGGCTGCTCGAGTCCGAGCACCCGCCCCCGACAATGCAGTACCGAAGGTTGACTAGCCACGCCCGATTTCACTGCGGCATAGGACTTGCGCCGTGCGAAAGCAAGTCAGTAAGCGGCCCAGGGCCGCCCCTGGGCCGCGGGATCAAATCCTGTCAAACGGCTGGCCGCGCAAATCGCCGGGAGCGATTCGCGCCAATAAGCTAATGCTGCCCCGCAGGCGGCCCAATGGCCGTCCCACCAGGAGCCGGCGCCGCAGCCCCCTCCCCCGCAGGCGCCCGCGGCGGCCGATTGGACAACGAGTCATCCCACCCCGCCGGCGGCTTGGGCGGCCTCCCCGCCATGATGTCCTTCAACTGCTCCTCATCGATGGTCTCGTACTTCATGAGCGCATCCGCCATCACGTGCAGCTTCTCCATCGCGCTGGTCAGAATCTGCCGCGCGCGCTGAAAGTTGCTCTCGATGACCCGCCGCACTTCCTCATCGATGGCGTGTGCGGTGACATCCGACACCTGCTTGTGCTGCGTCACGCTGCGCCCGAGGAACACCTCGCCGGTCTCCTCCGAATACGTGAGTGGCCCGAGCTTGTCCGACAGCCCCCACTTGGTGACCATGTTGCGCGCCAGCTCCGTCGCCCGCTCGATGTCGTTGGAGGCGCCCGTCGTCACCGACTCCGGCCCGAAGATCAGCTCCTCCGCGATGCGCCCGCCGAAGAGCGTCGCGATCGCGCTCTCCAGCCGCCGCTTCGACATGCTGTAGCGATCCTGCTCCGGCAGGAACTGCGTCACGCCGAGCGCCCGACCGCGCGGAATGATCGTCACCTTGTAGACCGGATCGTGCTCCGGTACGGTCATGCCGACGATCGCATGACCGGACTCGTGATAAGCCGTCATGCGCTTCTCGTCCTCGGTCATGACCATCGAGCGCCGCTCCGCGCCCATCATGATCTTGTCCTTGGCGCGCTCGAACTCCTCCATCCCGACGATGCGCCGGTTGGCGCGCGCGGCGAAGAGCGCCGCCTCGTTGACGAGATTGGCGAGATCCGCGCCCGAGAACCCCGGCGTGCCGCGCGCGATCAGCGCCGGCTTGACGTCATCGGCCAGGGGCACGCGCCGCATGTGCACGCGCAGGATCTGCTCCCGTCCGCGCACATCCGGCAGCGGCACCACGACCTGACGGTCGAACCGGCCCGGCCGCAGCAAGGCCGGATCGAGCACGTCCGGGCGGTTGGTGGCCGCGATGACGATGATGCCCTCGTTGCCCTCGAAGCCGTCCATCTCGACGAGGAGTTGGTTGAGCGTCTGCTCGCGCTCGTCATGGCCGCCGCCCAGGCCCGCGCCGCGGTGCCGCCCGACCGCGTCGATCTCATCGATGAAGATGATGCAGGGCGCGTGCTTCTTTGCCTGCTCGAACATGTCGCGCACGCGCGAGGCGCCGACGCCGACGAACATCTCGACGAAATCGGAGCCGGAAATGGTGAAGAAGGGGACCTTCGCCTCCCCCGCGATGGCGCGCGCGAGCAGCGTCTTGCCGGTGCCGGGCGAGCCCACCATGAGCACGCCCTTCGGGATCTTGCCGCCGAGCTTCTGGAACTTGCCCGGGTCCTTGAGGAAGTCGACGATCTCCGAGACTTCCTGCTTGGCCTCATCCACTCCGGCGACGTCGGCGAACGTGACGTTCACCTGGTCCTCGCCGAGCAGGCGCGCGCGGCTCTTGCCGAAGGACATCGCCCCCCGGCCGCCCGAGGCGCCCTGCATCTGCCGCAGCAGATAGACGAAGACGATGATCAGCACCAGTGCCGGTGCCAGCTGCAGCAGCAGCTGCGCCAGGAAGTTCGGTTGCTTCGGCGGCTCCCCCTTTATGTGGACGTCGTTCTTCTCCAGCGCGCCGATGAGCGCCGTGTAGTCGGTCTCGGGGTTGTAGGTCTTGAACTGCGTGTGATCCTTCATCGCGCCGTAGAGCATGTCTCCCTGGAAGGTGACGCTGTCGACCTGGTGGGCCTTCACATCGTTCAGGAAGGTGGAGTAGTCGATCTCCTCCTGCTGGGCCACGCTGGGCATATAGCGGCTGAAGACCAGCAGCAGCACGAAGACGATCACCACCCATAGAAGGATGTTCTTGGTCAAATCATTCATCTTCAAATGCGGCCTCGCCTGCCGGCTTCCGGCAGTTTGTGCACTCCTGAACCTGGTCCAGCTTCGAGCACGCTACACCAAGCGAAAATCCTTGGCCAGCAGATACATTTCAGGACTGCGAGAACGTGAAGCCGCCGGCTTCACCAGCTTCACCTTGGCGAAACGCCCGCGGGCATCCTGAACGAGCTCCTGAAAGCCGGCCCCTTGAAAAACCTTGATCAGGGCGTCTCCGCCGCGCTTCAAGACCCGGCATGACATATCGACGGCCAGCTCGGCCAGGTACATCGACCGGGGCTGATCCACGACGTCGATGCCGCTCAACGAGGGGGCCATGTCCGAGAGCACCAGGTCCACCTGCCGCTGCGGCAGCGCCGCCAGGATCCGCTCGAAGACCTCCGGCTCCCGAAAATCACCTTGCACGAACTCCACCCCGGCGAGCGGCTCCATGGCCAGGATGTCGGTGGCGACGACCCGGCCGCCGCTGCCGAGGCGACGGCGCGCGTACTGGCTCCAGGCGCCTGGCGCGGCGCCCAGATCCAGGCAGATCGCCCCCGGCTGCAGCAGCTTCTCGCGCCGATCGACCTCCTCCAGCTTGAACACGGCGCGCGAGCGCCAGCCTTCCGCGTGCGCCCGCTGCACGAAGGGGTCGGTGAAGTGCTCATTGAGCCACCGGGCGCTGCTTTTGGACCGTTTGGCCATACCAGACTGTAGAATTTCAGCGATGTCTCACACGATGCTCACCGAGCGCCAGCGCCGCCATCTTCGCGGCCTCGCCCACGCCCTGCAGCCGGTCGTTCGGCTCGGGTCCGCAGGACTGACGGATGCGGTCGCCCGCGAGACCGACCGCGCGCTCACCGATCACGAGCTGATCAAGGTCAAGGCACCGGGCGGCGATCGGGAAGCCAGAAACGCCGCCTTCGAGGAGCTGGCACGCCGCACCGGCAGCTCGCTCGTGCATCGGATCGGCAACGTGGCCGTTTTCTACCGCCCGCGCCCCGAGCTGCCGCGCATCGTCATTCCCGACGCCTGACTACTCGAAGCGGACGGTCACGATCTCGTAGGAGTGGACGCCGCCCGGCGCGGAGACGTCGACGACCTCGCCCTGAGACTTGCCGACCAGGGCGCGCGCGATCGGAGAAGTGATGGAGATGCGGCCGGCGCGGATGTCGGCCTCGTCCTCGCCCGCCACCTGGTAGACCACGCGGCTGCCGTCGTCCTGATCTTCCAGCTCCACCACGGCGCCGAAGACGACCTTGCCCGTGTTGGTGAGCTTGCTGGGGTCGATGATCTCGGCGGTGGAGAGCTTGGTCTCGATCTCCTTGATGCGCCCCTCGATGAAACCCTGCTGCTCGCGCGCCGCGTGATACTCGGCGTTCTCCGACAGATCGCCGTGGCCGCGCGCCTCCGCGATCGCCTTGATGATGTTGGGGCGCGCCTCGGACTTCAGGCGCTTGAGCTCGGCGCGCAAAGCCTCGGCGCCGCGCAGGGTCATGGGAGTGCGTTTCATCCGGCGAGCGCCTCGTGGTGCAGGTCCTGCAGGCGATTCACTTCAACCTCATCGAGATGATCGAGCGCCTCGCAGGTCGCGAGCCCGGCCGCGAGCGTGGTGTAGTAGGTTACCCGATGGTGCACCGCCTCGCGGCGGATGGAGTTCGACTCCCGGATGGCGAGCTTGCCTTCGGTCGTGTTGACGATGAGATCGATCTCGTCGTTCTTGATCATGTCCACGACGTGCGGCCGTCCCTCCCGGACCTTGTTCACCCGGCGGCAGGCGATGCCGGCTTCCGACAGCGCCCGCGCGGTGCCCTCGGTCGCCAGCACCTCGAAGCTGCGGGCGATGAGGCGGCGCGCGAGCTCCACCGCGCCCGGCTTGTCCCGGTCGCGCACGCTGATGAAGCACACGCCCTTGCGCGGCAGCGTGACGCCCGAGCCGGTCTGCGCCTTCGCGTAAGCCTCGCCGAAGGTGCGGCCCGTCCCCATCACCTCACCGGTGGATTTCATCTCCGGCCCGAGGATCGGATCGGACTCCGGGAACTTGACGAACGGAAACACCGCCTCCTTCACCGAATAATACGGCGGGTCGCGGCGCGCGGTCACGCCCTGCTCGCGCAGCGTCCGGCCGGTCATCACCCGCGCGGCGATCTTCGCCAGCGGCAGGCCGGTTGCCTTGGAGACGAACGGCACCGTGCGCGAGGCGCGCGGATTGACCTCCAGGACGTAGATGACGCCGTTCTGGATCGCGAACTGGATGTTCATCAGGCCCACGACCGAGAGCGCCTTGGCGAGCCGGCGGGTCTGATCGCGCAGGCTTTCCTGGGTCTCGGCGGTCAGGCTGTTCGGCGGCAGGCAGCAGCCGGAGTCGCCGGAGTGCACACCCGCCTGCTCCACGTGCTCCATGATGCCGCCGATGAGCACTTCCTCGCCATCGCACAGGGCGTCGACATCGACCTCGATCGCAACGTCGAGAAAGCGATCGAGGAGCACGGGGCTGTCGTTGGAGACCTGCACCGCATGGCCCATGTAGGCCCGCAGATCCTCCTCGTTGAAGACGATCTCCATCGCGCGGCCGCCCAACACATAGGACGGCCGCACCACGAGCGGAAAGCCGACCTCGCGCGCGAGTGCCACGGCCTGATCTTCCGTACGCGCGGTGGCGTTGGCGGGCTGCTTCAGGCCGAGCCGCCGGACCAGGGCCTGGAAGCGCTCGCGGTCCTCGGCGACGTCGATGGAGTCGGGCGAGGTGCCGATGATCGGCGCTCCGGCTTCTTCCAATGCGCGGGACAGCTTGAGCGGCGTCTGGCCGCCGAACTGCACGATCACCCCTTCGGGTTGCTCCTTCGCCAGCACCTCGAGCACATCCTCGAGTGTCAGGGGCTCGAAGTAGAGACGATCGGAGGTGTCGTAATCGGTCGAGACGGTCTCCGGGTTGCAGTTGACCATGATGGTCTCGAACCCGTCCTCGCGCAGGGCCAGGGCCGCGTGCACGCAGCAGTAATCGAACTCTATCCCCTGGCCGATGCGATTGGGTCCGCCGCCGAGGATCATGATCTTGCGGCGGCCCGTCGGCTGCGCCTCGCACTCCTCTTCGTAGGTCGAGTAGAGATAGGCCGTCGAGGTCGCAAACTCCGCGGCGCAGGTGTCGACCCGCTTGTAGACGGGTCGGACGCCCAGGTCGTGACGCTTGGCGCGCACGGCCTTCTCCGGCAGATCGAGGAGCTTGCCGAGCCGGCTGTCGGAGAAGCCCTTGCGCTTGAGGCCGCGCAGCCGGTCCGCGGTCAGCGCGCCGAAGCCTTCGGCGCCTATCCGCCTCTCCTCCACGATCAGGTCCTCGATGTGCGCCAGGAACCAGGGATCGATGTGCGTGAGCTCCGCGATCCGCTCGAACGACCAGCCGGCGCGGAACGCGTCCGCCACGTACAACAGCCTGTTGGCGCCGGGAGCGCGCAGCTCGTACGCGAGCTTCGTCTGGCCGTCCTCGTCGAGGGGGAGCGTCAGGATGGGCGAGAGCCCGTCGAGCCCCGTCTCCAACCCGCGCAGCGCCTTCTGCAGCGACTCCTGGAAGGTGCGGCCGATCGCCATGACCTCGCCCACCGACTTCATCTGGGTCGTCAGGCGGTCGTTGGCGGCCGGAAACTTCTCGAACGTGAAGCGCGGGATCTTGGTCACCACGTAATCGATCGACGGCTCGAAGGAGGCGGGCGTCGCGCCGCCGGTGATGTCGTTCTTCAGCTCATCGAGCGTGTAGCCGACGGCGAGCTTGGCGGCGATCTTGGCGATCGGGAAGCCGGTCGCCTTGGAAGCGAGCGCCGAGGAGCGCGACACGCGCGGGTTCATCTCGATGATGAGCAGTCGTCCGTCGCGCGGATTGACGGCGAACTGCACATTCGAGCCGCCGGTGTCGACGCCGATCTTGCGCAGCACGGCGATCGAGGCATCGCGCATGCGCTGGTATTCCTTGTCGGTCAGCGTCAGCGCGGGAGCCACCGTGATCGAGTCGCCGGTATGCACGCCCATCGGGTCGAGGTTCTCGATCGAGCAGACGATGATGCAGTTGTCCTTGTGATCGCGCACCACCTCCATCTCGAACTCTTTCCAACCGATCACCGACTCCTCGAGCAGCACCTCGGAAGTCGGGGAGGCATCGAGCCCGCGCGCGGCGATCTCCTCGAGCTCCTCGCGGTTATAGGCGATGCCGCCGCCGCTCCCGCCGAGGGTGAACGAGGGGCGGATCACGACCGGATAGCCGATCTCCGTCGCCGCGATGGTGAGCGCCTCATCGAGGCTGCGCGCGATCTGCGAGCGCGGCGTCTCGAGCCCGATCTCGCGCATGGCGTTGCGGAAGAGCTCGCGGTCCTCCGCCATGTCGATCGCGGCCCTCGAGGCGGCGATGAGCTCGACGCCGTACTTCTCCAACACTCCCTCGCGGACGAGGTCGAGCGCCGTGTTGAGCGCAGTCTGTCCCCCCATAGTCGGCAGCAGCGCATCCGGACGCTCCTTCTCGATGATGCGCGCCACTGTGCGCCAGTTGACCGGCTCGATATAGATGGCGTCCGCCATCTCGGGGTCGGTCATGATGGTGGCGGGATTGGAGTTGACCAGGATGACCCGGTAGCCCTCCTCCCGCAGCGCCTTGCAGGCCTGCGCGCCGGAATAGTCGAACTCGCACGCCTGGCCGATGACGATGGGGCCGGCGCCGATGATGAGGATGCTCTGGAGGTCCGTTCTTTTCATGCGGCACGCGTCGACACGACTGCGGCAGCCATCACGATCTCACCGCGGTTTGTTGCCGGCGCGCCTGCTCCTCGGCGAGGCGCAGCTGCGTCTGCAGCCGCCGCAGCATCAGATGATTGAAGCGCTCGAAGAGCGGCTTCAGATCGTGCGGGCCCGGGCTCGCCTCCGGATGGCCCTGGAAACCGAACGCCGGCCGATCCTTGAAGGCGAGACCCTGGAGCGAGCCGTCGAAGAGCGAGCGGTGCGTGGGCCGCACGTTGGCAGGCAGCGTCGTCTCGTCGACCGCGAAGCCGTGATTCTGGCTGGTGATGAACACCCGCCCGGAATCGAGGTCCTGCACCGGATGGTTGGCGCCATGGTGGCCGAACTTCATCTTCAACGTGCTCCCGCCGCAGGCGAGGCCGAGGATCTGATGGCCGAGGCAGATGCCGAACACCGGAATGTCGGTGTCGAGAAACTTGC
This sequence comes from Steroidobacteraceae bacterium, assembly GCA_035552895.1. Classification (GTDB taxonomy): domain Bacteria; phylum Pseudomonadota; class Gammaproteobacteria; order Steroidobacterales; family Steroidobacteraceae; genus 13-2-20CM-66-19. Next base: position 44,399 of record DATNEU010000030.1, read on the forward strand.
GGGTCGCGTTGATGGCGTAGTCGCAGGGCTCGGGGTCGCCGGGTCCGTTGGAGAGGAAGATGCCGTCGGGCGCGAGCGCCAGCGCTTCCTCGGCGCTGGTCTGCGCGGGCACGACCGTCATGCGGCAGCCGAAGTCCGCCAGGACCCGCAGGATGTTGCGCTTGATGCCGAAGTCGTACGCGACGACGTGCAACCGTTGGTGCGAGCGGATCGGCACGCGCGAGCTTTCCGGCCACACCGTTCCCTCGTTCCACTGGAAGCTGCGCTTGGTGCTGACGACCTTGGCGAGATCCATGCCCTTCAGGCCCGGGAACTTGCGCGCAGCCTTGATCGCCGCGGCGGTATCGACCTGCTCGCCCGTCATGATGCAGCCGGACTGCGCGCCGGTCTCGCGCAGGATGCGCGTCAGGCGCCGCGTGTCGATGCCTGCGATGGCGACGACACGCCCGCGCTCCAGGAACTCGCTCAGCGACTCGTTGGCGCGCCAGCTGCTTGCCTGCGGCGGCAGGTCGCGGATGATGAGCCCGGCCGCGGCGATCTGCGCGGACTCGAGATCCTCCGGCGTGCCGCCGGTGTTGCCGATGTGCGGGCAGGTGAGCGTGACGATCTGGCGGGCGTAGGACGGGTCGGTGAGGATCTCCTGATACCCCGTCAAAGCGGTATTGAAAACGACTTCACCCGTGGTGTTGCCCTTGGCACCAATCGACTGGCCGCGGAAGACGGTGCCATCCGCCAATGCCAGTACAGCGGGTACGCTCACTTCAAACACACCTCATCAGGTTGCAACGCGTCCTCCGGTCGAAAGCGATCAAGCGAGCGGCCCCGGGCCGTTCCCGGGGCCCGCGGGATGTAACCTGTTCGCGTAGCGCGCTCGCGCAAAGCGCCGCCAGGCGACTTTGCGCCCATATACAAAGCGGGAGGGTTCTCGCGAACGCCTCCCGCCCTGCATTGGACTAACCCGTACCTCGGATTAGGTGCAAATTTTACGGGCCGGGCGGTTGGGTGTCCATGGAAAATTCCGCGCCGCCGCCGTGGTAAAAGTCCGCGAACAATCATGCAAGTGATTGATTTTCCTTGACAATATCGCTCATGTTGTAGCGGCCCGGCGGCTGGGTCAGGAGCCACAGAGCGGCTCGCAACGCCCCGCGCGCGAAAATGGCCCGATCGCCCGCGCGGTGACTCAGCCGCAGCTCCTCTCCGGAACCCGCGAAGAGCACGGTGTGGTCGCCGACGATGTCGCCGCCGCGGATGACCGCGAACCCGATCTCCCCCTGCCGCCGGGGACCGGCCCGGGCGGCGGAGCTTCCCGCGAGCGCATCCGCGGCCACCAGGCCCCGCCCCTCGCCGGCCGCCCGGGCAAGCGCCAGCGCGGTACCCGACGGCGCATCCCGCTTCATCCGGTGATGCGCCTCAATGACCTCGACGTCGAATTCCGCCGGCAGAGCGCGCGCCGCCCGGCGGACCAGGTCCACCAGCAATGCCACCCCGAGACTGGTATTCGGCGCGATGAGCAAGGGAATGTCGCGTGCGGCGGCATCGAGCTCCGCCTCCGTCAGCTCGGCCCCGAAGCCGGTCGTACCGATGAGCAGCGGCTTGCGCGCCGCGCGGCATGCGGCGATGTTGGCGCGGGTCGCATGGGGCTGAGAGAAGTCGAGCGCGACGTCCGCGCCGGCGAGCGCCGCGGGCAGGTCGCTCGAGACCTCCAGCCCCAAGGGCTCCAGGCCCGCGACCACGCCGAGATCGCGGCCGACACTGGCGCTGCCGGCCGAAGCCACCCCTGCAGCGATGCGCAACGCCGGGAGCTCGCGCGTCGCCCGGACCAGCGCCTGGCCCATGCGCCCGCTCGCTCCGACGATGACGACGCGCGCCCCCGCCATGGATCTGCCGCTCAGGCGCCCGAGAAGAAGCGCTTCACGCCTTCGAGGAATCCCTTCTCGCGCGGCGCGTGCCGTTGCCGGTCCTGCTGCAGCGACTGCTCGAGCTGGCCGATCAACTCCCGCTGCTCGGCCGAGAGATGCACCGGCGTCTCCACCACGACCCGGCAGAACAGATCGCCCCGAGAGTGGCTGCGCACCGGCTTGACGCCCTTGTCCCGCAGCCGGAATACCCGTCCCGACTGGGTCTCCGCCGGAATCTTCAGCGTCACATCGCCGTTGAGGGTCGGCACCTCCACGATGCCGCCGAGCGCCGCGGTCGCAAAGCTGATCGGTACCTCGCAGCTCAGGTGCTCGCCATCCCGCTCGAAAATCGCGTGCTCGCGCACGTGAACCTCGACGTAGAGGTCACCTGGCGGACCCCCATTGCGTCCAGCCTCCCCTTCGCCCGCGAGGCGAATGCGGTCGCCGGTATCGACGCCTGCGGGGATCTTCACCGACAGCTTGCGGCTGCGGCGCACGCGACCCTGCCCAAGGCAGGTGTCGCACGGGTTGGTGATGAGGGTGCCCGTGCCGCGGCAGCGGGGGCAAGTCTGCTGCAGCTGGAAGAAACCCTGGGAAATGCGCACCTGGCCGGAGCCGCCGCAGGTATCGCAGGCCGTCGGGGAGCTGCCCTTGGCCGCGCCGCTCCCATGACAGGTCTCGCATTCGGAGAGCTTCGGCACCTCGATCTCCACCGCATGGCCGAAGACGGCCTGGGGGAGCTCGAGCTCGATCTCATAGCGCAGATCCGCGCCGCGAAACACCTGTGAGCGGCCGCCGCGGCGCGCCGTGCCGAAGATATCGCCGAACACATCGCCGAAGATGTCGCTGAAAGCGTCCCCGGCCCCAAACCCTCCGGCCCGTCCGCGGGCCCCGGCGGCGGCGGCCTCGACGCCCGCATGCCCGTACTGATCGTACGCGGCGCGCTTCTGCGCATCGGTGAGCACCTCGCACGCCTCCTTCGCCTCCTTGAAGCGCTCTTCGGCCTCCTTGTCGTCGGGATTCCTGTCGGGGTGAAACTTCATGGCGAGGCGGCGATAGGCCTTCTTGATCTCCGCCTCGGTGGCCGTTCTGGGTACGTCGAGTACCTTGTAGTAGTCAGCCTTTGACATTTAGGTAGTGTGTCACAGGTCACTCGCGGCCCGCCGCACAAAAGCAAGCCGGCAAGGTCGAAGCCCCTCAGTCGGCTGGCCGGTAAAAGCGCCGGAGGACCTTTTACCCAGTCAACTAACTCGCTTTGCGGCCCTTGTCGTTCACTTCCTCGAACTCCGCATCGACGACATCGTCACGCCCGGTCTGCCCGGAAGCGCCGCCCGCCTCTCCGGAAGCGGCCTGCGCGCCGGCGCCACCGCCGGCGCCACCGCCGGCGGCCTCGGAGCCCGCCTGCCCGGCCGCGTACGCCTGCTGCGCGATCGCCGCGGAAGCCTGCGCGAGAGCCTCGGTCTTCTTCTCGATGACGTTGCGGTCATCGCTCTTCAGCGCCGTGCGCAGATCCGAGATCGCGGATTCGATCTTGGCGCGCTCGCCCGCATCCACCTTCTCGCCGAGGTCCTTCAGGCTCCTCTCGACGGCGTGGATCATGCCGTCCGCCTTGTTTCGCACCTCCACCAGCTCGCGGAAGCGCTTGTCCTCGGCGGCATGCGCCTCGGCGTCGCGCACCATCCGCTTGATCTCGTCCTCGGTGAGTCCGCTCGAGGCCTTGATCACGATCTTCTGCTCGCGGCCGGTCGCCTTGTCCTTGGCGGAGACGTTGAGAATACCGTTGGCATCGATGTCGAACGACACCTCGATCTGCGGCATGCCGCGCGGCGCGGGCGGAATGTCGCTCAGGTCGAACTTGCCGAGCGACTTGTTGTCGGCCGCGCGGTCGCGCTCGCCCTGCAGCACGTGGATGGTGACGGCCGTCTGGTTGTCATCGGCCGTCGAGAACACCTGCGACGCCTTCGTCGGAATGGTGGTGTTCTTCTCGATCAGCTTGGTCATCACGCCGTGCAGCGTCTCGATGCCGAGCGAGAGGGGCGTGACGTCGAGGAGCAGCACGTCCTTGACCTCACCGGCGAGAACACCGGCCTGGATGGCCGCGCCCACGGCGACCGCCTCGTCCGGATTCACGTCCTTGCGCGGCTCATGGCCGAAAAATTCCTTCACGCACTTCTGTACGAGCGGCATGCGCGTCTGGCCGCCGACCAGGATGACTTCCGCAACGTCGCTCGCCGAGACGCCGGCGTCCTTCAGCGCGGTGCGGCAGGGCGCGATGGTCTTCTGCACCAGATCCTCCACCAGCGCCTCGAGCTTCGCCCGGGTGAGCTTGATGTTGAGGTGCTTCGGTCCCGAGGCGTCGGCCGTGATGTACGGCAGGTTGATGTCGGTCTGCTGGGTGGAGGAGAGCTCGATCTTGCCCTTCTCGGCCGCTTCCTTCAGGCGCTGCATGGCCAGCGGATCCTTGCGCACGTCGACGCCGGATTCCTTCAGGAACTCCTCGGCGAGGAAATTGATGATCCGCAGGTCGAAGTCCTCGCCGCCGAGGAAGGTGTCGCCGTTGGTCGAGAGCACCTCGAACTGGCGCTCGCCGTCGACTTCCGCGATCTCGATGATGGAGATGTCGAACGTGCCGCCGCCGAGGTCGTAGACCGCGATCTTGCGGTCGCCGCCCTGCTTGTCGAGGCCATAGGCGAGCGAGGCCGCCGTCGGCTCGTTGATGATGCGCTTGACCTCGAGGCCGGCGATGCGGCCGGCATCCTTGGTGGCCTGCCGCTGGGAGTCGTTGAAGTAGGCGGGGACCGTGATCACGGCCTCCGTCACCGGCTCGCCGAGGTAATCCTCCGCCGTCTTCTTCATTTTCATGAGGACGCGCGCGGAAATCTCCGCCGGCGCCATCTTCTTGCCCTGGACCTCCACCCACGCATCGCCGTTGTCGGCGCGCGCGATCTTGTAGGGCACCATCTTGACGTCGCGCTGGACCACCTCGTCCTCGAACCTGCGTCCGATGAGGCGCTTGATCGCGAACAGGGTGTTCTGCGGGTTGGTGACCGCCTGGCGCTTGGCCGGCTGCCCGACCAGCACCTCGTTGTCCTTCGTGAAGGCGACGATCGATGGGGTGGTACGGTCGCCCTCGCTGTTCTCGATCACGCGGGGCTTGCCGCCCTCCATGATGGCGACGCACGAATTGGTCGTGCCGAGGTCGATGCCGATTACCTTTGCCATGTGTCTACTCCGCCGGAATCTCTGTCCAAAGGGGGATGATGTCGTTGCTCTTTTTGGGTGGTCGCGGCGAATTTTCAAGGCGCCGGGTCCGGGCTACTGCCCGGCCCATCGCTAGGCCGGCGCCTTGGCCACGATTACCCGGGCGGGCCGCAGGACCCGGCCATTCAGCTCATAGCCCGCCTGGACCACCTGCAGCACGGTGTCGGGCTTCGCCGTGGCGGACGGTTGGGCCATCATTGCCTCGTGCCGGGTGGGATCGAAGACCACGCCGACCGGATTGATGGGGGTCACGCCGAGCCGCTCCAGCGCCTTCGCCAGCAGCTGCAGGGTCGCCTGTTGGCCCTGCTTGAGGCTGCGGGCGTCGACCTCAACCTGGTCGGCGCTCTGCACCGCAAGCTCCAGGCTGTCACGCACGGGCAGCAGCTCCGCGGCGAATTTCTCCAGACCGTACCGATTGGCCGCCTCGATGTCGCGCTGCGCGCGCTTGCGGACATTGTCGAGCTCCGCCACGGCGCGCAGATACTGCTCCCAGTGGCTGCGCGCGCGCTCCTCCGCCTCGGTGAGGGCCTGCTGCAGACGCTCGAGCTCAGCCAGCGGCGATGCCGGTGCCGACGCCACGCTGGCTTCTGCGCCCTGCGCCCCGGACCGCTCGCCGTTCTCAGCCATGGTCATCACGAACCTCCGAAACACTCGATAAGGTAAACCGCTGCCGCCGGGAAGACCCCCTCCCGCGGAAGCGATTGGAATCAGGGCCCTGCCTGGGGCTCTATCGCCTGGAATTCAAGGCGGAGCCGAGCAGCTTTGCGCTCATGTCCACGATCGGGATGACCCGCTCGTACGCCATGCGTGTGGGACCGATGACCCCGAGCACGCCCACGACCGATTCCGGCGACCCGTACGGCGCCGTCACCACGCTGCAGTCATCGAGGATCTGATAACCCGACTCATGCCCGATGAAGATCCGCACCCCCTCGGCCCGCAGGCTGTGGTCGAGCAGGTGCAGGAAGTCGCGCTTCTCGTTGAACGCCTCGAAGAGCCGCCGCAGCTTCTCGACGCTCGAGAGCTCCGCGACTCCCATGAGATTGGTCTCGCCCTTGATGACGTACTCGAGGCGGTCCTCGCCGCCCGCGCCAGCCTCGAAGACATGCTGCGCCATGGAGATGGCATCCAGCATCACCTGGTTCATGTGCGCCCGCGTCTCGCTCAACTGCCGCAGGATCTCCTGGCGCACCTGGGCCAGGGAGCGGCCGCGGAACTGCTCGTTGAGGAAGTTGGAGGCGCGCTTGAGCTCATCGGGCGAGTAGTACCGCTCGAGCTGGATGATGCGGTTCTGGACCTCGCGCTCGCCGTACACCAGGACGACGAGCACCCGGTTTTCCGAGAGGCCGACGAACTCGATCTGGGTGATGGAGGCCTCCGCGGCGCGCGGTAGCGTCACGACCCCCGCGAGCCGCGTCACGCTGGAAAGCAGTTGCGACACCGTGGCGATCAGATCCTTCGAGCTCTCGTGCGCGGCATCGAGCGGGCGCCCCTCGAGCTGGCGGCGGATCTCCGCCGCGGCCGCTTCCTCCACCGGTTGCACCTGTAACAGGGTATCGACGAAGAACCGATACCCCTTGTCGGTGGGGATGCGTCCAGCGGAGGTGTGTGGCGAGGAGACGAAACCGAGCTCCTCGAGGTCGGCCATGACGTTGCGGATGGTCGCCGAGGAAAGCTGCAGACCCGACTCCCGCGTTAGAGAGCGGGAGCCGACGGGCTGGCCGTCGCGGATATAGCTCTCGACGAGCACCCGCAGCAGGTGCTGCGCCCGCTCGCTCAGATGCTCTTCCGTGCTCATGCGCTGCGCGCAGGTCCCACGGGGTCGAATCGGAAACCTTCGATCACACTCCGTATTAGACGGCCGAGGCGACCGTCAAGCAAGGGCCCCGCCGTCCTGCTACGATCCCGCGGATGGCCCTTCCCGTCCGCACGTGCGCGCTGGTCGGCAGATTCACGGACTCGCGCGTCGCGGAATCCGCGCACGCGTTGCTGGCGCATCTGGCGACCCGGCAGGTGCAGGTACTCGTCAGCGACACGGCGGCCGTCGCCACCGCCCTCTCCGTCTCGACGGATGCCCAGCGAGCTCCCTTGCGGGTTGCGGAGGAGGAGCTCGGCAGCCGCGCCGACCTCATGATCGCGGTCGGCGGCGACGGCACCCTGCTCTACGCGGCGGGGCTGGTCGCCCGGCACGGCGTGCCGCTTCTCGGGATCAATCGCGGCCGGCTGGGGTTCCTCACCGACGTCATGCCACAGGACATGCTCGAGTGCGTCGATGCGGCGCTCCGGGGCCAGCTCGAGGCCGATGAGCGTCCGCTGCTCGCCGCGTGCCTGCGCCTGTCGGACGGCACGGTCGCGGAAGCGCTGGCCCTCAACGACGTGGTGCTGCAGAAGCTCGCCACCGGGCGGTTGCTCGACTTCGAGACGCGGGTCGGTGGCCGGTATGTCAACACTCACGCGGGCGATGGCATCGTGATCGCCAGCGCCACCGGCTCGACGGCTTATGCCCTCTCCTGCGGCGGTCCGATCATCGAGCCGCACCTGGATGCGTTGGTCATGGCGCCGATCTGCCCTCACACCCTGTCCGATCGCCCGATCGTGGTCTCCGCGCGGGCGCTGATCGAGATCGAGCTGCTGCAGCGGCCCGACACCCGCGCGCAGGTGACCTGCGACGGCGCGATTCTCGGGGAAATCGCCCCGGGCGATCGCCTGGAGATCAAGCCTGCCGGCGAGCGCATCACCCTGCTGCACCCCGCCGGCCACGACTACTACCGCCTGCTGCGCTCGAAGCTCCACTGGGGCCGCGGCAACGGCGGGCGCTGAGTCTGCAGCCCGGCGCCATGCTCATCCGTCTGCAGATTCGCGATTTCGCGATCATCGAGGCGCTCGAGCTCGAGCTGCGCCCGGGGCTCACCGTGCTCACCGGCGAGACCGGGGCGGGGAAGTCGATTCTCGTCGATGCCCTGCAGCTTCTCGCCGGCGGCCGCGCCGGCCCGGAAATGATCCGTCACGGCGCCGAGCGGGCGGAGATCGCCGCGACGTTCGAGCTCGCCAAGGCGCCGCCGGGACTGACGCGCTGGCTGGAGGAGCAGTCGATCGACGCGGGCGAGGAGCTCATCGTCCGCAGGGTCGTGGCGGCGGATGGCCGCTCCCGAGCCTATCTCAACGGTCAGTCGGTTCCCGTGCAGCTGCTGCGGGAAGCCGGCAGCATTCTCATCGACATCCACGGCCAGCACGAATTCCAGTCGCTGACACGCGCCGCCGCGCAGCGGGAGCTGCTCGATGCCTATGGACGACTCGACCCGCTGGCCGGACAGGTGGGCATCGCCTACCGGGTCTGGCGCGAGATGCTCGAGCGCACCCTCGAGCTCGAGAGCCGGGCGCGCGATCGCGAGGCGAAGCTCGATCTGCTCCGCTATCAGGTGGGTGAGCTGCAGGCGCTGCGGCTGGAGGAAGGCGAAGTCGCCCGGCTGACCGAGGAGCGTGCGCGGCTCATGAATCGCGGCCGCCTGGCGGAAGCCGCGCAAACCGCGCTGGCGGCGCTTTATCAGTCAGAAGAAGGCAACGCGCTCGCCAACGTGAGCCGCGCGCTGCAGTCGCTGCGCGCGGGGTCGGCGCTGGACCCGAAACTCGCGCCGGTGGTCGCGCTCGCGGAAGAGGCAGCGGTGCAGCTGCGGGAGGCCGCGCGCGAGCTCGAGCGCTATGGCGAGAGTCTCGACCTAGATACCCAGCGCCAGCACGAGGTCGAGGGGCGCCTCGCCGCGATCGAGGAGTTGGCGCGGAAGAACCGGGTGGCACCGCTCGAGCTGTTGCCGCGCAGCGCGCAGCTCCTCGCGGAGCTCGAGGGACTCGAGCGCGCAGAGGTCGATCTCGCGGTGTTGCGCAAGGACCTGGCGGCGGCTCTGGAACGATACCGCGAGCAGGCGCAGACCCTCTCCGCCAAGAGAGCTGCCGCGGCCAAAGCGCTCGCCAAGGACATCACGGCGCGCATGCAGACTCTCGGCATGTCGGGCGGCCGCCTCGAGGTCGAAGTCGCGCAGAGCCGGGAGGCGGAGCCCACACAGCACGGCATCGACGACATCGAGCTGCGCGTCAGCACCAATCCCGGCCAGCCGCCACGCGCGCTCGCGAAGATCGCCTCGGGCGGCGAGCTGTCACGCCTGTCGCTCGCCGTGCAGGTCGCCACCACCAGCGCGCAGGAGGCACGGTGCATGGTGTTCGATGAGGTCGACTCGGGGATCGGCGGCGCCGTGGCGGAGATCGTCGGGCGCGAATTGCGCGCCCTCGGCGAGCGCGGCCAGGTGTTGTGCGTCACGCACCTGCCGCAGGTCGCTTCCCAGGGCCATCACCATCTGCGCGTCACGAAGATGACGGACGGCAAGACGACCCGCACTTCATTGATGGCGCTCGCCGATCAGAACCGGATCGACGAGCTCGCCCGCATGCTGGGCGGGGTCGATGTCACCTCGAAAGCGCGCGAACACGCGCGCGAGATGCTTCAGTCGGCAGGCAAGCGCTTGGGCGCGCGCCGGTAGGGACACTGCGCCTTGCGGCAGTTGCCGTAGAGGATCAGGGAGTGATCGCGGATCGTGAAGCCGAGCCGCTGCGCGACGGCCGTCTGCCGCTCTTCGATACCGGCATCCATGAACTCTTCGACGCGGCCGCAGTCCAGGCAGACGATATGATCGTGATGCGTGCCCTGGTTGAGCTCGAACACCGCCATCCCGTCCTCGAAGTGATGGCGGGTCACGAGACCCGCGGCCTCGAACTGCGTCAGCACCCGGTAGACGGTAGCGAGCCCGATGTCCTCGTTGGACTCCAGCAGGATGCGGTAGATATCCTCGGCCGACAGATGCCGCGTCGCGCTGCCCTCGAGGATCTCGAGGATCTTCAGGCGCGGCAGCGTCACCTTCAGGCCCGCCTTGCGCAGGTCCTTGCCTTCCACCGCATCAGCTCCCACGGCCCGCGCCGCGCATCGGATCGGGCGCGGCGGTTTCGCGATCAGGTATCATCCGGCCCATTATTGCGCATTTTCCCCTCCGACGGACCTCCATGCGACGTGAACCCCCGATGACCGTTTCCGGCCCGCGCCTGCTGGCGCTCGCCTTGCTCGCCGCCTGCCTCGGCCTGACGGGATGCGTCTACCGCATGGATATTCAGCAGGGCAATTACCTCGACGGCAAGGACGTGAGCAAGTTGAAGGTCGGCATGACCCGCAGCCAGGTGCGCTACCTCCTCGGCACACCGATGGTGGAGGACGTCTTCAACCAGAATCGGTGGGACTACGTCTATTACTACAGGCACGGCCACGTCCAACGGGCCCTCGAGAGCCGGGTGATCGTGTACTTCAACGGCGACAAGGTGCAGCGCCTCGCGCTCTACAACGTGCCCAAGGGGCGTCCGTACGGTCCCGGCCGCCCGGTCCCCGTGACCAAATTCCCTATCCTTTGAGATTGGCGCAAATCGCTCCCGGCGATTCATTTGACCTCGCGGCCCCGGGAACGGCCCGGGGCCGCTTACTTGCTTGCTTTCGGACGGCGCATGGATCGAGCGCGCCGGCGAGCTTTAGGGTCATCGCGCAGGGGTCGGTAGAGCTCGATGCGGTCGCCGTCGGCGGGGAGGTCGGCGCGAGTGCAGGGCTCGCCGAAGATGCCGACCGGAGCGCTGTCCCAGGGGACATCGACGCCCGCGGCCTGATGCCGTGCCGCCTCGATCGCTTCGGCGATGGTGGCATCGGGCGCCAACACCACGGGCCATAGGTACTGGCGCGTGGCTCCGGCGAAGGCGACCCAGCAACGCTTGGCGGTCACACGCGGCTGCGGATGACGAAGGCTTCCACCAGGGAGCCGACGGTCTCGGCGAACTTGTTCTCGAACATCATCGCCGACAGGGTGCTCTTGAAAGCGAAGCGCATGCTGAGCTCCACGCGGCAGCCATCCGGGCCGATCGGGGTGAGCAGCCACTGGCCCTCCAGCGTCCTGAACGGGCCGCTCACGAGGTGCATCAGGATCCGCTGGTCGGGCTCGAGCTCGTTGCGGGTGGTGAACTCGCCGTGCAGCGGCCCTTTCTTGACGCCGATGGTGGCCACGATCTCGCGCTCGGTCCGGGACTGCACGCGCGCGTGAGTGCACCACGGCAGGAAGCGCGGGTAGCTCTCGATATCGTTGATGAGCGCGAACAGGCGGCTCGGCGGCTGGGCGACGAGCGCCGAGCGCTTGACCTCTCGCATGGGGGTGATTGTCCCAATATCACCGCCCCGGCGACAAGCTTCCCAATACAATGTCGACCCCGGGCGCCCGACCGCCACCGCCATCCGTGCCGTCCATGCCATCCAAGGCCGAGCCTGCCCATCGCCTGATCGCCGAGAACCGCAAGGCGCGCTTCGATTACTTCATCGAGGAGCGCTACGAGGCCGGGCTCGCTCTGCAGGGGTGGGAAGTCAAGGCCATGCGCGCCGGGCGGGCCCAGCTCAAGGAAGCTTACGTCTACGTTCGCGCGGGCGAGGCCTTCCTCATCGGCGCGCACCTGTCCCCCCTGCCCTCGACTTCGAGCCACGTGGTCGCGGATCCCGTGCGCACGCGCAAGCTCCTGCTGCATCAAAGGGAGATCAACGGTCTCATCGGAGCGGTCGAGCGCAAGGGCTACACCGTAGTGCCGCTCGAGCTCTACTGGAAGCAAGGCCGCGCGAAGCTCCAGATCGGGCTCGCCAAGGGCAAGAAGCAACACGACAAGCGCGCCGTGGAGAAGGAGCGCGACTGGCAGCGGGACAAGGCGCGGCTCCTCAGAGGTCGATGACCGCGCTCAGGGCGTACCCAACAGCCGCACCTGCAGCGGTTGCAACACCGCATCCGCCGGTGACGCGCGCCCGCCGCGCAGAAGGTCCGTCCACGCCACGTCACCGCCTGCATCGGGCGCCAGCAGCGGCCTGGCGCTCCGGCTCCCCAGATTGACCAGCAACAGCGTCCGCTGCTGCCCCTTGCGACGCAAAATGCAAAGCACATCCGGGGATGCGCTGCAGACCAGATGCTGACTGCCTTCGCTGAGTGATGGCCGGGTGCGGCGCAGGGCGAGGAGCTTGCGATACCAGTGGTACAGCGAGTGCGGATCGGCCCGCTCCTCCTGCAGCGACACACCGTCATCGGAACGGTTGTAGCGGCCATTCCACGCCCGCGGATCGCTGCGGTACCAGATGGCCGAGCCCGGCGCGAGCAGGTTGCGCTGCCAGCGGAATGCCTCGCGGGACGGAATCCCCTCCTCGTCGGAGTGATCGTTGGGGATGGCGCGACCGCGCATGCCCAATTCCTGGCCGTAGTAGATCAGCGGATCGCCTTGGAGCGTCAGCTCGATGGCCGCGCCGGCTCGCGCCCGTGCGGGGTTGTCGTCCACCGATGACATGTAACGGTCCGTGTCGTGGTTCTCCAGGAAAATCACCTGCGTCTTGCCGGGCGGCGTGGCAGCGGCCGTGGCACGGATCGCGTGCACGATCTGCGCCTTGCTCAGGCTGACCAGCGCCTGGCGCAGCGGGAAGGCGAACACCACATCGACATGGCCCTGGGTCAGCCATTTGCGGCCGTAGCCCCAGTCGGCCTGCTCGGCCAGGATCCGCAGCCCCGGCCGCCGCGCCTTGAGCGCCCGGAAGATCGGTGCCCAGAAATTGGCGAACAGATGGGTGTCCAGATGCTTGTGGTCGAGGTCATCCATCATGTGGTCGATACGGAAGCCGTCGACGCCCTCGCGCCCGCTGCCGTCGCCATGCGGGTCGGCCCAGAAGAGCAGCAGGTTGCGGAAGTAGCGCCGCACGGCGGGGTTCTCGAGATTGACCATGGCGATGCCGATCCAACGGCCATCGTAGCCTTCCCACCGCGGCTGGTTGAGGAACGGCTCGGCGACACAATGCCGGCGGTCCTTCCACAGCAGGTAGCCGGCAAATGGCGCGTGCGGCTTGCAGATCGAGTCGCGCCACCAGGGATGACCCTCGGCGACGTACTGGAACTCCTCGTCGAGGTAGACCTCGAGCCCCAGCGCGTGCGCGGCACGGATGAAGGCGAAGTAGTCGGCCATCGTGCCATAGGCCGGATCTATGGCTTTGAACCTCGTCGCGAAGTAGTTGTGGTAGTAGGGCGAGGGCTGCAGCGGGGTGAGGAGGATGGTCGTCGCTCCCAGATGCCGGATGTAGCCCAGCTTGGAGGTGAGGCCCTTGAGGTCGCCGATGCGGTCGCCATTGGAGTCGCGGAAGCTGCGAAAAAAGATCTGGTAGAAGATCTGTGGCTGCGATTGCGATTGTGGCTGCGAAACCGGCGGGGGCTGCGGCTGCGCGGCGGCGACCGCCCAGCCGACCGCGGCCGCCAACAGTGCCAGCGTCCCGAATAACTTGGCGCGACTCACGCTCATGTACACCTGGTCTCCCCTCAATCCCGACCGCTCAAGACGTCACCGAAGAACGCCAGAGTGTCCTCCAGCGTACGCGCCCAGTACGGCCAGTCGTGGCCGCCGGGACCCTCGGCATACAGATGACTCACGCCGGCCTGCTCGAGCGCGCGATGGAGGGCGCGATTGGCATCGAGCAGCGGATCGTCGCGTCCGCAATCGATGCGCAGCGGCGGTAGCGGCCCGGACGCGCCGGTGAGCGCTGCAAGAACGCTGAGGTCCGACGGCGACGAGCTCCAACCCGCCCGGCTCTCCTCCATGAGGCCGTCGAGCTGCTCCACCTCGGTAACGGCCGACAGCGCGGCGGCGGCCGCGAGCCGCTGCGGATACTTGCCCGCCAGACGCAGCGCCCCGAACCCGCCCATGCTCAGCCCGGCCACCAACAGCGGCGAGCGCTCCGTGCAACCGCCGATCAGCAACCGGGCCAGCGTCGGGACTTCCTCGACGATCCAACGCTCGGCATCCAATCCCACTTGGGACACGTAGCCCGTGCCGTCGCCAGACAGGCCGTCGGACGGCATCAACAGGGCGACGGGCGGCAGGCTCCCCTGCGCGATCAGACGCGCGGCGGTGAGGTGCGCGCCTCCCTTCAGCGCCCATGCCCAATGCGAGCCGTAAACGCCGTGCAGCAGGATCACGATCGGAAGATCGCGCGCACCGCGGGCGGCGGGCGGCACGCAAAGCGTTACATCGGCGCGGCGCCGCAGTGCTGGGCTTTTGACGGTGACGAAGTCCAGGCCGTCCGCGCTGATGGCGGGATCGGCGCGCTCGATGGTACTAAACCTCACAGCCCCTCCGTTGCGAGACCCAGCACGCCCTTGCTGCTGCGTCCGGTGAGCATGTCGTCGATGGCCTGTTTCAGGCGCTCGAGCGGATAACGATGAGTGATCAGTGAAGCAAGCTCGAGCTTCCCGCGTCTCACCCAATCGAACAGCCGCGGGAAATCCCGGGCCGGCACGCAGCCGCCGTAGAGCGGTGTCAGGTAGCGCTTGTTCCAGAAGAGCTGCGTCAGCTCCAGGGTGGCGGGGCCATGCGCGCCGCTCACCTGCAGGGCGTCGCCGCCATTGCGCGCCAGCCGTAAGGGAAGGAAGGCCAGCGCGGGCGCGCCGGTCGCCTCGAAGGCATGATCGACTCCGCGGCCGTCGGTGAAAGACCGGACCGCGGCTACCAGCAGCCGGTGCTCCAGATCGTTATCGCGGACCTGCCACGCATGGGTGGCACCCAGCCGGACGGCATGATCGAGGCGCTCCGAGACACGGTCGATCGCGATGATGGTGCGGGCACCGGCGATGCGCGCGCCCTGGACGACGTTCAACCCCACCCCGCCGCAGCCGAGCACGGCCACCGAGGCGCCGGAGGCGACGGCAGCCACGTTCACCACCGATCCCACACCCGTCATGACCGCACAGCCGAGGATGCAGGCGGCGTCGACATCCATATCCGGCGGCAGCGGCGTCACCGCCTCCGCACGCACCACGGTGTAGCTGGCGAAGGTGCCGAGGTGGAAGGAGCGCTCCAACGCCCGACCTTGCCAACGGGTCGCGCCCGCATGCGCGCGGCTGTCGCCAAGGCGGCCACCGTCCATCTCATGCGTACGCTCGCACAGCGCCTCGGCGCCCCGCGAGCACTGAAAACAGGCGCCGCAGGGGATCGCCCAATTGAGCAGTACCGGCTGGCCGACGCGCAGACCACGCACCTCTTCCCCCAAGCTCTCGACGTGTCCGGCGCCCTCATGGCCCAGCACCAGCGGACCCGGCCACCGCAACGAGGCGTAGTCGGTGTGGCAGACGCCGGCCGCGCGCAAAGCCACTCGCACTTCTCCCGGACCTGGCGGATCGACTTCGATCACCTCGATGCTGAAGCCGCCGTTGCCGTCCGCAACGGCCGCCGGTCCCCGAAGGACGCCGGCAGTCACGCCGTGCGCTCGAACAGAACCGGGTTCTTCGGCGTATCGATCACTTCGCCGACTACGGCACCGGGGCACCACTTTTCCCAGTCATTGCGCTGGTAGTCGTTGGTCGGGGCGCTCAACCGCATGTCGCGATCCATGTAGATGACCGTCATCACCGAGCGCGGTCGCGTCGAGCGGTTGGGACCGGCGCGATGGAAAGTCCAACCGAGGTGGAAGCTCACCTCACCGAGCTCGAACGGTCCGTCGACCACGCGAAACCCGTGCGCCTGCATGTTGGCGGTGATGGCTCGCTCGCTCTCGTCGGAAATGACGATGTCCCGCCCGAACTCGACGTCCTGGCTGCCCGCAAAGAAGGCGAGCGGTCCCATGTCCTGCGGCACCGCCTGCAGCGGCACCCAGGCGGTGATGGTGCGATCGCTGCTCACGGGCCAGTAATACTGGTCCGCATGCGCGGGGGTGATGCCGCCGGCAGGCTCCTTGTAGAGCGACTGGTCGTGGTACAGGCGCACGCCCTCGACCTCGAGCAGCGCCGCGGCAAGCCCGGCGAGGCGGCGGCCGAATACGAACTCGCGCACCCGTGCGCTGCGCTCCCAGAGGTTCATGACCTGCAGGAAGGCGCGATCGTAAGTGCTGCGCTGCTCCATCGGCAGAGTCTGGGTGTTGAGCGCGATGGTCAGCCGCGTGATCTCCTCGCCGTAGTGGGCGAGCTCCTCGGCATTGAACACGTCCTTGAGCCTGATGAAGCCATCGCGGCGGAAATCCGCGACCTGCTGCGCCGACAGGGAGTATTGGCGAGCCAGATCGATCGTCATTGCCGTCTCTCCAGATCTCGTTTCATCGCATCCGCACCACCACCAGACCCTGCGGCGGTACCTCGAGGCTGAGCTTGCCCCCCTGCACGCGGACGTGCTCGGCGGGCGCCATGCGGCCGGCCCTGCGCAGCGCCAGGATCTGCGCTCGTGTCGGGTAAGCCGGCCGCCCCATGGCATTGAAGGCGGTTATGACGTTGCCATGATCGTGATCCAGACGCCAGACCGTCGCACTGCGCACGCCGCCAAGGTGCGACACGTCCACCAGAAAGCGCTTGGCAGGCCCTTTCGGCAGACCCTTCACATAGGTCGCGCCCGTGCTGACCGGCGGCGCATAGTTCCACAGCGCCAGCACGACGCTGCCGTCGCGCCGCCGTGTCGCCAGCACTCCATGGGCGGCGCTGAGAAGCGTGGGGCCCAGCTTGTGCAGCATGGCGAAGGCGTTGAATGCGGGCTTCGCAATGCGGTCCTCGGCAATGAGACCGTAGCCGCCGTAGAACGGCGACTGGACCACGCCCTGCTCCTCGAAGACGTCCGAGAACGTCCAGTAGCTCATCATGTCGACCTTGCCGGCGCACTCGCGGATCACCCGCGCCATATAAGGACCCATGTAGACCGAGTCGGTGATGTTCGGCCGGGTGAACGCCGAGGCGTTGAACTCGCTCAGGATGAAGGGCATGTGCGGATAGGGCGAGGCCTCGATCTGCTCATGCACCTTGCTGACGTCGCCGCAGGGGTCGCCATAGGCATGGGTGCTCACGAAGTCCACCGGCACGTGCTCCTGGTGCGCGTGCTCCAGGAAAGCGGGCACCCATGCGGCGCTGGCCGTCGCCGGGCCGCCGACGCGCAGCCGGGGACTCACCGACTTCAGGTCGCGCGCGGTATGGTCGTACAGCTCGAAGTAGGTCTGCTGCGCGGGCGTGCCGTTCCAGAAGGGAATGTTGGGCTCGTTCCAGACCTCGAAGTACCAGCTCGCGACTTCGTCGATCCCGTAACGCTGCACCAGATGCCGGGCGAAAGTCCTGATCAGATCGTCCCAGAGCGGATAGCTCTTCGGCGGCGAGGCCCGCAGGTGATAGAAAAACACCTTGGGCGCCTTGGGATGGCTGTCGAGGTCCGGCGGCATGAAGCTCAGCTCGACGAAGGGCTTCACCCCGCGCGCCAGCAGACCGTCGTAGATCTGGTCGACGTACGAGAAGTTGTAGACCGGATGGCCGCTCTTGTCGAGGTGAAACACGCCGACTTCCCTGTCGAGAATGCCGTGCGCTCGCACATACGTGAAGCCCGTCGCCCGCTCGACCTGGCTGAGGTCCGCGCGATAGTCGTCCCGCAGCGCCAGGACGGCGCGCCCGGAGCCGAACATTTCCTCCCAGAAGTGCGGGAACGGCTTGCCCGCGGACCGGGCATCGACATTCACCTGCACCTCGACGGGCATGGCGGTCCCGGCGCGGGCCGGGACGCACACCTTGAGGGCGAGCAGCCCCAGCAGCGCGACGAGCGCATAGCGGACATGTGTCATCGATGACTCCTCGGCGGCGCTCACATTCACAGATTCAGGCTGAACCCGAGGTAGAAGGTCCGACCGAAGTACTGGATGGTGCTGGTCTCCGTCGGATTGCCGAAATAGGTCCGCGTCGGCTGATCGGTGAGATTCAGCACCTGGAAGAGCCCGCTCAGATACTTGGTGAAATTGTACGAGGCCTGGTAATCGACCACCGTCTCCGGGGCGAAATACACGGTCTGGAAGTTGAAGGATACCTGCGAGGCCGACACGAAGGCCGAGCGGTAATTGGCCGCCAGCCGCGTATCGAATTTGCGGTAATCGAAGAACACCGCCGCGTCGGCAACCTGCTTCGACAGCCCCGGCAGCGCCTGCTCCTGCGGGAAGCCGCCCAGATCGGACGGCACTTGGACGTCGCTTTGGGTATAGGCGTAGTCCGCGCTCACGCCCAGGCCCGACCAGACCCCCGGCAGGAAGTCGGCCTTCTGGAACTGCAGCTCGATGCCGCGCACGTACCCGCCCTGGGTATTGTTGTAGGCGGTCTGATACTGGCCATCGAGGTAGCGATGACCGGTCGTCGGATCGACCGGCACCTGGATGCCGGCGCTGGCGAAATCGAAGTTGTAGTAGGTGATCGTCTGCACGAACGAGTCGATGTGCTTGTAGAAAAGATCCAGCCCGACCACGCCGGTGGAATGGGCGAAATAGTGCTCGAGAGCGAGGTCGTACTGGGTCGCATACATCGGGTCGAGCAGCGGATTGGTGCCGGCGTAGAGATTGTACTGGCCGCTGCTGATCCACGAGGCGGTGCCCGACTTCAGCAGGTCGATCGGCGGCCGCGACATCACCTTGGCGACCGCGAACCGCAGCTGATCGCTGCGGGTCAGCCGGTAGTTGAGGGCGAGCGATGGCAGGTACTTCGTGTACGACTGGCCGGGGTTCACCGGCAGGAAGTCCGAGTCGGTATAGCCGACACCGTCGGTGATCGGGATGCCCTCGCCGTTGCCGACATCCTGCAGGCCCGGGCTGTTCTGTGACGTGTGCACCATGCGCACCCCGACGTTGCCGGTGAGCTCCCGATCGAGCACCTTCGTGTCGATGTCGGCCTGCACGTATGCGTCCCTGATCTTCTCGTCGACTTCGCCGCTCTGCTGGAACGTCCAGTCGTCCCCGAGTCCCGCACCTCCCCACTGCTTCACCGGGTCGGGCGTGATGCCGTTGGCGGCCAGGACCGCGCTGCCATTGATCGCGAGGAAGCAGGGGAAGCTGCCGAACTCGGAGCCTTTCCAGCAGGCCACGTGGGCGTCGCTGCCGGTGAGGGCCAGCGGCATCTGCGTGGGGGTCACCAGCCAGTTCTCGCCGTAGTCGGAGCCGTACAGCCACACCGAGCGATCGGCCTCGTACGTTTCGTTCTGGCCGTAGACGCCCGCCTCGAGGGCGTCGATGACCGGATTGTTCTCCAACCTGTAGGTCACGCCGGTCTTGAACGCCTTCATCGTCATGTGATAGCTGGTTGGATAGACGCCGTAGTCATCCAGCGCCATGTCGCCGAGATTCGTGTACATGCCGGGGTCGGCCACCGAGAACCGGCCGACGTTGAGGCCGTGCAGGAGGAAGGTGACCGACTGGTTCGCTACCGTCGGCTGCGCCGTTCCGAGACCGTCGAAAGGATCGGCCGTCACGTCCGAGCCGACCGTGTAACTGTTCGTGTGCGCATCCGAGAGCTCGGCGGTCACGGTCCACGGGCCCTGCTTCCATTGGGCATTCAGCGAGCCGGAGAAGACGCCGGCCGTGGTCGACTGATTGTTGTCGGTCGTCTCGACGGAGAACGCCTGGAACCCCGGAATACCGTAGAACCCGCCGGGGATGCTGCTCGCCGTGCCGCCGATCAGCGCGCCGTTCTGCGCAATCACGGGGTTGGTGATCTGCGCGCCGCCGTTGGTGAAGAGCTGCGCGCGCAGGCCCTGCTGGTACGAGCCGTCGTCATAATGCGAGTAGAACGCCGTGCCGCTCAGCTTGAAGTTCCCGTTGGGCTGCCAGACCGCGGTGCCCATCAGGCCGCGGCGCAGCTCCGAGCCGCCGTCCTGATTGATCTGCATCCCGGAATTGATGTAGACCTGCCGACCGCCGAGGGTCTCGGGCGTGGTCTCATAGGATTCGTTGACGAACTGCTCGGAGACGTGCGGCTGCGACAGCTGGGCGAAGCCGATACCCAAGCCCAGAGTGTCGTCGAAGAACTTGCCCCGATAGGCGGCGCTCACGCGATAGGAGTAGGGGCTGTCGCCGTAGATCTGGTTGGCGCGCGAGTCGTAGCTGCCCCGCGCATCGACGTTGAACGACTGGCTCTTCGGGTTCGCCAGCGGATTGGCGGTCTGCATCTCGATCGTGCCGCCGATGCCGCCCTCGATCAGGTCGGCCTGCGAGGACTTGTAGACGGCCACCTGGTCGATCAGCTCGGAGGGGTAGTCGTCGAACTGAATGTAGTTGCTGCCGCTCGTGGAGGGCTGCACGACCCCGTTCAGAGTCGTCTGGATGAAGTTGCCGCTCAGTCCGCGGATGTTGATCTGCGAGGCCTCGCCGCCGATCCGCTCGGCCGCCACGCCGGGCAGACGGGTCAGGGAGTCGGCGATCGACTGGTCGGGCAGGCCGGTGATGTCGGAGGCCGTGATCACGTTCTTGATGCTGTCGGAAAAGCGCTGCAGATCGATCGATGTCTCGACGCTGCGGGCGTAGCCGGTCACCGTGATGGTCTGCAGGGTCTCGACCAGCTGCTCCTGATCGCTGCCGCGTGTGTTCGCCGCGGCAGCGGACTTCTTCTGCGGCTTGGAGGTGTGCTGATTCGGGCTGGCGCCCTGCGCAGCCGGTGCATCGGCATGAGCGCCCCCAAAGGCGAAAATCCCCAGCGACACGAGCGTCCCGACGAAAATCTTGCGTTCGATACTCATGACCGGTCTAGCCCCCCAAATGCGCCGCCTCGTCCGCCGGCGATCGATTCGCGGGTCGGGAGCGGCGCTTCTGCTCAAAGGAATCACGCCGGATCATGGTATGGACTGGCCGGGAAGCGGCACAGCCTCCGCAAACGTATACATTCGATGAATACGTTTGCAGCGTCCGGCACGGGCGGCGCGGAGCGCGGCCCGCGCGTGTCATAGTGCTACCTGCCAACAGTCAGGGAGCAGCATGACCGACTCATCCTGGTGGCGCGGCGCCGTCATCTATCAGATCTACCCGCGCAGCTTTCTCGATACCAACGGGGACGGCATCGGCGACCTGCCCGGGATCATCGAGCGCCTCGACTACATCGCGAGTCTCGGCGTCGACGCCGTCTGGATCTCGCCTTTCTTCAAGTCGCCGATGGCGGACTTCGGCTACGACATCGCCGACCATCGCGACGTCGACCCGATCTTCGGCACGCTGGCCGACTTCGACCGGCTGCTCGCGCAGGCGCATGTCCTCGGCCTCAAGGTCATGATCGATCAGGTGCTCAGCCACACCTCGAGCGAGCACCCCTGGTTCCGCGAGAGCCGGCGGAGCCGGGACGATCCCAAGGCGGACTGGTACGTGTGGGCGGATCCGCGGCCGGACGGCACGCCGCCGAATAACTGGCTGTCGATCTTCGGCGGCTCGGCCTGGCAGTGGGAGCCGCGCCGCGAGCAGTACTACCTGCACAACTTCCTCGCCTCGCAGCCGGACCTGAACTTTCATCATCCCGAGGTGCCGGCCGCGATGTTGGATCACTTGCGCTTCTGGCTGGACCGCGGCGTCGACGGCTTTCGGCTGGACTCGATCAACTTCTGCTTTCACGACCCGCTGCTGCGTGACAATCCGGCGAAGCCGAAGCAGGAGCGCGTGGGTCGCGGCTACGCGGCGGACAACCCTTACGCGTACCAGTACCACCACTTCGACAACACCCGGCCGGAGAACCTGGCTTTCCTGACCCGGCTGCGCCGGCTCCTGAACGACTATCCGGGCGCGGTCGCCCTGGGCGAGGTCTCCTCGGAGGACTCGCTCGCGACCATGGCGGAGTACATCGGCGAGGAGCGCCTGCACATGGGTTACACCTTCGAGCTGCTCACCGATGAGTTCTCCGCCGGCCACCTGCGCGACGTCGTGGAGCGGCTCGAGCGCAAGATGCCCCATGGCTGGCCGTGCTGGGCCATCTCGAACCACGACTCCGTCCGGGTGCGCTCACGCTGGGGCCGCGGCGATGCGCCCGGGCGTTCCGTCGCCCAGTTGAGCGCGCTCGCCTGCTCGCTGCGCGGATCGGTGTGCGTATATCAGGGCGAGGAGCTCGGCCTTCCCGAAGCCGACGTACCGTACGAAGCGCTGCGGGATCCGTTGGGCCTCGCCTTCTGGCCCAATGCCAAGGGCCGCGACGGGTGCCGCACGCCGATTCCCTGGCGCGACACCGAGCGCGGCGGCTTCACCGAGGGCACGCCCTGGCTGCCGGTCAGCGCGACTCATCGCTCCCTCAGCGTGGATCGCCAGGAAAGCCAGCCTGACTCACCGCTCAACGTCTTCCGCCGTATGCTGCGATGGCGCAGGGAGCACCCGGCATTGATGTACGGCGAGATCCGCCTCCTGGCTGCGCCACCGCCGGTTCTGGCGCTGCTCCGCAGCTTCCGGGGCGTCTCGATACTGGCGATGTTCAACCTGAGCGGCGCGGAAGTCGTGGTGCCGCTGCCGGTGCGCGAAGCTCGGGAGCTGGACGGGCACGGCTTGATACCAGGCCGCATCGAGGGCGATGGCGTGCGCCTGCCGGCCTACGGGTCGCTCTTCGCCTCGTGCGACGGCAATCTGTGACCGCCGTGGAGACTCGCATGCGCATCGGATGGAATACACACCCCCTCCGGCCCGTGGGTCCGATGCGGCTGCTCGGTCTGGCACTGATGGCGCTGACTCTCCTGAGTCCGGCTCTCGCGGCACAGGCCGCGGATGCAGCCCCTCTGCCTCGCGTGCCTGTCGGCCGCATCGTCCGCCTCAGTCGATTCCCGTCGCAGTACGTCGCGCCCCATGACATCGATGTCTGGCTCCCTCCGGGATACCCGCGGCAGGCGCCGTACGCCGTGCTCTACATGTTCGACGGGCAGAACCTGTTCGACGCCGGCCACACCTGGAATCGCCAGTCATGGCAGGCCGCGGCGACCGCCGCCCGGTTGATCGCCGCGGGCAACGCGCGTCCGTTCATCATCGTTGGCATCTGGAATGCGCAGCAACTGCGCATGAGCGAATACTATCCGCAGCAACCGTGGGAATCGCTCACGCCTGCGCAGCGCCGCGCGCAGCTCGCCCGGCGCATCTGGGGCCAGCAGGTGCTGCCGGTGGCGCCGTTCTCGGACGCGTTCCTGGAGTTCGTGACGCAGGAGCTCCGGCCGGCCATCGACCGCCGTTTCGCGGTGAGTCCGCGCCGCAGCGCGACTTTCGTGATGGGCTCGAGCATGGGCGGGCTCATGGCCTGGTACGCGCTGGCTCGATATCCCGGGGTGTTCGCAGGCGCCGCGTGTCTCTCCACACATTGGCCGGGCGCGTCGCTCTCAGCGGAGTCCGCGCAGCTCAATCCGTCGCCGGACGCCTTCGTACGCTATATCCGTGAGCACTTCCCCTCCCCAGCGCACCATCGCGTCTACTTTGACCACGGGACACGGACGCTCGATGCGCTATACGGCCCCATTCAGCTTCGGGTCGATCGCATCCTGCAGGCCAAAGGCTGGACCGGCGGTCATTTCGACAGCTTGGTGTTCCCGGGAGCCGACCACAGCGAGCGCTCCTGGTCCGCGCGCCTGGCGATTCCGCTGGGTTTCCTGCTGGCCCCGTCCACCCCGAGCGTGCACACGCCCGCTACCAGCAGGCTGACGCCCGCCAGCACGAGCACATCCGGCGAATGATCGTGGAAGAGCCCGCGGACCAACAGGCCGAGGGCGGCGCTGGCGAGTAGTTGCGGCAGCACGATGAAGAAGTTGAAGATGCCCATGTAGACCCCCATCTTGTCGGCCGGCAGGCTGTCGCACAGCATCGTGTAGGGCAGCGACAGGATCGATGCCCAGCCGAAGCCGACACCGACCATCGAGAGCAGCAGCCAGTCGGGGTTGCGCACGAAGGCGAGCGATGCCACTCCCGCAGCGCACAGGGCCAGGTTCACCAGGTGACTCCAGCGCAGGCCCATGGCCCGCACCATCCACGGAATCACGACCGCGGCCAACACCGCGAAGCCGTTGTAAGCGCCGAACAGCACGCCGACCCAATTGGCGCCCGCGTTGTAGGCGGCCGAGCGCGGGTCGCCGTTCCCGAACTGCACCGCCGCCACCACCGGCGTCGCGTAGATCCACATCGCGTACAGGGCGAACCAGGAGAAGAACTGCACCCAGGCGAGGCGCCGCATCGGCACCGGCATGCCGTACAGGTCGGCGACCACTTGCCGCACCATGCTGCGGCTGCGCGTGAAGCTCAGCCACAGGAATGACACGCCAAAGAGCAGGACGGCGCCGGCCAGCAGGTATAGCTGCGCGGCCCAGCCGAACCAATGGATCGCGACGACCCCTGGCAGCCCGAGGAGCACGAGCACCCCTCCCACCGCCCAGGCACGCGACGTATCGGGTGTCGCGCGCGGCGGTGCCGCATCACCGAACGCGCGGAGCTCCTCCGGTGGATATTCTCGGCTGCGCGCCACAGTCCATAACACCGTGCCGAAGAGCACCCCGCCGCCCGCGTAGAAGGCGATGCGGACGGTGTCCGGAATGCGTCCCGCGGCCGCGACATTGCTGAACCCGAGCCGGCTCAGCAGCCAGGGCAGCATGGAGGCGACCACCGCGCCCGCCCCGATGAAGAAGCTCTGCAGGGCGAAGCCCAGGGGGCGCTGTTGCTCGGGGAGCTGGTCGCCCACGAAGGCGCGAAACGGCTCCATGGAGACGTTGATGGATCCGTCCATGACCCACAACACCCCGGCCGCGATCCAGAGCGAGGCGGCATTGGGCATCAGCACAAGCGAGAGCGATGCGAGCAGTGCGCCCGCGAGAAAGTAAGGACGGCGCCGGCCGAGCCAGGTCCAGGTGTGATCGGAGAAGTATCCGATGAGCGGCTGGACGATCAGCCCGGTGAGTGGCGCCGCCAGCCACAGCATCGGCAGCTCATTGATGTCGGCGCCCAGTGTCTGGAAGATGCGGCTGACGTCGGCGGTCTGCAGTGCGAACCCGAACTGGATGCCGAGGAACCCGAAGCACATGTTCCAGATCTGCCAGAACGAGAGCTCCGGCTTGTGGCGCGGCTCATGCCCAGCCGGCATCGACGATGATCTCCTGGGCGGTGAGCATGGCGCTGTCATCCGCCGCCAGAAAGAGCGCGAATCGCGCGATGTCGTCCGGCCGAATGAGGCGTTTGAGATATTGGTTGGCGAGAATGATCTCTTGCTTCTCCGGCGTGACCCAGAGGCGCAACTGGCGCTCGGTCATGACGCAACCGGGGCTCAACGTATTCACGCGGATGCCGTGCATGCCGAGGTCGCGCGCCAGACTGCGGGAGAGCCCGTGGATGGCGGCCTTGGCGGCGGCATAGATGGGCAGGTCCGGAGTGCCGATACGCCAGCAGATCGAGCCGAAGTTGATGATCGAGCCGCCGCCGAGCTCGCGCATCTGCGCGGCGATCGCCTGGGCCGCGAAGAACATGGGCCGCAGATTGATGGCGATCCGCTCGTCCCACTGCTCGGGGGTCACCTCCCCCAGCCGATGGCGGTCGTCGTTGGCGGCGTTGTTGATCAGAACGGCGATGTTTCCCAGCCGCTTTCGCGCCGTGTCGATGCCGGCCTCGAGCGCCCCGACATCCCGCAGGTCGCAGGCGAGGAACACCGGCTCGATACCCGTCTCCTGCTGGATCTCTGCGACCAGCCGCCGGCTGGCGTCGACGGCGATGTCGGCGAAGGCGACGCTAGCCTTCTGTCGGGCGAAGGCTCGCGTCAGGCTGGCGCCGATACCGGAGCCGCCGCCCGTGATGAACACCGTGCGCCCGGCGAGACTCGGATAAGCCGCAGATCGCAAATGTGATTCCAACCCTCGAGCCCCCGGTGACAGCACGGAGATCAAGATTACCTATCGTGTAAGCGCGGACTGGGATGAATACGTTTGCAAGGCCCCTCCTGGGCCTTGGCCCTGCGGGCCCGGCGCAAGCGCCGTCCAAAATCGCTCCCGGCGATTTTGTGCAGGCCCCTCCTGGGCCTTGGCCCTGCGGGCCCGGCGCAAGCGCCGTCCAAAATCGCTCCCTCGCGGCCCTCAGCCGGGCGAGCGGCGGCCCGCGATGACGCTCGAGCGCCGGACCACCAGGCGCGTGGGCAGTTGCGTGCTGGATGGGGGCTTGCCCTCGATCTGATCGATCAGGGCGTCGACCAGCAGCCGGCCGGCGCGGCGGATGTCCTGCGCCACGGTGGTCAGGGCGGGACTGACATTGCTGGCCATGTGGATGTCGTCGAAGCCCGCCACGGCAACATCGTCCGGCACCGTCATGCCATGGTCGATCAGCGCACTCATGGCCCCGATGGCGATCAGGTCGCTGACACCGAATATGGCGTCGAAGGGCACGCCGCGATCCAACAGTATGCGCACGGCGTCGTGACCGGACTGCTCGCTGGTGACCGCGTCGACCTGCAACGCCGGGTCGACCGCAATACCCGCAGCCGCGAGCGCCGCCTGGTGGCCCTGGTACCGGCCGAAGACCTCCGGCGAGTAGCCGGAGGCATTGCCGAGGAAAGCGATGCGCCGCCGGCCCTGCGCCAGCAGGTGCTCGGTGATCAGGCGCCCGCCCTGCCGATCGTCACTGCCGATGGACACGCCCGGCTGGTCGGCCGCCGCGCCCCCCCAGCGCACGAAGTGCGTACCGGATTGCAACAGCGCATCCAACTTGCCGCGGTAGGCGGTGTAGTCGCCGTAGCCGAGCAGGATCAGCCCATCGGCCTTGCGGCTCTCCGCGTACTCGGCGTGCCAGTCGTGCGTCATCTGCTGAAACGAGATCAACAGATCGTAGCCGCGCTCCGAGCATGTGCGCGTGATCCAGCTCTGCATGGACAGGAAAAAGGGATTGATGTTGGACTCATCGGCGGTCGGATCTTCGAAGAAGAGCAGCGCCAGGGTATGCGTCTGCCGGGTGCGCAGGTTCGAGGCGTTCTTGTCGACCGTATAGTTGAGCTGCCGCGCGATTGCCAGAATGCGATCGCGGGTCTTCTCGTTGACCGCCGGGCTGCCGCGCAGCGCGCGCGAGACGGTGGCCTGCGACACCCCCGCACGCTCCGCTATGTCGAGTGAGGTCGACTTCTCGCGATTTGCCATGCGCCCCGGAGTGTAAGCGAAACCCGCCGCGCCGCGCACATCCCTCCGCATCCGCCGCTCGAAAGCGCATCAGCAAGCCGCCCCTCCGTCGCTCGAAAGCGCATCAGCAAGCGGCCCAGGGCCGTTCCCTGGGCCGCGGGATGAATCCCCGTCATTGGGCTGGCCGAGCAAATCGCCGGGAGCGATTTGCTCCAATAAACTAAGGCAGGTTGAAGCCGTTCACGGTGACCGGCGTGCCGGCGAGCACCGAGAGCTTCGGATTCTTCAGCGCATAGACGAGGTTGACCGTCATCACCGTGTCGGTGTGCCGCGCGCTGCCCGGCGGTGGGCTGGTGTTGTTCACCAGCTGCATGCCTACGGCCAGGGAGAGAGTGGCATCGACCTGGACCTGCAGGGACAGGTTATCGGTGGTCGTCGTGTCGCTCGCGCCGTATTGGACCAGGAGCGTGTTCACCACCTTGGTCAGATGGGTGATGGAGTGCGAGTAGTTCACCCCTGCCTCCAACACCGCGTCGTTCACCACGGGCTGGGTCGTACGCGAGGTGACATTGCCAAGGAGGCCGGTCGTGAGAATCTCCGGCTCCTCACGGCGGTAGCCCACGCCGAGCTCACCTGCAAGTAACGTGGAGGGCGTGTCGATGAACTTGAAGCCGCCGCCGCTCGCCACACTCTCCTGATACGCGAAGCCCGTGAAGAGATTGCGATCGTAACGGACATTCGAGAACCAGAAGGTGCGCGGGCTCAGCGCGAGATCCGCCTGCGCGTGAGCGTTGGTGTCCTGCTGCGTGGTGTAATGGCCGGTGCTGGCGTAGAGCGCTCCGAGCCCACCGCTGAGCGTCCAGCGGCCCACCAAGTGGGCCACGTCGAACCTGGCGTTGCCGCTTTTCGTAGTCGTGTCGCCGCTCGTCATGATGAGCCCGGCCTGCCCCTGCGCGGCCCAGGTCCCGGCTGGCGCCTCCGGCGAGGCCGCGGCTTCGCTACCGGTCGACCCGGAATCGGTCGCCTGGGATTTCGCCGGCGCGGCGGCGCTCACCGTGGGCGAATCCGCAGCCTGGGCTGACCCGAGAATCATCACCGCGACGCCCACGGCTGCAATGCTCTTCTTCACCATTCTGTGCAACTCCCTAAGACGCGGATTCCATCCCCGTGCTTCTGTCTCGCAGCCCACTGAAGCTGCGCGGCGCACGAAAAGCGGGCGACCTTACCGGAAACCGCCCGCGCGCGGAACTGCCGCAGGTCGGCGACGAACGGCGGGCTCGAGCGTGGCCCCGGCGCGGAACTCCTGCGCGCCCGGGCCGCTTCGGGTATGCTGTCCCGTACCTTTGGGGGCGACCGGTTTCGACGTGGGTTGCGAACCTTCAGGGGCGTACCGAGGTGCAGTGCCCTCGTAAATCACTCTGCAAAACTATAGTTGCTAACGACGACAACTACGCCTTAGCCGCCTAATCGCGGTTGACCT
>DATNEU010000031.1:0-55987 GCA_035552895.1 Steroidobacteraceae bacterium
AACGTGAGCAACAGCCGCGGATCGCCGACGGCACCCGCGGTTGCCTCCCACGCCGCTGCGCGCTCGCGCAGATCGGCGTAAATGCTCTCAGCGGTGTCGCGCCGGACGGGGCGGCCGCAACCCTCGCAATAGAGCGTCGCCGCGCGCGCGAACAACAGCTTCAGATGATCATTGAGCTCCGTCATCGTCCCCACGGTCGAGCGCGAGGTGCGCACCGGGTTGGTTTGATCGATGGCGATCGCCGGCGGGATGCCCGCGATCGCATCCACCTGGGGCTTGTCCATGCGATCCAGAAACTGCCGCGCGTACGGGGAGAACGTCTCCACATAACGACGCTGACCCTCGGCATACAGCGTGTCGAAGACGAGCGAGGACTTGCCGGATCCCGATACGCCCGTCACCACCACGAGCTCGTACAGCGGAATGTCGAGGTCGAGGTTCTTGAGGTTATTCTGCCGCGCGCCGCGCACGCGCAGCGAATCGCGGGAAGCGTCGGTCATTCCGTCACCGGTGTCGCCATGGAGTCTCGGCCAAGGAGCGGGTAAGGGAGTGCGGGTAGGGCGAGCGGGAGCCGCTCGCGGATCCGCCGATTTTACCGTAAATGTGGGCTGCGCGACGATGTACAAGAGCGCTCTGGAGCGAGTGGCGCCGATACAGTAGCCGCGCTCAATGGCTACTGGATAGCCGTCGCGCGTACAATCCGGCGTCGGCCGAAAGCAAGCCAGTGAGCGGGCCACAAAATCGCCGGGAGCGATTTTGGACGCGCAGCGGCCCTGAAAGGGCGAGGCCCATGATGGGCCGAGCAAAGCCGCCTTTGGCCCGCGAGGTCGAACGAGCCAGGCGGTTGGCTGCTCAAAGCGCCGCAGACGACTTTGAGCCTATAAACGATGCCCAGAGGAGAGCCATGTCGCCGCAATCCTGTACTCAGATTCTCGACCTGATCGGCCACACGCCGCTCGTCCCGGTCGCGCGCCTCGACACCGGCCCATGCCGGCTTTTTCTCAAGCTCGAGAACCAGAATCCCGGCGGCTCGATCAAGGACCGCATCGGCCTCTATATGATCGAGGCGGCCGAGCGCGACGGCAAGTTGCCTCCCGGCGGCACCCTGATCGAGGCGACCGCGGGCAACACCGGGCTCGGTCTCGCGCTGGTGGCGGCCCAGAAGGGCTATCGGCTGCTCCTCGTCATCCCCGACAAGATGAGCCAGGAGAAGATCTTCCACCTGAAGGCCATGGGCGCGGAAGTTGTGCTCACCCGCTCCGATGTCACCAAGGGTCACCCGGAATACTACCGCGACGTGGCGGAGCGCCTCGCGCGCGAGACGCCCAACTCCTTCCTCGTCAACCAGTTCGGCAACCCCGCCAATCCCCGCGCGCACGAGGAGACGACCGCGCCGGAGATCTGGCAGCAGATGGATCACAAACTCGATGCCGTAGTGTGCGGCGTCGGGACGGGCGGGACTCTCACCGGGCTCTCGCGGTATTTTGCCCGCGTGGCGCCCAACGTCGAGGTGGTGTTGGCAGATCCGGCGGGATCCGTGCTGGCCGGGTATGTCAAGACCGGCAAGATGCCGCAGGAGACGGGCAGCTGGCTGGTCGAGGGCATCGGCGGCGACTATGTGCCGCCGGTCGCGGACCTCAGTCGGGTCAAATCGGCTTATACCATCACCGATGCGGAATCGTTCAAGAGCTTGCGTGAGCTGTTGGCGAAGGAAGGCATCATGGCGGGGACCTCCACCGGAACGCTGGTCGCCGCGGCGCTGCGCTACTGCCGTGAGCAGACGAGCCCGAAGCGAGTCGTCACATTCGCGTGTGACAGCGGCAACAAATATCTCTCAAAAGTGTACAACGACTACTGGATGCTGGATCAGGGCTTCCTCGAGCGTGAGCGCTTCGGTGACCTGCGGGACCTCATCGCCCGGCGGCACTGGGAGCATGCGGCGGTGACGGTGAACGCCACGGAACCCGTCATGGCCGCGTACCGGCGCATGAAACTCTACGACGTCTCGCAGGTGCCGGTGATGCAAAACGGCCGCATCGTCGGCATCGTCGACGAGGAGGACATCCTTCTCGAGGTGTTCGCCAACCCCGGGCATTTCAGCGAGCCGGTCACCGCCGCGATGGAAACCAACCTGGTCACCGTGCCGGTGGAAGCCCCGGTGCAGCAGCTCATGGAGATCTTCAAGCGCGGCATGGTGGCCATCGTGATGCACGACGGCGAGTTCCAGGGCCTGGTCACCCGCATCGATCTGCTCAACTGGCTGCGCCGCAGAACCTGAGGACCCCAATGACCGAGAAGCCACTGCGTTTCGCCACCCGCACCATTCACGGGGGGCAGCGCCCCGATCCGCTGACCGGCGCCGTGATGCCGCCGATCTACGCCACCTCGACCTACGTGCAGTCGAGTCCGGGCGTGCACAAGGGCTACGACTACACTCGCACCCGCAATCCCACGCGCGATGCGCTGCAGGGCGCGCTCTGCAATCTGGAGGGGGGCGGCGCGGCGTTCGCGTTCGCCAGCGGAATGGCGGCGAGCGCCACCGTGCTCGAGCTGCTCGATGGCGGCTCGCACATCGTCGCGATGCACGACCTTTACGGCGGCACTTACCGGCTCCTGGAGAATGTGCGCAAGCGCTCCGCCGGCCACCAGGTGTCGTTCGTCGATCTGACCCGGCCCGAGGCGCTCGCGGCCGCGATTCGCCCGAACACGCGGCTGGTATGGGTGGAATCGCCCAGCAATCCGTTGCTGCAGTTAGTCGACCTGTCAGCCGTGGCCGCCACCGCGCGCTCGAAGGGGCTGATCAGCGTTTGCGACAACACCTTCGCTACCCCTTTCGTGCAGCGGCCGCTCGAGCACGGCTTCGACATAGTCGTGCATTCGACCACGAAGTACCTCAACGGACACTCGGATTGCCTGGGTGGCGCGGCCATCGTGCGCTGCGGCAGTCCGCTGGCGGAACGGCTCGGATATCTGCAGAACGCGATCGGAAGCGTTCCCGGCCCCTTCGACTCCTTCCTGACTCTGCGGGGGATCAAGACGCTCGCGGTGCGCATGGAGCGGCATTGCGCCAACGCGCTCGCCGTGGCGCAGTTCCTGGAAGGCCATCCAAAGGTGCAGCGCGTGCACTATCCGGGCCTGCCGAGCCATCCTCAGCATGCGCTCGCGCAGCGCCAGATGACGGGCGGTTTCGGCGGGATCGTGACCGCGGTGTTGAAAGGATCGCTCGATGACACGCGCCGAGTCCTCGAGCGCTGTCATCTCTTCTCCCTGGCGGAGAGCCTGGGCGGAGTCGAGAGCCTCATCGAGCACCCCGGGCTCATGACCCATGCGTCCCTGCCGGCCGCGACACGCGCCTCGCTCGGCATCGGCGATGGGCTCATCCGGCTCTCGGTCGGCATCGAGGACGTGCAGGATCTGACCGGCGAGTTGAAAGAAGCGCTCGGCTGAACGAGGTGTCGAGACACAGCGTCGGTCGCGGCATCAGCGGCGCTACGCCAGGAACCGCCCGACTTCCAGGGCGGCGCGAGCGCCGCTGCGCAGCGCGCCCGTGACAGTGGCTGCTTCGCCGGTCGTGTCGGTTGCCTCACCGGCGAAGAAGAGTGTGCCTTCGAGGGGAGCGGCCAACATCTCGCGCGCCTGGCCCCCGCCCACGGCGACGTAGCTGTAGGCGCCGCGGGCGAAGGGGTCGCGGCTCCAGTTGTGCAGGTGCGCGGATTGCAGCTCGGAGGCCACGTCGGTGCCGGGGAAGATCGAGCCGACACATTCCAGTGCCTGCTGGAAGATCTCCTCGTCCGGGAGCGCGCAGAGCCGGGCGGCAGAGGGTCCTCCGACCCAGGCGTTGAGCGTGGGAGCTCGGATCGGGAGCGCCGTCCAGAGCGTCGGGAAGACTTTGCCGGGAGCATGAAAGAACGAGGCATCCGCATGGCGGCCGCCGTCGCGCTCCTCCCAGAACGGGTGCCGGAAATGGAACACGACCTTCAGCACGGGACCGCAGAGGAGCTGCGTCAGCGCGGCTTCCTTGGGACGCAGCGGCGGGACGAAACGGATTGCGCCGGCCGCATCCGCGGGGGCTTTGAGCACTTCCAGCGGGACGGTGATGACCGCCTTGCGGGCCGTGAGCCGAAAGGGCTGGCCGAGCCGCCGGCCCTCGATCTCCACCGAGCTATCGTTCCAGCGCACCGTGGTGACGACCGTCTGAAGCTCTAGGCGCACGCGGCTGGCGTTGAGGGCCGCGCAGAGCGCTGTCAGAGCGGTGCGATAGCCCCCGGAGGGCCGCGATTGGGACGAATCCAACATGCCGCCGGAGCGCCATTCCTGCGCGACCGAGTGCAGGCTGACGAGCCGCGGGTCGGCGGCATCGAAGCCGGACACGAACGCCCGGGCCATCGACCGGGCTGCTTGCGGCAGCGTGCGGGCATCGCCGCTTTCCAGAAAGGCTTCGAGCGACATGTCGGGTCGCGATAGAACGCCGGCCGTCTCGAACGCGGCGCGCACCTGACCGAGCAGACTCTCGGTGCGGATCTGCAGTCGTCCCTCGATGAGGGACCAGTGCTCTCCCGAGGTGTCGGCTGCGGCCGCGCCCGCCTGGCGCAGCAGCTCGAAGGTCTCCGGCGAATGGCCGTGGATGAACTCCGCGCCGAGCTCGATTGGAGCAGCGAGCTCAGGTGGCAGCCGCGTCCATATCCGACCACCGATGCGGTCGCGGGCCTCGAGGAGCCGCACCGAGCGGCCGGATTTGCCGAGCGCCGCTGCGGCGGCAAGACCCGCGGCTCCGGCGCCGATCACGATCACATCCTGCGCGGGCAGCAGGCGCGGCTCCTTCATCGCTCCCCGGGCCCGCCGACGGGGATGATGATTCGCGCGCCCCGCCGATAGCTCCAGTAGGCCTCGGCCCAATCGATGAGCACGACCAGCCGGTTGCGGAAGCCGATCAGGAAATAGACGTGGGCCGTGAGCCACACCCACCAGGCCAGGAGTCCTGAAAGCCGGATGCGGCCGAAATCCGCGACCGCGGCCATCCGGCCGATGGTGGCGAGCGAGCCGAAGTTCCGGTAACGAAAAGAGCCGATCCGCCGGCCGCCGAGCTTCGAAAGAATTGCCCGGGCCGCGAACCGGCCCATCTGCTTGGCGGCCGGCGCGATCGCAGGCACGGCCCCGAGCTCGCTCGGGACGGCTGCCAGATCGCCGACCACGAACACCTCCGGATGGGCTTCTATGGAGAGCTGCGCGGTGACGGGCACGCGGCCCGCGCGATCGACGGCAACACCCAGGGTAGCCCCGAGAGGCGAGGCGGCAACACCGGCGGCCCAGAGGATGGTGCGCGCCGCAATCCGCTCGTCGCCAATCATGACACCGCGCTCATCGAGCGCCGTGACCGGGCGACCCGTGCGCACCAGGACACCGAGCCGCTCGAGTTGTCGGCGCGCCTTCGCGGACAGCGATTCCGGGAAGCTCGAGAGAACACGCGGCCCCGCCTCGACCAGCAGCACTCTGGCCGCGGCCGGATCGATGTGGCGAAACTCGCGCTTGAGAGTATGGTGGGCGATTTCGGCGAGTGTGCCCGCCAGCTCCACTCCGGTGGCGCCCGCCCCCACGATCAGGAAGGTCAGCCATTCCATTTGCTCCGCGCGGTCCGTCGTCGCCTCGGCGCGCTCGAAGGCGGTGAGGATCCGCGCCCGAATACGCAGAGCGTCCTCCAGCGTCTTCAAGCCGGGCGCGTACCGCGCCCATTCGTCGCGACCGAAATAAGCATGGGTGCTGCCCGTTGCCACGATCAGGAAATCGTAGGCGTAAGCAACACCGCCGACATCGATCCTCCTGCCGCCGGTATCGATCGAGCGTACCTCGCCCAGTATCACCGTGGCGTTGCGCTGGTCACGCAGGATATGCCGCAGTGGGGCGGAGATGGATGGCGCGGCGAGGCCCGCAGTTGCCACCTGATAGAGCAGCGGCTGGAAGGTATGGTGATTGACACGGTCGATCAGCAGCACGTCCACGGGTGCGGCGTGCAAAGCGCGGACCGCGGAAAGGCCCCCGAAGCCGCCGCCGACGACGATAACCCGGGGCCTTTGATGCATGGCGACGCCCGAACCGTCCAAGGAGAAAAGCCGGATCGCAATACTACCGCGATAAGATAATGTAGGCGCTGGGGAGATCAAACGACGATGCTGAGCCATGCCCGGGCACGCTGAGCTTGTCCTCGAGACGCTGATCGTCGCGCTGTACCTGATCTGCGCGACCTTCAGCGCCGTCCATGCGCTCCTCACCAAGCCCGACCCACGCAGCGCCATGGGGTGGATCGCCACGGGCTGGCTGTTGCCCTTCGCCGGCACCATCCTCTATCTGCTCTTCGGCGTCAATCGCGTCCGCACGCGCGCCCGGCAACTGCGCGCCGGGTTGATTCCCATCGGCGGCGCCGCCGGAGCGCCGCCGCCGGAGGATTTCGCGACGCAGCTGACGCGCATCGGCGATGCCGTGACCCAGCGGCCGAGACTCCCCGGCAATGAGGTGATGTCACTGGAAAACGGCGAAAACGCGTTTCCGCTCATGCTGGAGGCGATTCGCGGCGCGCGCCGCTCGATCTGGCTCTCGACCTACATCTTCGAGACCGACGAGGTTGGCCGGGAATTCATCGCTGCGCTCGCCGACGCCGCCCGGCGCGGGGCGCAGGTTCACGTGTTGGTGGATGGAATCGGCGAATGGTACAGCTGGCCGCATGCCGTCCGTCTGCTGCGCCACGCGGGTGTGCGCGCGGCACGCTTCCTGCCGCCGCGCTTTGCGATGCCGGTGCTGTCACTCAATCTGCGCAACCACCGCAAGCTCCTCATCGTCGATGGCGAGACCGGATTCGTCGGCGGCATGAACATCGGCGGACGCGAGGTCGGCAAGGCGCGTCACCGGCGCATGGCCGACCTGCACTTCAGGGTCAGAGGGCCGGCCGTCTCGCAGCTTGCGGAGTGTTTCGCCGCCGACTGGCAGTTCGCGGCCGGCGACACCCTGGCTGTGCCGC
Organism: Steroidobacteraceae bacterium; assembly: GCA_035552895.1. Classification (GTDB taxonomy): domain Bacteria; phylum Pseudomonadota; class Gammaproteobacteria; order Steroidobacterales; family Steroidobacteraceae; genus 13-2-20CM-66-19. The sequence continues at coordinate 7,010 of DATNEU010000031.1, forward strand.
CGCCGGCGCAGGCGACGGCGGGCGAGTGCGTCTGCCGGGTGATCACGGAGGGGCCGGACGAGGACAGCGACAAGCTGCTGTTCGTGATCCTGGGCGCCGTCGCGGTCGCGCACCACCAGGTGCTGATCATGACGCCGTATTTCATTCCGCCTCCCGAGCTCACGGCGGCGCTGCAGACGGCGGCGCTGCGCGGCGTGGAGGTGTGTCTCGTGCTGCCGGCGCGCAGCAATCTGCGCTACGTCGATTGGGCCACGCGCCGCTGGCTGCCGCCGCTGCTCGAGCGCGGCATACAGATCTATCTGCAGCCGCCCCCCTTCTCCCATACCAAGCTGCTCGTCATCGACGGCAGCTACGCGCAGGTCGGCTCGGCCAACATCGACCCGAGAAGCCTCAGGCTGAACTTCGAGATCGCCGTGGAGGTGTACGATCAGGCCGTCTGCGCGCAGCTTGCAAACTATGTCCTGTCCGCGCGGGATCATGCCACCCGGTTGGCGGGTACTGCCCCGCACCCTCTCGTACGCCGCTTGCGCGACAGCCTCTTCTGGCTGCTCTCACCTTACCTGTAGCGCCCTGGAGCAGTAAGCTAGCAGACCCGAACAGGCCCCCGGAGGTCCGGATGAGTCATTCCAAAGCTGCATCGGGCGTGATCATCAAGCGCGCTTACGAGCCGCCTTCACCCCGCGACGGCACCCGGGTCCTGGTCGACCGCCTGTGGCCTCGCGGCGTGAAGAAAGCCGACGCCGGCATCTCGCAGTGGATGAAGGAGATAGCGCCCAGCACGGAGCTGCGCAAGTGGTTCGGCCACGATCCGGCACGCTGGGACGAATTCCGCCGCCGTTACAAGGCGGAGCTCACGAAGAAGCGGGAGCTGGTCGGTCGGCTGCGCGAGCTCGCCCAGGAAGGGCCGCTGACGCTCGTCTACTCCGCGCACGATGAGGCGCACAACCAGGCGGTCGTGCTGCGCGAGACGCTGTTGCATTGAGTTAGCCCGCGCTCGCCTTGAAGTAGGCCTTTGGGGTCGTTCCGAGGGTCCTTTTGAACATCGCGATGAACGCGCTGGGAGTACTGTATCCGGCCTCCAACGCCGCGTGAGTAACCTTCGCGCCCGCTGCCAGCAGTTGCATGGCGTGTATGAGTCGAAGCTGCTGCCGCCATTTGCCGAACGTCATGCCGACGTCCTCCACGAAGGCACGTTCAATCGTTCTCCTGCCGCCGAGGCCGAGCTCGCAAATCTGCGCCAGCGTTCGCGGATCGTCGGGCCTATTCAACAGCACCGCGGCAACTTTCGCGGCACGTGGGTCGGAAGGATGAGGCAATCGCAAGGCGAGAGTTTCCGCGCCGCTCAGCTCATCGGCGATCATCTGCATGATGTGGCGCTGTGACGATACCGCCCCGTGGAGATTGCCGTGGCGGCACGCCGCCATGATCAACTCCCGCAGCAGCGGCGATACATTCACCACGCAACACTTCTTGGGCATATGCTTTGCCACGCCCGAGGCGAGGTAAAGGGTGCGCATTTCGACGATGCCGGACATCCTGATCCGGTGCGCAATGCCCGCCGGAACCCAGACCGCTCGATGGGTTGGCACCACCCACGTTCCATCCGGGGTGCCAACAGTCATCACACCGCGGCTCGCGTAGATGAGCTGATCCCGGTCGTGATAGTGCCTCGAGATCGCATGTCCGGCCGCGTAATCGCGCGCCAGGGTCGTAATCGCGCCCTTTTGCCTGAGCGTCTCGTCGATGGCCGCGGGCTGACGCTTTTGCGACATTAATTGTCACAATATCGAAGGTCAGCTCATGCGGCAAGAGCCACTCTTTCCCCATGAAGAGACCCCATCACCGACTCGGCGGAAGTTCCATGGGCCGGTCTGCCTTCTGCGCCATCGTGCTGGCATCCGTAGCGACTGCGTTTGCCCGCACGGCACCGACGCGGAGCTCACCGGAAGCAGTGACCCGCGCTGGGATCGTGCGAGGCATGCGCGTACCGGCCTTGCCGGACGGAGCGGCGTTCCTCGGTATCCCGTATGCGGCTGCGCCAGTCGGCGCTCTGCGCTGGCAACCACCCCGTCCCGCCAGGGCGTGGATCGGTGTACGCAAGACGGTCCAATACGGTCCGGCTTGCCCGCAAGTGCCCGCCAACTGGCTTCCCTACCCGGTATGGAGCGAGGATTGCCTGTTCCTCAACATCTGGACTTCAAAGCCATCCTCCGCCGCGAGGCTCCCGGTCATCGTGTACTTTCATGGCGGTGGGAACGTCGCCGGCTATGGGCAGCTCACTCCGCTCGGGCCGCCTCTCGCTCGCTTGGGAGTGGTCGTCGTCACCGCCAATTATCGCCTGGGTCCCTTTGGCTTCTTTGCGCACCCGGCATTGACGGCGGCTTCGCCCCATGAATCGTCGGGAAATTACGGGCTACTCGACCAAATTGCGCTCCTGCGGTGGGTGAGAAGCAACATTTCCGCGTTCGGCGGCGATCCGAAGCGGGTTACCGTCATGGGGCAGTCAGCGGGAGGATTCGATATTTGCCTGCTGATGACCTCGCCTCTTGCACGTGGATTGTTTCACGCGGCGATCGTGGAAAGCGGAGATTGCGAAAGCGCGCTGTTGGCCGATATGCGCACACCGATCCACTTCAGCGGAATCGAAGGCAGCGGCTATTCCAACGGCGAGCGACTGGCAGCCGATCTCGGCGTTAAAGCCGGGCCCGGGGCGGTGAGGAGCCTCCGCGCCATCTCCGCGGCGAGGATTCTGAGCGTTTGGCGGCATGATCCGCGACTTCAATTTGGCGCCATAGTCGACGGTTGGGTGATTCGCAAGCAGCCCGCATCTGTCTTCGCCCGGGGAGAGCAGGCACGCGTGCCGGTTCTAGTGGGAAGCAATGCCGACGAGGCAACGGTCTTTGGACCGGGGCCGCAGACCCTTGCCGACTACTGGAAATATCTCCGCCACGACACGGGACCTTTCGCAAAGCAGGAATTCCGGCTGTGGCCGGCGTATTCGAATGCGAGGGTTCATCGAGAGTTCCTCGAGCTTCAGAGCGGCATGTTCGCGTACGGCGCGTGGTCGATGGCCCGCTCCATGGCCCGCATCGATGAACCGTCGTATCTGTACCGTTTGACTTGGGTCGACGCAGGCAAACGCGCGCCCCTTGGCGCCGAGCACGGCGAGGAGCTGTACTTTCTGAGTGACCGCTTTCCGGGGGATTGGCAGCCCATGAAGGATCAAGGCCGATTCGGCGAGATGCTGCGGCGATACTGGACGGACTTTGCGAAGACCGGCCATCCGTCAGCGCCGGGCCTGCCGGGATGGCCCGCTTTCGATTCCCGCTCCCACCCGCTTCTCGAACTGGGTAGCCAGGTTCGTCCGATGCCGGTTTCCCCGGAGCTCCAGCGGATACAGACTCTCATGCGGCCCATTCTCGAGCCAGGCACGATGGTTGACTTCGCAGCCAAAGACATGCGCTAGGCTGGCGCCCTGCCGGCACCGGCGATCGCCGTCAGAATGCCCTGTATGATCCGCGCCGGGCTCGGCGGGCAGCCCGGCACGGCGACGTCCACCGGGATGATGTTGGAAACCCGGCCGCGGGTCGCGCCCCGCTCGCCGAAGATCCCACCCGTGCAGCCGCAGTCGCCGAGCGCCACGACCAGCTTCGGGTCGGGCGTGGCCGCGTAGACCAGCCGCAGCGCCGCCTCCATGTTGGCCGCGACCGGACCTGTCACGAGCAACAGGTCGGCGTGCCGGGGACTCGCGACGAAGCGGATTCCGAGGCCCTCGAGGTTGTAGTAGGGATTGTTGAGCGCCTGGATCTCGAGCTCGCAACCGTTGCAGGAGCCCGCATCGACGTGGCGGATGCAAAGGGCGCGGCCGAGAACGGAGCGGATGCTCTCATCGAGCGCGGCCCGCGCGCGCAGCAGCTCATCCGGTGGCGGCGCGGCCTCGGAGACCACGCCGACCTGGCAGATTTTACGGAGCGTCTTCAGCATGTCAGTCAGTGCCCGGGATGCGCGACGGCTCGCTCACAGATCCACGCCGCTGTAGGCCAGATTGAAGGACTTGTTGATGAGCGGGAAGTCGGCGACGATGTTGCCGAGGATCGCGTGCTCGATCGCGGGCCAGTTCTGCCAGGAAGGATCGTGCGCGTGGCAGCGCCGGGTCCTGCCCTCGGGTCCGGCCTCCAGGGCCACGAACACCGGGCCGCGCCAACCTTCGATGAGGCCCGTGGCGAAGGAGCCATCCGCGGGGACTCGAATCGGGCCCAGGTGCGCGCCGGAAGGCAGGGATCCGAGCAGGCTCTCGACCAGCCGGCAGGACTCCGCGAGCTCATCGAATCGAACCGCGACGCGGGCCGCCACGTCGCCTTCCTGACGGAGAATCCTCGCCGGCGGCAATTTATCGTAAGGCGCGGAAGGGAAGTCGATTCGCGTATCGAGCGCCTGGCCGCTCGCGCGGCCCGCCAGGCCGAGGACACCGAGTCGTGAGGCGAGCGCCGGCGTCAGGATGCCGGCGCCGGCGAAGCGGTCCCTCACTCCCGAGTGCTCTTCGTAGATGGCTCGAAGCTCCGCTGCCTCCTTGCCGATGGCTATGATGCGGGCGGCGAGGCTCTCGGCCGTTGCTGCGGAAACGTCGCCTCGGGTTCCTCCGGGAACCACGGCATCCAGCAGATATCGCTGTCCGAACGCGTGCGAGAGGGCGCGCAAGAGCTCCTCCTTGATGCGCGAGAACTGTGCGAGCCCGAATGCGAAGCCGGCATCGTTGGCGAGCGCGCCCACATCGCCCAGGTGGTTGGCGATGCGCTCGAGCTCGAGCAGGATCGCCCGCAACGCCGCCGCGCGCGGCGCAATGGCGCAGCCGGCCATCCCTTCGAGCGCCTGACAATATGCCCAGGAATAGGCGACCGCCGAATCACCGGCGATCCGGGCCGCCAGCCGATGGCCCTCGAGGAGCGGCAGCTCCGTGAAGCGCCGCTCGACGCCCTTGTGCGTGTAACCGAAGCGCTCCTCCAGCCGCAGCACCTTCTCCCCGACGACGGAGAAGCGGAAGTGTCCGGGCTCGATGGTGCCGGCGTGCACCGGCCCCACCGCGATCTCGTGCACCCCTTCGCCTGCGACGCGAACGAGCTCCGGGCCCTCGGGCGGATGCCGCAGCCAAGGGCGCCGATCAGGATCGCTCGAGCGTACGCGCGAGACATCGAAGATCGCCCGTTGCATGCGGGAGGCGCAGGGAAAGAGCGACTCGATGCCAGGATAGTCGAACGGCTCCGCCGCCGGCGCGCGGGCGCCACTGACAGATAGCTCGATGACGAGCACGCCCCGATCCGCGAGGAATGCGGCATGGATCGTGGCGCCGTTGTCGCAATCGCCGCATTCCGAGGCCCACATGGCGAGCAGGCGTCCGCCGCTCGCGGCAACATCTGCCGCGCACCGGCTCCAGTCCTCCGCCGTCAGTCCGAGGCCCCGGGTGCGCGGCGCCCCCGGCAGCTCCCGCGCCCGGTCCCACCATTTCGCCAGCGGCATGGCTCAGGGCCCCCCGATCAAGTGCGCCGCCGCGCGATACCAGTCGGCAAGATACGGCGGGATATAAAGCCCCAGCACGAGCACGAGGGCGAGGTGCGCGAACACCGGCAGCAAGGCGGGCGAGTGGGGCAACCGGCGTCCCGCCGTCTCGCCAAACACCATGGGTTGTACCCGGCCGAAGATGGCCGCGAAGGCAACGCCGAGCGCGAGCAGCAGGATGGGGATCGACCACGGCTGCTCCCGCATGGCGGTCGTCAGGATCAGGAACTCACTCGCGAACACCCCGAACGGCGGCAATCCCAGGATCGCGAGAGAGCCGAGCATCAGGCCCCAACCGACCGTGGGTGAGAGCGTGATGAGCCCGCGGATGTCGTCCATGAGCTGCGATCCCGCCTTCTGCGCCGCGTGCCCTACGGTAAAGAAGATTGCCGACTTGGTGAGCGAGTGCACTGTCATGTGCAGAAGCGCCGCGAACGTTGCCACGGGTCCGGAGAGGCCGAACGCGAAGGTGGCGAGTCCCATGTGCTCGATCGAGGAGTAGGCGAAGAGCCGCTTGATGTCGCGTTGACGAAGGAGGAGGAAGGCCGCGAGCACGACCGACAGCAGCCCGAATCCCATGAGCATCCGCGAGGGGAGCGTCGAGTGCAGCGATCCCTCGACGAGCACCTTGCAGCGCACCACCGCGTAGAGCGCCACGTTGAGCAGCAGTCCCGAGAGGACGGCGGAGATCGGCGTTGGGCCCTCCGCGTGGGCATCCGGCAGCCAACTATGGAGCGGAGCGAGTCCCACCTTGGTGCCGTACCCGACGAGGAGGAACACGAAGGCCAGCGCGAGCACCGCGGGCTCGAGCTGCGATTTGACCGCATCGAGGTGCGTCCAGAGGAGCGCCGTCACCCCCTGGGCGCCGAGCACCTTCTCGGCGGCGAAGTAGAGGAGGATCGTGCCGAACAGCGCCTGCGCGATGCCGACGCCGCAGAGAATGAAATACTTCCACCCCGCCTCCAGGCTCTGCGGCGTGCGGTAGAGCGTCACGAGGAGCACGGTGGACAGGGTGGCCCCTTCCATCGCCACCCAGAGCAGCCCCATGTTGTTGGTGGTGAGCGCGGTAAGCATCGTCAGCATGAAGAGCTGATACATGCTGTGGTAGAGGCGCAGCCGCCCCGGAGTCACTCGCGAGTGGGCCGCCTCCACGCGCATGTATGGCCTGGAGAACAGCGCGGTCGTCAAGCCGACGAAGGCGGTGAGCGCCACCAGGAAGACGTTGAAGGGGTCGATGAAGAACTGCTCGCGCCAGAGGAGATCAGGTCCCCGGCCGACGATCCGCGCCGTGAGCGCGCACGCCGCGGCGAAGGTGCCGAGGCTGAATGCGGCATTGATCTCCGGCGCAGCGCGCCGCGCGCCCCAGAAGGCGAGCGTGATCGCGCCGGCGGCGGGAAATGCGAGCAGGCAGAAAAGCTCGATCATCGCCGCTCGCTCAGGCGCTCCAGGTGATGCAGGTCGAGGCTGTCGAACTGCTCCCGGATCTGGAAGAAGAAGACGCCGAGCACGAGCACGGCGACGAGGACATCGAGCGCCACGCCGAGCTCGATGATCATCGGCATGCCGTAGGTGGCGCTCATGGCGCCGAAGAAGAGGCCGTTCTCCATCGAGAGGAACCCGATGACCTGCGACATCGCCTTGCGGCGCGTGATCATCATGAGGAAGGCGAGCAGTACCACCGCGACCGCGATGCCGATGGCATTGCGCATCGTCGTGCTCGCGAGCTGCGTGATGGGCTGCGCCAGGCCGAAGGCGAACACGACGATCATGATTCCCGCGAGCATCGTCCCCGAGATGTTGAGCAGCGGCTCGGTGTCCCAGTAGACCTCCAGCCGCCGGATGAGCCGGTGCAGCAGCCAGGGGAGGAATGCGACCTTGAGAGCGAGGGTGAGGAGGGCTGAGACATACAGATTCCCCTCACCGGTGCGCCACGCGAGCAGGAGCGTTGCGGCCGCGAGAACGGCGCCCTGCACCGCATAGAGGCTCACCAGGCTCACGATGCGGCGCTGCGACAGCATCGCGAACGAGAGGAGGAGCAGCAGCGCTGCGCAGGCGTTGAGGAGCTGCTGGTTGAAGGGGAGGTGTGTCACGACGGTCTCAGGCGCCTCCGAGAAGAACGTGGACCAGGAGTCCGAGAACCGCGAACAGGAAGGCGGTTGCGAGAAACTCCGGGGCCCGCATCACGCGCAGCTTCGCGGAAACGGTTTCCAGGACGGCGAGGCCGCCACCGGCGGCGGCGAGCTTCAGGGCGAGCACTGGGATGGCGAGGGTCAGGCCGAGCGGTCCGATGTCCCGGGCCGCGATTCCCCAGGGGACGAAGAGTGCGAAACCGATGCAGGCATAGTTGAAGAGGCGCAGCGCCGAGGCCCACTCCATGAGCGCCAGGTGTCGCGCCGAGTACTCGAGCAACATCGCCTCGTGGATCATCGTGAGCTCGAGGTGCGTCGCCGGGTTGTCGACCGGAATGCGCGCATTCTCGGCGAGCAGCACCAGCGTGAAGGCAATCGCGGTGAAGGCGAGGCTCGGATCTATCGCGAGCTGCTCGCGTGCGAGGTGCGCGGAGATCGCCGGCAGCGCCGTGGTCGCCGAGATCAGCGAGGCGACGAAGATGACCATGAGAAGCGCCGGCTCCGCCAGGAAGCCGATCATCATTTCGCGACGTGCTCCGAGCGTGCCGAACGCCGTGCCGACGTCCATGGCGGCAAGCGACAGGAACACCCGGGCGGTCGCGAAAAGACCCACGAGAGCGATCGCATCCGCCGCGACGACGAGCGGCAGGCGGCCGGCAAGGGACGGGATGATGGCGGCGGCCACCACCATCGCGCCGAATACGACATACGGGGCGATGCGAAAGAGCGGCGACGCGCTTTCGGCCAGCACCGCGTCCTTGTGGAAGAGCTTGCGGATGTTGCGGTACGGCAGCAGCATGCTCGGCGCATTGCGATTGGCGAGCCACGCGCGGCACTGGTTGACCCAGCCGAGGAAGAGCGGCGCGGCGGCGAGCGCCACTGCGATCTCGAGCGCCTGGGCCACCAGCGGAGCGAGCCTCATGTTGCGAGCACCACGGCGAGCAGGAAGACGAGCGTCGCGAAGCTGTAGAGCAGGTACGCCGCGATGCGACCCTGTTGCAGAACCGCCATCGCATCGGCGATCCGCCGCGTCCAACCGGCAATCGGCTGGTAGAGAGCCCGCCAGATCCGGTCCGAGATCGCGATCCGATAACGAGGCGCCGCGTCGAAGGGCGTCGGCAGCTCGCGCTCGATGGCGAAGAACGACTGGAAGATGTTGCGGATCGGCTGGCCGAAGCCCTCCGCCGTGTCCTGCATTCGTGGGGTCAGCTCACCGAAGGCGCAGTCCCACGGGCGCGCCCGCCGGACGCGCCCGTGATAGAAGATGCGGACGAGAAGGCCGGTCAGGGCGATGACTGCGACGCCGGCCAGGAGGAAAACGAGCGGTGAATATGACACCGCCCGGCCGGGAACCGGCGCGAGGAGCCACCACGCGCCGCCCTGCGGCGGCGCGCTTCCCGTGAGCTGCCGTGTCACCGGCGCCAGCGCCGAGATGACCTGCACCGGAGCCAGCCCGAGTGCGAGACAGAGGACGGCGAGCCAGCTCAACCCCAGGCGTTCCAGCCAGCCGCAGTCGTGCGCCTGCGCGAGCGAGCTCTCGCGCGGCTGGCCGAGAAAGATGACGCCGTAGAACTTCACCATCACGTAGCCGGCGAGCGCCGCGCAGAGCGCGACCACCGCGGCGCCGAGCGGGATCAGGAGATTGACGAAGGCACGCGGAATCTCATCGGCGAAGAGGAACGACTGCAGCAGCAGCCATTCCGATACGAAGCCGTTGAGCGGCGGCAGACCCGCCAGGGCGAGCGCACCCACCAGCGTGAGGGCTGCCACCCACGGCATGCGATGGATGAGCCCGCCGAGGCGCCCGAGGTTGCGCTGGCCCGTCGCGTGCAGCACCGAGCCCGTGCCGAGGAAGAGCAGGCTCTTCATCGCGGCGTGATTGAGGGAATGGTAGAGCGTAGCGATCAGTGCCAGCGCCGCGAGCGCCGGCATGCCGACGCCGAAGAACACGACGGCGAGGCCTAGGCCGGTGAAGAGCAGGCCGACGTTCTCGATCGAGGAGTAGGCGAGGAGGCGCTTCATGTCCGTCTGCACCGCGGCGAACACCACCCCATAGAGCGCCGTCAGGAGGCCGGCCGCGAGCGGGAGGAGTCCCCACCACCAGAGCGGATGCCCGAGCAGGTCGAACGTGATGCGCAGCATTCCGTAGACGGCGGTCTTCAGCATCACCCCGGAAAGTAGCGCCGATACCGGGGAGGGGGCGGCGGGATGCGCTTCCGGCAGCCAGACGTGGAGCGGCACGAGGCCGGCCTTCGCGCCGAAGCCGAGGAGCGCGAGCAGGAAGGCTCCGGTCGCCCAGGCGGGCGAGAGGTGCGCCGCGCGCATGGCGGCAAAGGTGAATTGCCAGCTTCCGCCCTGCAGGATCCCGAACGACAGCAGGATGGCGAGTGCGCCGACGTGCGCCATGAGCAGATAGATGAAGCCTGCGCTGCGGATCTCCGGGATGCGGTGCTGGGTGGTAACGAGGAAGTAAGACGAGAGCGCCATCAGCTCCCAGCCGACCATGTACGCGTAGGCATCGTCCGCGATCAGCACCAGTCCCATGCTCGCGAGGAACACGTGGTATTGCAGACACAGCAGGCCCGGCGCCACGCCGTCGCTGTCGCGGAAGTAGCCGGCCGAAAAAAGCGACACGCCCGCCGCGGCGGCGCCGAGCAGGAGGAGGAAAACCGCCGACAGCGCATCGAGCCGCACGTGGAACGGCAGATCGGGCAGGCCGATCGGGAGCACCAGCGTCTCCGTGACGCCGCGCAGGAGGCTCCATGTGGCGGCAGCGGCCAATGCGAGCCCAACGAGCGCGCCGAGCGCGAACAGCAGGCGACCCGCATAGCGGACGCTGCGCGGATGCCCCAGGCCCGCGACCCCTACGGCCAGCCAGGCCGCGAGTAGGCCGAGACAGTCAGCGAGAGGCGATGAGAGGCTTGCGATCACGTTCCGGGAGCTGGGGCGTCGCTGCCCGGGAGGCGGAGGACCCCAGGGGGATGTTCACCCAGCATGTGCATCGTATTATCATATGATGGCGCTCCAATGTGAAGCGGATCACAATACTCCGGAAGCCCCGTGGCACTCGAAAACCGCACCGCCCGCCTGACGATCCTCATCGACCCGCGCAAGAAAGCCGTATTCGAGCGCCTCTGCGCCGAGGAGGACGCAACGCCGTCGCAGGTCGTACGGCGTTTGATCCGTGCATACATCGAGGAGCGCCAGGGCAGGCCCTGGCGTGCGGAAGAGGTCGAATTGCCGCCGCGCCGGCGCGCGCCCAAGCGGCGCTGAGGAAGTCACATGGCCGCGGCGGGCGGCGGGTGAAGCCGTGCCACGCGCGGCTGCTCGGCCCGATGCCGGGGGAGACGGCGTGCCGCCGGATCGTTGACGAGGTGCAGGACACGGGAGAAGAACCCGCCCTTCGGATCGGCGCGCCCGATGTAGATGAGGGCCGATTCCGCGAGCTCCCGCGAGAATAGGTCCACGATCCGCTCGCGCGTCTGCAGATCGATGGAATCGAGCGCTTCATCCACCAGGATCCAGCGGGGTACGTGCAACATCAAACGCGCGAAAGCGACTGCCTGCTGCTCGTCCTCATTGAGCGTGTGATCCCAACGGGCGGTCTCATCCAACATCGGTACCAGGCGTTCGAGGCCCAGCCGGCGTAATGCCGCCGCATAGGCCGGCTGCCCGAAACGAGCCACGGGGGACGGGTAGGCCAGCGCTTCCTGCAACGTGCCGGCCGGCAGATAGGGCGTGCGCGGCATGCAATAAAGCTGTTGTTCCCCTGGGTGGCCGATGCGCCCGGCGCCCCAGGGCCACAGCCCCGCCAGGGCGCGAAACAGCAACGTCTTGCCAGCGCCGGTCTCGCCGATCACGAGCACGCGCTCGCCGGCCTTGATCTCCACCCGGCCGCCTTCGAGCCGGATGCAGCCGGAGGGCGAGGCAATCTCCAGATGATCGATGATGAGAGCCTGCGCCGCCGCGCCGGTTCGGCCCGAGTCGCTGTCGCGGAGCTCGATCCGGCTTTCCGTGCGGTGCAGGACCTCGGCCTCGACGATCGCCCGCCGGAACACCGCGACGCGCAACAGCGTCGCGCGCCAATCGGCGATGGTGCTGAAATTGTCGACGAACCAGCGGAGCGACGATTGGAGTTGGGTGAAGGCCGCCGCCGCCATCATGAGGCCGCCGAAGGAGAGGTCGCCGCCGAAATAAAGCGGCGCCGCGACCAGGATGGGAATGACCAGCGTCACCCAGCCGTATCCGGCCGTCACCCAGGTGAGACGCGTCAGTCCCGTGACCAGCCGGCGCATGGCCGCAAGCACCGCCCCCAGGTCGCGCTCGATGCGCCGTGCCTCGTCGGCCTCGCCGCTCGCGAGGGTAATGGCATCAATGTGCTCGTTCACACGCACCAGCGTGTAGCGCAGATCGGCCTCGCGCGCGTAGCGGGAGGCGTTGTCCGGGATGAGCCTGCGGCCCATCCAATAGGTCAGGAGTGAGGCGGAGAACGCATACACGAAGGCGGCCCAGACCATGTAGCCCGGCAGTGCCAGCGTGACGCCGCCGATCCTCAGGGTGAAGCCGCTCGAGATCGACCAGAGGACGCCGACGAAGCTCACGAGCAGAGCCGAGGCCTGCACCAGCCCGAGCGCGAGATCGCCCGAGAGCTCGCTGAGATGACGTGCGTCCTCGTGCATGCGCTGGTCCGGATTGACCCCGATGGGGCCCGCGCTTTCCAGCTGAAACGCCCGCCGCGGCTGCATCCATCCTTGCACCAGGTCATGCACCAGACCTTCGCGCAGCTTCAGCTTCAACATCTCCCCCAGCCACCGCTGGGCGACGTTCAGCAGGAGCAGCGAGCCGGCGATCACGGCAAACACGAGCAGCTGCATCGCGAACTCATGCAGATTGCGCCGCGACAGAGCGTCGTAGAACGGCTGATTCCAGCGGTTCAGGCGCACCTGACCATATGCGGTCACCACGATGACGGCGGTTGCGAGGGCGGTGAGCGCAACGACCGCATTGCGAGCCGGAGAGGTCCAGAGCGCCCGGGCCATCATGCCGAGCTGGGAGAGGAGGCTCGCTGGCGCAATGCCCGCCGCCTGCGCGGGGGTTGGAGCGGTCGTTTTCGAAGGCTCAGTCATTGCTCGATATCTCCCCGATCTGCCGCGAGTCGTCGTTTGAAAGATCGCCTGGTGCCGCGCACGCGCATCGTACGGACAACGTCGTCCGCGCGGTATAGGCGGTGATCGAAACGGGTTGCCGTCGCACCCGTGCGCCGTAAGATGAGCCATGGCCGAATGGGAACCCTCGCACGTGCCTCTGCTGGCGCATCCGGATTTCCCCGGCGAAGGGGTACGGCGTGTCCTGGCTTGCGCGGCGCCGGCCGGACCGGATTCGCTGCGGTTGCAGTACGTGCTGGAGGCGGATTTGCGACGCCTGCGTATCCCGCAGGCGATGGCGGGCGCGGGCAGGGCGGATGAGCTCTGGGCGCACACCTGCTTCGAGGCGTTCATCGGGACGGCACGAGCGCCCGGGTATCTGGAGCTCAATTTCTCGCCGTCGGGCCAATGGGCGGCTTATCGCTTCGATTCCTACCGGCGGGGCATGACGGCGGCTGCGGACGTGGCGCCGCGGCTGGCGCTGCGCCGTACCGGGAAGGAGCTCGAGCTGCAGGCCGAGGTGCCGGCGAGCGTCATCGCGTCTTGCGAGGAGCCGCGGCTGCGGATCGCACTGAGCGCGGTAGTGGAGGACCTCGAGGGCAGGCTGTCATACTGGGCGCTGCGCCACCCGCCCGGCCGGCCGGATTTCCATCACCCCGAGAGCTTTTCGCTCGTGCTCGAGCTGCACACCCCTTCGCAGAATCCCGTATGAAGTTCGGCATCGATCGCCTGCTCGAGGAGCCGCAGCTGCGTAAGCCGCTCGCCGGAAGGCGTGTGGCGTTGCTGGCCCACCCTGCCTCGGTGACGCGCAACCTCACGCATTCCCTCGATGCTCTGGCGGCGCTCGGCGATGTCCGGCTGACCGCTGCTTTCGGGCCGCAGCATGGATTGCGGGGCGACAAGCAGGACAACATGGTGGAGTCCTCGGATTTCATCGATCCGCTGCTCGGGATTCCGGTCTTCAGCCTTTACGGGGAGGTGAGGCGGCCGACGGAAGGCATGATGGACAGCTTCGATGTGCTGCTGGTCGACCTGCAGGACGTCGGCTGCCGCATCTACACGTTCGTCACGACCCTGCGATACGTCCTGGAGGAAGCCGCGAGGCGGCGCAAGACCGTGTGGGTGCTGGATCGCCCCAATCCCATCGGCCGGCCGGTGGAGGGACTGTCGCTGCGTCCGGGTTGCGAGAGCTTCGTCGGGCCCGGGCCGATGCCCATGCGCCACGGATTGACCCTCGGTGAGCTGGCGCGGTGGTTCGTCTCGACGCTGAAGCTCGACGTCGACTGCCAGATCATTGCGCTCGATGGTTGGCAGCCTCATGCCGCGCCGGGTTACGGGTGGCCTCTCGGCCGGCGCACCTGGGTCAACCCGAGCCCCAATGCGCCGACGCTGTGGATGGCGCGTTGTTACCCCGGCACGGTGATGTTGGAAGGCACGACCCTGTCGGAGGGGCGGGGCACCACCCGCCCGCTGGAGCTCTTCGGTGCGCCCGATCTCGACCTGCGCGCGCTCTTCGCGGCGATGCGCGAGCTGGCGCCGGCCTGGATGCGGGGCTGCCGGGCGAGGGCCTGCTGGTTCGAGCCCACCTTCCACAAGCACGCCGGCAAGCTCTGCGCCGGCGCGCAGTTCCACGTGGAGGATTCCGTCTACTACGAGCATGAGGCGTTCCACCCGTGGCGGCTGATGACGCTGGTGTTCAAGGCCCTGCGGCGCCTCGAGCCCGACTATCCGCTGTGGCGGGACTTCCCCTACGAGTATGAGCGCGACCGGCTGGCGATCGACGTGATCAACGGCGGCGATCTGCTGCGGCGCTGGGTCGATGATCCGGCGGCCGTGCCCGGGGATCTCGAGGCGCTCGCGGCGAAAGACGAGGCCGCGTGGAGCGAGGAGCGGCAGGCGTACCTCCTGTATTGAGCCCGTATGGAATCCGCCCGCGACATCACCGGCTATCGCAAGCACTGGGCCGAGCGCTTCGGCACCGCGCCCTTCCTGCCCATGTCCCGGGCCGAGATGGAGGAGCTCGGCTGGGACAGCTGCGACATCATCGTCGTGACCGGCGATGCTTACGTCGACCATCCGAGCTTCGGCATGGCCATCATCGGCCGCGTGCTCGAGGCGCAAGGGTTCCGGGTGGGGATGATCGCGCAGCCCGACTGGCATGAGGCGGATGCGCTCACGGCCCTGGGCCGGCCCAACCTCTTCTTCGGCATCACCGCCGGCAACATGGACTCCATGGTCAACCGCTACACGGCCGATCGCCGGCTGCGCAGCGATGACGCCTACACACCCGGAGGCATCGGCGGCAAGCGGCCCGACCGGTCGGTGATCGTTTATGCGCAGCGTGCGCGGGAAGCCTTTCGGGACGTGCCGATCGTCATCGGCGGGATCGAGGCATCGCTGCGGCGCATCGCGCATTTCGACTACTGGTCGGAAAAAGTGCGCCGCTCGATCCTGCTCGACGCCAAGGCGGACCTGCTGATCTTCGGCAACGGCGAGCGGCAGATCTGCGAGATCGCCCATCGCCTGGCCGCCGGGGAGTCGATCCGGGACATCACGGACGTGCGCGGCACCGCGTATGCGCGCAAGTCAGTGCCTGACGGTTGGATCGAGATCGACTCGACGCATCTCGATGCGCCCGGGCCCGTCACGCCACACCCGGATCCTTATGCCATGGAGTCCGAGCGGGCCGCATCGCCGGGCGCGGCGGCGCCGCAGCCGTCGCAGGGCGCATCGAGCCGCCCGCAGGCTGCGGAGAAGGTCGTGCGCTTCGTGCGGCGCGTCAGGAACGCCGACCGCGGACGCAGCGTCATCCGCATGCCGTCCTACGAGCAGGTGGCCGCGGATCCGGTGCTCTATGCCCATGCCAACCGCATTCTGCATCTGGAGTCGAACCCCGGTAATGCCCGCGCTCTGGTGCAACGCCACGGCGATACCGAGCTGTGGCTCAACCCGCCACCCATTCCGTTGACGACGGCGGAGATGGACTGGGTGTACGAGCGGCCCTACCAGCGCCGCCCCCATCCGGGCTACGGGAATGCCAACATTCCCGCCTACAAGATGATCCGCTTCTCGGTCGCCATCCAGCGTGGCTGCTTCGGCGGTTGCACCTTCTGCTCCATCACGGAGCACGAGGGGCGTGTGATCCAGAGCCGCTCCGAGAGCTCCATCCTCAAGGAGGTCGAGACGATCCGGGACCAGGTGCCGGGTTTCACCGGTGTCATCTCCGACCTCGGCGGCCCCACGGCCAACATGTATCGGCTCGCCTGCCGCAGCCGGGAGATCGAGAGCGCCTGCCGCCGGCCGTCGTGCGTCTATCCGGGGATCTGTCCCAATCTCGACACCGATCACGCGCCCCTGATCCATCTCTACCGCAAGGTGCGCGAGCTTCCGGGGATCCGCAAGGTGCTCATCGCCTCCGGCGTGCGCTACGACCTCGCCGTGGAGTCGCCGCAGTACGTGAAGGAGCTGGCCCAGCATCATACGGGCGGCTACCTCAAGATCGCCCCGGAGGCGATCTCGGAGGGACCCCTGTCGATGATGATGAAGCCGGGCATCGGCGCCTACGACCGCTTCAAGGCGCTGTTCGACCGCTACTCGCGCGAGGCCGGCAAGGAGCAGTACCTCATTCCCTACTTCATCGCGGCCCACCCGGGTACGAGCGATGAGGACATGCTGCAGCTCGCCCTGTGGCTGAAGAGGAACGGCTTCCGCGCCGATCAGGTGCAGGCGTTCCTGCCCTCGCCCATGGCGACGGCGACCGCGATGTATCACTCGGGAAAGAACCCGTTGAAGCGCCTGAGCCGCGCGGGCGGCGAGGTGCGGGTGCCGAAGGGCCTCAAGGTGCGCCGGCTGCACAAGGCGTTCCTGCGCTATCACGATCCCAACAACTGGCCGCTGCTGCGGGAGGCGCTGCGGCGCATGGGACGCGCGGACCTCATCGGCAACGGCAGGCAGCAGCTGGTGCCGGCCTATCAGCCGCAGGGAACCGGCGCGCCGGCCGCCAGGGGAGACCGGAGGCACGGCACTTTCAGGACGCAACACACCGGCTTGCCGCGCACCCCACGGACCACGCGCAGAAAGTAAACGGGAGCAGCCCATGACGAGGCCGACATCGATTCGAGGCCCGCTGACAGGCGCCCTGGGTATCCTGATCGCACTGGGTCTCGCCCTCTCGCTGAGCCAGCCCAGGGTGAGCGCAGCGTCGGTGCGCCAGCCTGCGGCGTCGAGCAATGCCGGCAAGATCGCACCCGCACCGGTCGCCAAAAATGTCGCCGCGCTTTCGGCCGCCGCGGTCGGCCTCGAGATGCGCGGTGCGATCGGGCCCGCGACCGCACAGTACATCGAGCACGGGCTCGAGGTCGCGCGGCGGCGCGGCAGTCCCTTCGTCATCCTGGAGATCGACACCCCGGGCGGGCTCGCGACCTCGATGCGCGAGATCATCAGTGCGATCCTGGCCTCGCCGATGCCGGTCGTCGGCTATGTGGCTCCGCCTGGGGCGCGGGCCGCGAGCGCGGGCACCTACATCCTCTACGCCTGCCACTTTGCGGCGATGGCGCCCGCCACCAACCTCGGCGCCGCCACGCCCGTGTCGATCGGCGGCTCCGAGCCGGCGCCGCCGGTGGAGAGTCCCGCCAAGGGCGGCAAGGCGGCGCCCGCCGAGCCGGGTCCGCCGATGAGCGCCGAGCAGCGCAAGGTGCTCAACGACTCCATCGCCTACATCCGCGGTCTCGCGCAGCTCCGCGGCCGCAACGCCGACTGGGCGGAGCAGGCTGTGCGCGGCGCGGCCAGCCTGCCTGCGAGCCAGGCGCTGCAGCAGCACGTGGTCGATATCATCGCGCCGGACCTCGCGAGCCTGCTGACTCAGTTGAATGGACGCACGACGCAGATCGGCAGCCGGACGGTGCGCCTCGACACCCGGGGCGTGGAGGTCGAGTGGCTGAAGCCCGACTGGCGCACGCGGCTGCTCGCCATCATCACCAATCCCGAGATCGCCTACGGACTGCTCCTGATCGGCATCTGGGGCCTCATCTTCGAGGGCTATCATCCGGGCGGCGTACTGCCCGGCGTGGTGGGCGTCATCTCGCTGCTGGTGGCGCTCTTCGCCTTTCAGCTGCTGCCGACCAACTTCGCGGGGCTGGCGCTGCTCGTGATCGGTGCGGGAATGATGGCCGCGGAGTTCTTCTTCCCGGCCTACGGCTCCCTCGGCATCGGCGGCCTCATCGCCTTCGTCGTCGGCTCGCTCATTCTCTTCTCGGGGGCGCCGGGCCTCGAGGTGGCGCTGCCGCTCATCGGTGGGCTCGCGGTGGCCGGCGGACTCGTCATTCTCGGGATCGTGTATCTTGCCAGCCACGCCAGGCGCAGCCCCGTCGTGACCGGTACGCAGGCGATGCTCGGCGCCATGGTCGAGGCGGCGGAGGATTTCGGGGCGCGCGGGCGCGTGCGCTATGGTGGCGAGTTGTGGAATGCCTGCAGCGCGGCGCCCCTCAAGGCCGGGCAGGCCGCGCGTGTCGTGAAGGTGGAAGGTCTAACATTGTGGGTTGAGCCGTTGCGGTAAGCCGGCTTCGACCGGAGAGACTCATGCCCTACGCTGTCGTCGTCGTTCTCATCATCATCGCGCTCCTGGTATTCAGCGCCATCAAGGTGCTGAACGAATACGAGCGAGCCGTGATGTTCACCCTCGGCCGCTTCACCGGGATCCGCGGTCCCGGGATCATCCTGCTCTGGCCCGTGTTGCAGAGAATGAGCAAGGTGGACCTCAGGGTCATCGTGCTCAACGTGCCGAAGCAGGATGTCATCACCCGCGACAACGTGTCGGTCAAGGTGAATGCGGTGGTCTACTTCCGCGTCGTCGACCCCGGCCGGGCGATCATCCAGGTGGCCAACGCCTGGGAGGCGACGAGCCAGGTGGCGCAGACCACGTTGCGCTCGGTACTCGGGCAGCACGAGCTCGATGACCTGCTCTCCCAACGGGACAAGCTGAACGCCGATATCCAGAGGATCCTCGACCAGAACACGGAGGCGTGGGGCATCAAGGTCGCGAACGTCGAGCTCAAGGACGTCGATCTCGACGAGAGCATGGTGCGCGCGATGGCGCGGCAGGCGGAAGCGGAGCGCGCCCGGCGCGCGAAGGTGATCAACGCCGATGGCGAGAAGCAGGCGGCGCAGGCGCTCGTGGAGGCGGCCCAGGCGCTCGCCCAGCAGCCGAGCTCCCTGCAGCTGCGCTATCTGCAGACGCTGGCGGACATCTCGCACGACAAGTCGCAGCTCATCGTGTTTCCGGTGCCGCTCGATCTCTTCCGGCCGCTGATCGGGGCACTGGGAGAGAGTCGAACGGGGCAGGCGGGCTCGTAGGAGGCGGGCGCGATGGCGGATCCGCAGGGCCGATGGGTGCTGCCGGCGGCGGGGGTGCTGTTGGCATTGGCGACGGTCGCAGGCGCGTTGGGAGCCCATGCGTTCGCCGGACATTGGAGCGCGGACAGGCTGGGCATTTACTACACGGCGGTGCGGTATCAGTTCTACCAGTCGCTGGGGCTGCTCGGCATGGGATTGCTGCGCCGGGGATATCACGCGGACGGCGCGGTGTCGGGCCGGCCGTTGGCGATGCAGAGCCTCATCCGGGCGCCGTGGGTGCTTTCGATCGGCATCCTATTGTTCTGCGGCAGCCTGTACGCGCTCAGTTTCGGGGCGACGGCGCGCTGGATCGGGATTGCGACGCCGGTGGGCGGGGCGGCGCTCATCCTGGGGTGGCTGGAGTTTGCCTATGCGGCTTGGCGGGTGAGGCGCCCGCATTGAGATTCGGGGCCGCGAGCGCCTCCCGGTGAGCTCAGGATTACCGATCGATGCCGCGCTGCCGCAATTGCGCCGAGCGCTGGCGGAGCATACATCGGCCGTGTTGACGGCGCCGCCCGGCGCGGGCAAGAGCACGGTCGTGCCGCTGGCGTTGCTGGAGCAGAGCTGGGCGGCGGGAAAGCGGATCTTGATGTTGGAGCCGCGGCGGCTCGCGGCGCGGGCTGTGGCGGTGCGGATGGCGCAGACGCTGGGGGAGGGCGTCGGACGGACAGTAGGGTATCGAATGCGACTCGATACCAAGGTGTCGCGGGAGACGCGCATCGAGGTGGTGACGGAGGGAGTGTTGACACGGATGCTGCAGACGGATCCGGCGCTCGAGGGGGTTGCAGTGGTGGTGTTCGACGAATACCACGAGCGCAGCCTGCAGGCGGATCTCGGGCTGGCGCTGGTGCTGGATGCGCGGGAGAGTGTGGCGCCGGACCTCAAGGTGCTGGTCATGTCGGCGACGCTGGAGGGGGCTGCCGTCTCGCGCTTGCTCGGCGATGCGCCTGTCGTGACAGCGCACGGACGGTCGTTTCCGGTGCAGACGCGATACGCGGGCAAGGGGCTGCCGCCGTTGCCTGAGGCGGGGGCCGGCCGCGGGATGCAGGAGAGTCCGGAGGCGCTCACAGCGAGAATCATCCGGCGGGCGTTGGAGGAGGAGCCGGGCGACCTGTTGGTATTTCTGCCGGGGGCGCGTGAGATTCATCGCGTGCGCTCGCTCCTCGAAGGATCGCCGCCCGCCGCGAGCGGCCCGGGGCCGTTGCGGATCCTGCCGCTCTACGGGGAGCTTTCGAGCGAGGAGCAGGAAGCGGCGCTGCGGCCCGCGGCAGCGGAGGCACGGCAGGCGGGGTCGGACCCCCGCCAGGCGGGGTCGGACCCCCGCCGTGTGGTGCTCGCCACCAACATCGCGGAGACGAGTCTCACCATCCCGGGCGTGCGGGTGGTCGTGGATTGCGGGTTGGTGCGCCGGTTGCGCTTCGATCCGGCGACGGGCATGAGCCGGCTCGAGACCGAGCGCATCTCGCGTGCCTCGGCCGAGCAGCGGCAGGGGCGTGCGGGACGGGTGGAGCCGGGAGTGTGCTATCGCGCCTGGAGCGAGGGCGCGCAGCGCAGCCTCGCTCCCTTCAGTCCCCCGGAGATCGTCGAGGCGGATCTGACTCCGCTGGCTCTCGAGCTGGCGAGCTGGGGGGCACGCGATGCGGCCGCGCTCCGATGGCTCGATCCGCCGCCCGCCGCAATGCTCGCGAGCGCGCGCGATTTGCTGCAGCGATTGGGCGCTCTCGATCGCAGCGGGCGCATTACGTCCCACGGCCGCGAGATGGCGCGGCTCGGTGTGCATCCGCGGCTCGCGCACATGCTGTTGCGGGCTCGGGAGATGGATTCCTTGACGCTCGCCGCGGATCTGGCGGCGCTGCTGTCGGAGCGGGATCTGCTGCGCGGGACCGCGGGAGCCCGGGACGCGGACATCCGTGGCCGCGTCGAGGCGCTACGGGGCGAGAGCGCATCAGGCGGGATCGATCGCGCGGCGTTGCAGCGAGCGCGGCACGGTGCGCGCGAGCTGCTGCGGCAGCTGCGGCCGCAGGCCGGCGAAGCGCACCGACGGAGCCGGGACAATGCCGGTAAGCGGGCGGCGCCGGCAGACCCTGAGTCGTCGGCCGCTTCGGTCGGGGGACTGCTCGCACTGGCATTTCCGGATCGCATCGGACGGCAGCGCGCGGGCGGCGAGGGGCGTTTCACCCTGACCAACGGCCGGGGCGCGCATTTCGCGGAGCCGCAAACCCTCTCGCGCCAGGAGCTGATCGTCGCGGTGGACCTCGACGACCGCGAGCGGGACGCGCGCATCCGTCTGGCCGCGCCGATCGGCCGTGGGGAGCTCGAGGAGTTCATGGCCTCGCGCCTGGAGCGCAGCGACTCGGTCGAATGGAATGCGCGTGAGCAGGCGGTGCTCGCGCGGCGAGTGCTGCGGCTCGACGGCCTCGTGCTCGAGGAGAGCGCGCTGCCCGAGGTGCCGCGGGAAGAGGCGCGCGCCGCCATGTTGCAAGGCATCCGCCAGCTCGGCATCGAAGCGCTGCCCTGGAGCCGCGAGGCGCGCGATCTGCAGGCGCGCGTCGCATTCGTGCGGCGGCTGGATGAGATTCAATGGACCGGGCCGGATCTTTCCGATCCGGCGCTCGCGGCGAGGCTCGGCGAGTGGCTCGCGCCCTGGCTCGACGGCGTGACCCGCCGGGAGCACCTCGCGCGCATCCCGCTGCTCGATGCGCTGCTCGCGCCGCTCAGTTGGGATGCGCGGCGCGAGCTCGATGCGCTCGCACCGAGTCATCTCACGGTGCCGAGCGGCTCGCGGGTGCGCATCGACTACCTCGAGGAGCGCGCGCCCGCGGTCTCGGTGCGCCTGCAGGAGGTCTTCGGCCTCACGGCAACCCCGCGGATCGGCGGCGGCCGCGTGCCCATTACGTTCAAGCTGCTCTCCCCAGCGCAGCGGCCCGTGCAGGTGACGCGCGATCTGGCCAGCTTCTGGCGCGGCGCGTATGCGGAAGTCCGCAAGGATCTGCGCGGGCGCTATCCCAAGCACTACTGGCCGGAGAACCCTCTCGAGGCGCAGGCCGTGAGAGGCAGCCGCGGAGGGACTCGGGGCGTGCGGCGGCGAAATTAAGCCGGTACACTGCGCGTCCATCCCGCATTGCACGCCCAAGCGTTCGGACGGATCGTCGATACGATGATGACGCAGCCTGTGGATGCCGCCGCGCCAGCGCCGGCCGTGGAGATTCGGTTTGGACAGGTGGGCCTGATTCAGGTGCGCATCCGGTCGACGGATCCGGGAGCGATCCTCGATGAGCTGACCGGCAAGGTGGCGAGCGCGCCGCTTTTCTTCCAGCGCACCGGCGTGTGTCTGGACCTGACCGCGCTCGGCCGGGATCCGCTGCTCGAGGAGATGCGGGCAGTGATGGACGTCGTGCGGCGCGCCGGCATGCTGCCGGTGGGGCTCGTCGGCGGCTCCGCTGGGGTGGAATCGCTGTCAGCGACGCTGGAGCTGCCCGTGCTCGCGCCTTTCCGTCCTCAGACCCAGGCGGTCCCGGTCGTGCAGCCGGCAGAGCGCGCGGAGCCCTGCATGCCGACGCTGATGCAGCAGCAGCCGGTTCGCTCCGGCCAGCGCGTCTATGCGCGCGGTCGCGACCTCGTGGTCACGGCGACCGTCGGGGCCGGTGCGGAAGTGATCGCGGATGGGTCCGTGCATGTCTACGGAGCGCTGCGCGGGCGCGCGGTGGCGGGCGCGCGCGGCGAGACCGGCGCGCGGGTGTTCTGTCAGGAATTCCGCGCCGAGCTGGTTTCCGTCGCCGGGGTGTTCCGGGTATTCGAGACCCTGCCGCCGGAGCTCGCCGGCAAGCCGGTGCAGGCGTGGCTGGAGGGCGATGATTTGCGTTTCTCGGCTCTGGGCACCTAGACAGCGCCCAACATCAATCGGAGACAACGATATTGGCTGAGATCATTGTGGTGACTTCGGGGAAAGGCGGCGTCGGCAAGACGACGACTTCGGCCAGTGTGGCCTGCGGTCTCGCGCGGCGCGGCAAGCGCGTGGCCGTGATCGACTTCGACATCGGCTTGCGCAATCTCGATCTCATCATGGGTTGCGAGCGGCGGGTGGTCTACGACTTCGTCAACGTCATCCAGGGCGACTGCACGCTGAAGCAGGCCCTCATCAAGGACAAGCGGCTGGAGACGCTGCACGTGCTTGCCGCTTCGCAAACACGCGACAAGGACGCGCTGACCGCCGAGGGGGTCAAGCGAGTGCTGGATGAGCTGATCGCCGAGGGATTCGATTATATCCTCTGTGATTCTCCGGCCGGGATCGAGAAGGGCGCGCACCTCGCCATGTACTACGCCGATCGCGCGGTCGTGGTGGTGAACCCGGAAGTGTCCTCGGTCCGCGACTCCGATCGGATCCTCGGTCTGCTCGCCAGCAAGACGCAGCGCGCGGAGCGGGGCAATGGGGGCGTGAAGGAACATCTTCTGCTGACGCGATACAACCCGAGACGGGTCGCGAGCGGAGAGATGATGAGCGTGGATGACGTGAAAGAGATCCTGGGACTCGATGTGATCGGCGTCGTGCCGGAGTCCCCTGAAGTCCTGGCGGCGTCCAATTCCGGCATTCCGGTCATCCTGAATGACGAGAGCGACGCCTCGCGCGCCTACGACGATGCGGTGGGGCGCCTGCTCGGCGAGGTTCTGCCGCTGCGTTTCCTGGAGGAGCCGAAGAAAGGCTTCTTCGCCCGCATGTTCGGAGGCTGACATGGGGCTGCTCGCGCTGTTTCGCCGCACGCCCTCCTCCGCCAGCGTCGCCAAGGAGCGTCTGCGCATCATCGTCGCGCAGGAGCGCAGTGCGCGTGGGAGTCCGGACTACCTGCCGCTGCTGCGCCGGGAGCTGCTGCAGGTGATCCACAAGTACGTCAATGTCGATCCGGACGCGGTGCAGATCAACCTCGGTCAGGAGGAAGGCCACGAGGTGCTCGAGCTCAGCGTCGCCTTGCCGGAAAAGACCCGGGCCTAGCGCGAGCCCAACGGGGGGTGCGAGGCGACGGCGAAGGTCTGCGCCGCCGACGCTTCGTGGTAGCTTTCCCGCCTGCGTCGCCGCCGATTGCGGCAGGTTGGGGAGTCGCCGCCATGGTTCGTGTTGCAGTCGTTCTTTCCATCTGTGCATTCCTTGCGGCAGGCGGGCCGGCGCTCGCCGCTCCGGCGAGCCCCGCCGCTGTCGCGCTGCACGAGCTGTTCAGGACCGAATGGCTGCGGGAGATGCGCGAGCACCCGCTCGAGGCCTCTGCGGACGGCTTCCATCAATATGACGGCTCCTGGGATGACCTGAGTCTCGCCACGCTCGCCCGCGAGCATCAGGAGGACATCCGGACGCTGCAGGATCTGGCCGCCATCGACCGGCGCCTCCTCGGCCACGAGGACCGCATCAGCTACGACCTCTTCCAGTATCGCTACCGGATGCGGCTCGAGGATTACGAGCTCAAGGGCTGGCTCATGCCCGTCAACGAGCTCGACGGCATCCAGACCCTGAGGACTCTCACCCAGACGCTGCGCTTCCAGACCGCGGCGGACTACGAGAACTACATCCATCGCCTGCAGACCTTCAGGCCTTACATGGAGGAGACGATCGCGCTGCTGCGGCAGGGCGTGAAGGCCGGCATGACGGAGCCGCGGGTGGTGGAGGAGCGAGTGCCGCATCAGATCGCCGCTTACCTCGTGACCGATCCGGCGCGCAGTCCGTTCTACGAGCCGCTGAAGGAGATGCCGGACATCATTCCGCCCGCCGAGCAGGCGCGGCTGCGCGCGGCAGCCAAAGCGGCGATCGCGAGCCAGGTCACGCCGGCGTACCGGGAGTTCCAACAGTACTTCGACCACGAGTATCTGCCGCACTGCCGCACCAGCATCGCGGCGGATGCGCTGCCCAACGGCAAGGCCTATTACGCGCTGCAGGTGCGCGAGTACACCACTACCGATCTGACACCGGGGCAGATACACGCGCTCGGCCTGCGCCTGGTGGCGCGCATCCATGCGCAGATGGAGCGGGTCTTGCAGCAGGTCGGCTTCAAGGGCAGCTACCCGGATTTCGTGCGCTATCTGCGCACGAGCCCCCGCTTCTACTACGAGGATCCGCAGCGGCTCCTGGCGGCCTACCGTGCCGCCGCGAAGCGGGTGGACCCGCTCCTGGTCACCGAATTCCCGGTCTGGATCCTGCCGCGCGTTCCCTACGGCGTGCGGCCGATTCCCGCCTCGCTCGCCCCCGACACCTATCCCGCCTACTCGGATCCGCCGGCGGGGGACGGGAGCGTCGCGGGCTACATGTCCGTCAACCTCTACGAGCCGCAGACCCGGCCGAAGTACGAGATCCAGGTGCTCACCTGTCACGAGGGCCGGCCCGGCCATCAGCTGCAGATCCCGATCGCGATGGAGCTGAAGGACCTGCCGGACTTCCGCCGCTTCGACTATTACAGCTCCTACGGCGAGGGGTGGGCGCTCTACACGGAGACCCTCTGCGATCAGATGGGGCTCTACGCCGACCCGTACTCGAAGTTCGGCTATCTCGACTACCAGATGTGGCGCGCGGTGCGGCTGGTCGTGGACACGGGGATCCACTCCGAGGGCTGGACGCGCGCGCGGGCGGTGCGCTACTTCGAGGACAACAGTGCGCTGACCGAGCAGAACATCAATACCGAGGTCGACCGTTATATCGCGTGGCCGGGCCAGGCGCTTTCCTACATGATCGGCGAGCTGGATATCCAACGCCTGCGGCAGAAGGCCGAGGACGCGTTGGGATCGCGATTCGACATCAAGGCCTTCCATGCGGCGGTATTGGAGCACGGCGCCCTGCCGCTCACGGTACTCGACCGCGTCATCGATCGGTGGATACAGGAGCAGCAGAGCGGGAGAGGCACGGACGAGGCATCAGGTCCGTCGGCGGCGAATTGACGCGGGCGGATCGGCGCTATCCGGGTAGAGAGGCGCGAGCGTGTGGTCCGCGCGCGAGGACTTGGCGGTCGGCGCCGGCAGGTCGGTGAGAGCCGCGGCGAGCGGACCCCCTTGCCACGCGCCGCCGGCATAGCAGGCGCGGTCGAGATCGCGGAGCAGCGCGGCAACGTTGGGGTCGCCTATCGTGGCGGCGATGGCGCCGATACCGCCTGGTACCGTGCCCCAGCGTCCCGCGGCCCATGCCAGCAGATGCGCTCTGGCTGCGGGGGCATCGTTGGCTTCGCAGGCCGTGCGAAATGCCGCGCGCTCCCGAGTGGGGACGAGTGGCCGGGTTGAAGACACGGGTGCCGCCGCGGGATCGCGCGGGCCGCGTGCCCGGCCGCCAGCGACGGCCAGTGTCACGGGCCGCGAGCGCCCGGAGAGATTGTCCGCGCCGGGTGCGGGCGGCACGGGTCGCGAGCGACGCGACCAGAGCCACGCTCCCAACGTCGCCAGCCACGCGATGGCGAAGCCGATGCTGATCCACTCCCATTCCGAAGGAGACTGCGCGGATGTGGGGTGGCGCGCCGACGCAGCCGGAGCTGGCGACTTCCGTGTCGCGGATGCCGGCGTTGCCGTCGACGCCACGTTGCCGGGAGCGCTGCCGGTGGAAGCACTGCTGGTGGAAGCGGTACTGACTGGCGCGCTGCTGCCAGCCGCGGGAAGGATGGTCAGCGTGCGCGCGGGCAATGTCGCCGTGCGGGGTTGGTTGTTTTGCGTGTCCCACCAGGTGACCGTGAGCGCCGGGATCGTGTAGTGGCCCGGCGAATCGGCGATCAGGGCGATGGTCTGATCGCGGCTGCCGACCAGGCCGCCGTTCTGGCTCGAGTCCTCCAGCTTCGGTTGATCCGGATAGGCTCTGAGCCCGGAAGGAAAGTTGAGGAGCTGCGAGAGATCGGGAAGTTGCGCCGCGGTCAGCCCCGTCGCCTGCAGGTCGAGATCCAGGGTCATCGGATCTCCGGCGCGGGCCGTGAGCTGCGCCGGCCTCCAGGCGGCACTCAAGGTAACGTTACGGGCCGGCAGCCAGTAGCTGCCGACCGCGCCGGCCGGGCGCGGCCGCACCGAAAGCACCAGCGGGTTGCCCTGCACGCGCAGCGGCCGAACGGTGCGAAAGGCGCCGAAAAAGCCGCCGAACGGATTGTTGGCGAAGGACGATTGCCCCTGTCCGGCTGCGACCTCCGCGTTGAGCACCGGACCTTGGAGGGTGAGCTTGCCGCTGTGCAGCGCAAAGAGCAGGTACTGCCGGGTGACCACCTGATAATTGCGGCCGTCGCGTTCCGTGCTGCCCTGCTGGTCCGAGCCGACCTGCCTGACGAGAACGTCGCCGTTCTCGGGCAGCTCGAGGTTGGCGTGGTACAGGGTCTCGGATGTAAAGAGACGCACGGTCAGGTGAAAAGCGGCCTGCACGTACGGCCGTGCCGGTGAGGTCGTCGTCTCGATGAACACTCTGGCCGTCGGCGCCGCGCCCGAGCCGCCCGGCTGTCCGGCGCCGCCCGGGCCAGTGACCGTGAGGGAGAGCGGCCGGCTCTGCTCGCCGTCCCAGGAAAGAGCCGGGATCGTCAGAGACCCCGTGACCTTCGGCGCGAGGGTCAGGACGACCTGTGTCTTCTCGGAGGCGCTGCCATTCATGAGCTCGAAGGTCGTGCTGCTGTCGGTGGCGAGGATGTCGAAATCCCGCTGCAGCGGGCTCAAGTCGGGCTGGCCGCTGGTCCGGCCGTCGTGCTCCAGAGTCAACTGCACCGTGTCGCCGGAGGCGACGCGAGAGGCGTTGAGTGACGCGGTGACGCCCGCGAGTGCCTGCGCCGCGGCCCCACAGCCGAGGAGGAGCGGCAGAAGCCTCCGGGTCCACGCTCTCACTGGGCGCCTCCCTGCGCATCACCGTCGTCCTGCTGTCTCATCATGTGCTCGATGAGGAACTTGCGCTGCAGCAGGCCCGCGGGACTGTCCGGAATCTGCCGCAGCCACTGATCGAGCGCGAGCTGCCGTTCCGTCTCGGGCGGCTGCTTCGGTACCCGCGTGCCTCCCTCGAGAAGGCCGCTGTCGAGCCCGGTCGCCGCGCCCTTCGAGCCCGACGCGCCGTTGCGCTGAGAGCCCTGCGCCTGGCTCGCGCTCTGCGAGCCGCTCCGCTGTCCCTGGCGGCGCGCGAGGCCGGCGGCGAATTCCGCATCGCGCTGCGCCTCGCCGGCGGAGTCTTTGGAGGTGCCGGAGCCGCGATCCTCTCCCTGCGGTGAGTCAGGCTGTTCGCCGGCACTTCCCGACTGACCCGACTGACCCGTGCCGGAGCGCGAGCCGTTGGGTGCGCCCTGAGCGCCCCCGCCGGACTGTTGACCGCCGGAGCCTGACTGCTGCTGCGATCCGGATCCGTTCCGTTGGCCGGCGGCGCCCTGCCGCTGGGGACCCGATGCACCTGAGCCGTGACGCCCCTGCCCGCGTCGGCCGGATGACTGGGGCGACTGGCGCTGTTGCTCCAAGGCGCGCGCCACCAGGTCGCGGTTGCGGCGGATATCCCTGTCGGCCGGGGCCTGTTTCAGTGCGGCATCGTAGGCCGCCAGGGCCTCCTGCAGCTGCCCCGACTTGGCGAGCGCATTGCCACGGTTGTATTCGGATTCGGTATCCGTGAACGGCGCGAGCAGCTTCGCCGCCGCTGCGTCACGGCCTGCCCCGAGATCGGCGTAGGCGCGCCGCCGAGGATCGTGAAAACGTGCGGCGGCCTGCGCCGGCTCGCCGGCATCGAGCAGCGCCTGCCCCTGTTGGTCCGGCGTGCGCCAGAGGTCGGACCACACGCTCGAGGCGCTGCCCGCGAGCGCGCTCTCGCTCATCAGTGCCGCGCAGCAAAGTTGCGCCGCGAGCAGCGCGAGCCGCGAGGCCTTCATACCCAACCTCGACGGGCGAGGAGCGCGCCCAGGAGCAGCAGCGGAGGCAAGAGCCAGACGCCATCGTTGAGCCAGCTCGCGAGCTTCACGTGCTGTGCGGCGACACCGGAGCTCATCTCACGCGAGCCAGACTGCTGCAGGTCCGCGATCAGCTTCGGCAGAGCGCTGAGCGGCACGTAGCGGCCGCCGCCGGCGGTCGCAATCTGCCGCAGGAGACCGCTGTCGAGACGTGACAATACAACCTGGCCGCTCGCGGTGCGGACGAAGCCGCCATTGCCGTCCGGCTCAGGTGCGCCGCTGCTCGTGCCCACGCCGACGATGCTCACCGCGATTCCGTGTTGGTGCAACTGTTGCGCCGCAGCCAGGGCCTTGGCCGGATCGGCCATCCCATCCGTCAGGACGATGACCTGGCGATCTCCTCCCGGCACCGGCTGCAGCAGCTGGGCTGCCGTCTGCAAAGCGGGCGCGAGACGGTCGCCCGATTCGGGCATGAGGCTGGGAGCCAACGGCTCGGCGAGATTGCGGACCGTGGCGACGTCACTGGTGAGCGGGGCGACGGTGTAGGCATCCCCCGCGAAGGCGATGAGGCCGACGCGGGCATCTTGTGCCGCCGACAGCAGATCGTCGATCGCGAAGCGCGCCTGCGCGATCCGGCTCGGGGGCACGTCCGCGGCGTCCATGGAGGGCGAGAGCTGTAGCGCCACTATCCAGGCGGCGGGCGAGCGATAGGCCGGCGTGATCTGGCGTTGCCAGGTGGGTCCGGCGAGCGCCAGCACGGCCAGCGTCCAGATGAGCCCGAAGAGGAGCCAGGGCGCACGTCCGCCGCCGCCTTCGCTGAGGCGTAACCGCGACAGCAGCTCGCCATCCAGGAGCCGTGGCCAGGGGCCGTCACGTCCACGCCGGCGCGCCAGCCAGACGGCGAGCGCGAGGAGCGGCGGAAGCGCGATGAGCCAGTAAGGATGGAGGAAGTGGAAAGGGCTCATGAGGTCAGAATCGCTCCGCCATCAGCCAGGCGGCGGGTACGCTGAGGAGCAGCGCGAGCGCCAGCGGCCAGGTGAACCATTCGGCCGCGGGCCGCAGCCATTGCTTGTGTCCCGCGGTCGGCTCGAGCTCGTCGATCCGGTGATACACCGCCTGCAATGCCTCCGGATTGGCGGCGCGGAAGTACTCTCCGCCGGTGATGCGGGCGATCTTCTTCAGGAGGCCGGCATCGAGATCGGTGTTGCCGGAGGTGAATCCGAACAGAGACTGCTCCTCGGCCGCGCCGACACCGATCGTGAAAATGCGCAGTCCCGTCTGCGCTGCGAGCCGCGCGGCCTCGAGCGGCGGCATGACCCCGGCATCATTGCCGCCGTCGGTGAGCAGAATCAGCACGGACTTGCGCATGGAGGCGCCGCCCGTGCGCTCCCGGTCGCGCAACTGCTTGATCGCGAGTCCGATCGCATCGCCGATCGCGGTCTGCGGGCCGGCGATGCCGACCACGGCCTCATCCAGGAACTGATGCACGGACGAGATGTCGGTCGTGAGCGGCGCCTGCAGATACGGGCGGGTGCCGAAGAGAATCAGCCCGATCTGATCGCCGCGCCGCTGGTCGATGAAGTGTCCCGCGACGATCTGCACGATTTCGAGTCGGCTCGCGCCGCCCATGTCCTGGGTGGCCATGGACCCCGAGCAGTCGATGGCCAACAGGATCTGGCGGCCCGTCGTCGGCACGGGTAGGGGCTGGCCCAGCCATTGCGGGCGCATGGCGGCCAGCACGAGGAGCGCCCAGGTCGCCGCCAACAGCGCCACCGCGAGCCGCGGCAGAGTCGGGGTGGTGGCGGGGGTGGGGAGCGAATCGGCGAACGGCAGGTATAAGGCCGAGCCGCCCGGCTCGGCGGCCCGGCGCACTCTCAGCACGATCCAGGGCAGCGGCAGCAGCAGAGCCATCCACGGCCACGCGAGGTGAAACATCAGCGCTTCTCCGGGCGTGATGCGGCGGCTTTGGGTCGCGCGCCGCGCACGAACGCGTCGGCGGCCGCAATCCAACTCGCGCGGTCATCGCTCGCCTCGCCGCCGAATGCCGTCGAGAGCAGCGAGTGTCCCACTTCGCCTCCGAGCGGCGCGCCGCCTTGGGAGGCGACGAACGCGAGCCACGCGCCGCCCGTCAGGCGTGCCACGCGTGAGCCGCCAAACACAGCGATGGCGAAGCGGCGCAACAGGCTCTCGATGGCGCGCGCGCTCGCGACGAGATCGGATTCGGCGGCGCGGATGGCGCGCAGCTCGCGCAACGCCGCGCGCCGGCTCCTGCGGTACGGGTCGCGCCACCACCATACGCCCGCCGCCGCGACGGCGAGCAGCAACGCCGCCAATAACCACCAGCCCGGTGCCGGTGGCCACCAGCCCGGGGGCGGCGGCTCATGGGCGGGCGCGAGCTGCGAGATCCAGTTGGGGGTCATGCCGCCGATCGCCGCGGCCGCAGCAGCGACCGAAGGACAGTCTCGACCGGCTCCCGGGTGTCGAGTCTCACGACCGGGGCGGCGTTGCGCTGCGACAAGGCGCCGATCCGCGCCTCGCGCTCCCGCCATGCCTGTTGCCAACGCTCGCGGATGCGCGCGCCCTCGAGGATGCGCAGCCGGCCCGGCAGGCCGGCGCGAAAGCGGCCGTTCGGCAGGCCCTCTTCCTCCAGCGGATCGGTGACCCAGTAGAGGCGCAGGTCGGTGTGCGCGGCGAGCGCCGTCCAGAGACTGTCCGCCTGCGGCCGTAGGCCGGCGAAATCGCTGATGGCGAGGATCTGGCTGGCCGGGCGCACGAGCGGCAGGAGCGCGCGCAGTCCTTCTTCCAGCGCGAGCGGCGCCGGCTGGCCCGGCGCCGTCGGTTGGGACTGCAGCAGCGCATCCAGCAATGGCAACACGCCCGTCTGCCGGGCGCGAGCCGGCAGGACCCGGGTTTCTCCGGCGCCGCGGGCGATTACCGCGCCGATGCGATCGCCGCCGAGGCAGGTGACCCAGGCGAGCAGCGCCGCCGCGCGGACCACGAGCGCTGACTTCAGTTGCCGGCGCGTGCCGAAGAAGAGCCCGGGCTGCAGGTCGACGAGCAGCCACACCGGCCGCTCCCGTTCCTCGCGAAAGAGCTTCGTATGCGGGCGCCCGCGCCGGGCCGTGACCCGCCAATCGATGTTGCGCGGATCGTCGCCCGCAACATAGGTGCGCACTTCCTGGAATTCCAATCCCCGCCCGCGCTGGGCGCTCGATTGCGCGCCGAGCAGGGTCGCGCGCGTGCTCTTGCGGCCGTACAGGGACAGTCCGTGCGCGGCGCCGCGCAACGCCAGCAGCTCCTCGAGGTTGGGAACGATCATGGCGCCGGGACCCGACTCAACAGCTCCTCGGTGCAGGCCTGCGCCGATACGCCCCGAGCCTGTGCGGCGTAGTCGAGCAGCAGGCGGTGACGCAACGCGTCGGGCGCGATCGCCTGCACGTCCTCGGGTGTCACGAACTGGCGGCCATCGAGCCAGGCGAGCGCCCGGGCGCCGCGCTCGATCGCGATCGCCGCGCGGGGGCTGGCGCCCCAGCGCAACCATTCGCGCAGTTGCGCGCTATAGGGCTCCGGCCGGCGCGTCGCATCGACGAGCGCCGCGATGTAGTCGGCCACGGGCTCCGAGAGCGTCAGCTCGAGCACTTCCCGACGCGCCGCGAACACGGCTTCCTGCGACACCCGCTGCTCCGGCGGCGGCAGCTCCCGCCGGCTGATCGCCTCGCGCCGGGCGAGCGACATGATCTCGAGCGTGGTCGCGCGATTGGGGTAGTCGACGCGGGTGTGCAGCATGAAACGGTCGAGCTGCGCCTCGGGCAAGGGATAGGTGCCTTCCTGCTCGATCGGGTTCTGCGTCGCCATGACCAGGAAGAGCTGCGGCAATGGATAGGTTGCCGCCCCGACGCTGATCTGCCCCTCGGCCATGGCCTCGAGCAGAGCGGATTGCACCTTGGCCGGCGCGCGGTTGACCTCGTCGGCGAGAATCAGGTTGTGAAAGAGGGGGCCGCGCTGGAAACGGAAGACGCCTTCCTCCGGCCGGTAGATGTCCGAGCCTGTCAGGTCGGCCGGCAGCAGGTCGGGCGTGAACTGCAGGCGCTGGAAGTCGGCTTCGAGCGCTTGCGCGAGCGCTTTAACGGCGCGCGTCTTGGCGAGGCCCGGAGGGCCCTCCACGAGGAGGTGGCCATCGGCGAGGAGTGCGATGAGCAGCCGCTCCACCAGGGTCGTCTGCCCGAGGATCTGGCTGCCCAGGTAATCCCGCAGCAGGAGGAAGGAGGCATGGGCGGCGCTGCCCGTCCGGGCTGTTTTCGCCGCGACCGAGCTCGAGCCAGCATTCATCGGGGCCTCACTTTGATTTGGGGAAGCGAGCCGGGTTGACCACAAGGCGGCGCCCGAGGTTCCGTGAACATATTACCTGCACCGGCTCCCCATTACCCCCGTCCTGGAGGGCGGGCGTACAATGTCCGCGAGGAGGTGAAACATGAGCTCAGTCCTGCTGGCCGTGTTCAACGACTTCGAGGCCGCCGAGCGTGCCCGCCTCGCGCTCTTCCGCGACGGCTTCCCGACGGACCGTATCGAGCTCACCGCACGCAGCGAGCCCGGACGCGCCGCGGGCGAGCCTGCGCTCTCTTCCCACGATCGGTTTGCGCAATATTTCCGGGCGCTCTTCGGGAGCGCGGATGGGGCGCAGCATGCGCATCGCCTCGCCGAGAGAATCGAGTGCGGCGCGGCCGCGATCACCGTGTTGCCGCGCGGCCAGATCGAGGTCAAGCGCGCGGCGGAGCTGCTGGGATATTCAGGCCCGGACGAGGTGCTGGAGCGTGACCTTCAGGAGCACTCGTGGGAGTTTGCGGCTGCGCCGCACAACCTGCCCTGGGTTCGCACCCTCTGGGTCGAGTCGGCACCCGAGGCGCCACACTGTATCTACTGCCGCCTCTTTCCCGGAAGCGCGCACGACGCCCACTGAGCATTCCGCAAAGGCACATGGAGGTGCCCCGCCGCCGCAGGTGGCGGAGGGCGCGAGCAAAAACCGCGCTTTTGCTCGCGACCGCGCTGGGCCGGGCAGGAGCCCGGATCCAGCGCCTCAACTAGCCGCCAGCCGCCGCTCGGCCAGGCTCGCCAACAGCGCGGCGCCCGCCGGCAGCGCCTCGTCGTTGAAATCGAACGAGGGATGATGCAGGGACGGGCTGCGCTCGCCCTTGCGGCTGCCCACCCAGATGTAAGCGCCCGGCACCTGCTGCAGCATGAAGGCGAAGTCCTCCGCCGTTGCCGCCGGCGAGTCCAGCCGCAACGCCCGTCCGAAGAGCGTGCTCGCGGTGTCGAGGGCGTGCTGTGCGCAGGCAGGGTCGTTGACGGTCGCGGGATAGATGCGTCGATACTCGACTGACGCGGTGCATCCGGCCGCTTTCGCGGTCAGTTCCACCCACTCGTGGAGTATCGCTTCGAGCTTGTCCTGCACCGCGGTATCGAACGTGCGCACGCTGCCCGCCAGCTGCACTTCCGCCGGTAACGCGTTGTGCGAGCTGCCGCCCTGGATGCGGGTGATCGACAGTACGGCGGTCGCGGTTGGATCGATGCGACGCGCGATGAGCGTGTGCGCACCCGTCACGATCTGCGCAGCGCAGAGCACGGTGTCGGAAGCGAGATGCGGCATCGCGGCATGGCCACCCGCCCCTCGCACCGTGATCGTGAAGCGATCGGAGGCCCCCATGATGGGTCCCGCGCGGGTGGCGATGGTCCCCGCCGGCAGTGTCGGCCAGTTGTGCAGGGCATAGACTTCCGCGCACGGAAACCGCTGGAACAACCCGTCGTCGATCATCGCCTTGGCTCCGGCGAGTCCCTCCTCGGCCGGTTGGAAGAGCAGGTGCACCCGGCCGTCGAAGCGTCGCGTCTCCGACAGGTAGCGCGCCGCGCAAAGCAACATCGCCATATGTCCATCGTGACCGCAGCTATGGGCCACGCCCGCATGGACGCTGGCATGCGGTACGCCCGATGTCTCCTGGATCGGCAGCGCGTCCATGTCGGCGCGCAACCCGATCGCCTTGTCCGCGCTGCCGGCGACAATGACACCGACCACGCCGGTCTTGCCGATGCCCTCGTGCACTTCTATGCCCCATTCCCGCAGCAGCTTCGCGACCACCCCGGCGGTCCGCTGCTCGCCGTAGGCGAGCTCAGGATGCCGGTGCAGATCGCGGCGCACCTCGCGCATCTGCGCCGCCAGCTCGTTGATGCGGGCGAGGAGCGGGGCGGGCTCTGTTGATACGGGTTTGCTGGGGCTCATCGGGCGCGCTCGCGGCCTTCCACGATCGTGATTGTGACACATCCGCCGGCGCGGGATGCGCTGCGAGTCTGGCCGGGTGGTAAGATGATCCGGCACGGACAAGAATCTCAAGGGGCGGGCGCCGCATGCGTCGCATGATTCCGGGTCTTCTCATGCTGGTATGGGCCGCCGCCGCATCGGCCGCCACCAGCCTGCACTTTGGTCCTCCGCCCCGCTGGGTTCGGCCGACGGCCATCCCGGCGCCGGGCGCGGACACCTCGACGGCCGTCAAGATCCTCCTGCTCGATAATCAGGTCGAGCTCTCCCCGGGGACGGTGAGTCATTACATCGAGAGCGCGGTGCGCATCCAAACACCGCAGGGCCTGTCGATGATGGGCACGGTGAAGGTGAGCTGGAACCCCGATACCGACCTGGTGGTGATCCACAAGATCCACATCCTGCGCGGCGAGAAGGTGATCGATGTCCTCGGCTCCGGTCAGACATTCACCATCGCCCGGCGTGAGGTCAATCTCGACTACGCCAGCATCGACGGCACGCTGACGGCCATTCTCGAGCCGACGGACCTCGAGGTCGGCGACACCCTCGACGTCGCCTACACGCTCGAGCGCACCGATCCCATCCTGGCGGGCACGAGCGAGGACGAGGTCGAGATCTCGCCAGCGGTGCCGATCGTGGAGGTGCACGTGCGGGCGCTCTGGCCGACATCGGCGCCGGTGAAATGGCAGGCGACCCAAGGGCTCACGGGAATTCATCCGATCCATTCCGGGCGCATGTCAGGGATCGATGCCACGATGAAGGATCTGCAGCCGATCCTGCAGCCGAAGGGAGCGCCGTTGCGCTTCCTGGTGGATCGTCGCGTGGATTTCAGCAGCTTTGGGTCCTGGGCCGAGGTGGCGCGGCGCCTCGCGCCGCTTTACACGGCCGCGGCGCGCCTTGCCGCGGGCTCGCCCCTGCGCGCGGAGATCGAGCGGATTCGCGCCGCCTCACCCGACCCGAAAGTGCGGGCGGCGATGGCGCTCGCGCTGGTGGAAGACAAGGTACGGTACGTTTTCCTGGGCATGAACGAGGGTGGCCTGGTCCCGGCAGCCGCTGACCAGACGTGGTCGCGCCGGTACGGCGACTGCAAGGCCAAGACCGTCCTGCTGATGGCGCTGCTCGGCGGGCTCGGCATCGATGCCCAACCCGTCGCAGTGAACATCTCCCGCGGGGACGGGATCGACGCGCGGTTGCCCATGGTTCACCTCTTTGATCATGTGCTGGTCCGGTCGATCATCGATGGCCAGACTTACTGGCTCGACGGCACGCGGATGGGCGACACCAGCCTCGATCGGTTGCACGAGCCGTTCTATCACTGGGGGCTGCCGCTCGTCCCGAGCGGCGCCCAACTGGTGCAGATGCTGCCGCCGCCCCTCACCCAGCCCACGATCCAACAGTCGATCGCGATCGATGCGAGCGGTGGGGTCGCACGGCCCGCGCCCGTGCATGCGCAGACCGAGATTGACGGTGCGGAAGGCGTCATCTTGCGGTCGCGATTCGACAATCTGGCGCCGGCGCAGCTCGATAACACGCTGCGCACGATCTGGAGCCGGACCCTGAACGTCAAGGTCCTGTCGGTCGCCGCGAGCTACGACACGCAATCGGGCGCGGAGCGGCTGACCATGGACGGCACCGTGACGATGGACTGGGCGGGCGGCTCGCACACGATGGCCAACCTCGGCATCGGCTACAAGGCCGATTTGAAGCGGCAGCCCGGCCCCAATCAGGGCGCGCCCTACGCCGTGCCCTATCCGACTTTCGTCAGTACCCGCGAGACGATCAAACTGCCCGCTGGGAGCACGGGGTTCAGTGTCGTCGGCGCGCAGGTCGACAAAGTCGTTGCCGGACTGCAATTCCGGCGACACGTCGATATTGCCGCGGGAGTCGTCACGGCGACCGTGAGTGTCTGCAGCGTCATGCCGCAATTCCCGGCGAGCGAGGCCACGGCCGATCAGGCCTCTCTGCTCGAGCTCGCCGACACTCAAGTCAAGCTCGAAGCCCCCGCAGGTCACGTGCCGACGGCCGCCGAGATCGCCTGGGGTCTGCCGTCCTACAACGGCACGGCCGCCGATTACCTGCGCTCGGGATATATGCTGTCCCAGCACCGGGAATTCGACGCCGCGATCTCCGATTTCGATGCGGCGCTGGCGCTGGATTCGCGGGATACCTCGGCACTCGGATATCGCGGCCTCACTTACCTGCAGATGGGTCAGGAGGGGCGCGCGCGGACCGACTTCGATGCCGCGTTCGCCATCGACCCCCATGCGTGGGTGGCACTCGACGGGCGGGGTATGCTCGCGATGCGCGCGGGCGATGACGCCGGTGCGATCACCGCCTTCAGCGCGGCCATCAGCAGCGATCCGAAGCAGGACGATTTCCTGCTCCCGTTGCGCGCCCAGGCATACTGGCGTGCCGGCAATGTAAACGAGGCTCTCGCCGATTACGGCGAGGCGATCCGGCGCAAACCCGCGGCGGTCGGCTACTACTGGTATCGGGCGGTGCTCCTGCGGCAGGAAGGGAAGAAGGCCGACGCGCTCCATCAGGCGCAGCTCGTCACCGCGGCGAATCCCAAATTGCCGCTCGCCTACTTCATGGCGGGCGCGATCTATACTTCCCTGGATGAGTCCCGCGAAGCGGGCGCGGCGTTCGATCACGCCATGACGGTTGCGCCTCCCGTCGCCCGGACGTATTTGATGCGGGCCGGCTATCGGCCCTGGACGGACCTTTCGGGCAGGCGTGCGGACATCGAGAAGGCGTTGCAGCTGGACTCGAAGTCCGCGTCGGCCCTGGTGATGCTTGCACAGGTGCAGATGGCGGCGGGTCAATACGCGCAAGCCGCCGCGTCTCTCACACAGGTGATCGGCAAGAATCCGGGGGGCCCCGACATGCTGACATTGCGCGGCATCGCGTATCAAAAGGCCGGTCAGGCGGCGCTCGCGCAGTCCGACTTCACCCAGGCCCTCGCGCAGGCGAAGGAACCGGCCGCGCTCAACAACGTCTGCTGGGATCTCGCGACTGCCGACGTATCGCTTGCGAGCGCGCTGGATGACTGCAACGCCGCGCTCGCCAAGGAGCCGGCCCTGGTCGCCGCGCTCGACAGCCGGGGATTCGTGCTGATGCGGCTCGGGCGGTACGATCAGGCGATCGCCTCGTATGACTCCGCGCTCAAGCTCGATCCGTTGGAAGCGGACTCCCTCTACGGGCGAGGCATCTGTGAGCTGCGCGCCGGTAAGAGGAGCCGAGGGCGCGCCGACATCAAGGCGGCGATGGCAATCTCATACTCAGTGGCGGACGAGTTCGCTCACTATGGGGTGCGGCCATGATGAATCCGCTCGTGAGCAAGGTTCATGGCAAGGAGAAGCGCTGGAGCGCCGAGTTTGCGGCGCTGCGACAGCTCTGCCTGGCGTCGGGCCTCCATGAGGAGCTGAAATGGGGGCAGGCTTGCTACGATCTGAACGGCAGGAACATCGTCCTGATCCATGGCTTCAAGGACTACTGCGCGTTGCTCTTCATGAAAGGCGCGCTGCTGAAGGACCCGAAGGGCATTCTCGTTCAGCAGACCCGGAATGTGCAGGCCGGCAGACAGATGAGGTTTTCCTCTCTCGCGGATATCAAGCGGCAGGGCGCAGCGGTTGCGGCTTATATCAGGGAGGCCATTGCCGTCGAGAAATCCGGCGCGAAGGTGGCGATGAAGACCGCGGCGGAATTCGCGGTGCCGGAGGAGTTTCTGCGGCGTCTGGAG
Source organism: Steroidobacteraceae bacterium (assembly GCA_035552895.1). GTDB lineage: Bacteria > Pseudomonadota > Gammaproteobacteria > Steroidobacterales > Steroidobacteraceae > 13-2-20CM-66-19. The sequence goes on from DATNEU010000031.1 coordinate 46,117, forward strand.
GCCGATCCGGCGCTCGATGAGGCTTTCCATGCGCTCACCCCGGGAAGACAAAAGGGGTATCTGCTGTATTTCGCCGCGGCGAAACGGCCGCAGACCCGCGCGGCGCGGGTGGAGAAACATGCGCCGCGCATCCTGCAAGGGCTGGGCCTCGACGACTGAGGCGGCGCCGTCATCTGCCCGTGATGGACGCCATGCATAAGTTCCAGGCGTAGACGCGGGCGCGGACAGCCGGTCGGCGGTGCTTCGGCGCCCCCGGTGCCTCCAGGTGACGCGGCCGGTAGGTCTAGGAAGAACTACAACTGTGGAACCCCCATAGGCTTCGAGTCTTGATCAAGCGGTATGTTGCGCCCGGGCTGAGAACCGACCTCAACCTTCGAGCCCTCGATGCGAAGCTGGACGACCTTACCTGCGCGCGCGGCTCCTGGCGTGCCGCGCAGCGCTTTGAGCACGTCCTTTGGGAGCTCGGCGCTCTCTCGCTGATTCGAGCTCTGCGCCCGGGCCGGCTCGTATAGCTCGTCAGGCATCCCAGGCCCATACGCGGCCGCGCGGAATTCGAGCAGCGCCTTCTGGGCGAGCATTGCAGCAATGGGCGGCGCCGGAAGTGGCGAGGCCGCCTGGATCGCCTGCACAAGTGAGAGTCGCCAGCGGGAATCGCCGTTGCACTCCATCAGGGCAACCTCGGTGACGCGACCGGTTCGATCTTGATCGATTTCCACGCGGCACCGGAAGAACGGCGCATCGATCGGATCCCGAGGGCGCTGCCAAGCGCGCTCGATCCGGGCTTGAATCTGTCCGCCATATCGCCCGGAGAGGGCGCTCACGGCCGGTGAGTGAGGCGAGGTTCTCGGTCCTCCCGCATCATCGTCGGCATCGGCGGGAAGGACGGGCGGGGAAGAGGCGGCGGTCAACCCAATGGGCAGAAGCTCGGGAGTCGCCATCCCGGCATCCGGATCGGCCGCGGAGGAACGCTCGGGCAGTGCCTCGAGCACGAGCCACTGTGCTTGTGTCTCCTTCCCCTGCGAGCGATCCGGCGGGCGGCCGCGGGATGAGACCGCATCGAAGATCACCGGCATCAAGAGCAGCGCATGCAGCGCTATCGAGGCCATGCCGGCCGCGAGGCGTGTGAGGGCGGGCCTCAGATTGTGGCAAGCCCGGCTGCTCGCCTTTGGCTGGGAGCCGGTGCCCCCCCCTTCCGGCGCCTGCCGGAGCGGCTCGAACCTCGAGATCTGGAGAGAGCCCCTGGCCACGACGACGCGCTGACAGTTGGGTTGCAAGGAGTATACGCCCGGAGTGTCTCATCGGGGTCCGACGTTCTGACTCGCGTTATTTGTTGCCTCATTGAACCCTACGGCAGCTCCCTCGCACAAACAGCAAAAGCCGAGCCGAGGGTGCAGGCTCGGCCAAGGGGAGGGGCCATGGGCTCGAGAAGAGCTTTGAGATCTATCGGCGTGCCCAGTGGGTTCTGTGGCGCTGCGCGCGCGCGTTCCGAGGCGGTGTGGGCATTCCTGTGTTTACTGTCGGCCGTCGCACTCACCGGATGGAGTACGGCCGCCACTGCCGCCACGGGCCGAACCCCCGGGACGTTCGCGGTAACCCCTGCAGGGGCTGCAACGTACAGCATTCCGATCTGGGCACCCCCAGGGCCGCAGGGGGTTCAACCCCATCTGTCCCTCGTCTACAACAGCCACGGGAGTGATGGGCCGGAGGGAGTCGGCTGGATGATTGCCGGGTTGAGCGCGATCTACCGCTGCAATCAGACCGTTGCGCAGGATGGCACTCCGGCAGGCATTACGCTCACGTATGCTGACCGGTTCTGCTTGGATGGCAAGCGCCTGCGCCTGACGAGCAGCGAGAACTTGAGCGCCTATGGGGACGATGGCACCACTTATCAAACCGAGCGGGCGGATTTCTCGAACGTCACGGCGCACGGGGCGGCGGGCAACGGCCCTGCGTACTTTACCGTGCAGGCGAGGAACGGCTGGACGTACGAATACGGTAACACCTCCGATTCCAGGGTGCTCGGCAACGGCAGCACCGCCTTCGACTGGATGCTCGACAAAGTCACGGACCGCTCCGGTAACACGATGGTCATTGCCTGGAAGCCGGCCGATCAGAACCTGACCGGGACCACCTTGCCTGCGAGCATCGAGTGGACGCCGAGCTCGTACGGCTCGAGCACGTACAACTATACGATGCAGTTCAACTACCAGGTGCTGCCCCTTGCCGTCAAGGCGGGGTATCTCGCAGGCGAACCCGTTGAGAATTTCTATGCCCTCACCAGCATTCAGATCGAAAGCACCGGATCGACGGTCAAGGATTACTTCCTTAAGTACAGCGCCTCGAACACCACCGGGCGCCAGACCCTGACGTCGCTCGAGGAGTGCGCTGATTCTGCGCAAACGAAATGCCTTCAGCCCACAACCTTCACCTACCAAGCGGGCCAGGCAGGGCTTGGCGGCGCCACGACACTCGTGAGCAGCTCGGCACCGCTCGGTGCGCCGGCAGCCGCCTACGACTTCAACGGCGATGGCAGGAACGACCTCGCCTGGTATCAGAATGGTGCCTGGCAGGTTGCCTTTGCCACTTCGAGCGGCTATTCGGCGCCCATCAACACCGGCATCATCGATCCCTACGCGCTCAAGGACAGCGTGGATGGCAGCGGCACGGACGGCTTTCTCGCGCAGGTGAGCGGGACCTGGTGGTGGTACACGTGGAACGGCTCGAGCTTCACGGGCACGAACACCGGTATCGCCCTCGACACCACGACAGCCGGCAGTTTTGCCCTCGCCGATGTCAATGGCGATGGCCTCCCGGACCTTATCACCACGCGTGCGGACGGATACCTCTATGTGCGCCTAAATACCAGCACCGCAGGTGCCGTGAGCTTCTCCTCGAGCGTCATCCGCACGGTTCCTGCGCCGCTCCTCATCAGCTCGACCTACGGCACACGCCGAGCCGACTTCTCAGGCACTGGCCAGCAGGATCTATTCGCTCTAATTCTCACTACTCCACCGAATTCGGTTGAAGAGACCGTGGTGCTCCATTTCACTGACAACACTTTTCTCGAGAGCCAAGCCTTTTTCGGGGCCCCAGTCGATGTCGCTGATTACAACGACGATGGTTGCTCGGACATGCTCTTCTCGGGTGAGCTCGTGATCTCGGCCTGCAATGGGGCGCCCGCCCAGACGATTTCCTTGAGCCAGCCAGCGGTGGCGGGCCTTGACTGGGACGGGGACGGCCGGCGCGATGTGATCGTCAACAACAATGGCACGCTCGGGGTATATCTCTCTATCGGCACGGGCTTGAGCTCGACGCTCCTATCGACCGGGATCCCGTATTCCACAGGCACCAGCTATACGGTCTCACACAACGCCACGGGCGATGGCCTCGATGCTTTGGTCGTTGAGAGTCGCAGTGGCCCCTATACGATCAATTATTATCTACACAACGGGGCGAGGACACCGCCAGACTTGCTTTCCTCGGCCACCGATGGCTACGGCAACAGCGTGAAACCGGTCTACACCTCGATCGTCCAGGGCGCGTATTCAAACTATTCGTTTAGCAGTCCGAGTTACCCATACCAGCTCTACCTCGCCCCGCTGTACGTGGTCTCCGGCGCCACCTTCAGCGATCCGAGCAATCCGCCGAGCGGTACCTATTCCCAGTCATACTCATACATCGGCTCCTGGAAGAACATGCAAGGCCGGGGATTCAGCAACTTCATGAATATTGAGACGTACGATTCCAGAAACAAGGTATGGCGGCTCGATTGCTACGAGAACAAATTTCCGTTCTCCGGCACCCACGTCTGTACTCAGCTCTCGCTCGATCAGGCGGGCAATCAGCTCATCCGCGAGAGCTACGGCAATCATGCCCTGACCACTCTCGATGGAACCGCCGACAACGAGCGCTATTTCACGTATTTCAACGTGTCGAAAGACTTCAAGTACCAGGTCTCCTGGAGCGCGAGCTCCGGGAGCAGCACCGGTCCCCTCATCGAGACGGACTCGACGACGTATCAGTACGATAACTACGGGAATGCGACGAATGTAACAGACACCCGGACGGATAACGACAGTAACTCGCCCTACGTGGGAGACACCTGGACCACGACGACGACGAGCACCCCGCAGGTGGATACCTCGAGCTGGTGCCTGCCGCTGCTTTCCGAAGTCCAGGTCACCTACAGCTCTTCCATCGATAGTCCCTCCGTGACGCGCACGAGGGACTACACGCCCGACACGAACAAGTGCCGCTACACCCAGGTGGTCACCGAGCCCTCGAGCAGCCAGTACCAGGCGACCGAGGCGTTCACGTTCGATAGTTTCGGCAATCTCGCCACCGATATCGTCACCGGGATCAACATGCCGGCGCGGGAGACGACCCTCAACTGGGGCACGGTGACGGGACAGTTCCCGTTGAGCGTGACGGACGCCTCCGGAGCGCAGACGCAGCTCAACTACAACTACGACTACGGGCTCCTGAGCAGTCGCACCGATGCGAATGGCCGGCACACGTCCTGGCAGTACGATAGCTTTGGCCGTCTGACGCAGCAGACGCACCCGGATGGGACCGCGACCACCTTGGCTTACACGGCTTGCAGCGCTAACAATTACTGCCCCGGATCGAGCAAAATGGAGATAACCCAAACGAACCTGGATGTGAACGGTGCCTACATCAACGATATCCAGATGTACCCCGACGCCCTCGATCGCCCAATCCAGCAGTTCACGCGCACGCTCAACAATTCCGGCAGCACCTACAGCTTTGAGTACTGGAGCTACGATGCGCTCGGGCGCCTTACCGCCCAAGGCATGCCCTGTCTCACTGCGGTCTGCAACACCGCGCAGGCCACCACTTACTCTTACGATGCCATCGATCGCCTCACTCAAATGCAGCGCCCGATCAGCGCGAACGATAGCTCCCCGGCGACGACGAGCTACGCGTACGCCGGGCGCAGCACCACGATCACCGACGCGAACGGCAATGCGCGCACCCTGGTACGCGATCTCAGGGGACTCCTGCGCGAGACAAAGGACGCCACCGGCTATACCGTGAAGCTCGGTTATGATGCGGCGGGCAGCCACACTGCGACCACCGACAGCTTGGGAAACTCCCTCTGGAGCGGTACCGTCCAATACGGCATCGCCCCCTTTACCACCGCGGCCACCGATGCGGACTTGGGCTCCTGGAGCTACACCTACGATGCGCTCGGAGAGCTCAAGGGCTGGAAGGACGCCAAAGGCCAAACCTTCTCGGCCCTATACGACGCCCTTTCGCGATTGACCGATCGGTATGAGCCGGGCCTCTACACGCATTGGACGTGGGGGTCGAGCGGGTCGAGCCATAATTGGGGTGAGCTTGCGAGCGTTTGCACCGGAACCGGCAGCCAGCCTACCCAGTGCTCCTCCTCAGGCTATGCCGAGAGCGAGACGTACGACGCCCACGGAAGGCCTTACCAGCGCTCGATCACGATCCCGGGCGATGCCTCTTACACCTATACCTGGCAGTACAATGCCACCACGGGACTCCTCGACACCCTCACCTACCCGACCTCGACCTCAGGCTTTGCGCTCGTGCTGAAGTATGGGTATCAGAATGGCATCCTGCACTCGCTCACTGACCAGCCAGACAATGTGACTCTCTGGACGGGCAATGCCACCGATGGACGCGGGAATTATATCCAGGAAACCCTCGGCAACGGGGTAGCGGTCAATCACGCCATCGACCTCGTGACGGGCTTGCCGAGCAGCATCACTGCGGGCTTAAACGGCGGGACGGGACTCCAGAACAACTCCTACCTCTTCGACAGTGTCGGCAACCTCATCCAGCGCCAGGACAACAATGCCGGCACGACCGAAAACGTCTACTACGATGCCCTGAACCGGTTGAGCCACACGGTGGGCGATACCAGTACGCAGCTCTCGTACGATTATATGGGGCGGCTCGCCACCTGGGAAGCGTATGGAAATTCCACCAACACCAAGGACTACACGACTCAGCAGGCCGGCTGCACTTACTACGCCAACGCCCAGCCTCACGCTGTACGCAAGAACACCCAGGGCAGCTGGCCGCCCACCTCGTTTTGCTACGATGCCAACGGCAATCTGTTGACAGAGAGCGCGAGCGGGACGGTCGATCGCTCCACTACCTGGATGAGCTTCAACCAACCGAACAAGATCACGGCTCCTGCGCTCAACAGCTCGAGCCAGTTCCTCTACGATCAAAACCACGAGCGCTACGAGCAGATCGCCAGCTACTCCGGCTCGCCCGAGAACACCGAGTACATCGGCGGGCTCCTGGAGAAGATGACGAACTCGAGCGGCACGGCCTACCGCTATTATGTGCCGGCTGGCAACAACTTCATCGTCTACAATCGCTGGACGAGCGGTACGAACGCGCTCGACTACGTGACCGAGGATCACTTGGGCAGCACCGCCGTCATCACCGATCAGGCCGGCGCCCTCGTCGTCGATGAGAAATTCTCAGCTCTCGGCTGGAACGAGAACACGAGCACGCAGGAAGCGAAGATGGCCACCATCACTCGGCACGAGTTCACCGGCCACGAAGGGCTCGACAACAATGGGCTCGGGCTCGTGAACATGGACGGGAGAGTCTACAATTCGAGCGGCAGCATGTTTCTCTCGCCAGACCCGAACATCCCCGATCCCACGGATACCCGGGACTACGATCGCTACGCGTATGTAGATCACAACCCTCTTACACTCATCGATCCAAGCGGATTCGATGATGTCTGTTTTGATCATATAGGGCACATGTGTACTTTGGACACCGTTACCGTTCCCGGGACGCCCTATCCCCCGGATGAACCGGGCACGCCATACGCACCTCCACCTCCTCCCCCCGGGCCAGGCGGCCCCACTCCCCCGTTCACGCCCGGAACGGCACCGACGTTGCAGACAGTCGTCGTGACTGGCCATCGGCCCAAGCCCATCACTCTTCAGCCCGATGTGCAGTTTGTGCAGTTCACGCCGGATTTCGGGCCGAGCTTCGGCATGCCGATGATTCCGTCGTCCGCCTTTCCAACGCAGCAAACGAAACCGAATCAGCCGCAAAACCCCACCCAATGCCCTAACGGCGCGGAGCCCTCGATACAGAATAACCCGCACGTAGGCAGAAACATCGCAGGGGGTATGTTAGCGTTCGGCAGTATTGGTGCGACGATCTACACGGTGGTAGCGTTGGCGAACTTGGAAGACGGAGGAGGAGAAGTCATGCTTGCGCTGCGCGCTGCTCAGCTTGCGCGTAATGGTGAAGCAATGATGAATGCGGCAGATTTCGCGCAGGGCGCTGCTCGGATGGGAGGAATGTCTGATGCGGGCCTCGCAGCCCTTTCTGGCGGTGCTCTGTTGAGCCCCCTTGGCGCTGCAGCTGGCGCGATCGCCACAACCGCCAAGTGTCCCGAAGAAAAGTAGTGTTTATGTCATTTCCAAGCATACGTAGTGCAACAAAGTCGCTGTGGCATCACGTTCTTTTCGTACTCGTATTCGCATCGCTGCCTACTTCTATGCTGTTTATAGCGTGGGCATATCAGGATAATGATCTTACCACGGCTCATGTGGTTCGGATCCTTGCCGCGTGGACGGGCGCGGGGGTCATTGGAGCCTTGATTGGATGGTATGTGATTCTCGCGCCAATCCGAGGGCGGACCGCTCGTAGAAGGGACGGAAGGGACGGATAGCAGACAGAACAGCAGCGCCAGCAGTGCAGCTCGGCTCGCGCCTTCATCGCGTCGCTCGGCCAGCAGCTTTCATCGACAGGTAACTTCCTTACTTGGACGGGCATAGGATTAGTCACGGCATCTGGTGTTGCCGCCCTATTCGCTCCAGAGGGAGCGCCGGTGGAAATCGCAGGCGCTGTGGAGGGCGCCGCGACGATCGAGGTGGGTGGGGCCATCTCAACCCTGGGGGACGTCCTGCAAGGCTTTGCACAGAATGGCGTTGCCGGCGGCGTTCAATCAGGGCTGATCAGCGTAGCAATCGATCAGGCCAGTTCTCGTTTGACGAGTGGCTTATTTCCGGGTGCAACTGAATCCACCAGATCTGCCGCTGCCGCGCTCCTAGGAGAGATCCCGGACGCGCTCCGGAAAGAGAAGGAAGCGTGTGGTGGTAATTAACGGTGCGCCCCGCAACTGGATCGTGCTCTTTGCTGCTGGTGCGCTGCTATTCAATGCGGCAAATGGGGTCGCAACGGGGTCCGCAATAATGTTCTACCGAACCGTGAGACGGTCTGAAGACCCCGGGCTATACTGGTTTGCAGTGGTCTTATCTGTCGTCTTGGGTTTGGGCGGGATTTTGACTCTAGTTATATAACGCGTCATCTTTGTGTTAAATGTTAGTATCCGAAAATGACATGTCACAATTTGATTCGGCGCGTCGGGGTGGCCGCGCGTTGTTCTTGTGCGTTGGCGATGATGTTCGTGGCCTGCATGTTTGTGCCCACAGCTAAAGCAGACCCCGCAAATCTACAGACGATGGCAGATGTTCAGTGTCTGCTAGTCGGAGAGCGGCTTGTGGCGTCAACCGATCAGCGTCAAGAGCTGTTAGGTGACATGCTGGCGATCTATTTTCTCGGCCGGATCGACGACCGATCCCCATCGGTGAACCTCGAGGGGCTTCTTAAGAAGGAATCAAAGGATATGACCACTTCCAAGTTCGGCGTCACGGCGAACAGGTGCGGCAAGGAGTTGGCCGTGCGGGGTATGGAAATTACCCGAATTGGTAAGCGCCTGGAGCAGCTCGGTAGGTGAGATAAACGTAAGCGGTAACCGTAAGACGTATAGACGCCCCAAGACCGTCCTGACTCCCGATGGGGAGCTGACGCTGTCGATCCCGCGTGATCGGCATGGGCGGTTCGCCCCGGCTTTGATCGCCAAATACCGCCGACGATTTCCAGGTTTCGACGACAAAATCATTGCTCTAAACGCCCGCGGCATGAGCACTCGGGATATCCAAGGGCACGTGCGCGAGCACTACGGCATCGAGGTTTTCCCCCGATCTGGTATCCCCGTCACCGACCGGGTGATCGATGAGGTCACCGCTTGGCAAGCACGCCCGCTCGCGGCGAGCTACGCTATCGTGTTCTTCGATGCGCTGCGGGTGATTGCGCGATAGTTGTTTTTTAGCACGAGCAGTGCGGCGGCCTCCGCCAGGGGTTTCTCCTTGCGAGCGAGCTCGCACTCGAGCTGGCGGATACGCCGGCTCACGGCCTGCCAGTCAGTCGCTCCAGCATCTTTTGCTTGAGGGCGAGAGAATATGGCTTGGTCATGCCGGCTGACCCCTCGTGATGAACAGGGTATCTGGCTCTTCAGAGCTTCTGCCGCCCTTCGGGCGTCAGACTGCATTGCGGGCTAAGAGGCCCAGCAGATCAAGGAAGAGTCAGAGGCGACAACTACCCTGACACAGGGGACCGGAATAAAGTGCTACCCATCAATCGGGAAGGGCAGACCGACACAGACATACTCAGCGACATCGCCACTTTCTCGTGCGACGTGTGCACTGCTTTCGGGGCTTGGGAAGATACCGCTCTCATCTTGCTCATCAAGTCTCCCCATCCATTTTTCTTTGCAGTTTGGGCCCGGTAGGATTCGAACCTACGACCAAGGGATTATGAGTCCCCTGCACTAACCGCTGTGCTACAGGCCCAACGCGCAATATTGTACCGATTTCGCCGCCATTCTCAGGGGAATCCGGGCGGAGCGCGGAAGCCACCGAACGCCTGCTCGGCGAGCTGCGCGAAGGCGAGGGGGGTGCGGTCCTCGAGATACGGGCCGATGATCTGCACGCCGACGGGCAGGCCGCTCGCGCCGGGGCCGATCGGCATCGCCGTCGCCGGCAGGCCGGAGAGCGTC
>DATNEU010000032.1:0-24128 GCA_035552895.1 Steroidobacteraceae bacterium
TGGTAGCGGGGGCAGGATTTGAACCTGCGACCTTCGGGTTATGAGCCCGACGAGCTGCCAGACTGCTCCACCCCGCACCAGGAGGGGCGCGCATTCTACAAGCGGAGGGGGTGGGGAGCAACCGGAGATTGCGGCGCTCGCGCGATAGCCGCCCCGCGGCCAGCCGGCTCACCTCATCCCAGCGCGGCGCGCAGCTTCGCGGCGAGCTCGGCCCCCGCCTTCTGGTCCAGCGCCCGGGCCGGCCAGCCGATGCCGAGGCCTTCGCCGTGATTCGGCTTCGGAATGATGTGGAAGTGGACGTGGGCTACGGCCTGGTGAGCCCCGGCGCCGTTGTTCTCGAGGACGTTGTACTCCCTGACCCCGGTGGTTGCGATCACGGCGCGGCAGATGCGGGGCAGGGCGCGGCCTAGGGCGGCGGCGGACTCGTCGGAGAGCGCATCCAGGGTCTTGGCGGGCTCCTTCGGGACGACCAGGGTATGGCCGGCGCTCAGCGGATTGATATCGAGGAACGCAAAGACCCGATCGTCCTCGTAGACCTTGTGGCAGGGAATCGCGCCGCTCAGGATCTTGCCGAAGATGGTCTCTGACATGGATGCCGCTCCGTCCGCTCAGGCCCAATAGGCTGCGCATTGTCGCTCAACCGGCGACGCCGCGCCCGGAACATGGGGCGCCCTCGACCGTCTACCCTGCAAGTGAATGGAAGAGGCGCGCCCCGGCGCGCGGGAATGGGAATGCTCGAGTCACTGCTGCGTGCGCTGTCGCCGTTCCGGCTGATGCGAGACGTCAGCGGCGGAACGCGTGAGGAGCGTATCGCCGCCTACCGGCACAATCGTCGGCGGCGGGGAGAGCTCACGGCCTGCATGCGCCGGTGGGCCTTCGTGCTGGCAGGGGTGGCGCCGCTCACCATGGCGTTCGACGCACTCGGTGGGACCGGCGGACACGTCGAGGCGACGTCACCCGTCTTCGTCTATCTCACCGCCGCTTGCGCAACCTTTCTCGTCTGTGGCCTGTGCGTGCTCTTCATCACGGCGTACGTGTATGTTTACCTGACCAGTCACGATGGATGATGCCGCGCGAGGTGATGCCATGTCAGAAGTGACGACCAATCACGAGACGATCCGCAAGTGGGCCGAGAAGAAGGGTGGCAAGCCTGCCGCGGTGGCTCGTACCCATCAGGGTGGCGATGTCGGCATCGTACGGATCATGTTCCCCGACGTGCCGCAGTCGGAGCATCAGGCGCTGACGGAGATCTCATGGGAGGAGTTCTTCGAGGAGTTCGAGCAGCGCAAGCTCGCCTTCGTCTACGAGGAGGACAGCCTCTTCTCGAAGATCGTGGGCCGCGATACCGTGGCCCGGCGGAGTCACGGGGAGTCAGGCGCTCCCAGGCATTAATGCCGCGGCGGGAGCGTGATCCCCAGCCGCCGCATCTTGCGGTAGAGGGTGTTGCGGCCGATCCCGAGCTTCTGCGCAACGCGGCTGATGTTGCCGTGGTGCAGCTCGATCTCCTTGAGAAGCGCGCCGCGCTCCGCCTTCTCCAGTGGATTCAGGCCCTGGGCCTCGGGCGGCAGGTTGGACTCGTCCGAGGCGACGGGCTCCGGCTCGCCTACGCCATAATCGGCGGGCAGGCAGCTGCCGTCGAGCCGGTCGCCTGAGCGCATGGCGATCATGCCGCGCAGCACGTTGCGAAGCTGGCGGATGTTGCCTGGCCACGCATAGGCGCGCAGCGCATCGGCCAGGTCATCACCCAAGGTCACCGACGGTGTCGCGGCGCTTTCCTGTGCGAACACGTGCCGGATGAGTGCGGCCTTGTCTTTGCGCTCGCGCAGCGGGGGCAGCGTCAGCACCAGGCTCTGCAGACGATAAAAGAGATCCTCACGGAACTCACCGCGGCGCACCTTCTCCTGCAGGCCACCGCGCGCCGCGCTGACTACCCTAACGTCGACACGGACGGGTGCCTCGCCATCCGGTCGCAGTACTTCCCGCTCCTCGATCACGTGCAGAAGCCGCGCCTGCAGCTCTAGGTGCAGCTCTCCCACATCGTCCAGGAATAACGTCCCACCGTTCGCCTGCACGACACGACCGAGGTCCTCATCCCCCTCGGCCTTGGCCGGCGCGGAGGCGGAGCCGTCACCTTGCGATGACGCTGCACCTGCGGGAGGTGGCATCGGGGCTGCCGTGCGGGGGCTGGTCGGGCGGCCAAAAAGCTCGCGCTCGAGCTGCGTCTCCGGCAGGGAGCTGCAGTTGACCGCGACGAAGGGCTTGTCGGCGCGGTCGCTCGAGGCATGCATGGCGCGGGCGAAGAACTCCTTGCCCGTCCCGGACTCGCCGAGGAGGAGGATCGGCACCTCGCGCGACTGCGTGCGCCGCGCCGCCTGGATGTTGCGCGCCATCATGGGATCGCCGAAATCGAGCTCATCGAGGGGGCTGCGCCCCGGATCGGGCGCCGGCAGCTCCTCGATGCGCGCCAGCCGCTGCTTGCTGCCGAGCGCGCGCTTCGACTGCGGCGCCTGCGCGATCGCGAAGAACCGGCCGCCATGGCGGGCGTCGTAGATCGGCAGCGGGTGAAAGGACTTCTTCTGGCTGCGGCCGATGAGCGCACTGAGCGAGATGTTGAATACCCGCTCGAGCGGCGCCCCGGTGAGCTCGCTCGCGCTCTTGACACCGAGCTGAAAGAGCGCGTTGCGGTCGAGGGCGGCGATCGCCCCGGCGGCATCGAGTGCGATGATGCCCTCACCCCAGGTGCCGACCAGCTCCGGCCGGCTGTGGAAGCGCACCACGAACTCGTCCTTGAAGCGATAGAGAAAGAGGCGATTCTCGATCATCTGCGCCGACATGTTGACCAGCACCAGGGTGTGCTGCTGCGCGCGGTCGGACTCGCCGGAGGCGTCGAGCACTGCCACGAGGTCGCCGCGATAGTCGAAGATCGGTGCCGCGCAGCAGGTGAGGCCCGTGTTGCGCGAGAAGAAGTGCTGGTCGCGGTGCACGATGAGCGGCGCCCGCTCGAAGAGGCAGGTGCCCATGCCGTTGGTGCCGCCGTGCTCCTCGCTCCACACCGCCCCGAGCACGAGGCCCGTGCGGAATGCGGCGTTGCGGAAACTGAGGTCCCCGTAATAGTCGAGGAGTACGCCGTCCCGGTCGGTGAGGATGATGGAATAGCCGGAGCCGGCGAGCTGATGGTAGAGGTGCGCCATCTCCGCGTCGGCGAAAGAGACGAGCTCCAGGCTACGCTCCTTGCGCGCCAAGCGCTCGTCGCGCGGCAGCACGTAGGGCTCTCGCTGGGACTGCGGGTCGAGATGGTACTGCGTGAGGCAGCGCAGCCAGGAGCGCTTCACGTAATCGGGCGTGCCCGGGCCCTCGTTACCCGCGGTCCCCCGCAATACCGATTGAATGTAGCGCGCGTGACTGCCGATCGGTTGCAGCATGGAGTCCCCCTCTCACACGAGCGGCCATTATGCCACGCTGGACGACCGCGCTCCCGCGAGCATCGAAAGCGGTACAGGGATCCAGGGGATTGTTCCGTATTGGCACAACGGCCCTGGAGAGGTGCCCCCGGCCGCTGCCCCGCGCGGCTTCTGGCGCTACCGCGGCTAAACTCACGGGCACCGCGTCGATTATAAGTAGAGAGGAGAGACATGAAAACCAAGGCAGCCATTGCGTACGCGGCCGGCAAGCCGCTCGAGATCGTGACGGTCGACCTGGAGGGCCCGAAGGCCGGGGAGGTCCTGGTCGAGATCAAGGCGAGTGGGGTCTGCCACACCGATGAGTTCACCCGCTCGGGTGCCGACCCGGAGGGGCTCTTCCCGGTGATCTTCGGCCACGAGGGCGCGGGTATCGTGGTCGACGTCGGACCGGGCGTGACCTCGCTGAAGAAGGGTGATCACGTCATTCCGCTCTACACGCCGGAGTGCCGGCAATGCAAGTCCTGCCTGTCGCGCAAGACCAACCTCTGCACTGCGATTCGCGCGACGCAGGGCAAGGGCGTGATGCCGGACGGCACCAGCCGCTTCTCGATCGGCGGGGAGAAAGTGCACCATTACATGGGCTGCTCCACGTTCTCCAACTACACGGTGCTGCCGGAGATCGCCCTCGCCAAGATCCGCGAGGATGCGCCTTTCGAGAAGGTCTGTTACATCGGCTGCGGAGTGACCACCGGTGTCGGTGCGGTCATCAACACCGCGAAAGTCGAGCCTGGCGCCAATGTGGTCGTATTCGGCCTGGGCGGCATCGGACTCAACGTCATTCAGGGGGCGCACATGGTGGGCGCCAACAAGATCATCGGCGTCGATTTGAACGCACGGCGCAAGCCGCTTGCCGAGCGTTTCGGCATGACGCACTTCGTCAACCCCAAGGAGGTGGGCGGGGATCTGGTCCAGCACCTCGTCGCGCTGACGGACGGCGGAGCGGATTACAGCTTCGAGTGCGTCGGCAGCGTCGACCTGATGCGCCAGGCGCTGGAATGCTGCCATCGCGGCTGGGGCGTCTCGGTGATCATCGGCGTCGCCGGGGCTGGGCAGGAGATCAAGACCCGCCCATTCCAGCTCGTGACCGGCCGGGTCTGGAAGGGCACCGCGTTCGGCGGCGCGCGCGGCCGCACCGATGTCCCGAAGATCGTCGACTGGTACATGGACAAGAAGATCAACATCGACGACCTCATCACTCACGTCATGCCGCTCGAGAAGATCAACGATGCTTTCGATCTCATGCACCGGGGCGAGTCGATCCGCTCGGTCGTGACGTTCTGAAGCCAACAACCGCTGAGAGGAAAAATATCATGGCTATCTCGATCCATCCGTCCGTCGACGGCGGCGTCAAGCCCGGCAATGCCTCCTTCGCCGGCGGCACGCTTACCTGCAAGTGCTCGTCCTCGCCGGTAACGGTCAGCCTCGGGGCCAACGTCGCGTTCGATCACGTCTGCGGCTGCTCCAAGTGCTGGAAGCCGGAAGGGGCGCTCTTTTCATTGGTTGCGGTAGTGCCGCGCGACAAGCTGTCGGTGACGGCGAACGGGCAGAAGCTGAAAATCGTCGACACCAATGCCCCGATCCAGCGCTACGCTTGCACGGGCTGCGGCGTGCACCTGTACGGCCGGATCGAGAACAAGAATCACCCGTTCTACGGGTTCGATTTCGTCCATCCGGAGCGCTTCAAGGAGCAGGGCTGGGCGGCGCCCGACTTCGCCGCGTTCGTCTCGTCCATCATCGAGTCCGGCTTCCCGCCCGCGCGAATGGGCGAGGTGCGCTCGCGCCTCAAGGAGCTGCGGCTCGAGCCCTACGACTGCCTCTCTCCGGGCCTGATGGATGCGATCGCCACGCACGCCGCCAAGGCAAAAGGCGTGCTCGCGGCCTAGTCGCCCGACTGGCGCAGGAGCGACCCGCGCAGATCGGCCACGGACCGGCAGCCGAGCTGGCCGAGCACGCGATCGAGCTCGACGGCGAGCATGTCGAGCGCACGGCGCACGCCGCGCTCGCCGTCGGCCGCCAGCCCGTAGAGGGCGGCGCGCCCGATCATCACGGTGTGGGCGCCCAGTGCCAGTGCCTTGGCGATATCGCTGCCGCGGCGGAAGCCGCTGTCGATGACGATCGTCAGGCGATCGCCGACCGCCGCGGCGATCTCCCCGAGCACCTCGATGGGCGCCACGCAGTAATCGAGCTGCCGCCCGCCATGGTTCGTGAGGACGATGCCGTCGCAGCCCGTATCCAGGGCATGCCGTGCGTCCTCGACGCTGAGCACACCCTTGACGAGCAGCTTTCCGGACCAATGCCGGCGTATCCAGGCGATGTCCGTCCAGGCGATCGTCGGCTCGAACATCTGCGGGATGATGGTGCTGCCGCCGACTGCGCTTGCGGCGCCGGGCGGCAGGAACTCCTCGATGTTGCGAAATCGCGGCACGCCCTCGCGCAGCAGCACCTCGAGCAGCCAGCGCGGATGGCGCAGGGAATCGAGCGCGGCCCGCCAGGTCGGCTTTCCGGGGCGCGCGTAATTGCGTTTGTCCCACTCCCGGCAGCCGAAGACGTTGGCATCGGACGTGAAAACCAACGCCTCATAACCCGCGGCCGCCGCGCGTGCCATGATGCTTTCCGCGATTGCGCGGTTCTTCATGACGTACAGTTGCATCCATAGGCGCCCGCCCGCCTGCGCCGCGACGTCCTCCAGTCGAGTGGTCGACAGC
Organism: Steroidobacteraceae bacterium; assembly: GCA_035552895.1. Lineage (GTDB taxonomy): Bacteria > Pseudomonadota > Gammaproteobacteria > Steroidobacterales > Steroidobacteraceae > 13-2-20CM-66-19. The sequence continues at coordinate 6,167 of DATNEU010000032.1, forward strand.
GTGCTCAGGGTATAGGGGACGCCGAATCCGGCTGCAGCCCGTGCCAGGGCGATGTCACCGCCGGGATGCAGCATGCCGTTGAGGCCGGTGGGCGCGATGACGAGCGGCGCGGCCGCGGACCGGCCGAAGAGCGGCGCCTGCAGGGTTCTGCCGCGCGTGTCGATCAGCGTCTGCGGCACGAAGCGCAGCGCGGCGAAAGCCTCCCGGTTGTGCCGGAGCGTCGCCTCGTCCTCGGCTCCCCCCTCGACGTACTCGAAAACGAACCCTGGAACGCGCCGGCGCGCGATCGCGCGTAGGTCCGCGATGTTCAGCGCGCGGGCGCGACTGCGCCCCGGCTCGCGGCGCTTCCAGGGCATGTCGCGCTACTCGAGCGCAACATCGACCCGCGATGCCGTGAAGGTGTTGGTCGCGGAGTCGAACGAGCCGATGGCCACGACCCGGTACACCGACGTGGAGCCGTTCAGCGTGCTGGTGAGATCGCTGGCGAAGGCGGCCGGAGTGCTGAACACCGAGATCCCATTGGTCGCATTGCCGATCGCGAACTGATTGCCGCCGGAGATCGTGATGGCCGGCGTCCCCGTGATCGAGGTGCTCTGCTGGCCAGTCGGAGCCAGGTTGGGTCCGACGACGACCTCCGCGGTGGTCGCCTTGGCGAGATTCAATACGAGGCTCGTGCTGTCATAGGAGGTGAACGGAGAGGCGGTGCCGCTGCCGCTGCTCCATTCGACAATGAGGTCGGCGTCCTCCGAGCCGGCCGGCGTCACCGCGGCGGCGTCGAAGGCGGGAGATCCTGAGCCGAATGCGGTTGGAAAGCCGTCAGCCCGCAACAGCGTGCCCGTTGGAGTTGCGCTCTGATCGGCGCCGGTCGTCGCCCCGGCGGTGTCCACCGAATAGCCGGTCGCGTTGGCTCCGGCTTGCGCCAAATTGAATGCGGACGCCGGCAGGGAACCCAGCGCGAGCAGGTTGAGCGTGGCGGCCCCTGAAGTGCCCGTGACGAGCGTGCCCCACGCGGGGGTGGACTGTATCCGCACATAGCCCTGCGTCGCATCGAGCGTCAGCGCGCCGGAGCTGCTGGTCGAGCCGAGGCCGACGGCATCGATCTGCGAGCCGACGGAGACCGACTGCGAAGAAAAGGCGCTCGTGCCCGTTGCTCCGTCCTGAGCGATCAGTGTGGAAGAGCTGATGTTGACGGTGGACGTCGGATACCACGTGAAGCACAGGTTGCTGATGCAATAGCCCTCGTAATACAGATAGGTCGCGTCGCTCACCGTGAGGGCATTGCCGCTTCGGGCGGTGACGATGCCGCGTACGTGCTCGAACGAGCCGTTGGAGACAACGGTGCCGGCGTACACCTGCGTCGCGTTGAAACCGGGCGTGATCGTGGACATATCTCCGAGGGTGCCATAGGCGACCACCGGCGTATTCGAGATGACGCCCGCCAGCGCTGCCAAGCCGGCGGAGCCGGTATAGACCTTGCCGTTGATGTTGTAATACGTGGTCGAGCTCGTATTGACCGTGAGCGCGCCGACCGTGGAGTAGACGTTGTCCTCGAACGGCCTGATGTTCTCGACGAAATTGCCGGCACCCGTATCTGCGGCCACGAAGAGGCCGCGAGCCCGGACCTGCCCCGTGTCGGTCGGTGCTGCCGTTGCTACCACGAAGGGTCTGACGGTCACGGTGTTGCTACTGATCGAGTTCATCGCCGCCAGGTCGAAATCGAGGGCGAGCGGCGTCGAGCGGTTGAGGCCGACCACGAGGGGATGCGCGGGATCGAGCTTGACGTTGATGTAGACGATGCCGAAATTCTGTGTTTTGCTGGCGTTCTGCACCGTGGCTGCGGTGCTCTGGCCTCTGAGATAGACGATCGGCGAGGAGTAGTCGATGCCGATCGTGACGGTGGTGTACGTGCCCGTCGGAATCCCGACCGCGTTCAGCAGCTCCGTGAGATCCACACGCTGGGTGAGATCGGCGAATTCCTCGTACGTGTAGCCGGCGGGGTAGGCGACATAGCCGTCGCTGCGCGTCGCGCTGTAGAGCGTGACACCGACCACATAGGCCGAGAAGTCCCCGGCCGCTTGGGCGTTCACGGTCACCACCGGGGTCCCGTTAATGACCTTGGTATTGGCGGTGCAGCCGGCCAGCAGCGCCGCGAGCGCCGCACCGAAGCCGCAAATCCAGAGGCGCAGAGCGCCGAAGGCGCCGCTTTTGGCGCGAGCGCGGTCGAACATCATCAAAAAGCTCCCCTTCAGAGCGGATGGATGGGCATGTACTCGATGCCGGTCCGCCAGGGACCCGCATGGCTTGGTTAGAGGTGCCGGCCGCCGTTCCGTTCACATTGCCCGGTAGCCGCCTAGTGTAGCCATTCTCGGGGCTCGACGCGCGGCCCGAAAGCCGGTAGAGTTCGCGTCGCATCCAGCGGGGCGCCAAACCCAGGCCCCCTTCATTCGGCGATGCCGGCCCGGCCGGGCACGGCAAGCCAACACAGAGGTTCCCCGAATCCATGTCTTTTTCGATCCTCGGGCTTGCGCCCGAGCTGTCCCGCGCCGTGGCCGAGCAGGGCTACGAGACGCCCACCCCCATTCAGATGAAGGCGATCCCCGCGGTGATCGCCGGCCGCGACGTGCTGGCCGGCGCACAGACCGGCACCGGCAAGACGGCCGCCTTCGTGCTGCCCGTGCTGCAGGCGCTCGCTCAGGGCTCCGCCGGCCGGGCACCCCGGGCGCTGGTCCTCACTCCCACGCGGGAGCTGGCCGCCCAGGTGGCGGAGAGCGCCCGCCAGTACGGCCGCCACCTCGAGACGCGGATCTGCGTCGTTTTCGGCGGTGTGAGCATCAACCCGCAGATCGATGCCCTGCGTGCCGGCTGCGATCTTCTGGTCGCCACGCCGGGACGGCTGCTCGATCTCGCCGGCCAGCGGGCCGTCGACTTGCGCGAGGTGCGTCACTTCATCCTCGACGAGGCGGACCGGATGCTCGACATGGGCTTCATCCATGCCATCCGTCGGGTGCTGAAGCTTCTGCCCGACCGGCGACAGAACCTGATGTTCTCGGCAACCTATTCCGACGATATACGTGACCTCGCCACGCGGCTGCTGCGCGATCCGGTGACCGTCGAAGTGGCGCCCCGCAATGCCACGGCCGACCGCGTGGACCAGCGGGTCTACCGTGTGCCCAAGGAGCACAAGCGTCATCTGCTGGCACATCTGATCCGCGACGGGGGCTGGCATCAGGTGCTGGTCTTCACGCGCACCAAGCACGGGGCCAACCGGCTGGCCGAGCAGCTCGCCGGCGCCGGCATCTCGACCGCGGCCATCCACGGCAACAAGAGCCAGAACGCGCGCGTGCGGGCACTCGAGGAGTTCAAGACCGGGAAGACGACGGCGCTCGTCGCCACCGAGGTCGCTGCGCGCGGCCTCGACATCAAGGAGCTGCCATTCGTTGTCAATTACGAGCTGCCGAACGTCCCGGAGGACTACGTGCACCGCATCGGACGCACGGCTCGAGCCGGCGGCGCGGGCTGCGCCATCGCGCTGGTCGCGCCCGATGAATCGGGCCTCCTCAAGGACATCGAGCGCCTGCTGCGCCGCTCGCTGCCGCTCGCCGCGACTCCGGAATTCCCGGTGGCCGCGGAGCAGCGTCCGGCCCCGCCTGCACGTCCTTCGCAGCCGAAGCATCAGTCCGGTCCGAGACACCACCCGGGCGGATCCAGGCATCCGTCCGGACCGCGGCATCAGTCCGGCGGTCATGCGCGGCCCAGCAGCGGCCGCGGCTCCGGGTCGCACGGCGGTCGCCGCTTCAGCTCGTCGCGGGGCTGATCGCATCGGCGTCCCGGCGGCCGGAACCGCCGGGTCTCTCTCGGATTCAGTAGGGAGCGCGCCCCGGACGGCGAGGCGCTCCCATCCGGAGAGAACCCATGGCAACCGACCTCACACAGCAGGGCTTGGGACAAAGTTGGCCGCAACCAGGAGGCTATGGCCGAATTGAGCCGGGAGCGCCACCTGCGCGACACGCGCTGCGGCGTGGATTCGCGCCCTTCGAGACGGCCGACTCGCTGGAGCGCGGTCTCGGTTGGTTCAGCATCGGTCTCGGTGCCGCGGCCGTCGCCATGCCGCGGTTGGTCTGCTGGTTGAGCGGGACCCGCAGCCCGACGCTCATGCGGCTGGTGGGCGCGAGGGAGCTGACGGCGGGGGCCGGCATCCTGACGCAACGCGATCGCGCTCCCTGGTTGTGGTCGCGCGTGGTCGGCGATACTTTCGATCTTGCGGCACTCTCGCTCGCCCTGGCCCGTGGCGGCCGGCGCCGCCGGGCCTCCGTGGCGCTCGCCGCCGTCGCGGGGGTGACCGCCCTCGATGTGCTCGCTGCGCTGCGGCTCACCGGCGATCGGGCAGTGCGCAGCGCCCCCGCGGTCGCCGGGCAAACCGACATCTATCTCGAGCGCAGCGTCGCCGTCGGCAAATCGCCCGAGGAGTGCTATCGCTTCTGGCGCAGCTTCGAGAATCTGCCGCGCTTCATGGAAACGGTGGAATCCGTGCGGCAACTCGATGAGCGGCGCTCGCATTGGGTGGCCAGGGGCCCGCTGGCGACGCGCCTCGAGTGGACCTCCGAGATCACCGCCGACCGCCCGGGCGAGGAGCTCGCGTGGCGGACGCTGGAGGATTCCGGCGCCGCGAACGCAGGCTCGGTCCGGTTCGAGCAGGGGCCGGCGGGCCGCGGCACGATCGTGCGCGTGAGCCTGCACTACAGTCCGCTCGGCGGCGCGCTCGGCGCCGGCCTGGTGAAGCTTCTGGGTCACGATCCGCAGGCTCGCATCCGCGAGGATCTGCGGCGCTTCAAGCAGGTGATGGAGACGGGCGAGATCCCGACCACACGCGGTCAGTCCGCGGGCCGGCGGAGTTTCCTCGGGCGTGTCACGCGACAGTGGGGCTTGACGTCATGAAAGCGAATGTCTGGTACGGTACGGAGCAGCTGCGGGTGGAGAACGTCCCGGATCCGAAGATCCTGAATCCGCGCGACGCCATCGTGCGGATCACATCGACGGCGATCTGCGGCTCGGACCTCCACATCTACGACGGCTACATCCCGGGCATGCTGCCGGGAGACATCATCGGCCACGAGTTCATGGGCGAGGTGGTGGAGGTCGGTCCCGAGGTCAGGAACCTCAAGGCCGGCGACCGCGTCGTCAATCCATTCCCGATCTCCTGCGGCGCCTGCTACTTCTGCCAGCAGTCGCTCTACTCACTCTGCGAGAATTCCAACCCCAACGCGTGGCTCGCCGAGAAGCTCTGGGGCCATTCGCCCGCTGGGCTCTTCGGCTACTCGCACCTCCTTGGCGGCTATGCCGGCGGCCAGGCGCAGTACGCGCGCGTTCCTTTCGCCGATGTGGGTCCGATCAAGGTGCCCGAGGACCTGAGCGATGAGCAGGTGCTCTTCCTCTCGGATGTCTTTCCGACGGGCTACATGGCCGCCGAGCAGTGCGGCATCCGCCCGGGCGATACGGTCGCCGTGTGGGGCTGCGGGCCGGTCGGCCTGTTCGCCATCAAGAGCGCGCGCCTGCTCGGCGCGGAGCGGGTGATCGCGATCGATCGCTTCCCGGCGCGGCTGCGCAAGGCGAGCCAGTGGGCCCAGGCGGAGACGCTGAATTACGAGCAGGTCGACGTGGCGGAGGCGTTGCAGGTCATGACCGGCGGGCGCGGTCCCGATGCCTGCATCGACGCGGTTGGCATGGAAGGTCATGCGCACGGCGTTCTCGGCGGCTACGATCGGCTGAAGCAGACTCTCATGTTGGAATCGGACCGACCGCCGGCGCTGCGGCAGGCGATCACGGCCTGCCGCAACGGGGGCACGGTCTCGATTCCCGGCGTCTATGGTGGCTTCGTCGACAAGATTCCCTTCGGCGCCATCGTCAACAAGGCGTTGACCGTGAGGTCCGGCCAGACGCACGTGCAGCGGTATCTCAAGCCGTTGCTCGAGCTCATCGCGAAGGGCTCGATCGATCCGAGCTTCGTGGTCACGCACCGCTTGCGGCTCGAGGATGCACCGCGCGGCTACCGCATGTTCCGCGACAAGCAGGACAGCTGCATCAAGGTCGTGCTGAAGCCGTGGGCGGACGTGCCGACCGTTGACGCGGACAGGGTGCAGGAGACCGGCCGGATCCTGCATTGAGCCGCCGCGTTGCTCAGCGCCTCGGCCTGCGCCGCGCCGGCTGGGTGAAATCGCCGACGGTATCGAGAATGACCCGCGCGCCATTTTCCAGGAGGTAGGTGCGAAACGCCGCGGCGATGGGCGAGAGAATCCTCTCGCGCAGGTGGATGACGTACCAGTCGCGCACGATCGGCAGGCCCACGACATCGAGAATCGCGAGCTTGCCGGTCGCGGACTCGAGCGCGATGGTGTGCGATGAGATGAAGCTCAGGCCCATGCCGGCCATCACCGCCTGCTTGATGGTCTCGTTGCTGCTCACCTCCATCGAGGCGCGAAACGGCACGCCCCGCTCGCGGAAGACGTGCTCCATGGAGGCGCGCGTGCCGGAGCCCTGCTCGCGGATGATGAAGCTCTCGCGCGCCAGGGACTTGAGCGGGATCCGCTGCCGCCGCGCGAGCGGATGCTCGAGGGAGGCGATGATCACGAAGGGGTGGCGGGCGAAGGGCTCCGCCGTGGTGTCGAGCTCCCGCGGCGGCCGCCCCATGATGACGAGGTCGAGCTCGTTGGCGCCGAGCAGCCGCACGATCTCCTCGCGGTTGGCGACGGTGAACTTGATCGTCACCTCGGGATAGGCCGGCGCGAACGCCGAGAGGAGTTTCGGCGCGAAGTATTTGGCCGTGCTCACCGCGCCGAGCTTCAGCTCGCCGCGCTTCAGGCCGCGCAGCGCCGCGAGCGCCTCGCCCGCCTCCCGCAGGAGCTCGGTGATGTGGGTCGCATAGCGCAGCAACTCCGTGCCGGCGGGCGCGAGGCGAATCCTGCGGCCGACCTGCTCGAAAAGCGGCATCCCGACCTCCTCCTCGAGCAGGCTCACCTGTTGGGACACCGCGGGCTGGGTCAGGTGCAGCTCCTGCGCGGCGCGCGTGAAGGAGAGATTGCGGGCCACGGCCGCGAATACCCGTATCTGCCGGATGGTAACGTTTCGCATCCATAAGATCCGCTTATGAAGAGGACAACAATATCTAACTAGACCTAATGATAATCAAGTCCCACGATGGCCCCCGCATGAGCAGCAGGCGCAGCGAGGTCAGCCATGAATGCCAGCCCCATGAGAGACAGAGCGGTCGCGAGCGACGAGCAGAAGCGGGCCAAGACGGGCGCGGCCCGCTACCGCCCGGGAGTGCTGAAGTACGCCCAGATGGGCTACTGGAGTCCGGACTATTCGCCCGCGCCCACCGATGTGCTGGCGCTCTTTCGCATCACGCCGCAGGACGGGGTGGAGCCCGAAGAGGCGGCCGCCGCCGTCGCCGGTGAGTCCTCCACCGCCACCTGGACCGTGGTGTGGACCGACCGGCTCACCGCCTGCGACCGATACCGGGCGAAGGCCTACCGGGTGGATCCGGTGCCGGGCGCGCCGGGTCAATATTTCGCCTATGTCGCCTACGACCTCGACCTGTTCGAGCCGGGGTCGATCGCGAACCTGAGCGCCTCGGTGATCGGCAACGTCTTCGGCTTCAAGCCCCTCAAGGCGCTGCGGCTCGAGGACATGCGCTTCCCCCCCGCGTATGTGAAGACCTTCGCCGGCCCGCCGACCGGCATCGTGGTCGAGCGCGAGCGGCTCGACAAGTTCGGCCGGCCGCTCCTCGGGGCGACGGTGAAACCCAAGCTCGGCCTCTCCGGCAAGAACTACGGGCGGGTGGTGTATGAGGCCTTGAAGGGCGGCCTCGATTTCACCAAGGACGACGAGAACATCAATTCGCAGCCCTTCATGCATTGGCGCGACCGCTTCCTCTACTGCATGGAGGCCGTCAACCGCGCGCAGGCCGCGACGGGCGAGGTCAAGGGGACCTACCTCAACGTGACCGCGGGAACGATGGAGGACATGTACGAGCGGGCGGAGTTCGCCAGGGAGCTGGGCTCGGTCGTCGTCATGATCGACCTCGTGATCGGCTACACCGCGATCCAGTCGATGTCGCGCTGGGCGCGACGCAACGACATGATCCTGCACCTGCACCGGGCCGGACATTCCACGTATACGCGCCAGAAGAACCACGGGGTCTCCTTCCGCGTGATCTCGAAGTGGATGCGCCTCGCGGGTGTCGATCACATCCATGCCGGCACCGTGGTCGGCAAGCTCGAAGGCGATCCCAACTCCGTGCAGGGCTTCTACAACGTGCTGCGCGAAGGCCACAACCCCGTGGACCTGCAGCGCGGCATCTTCTTCGAGCAGGAGTGGGCCGGGCTCAACGGCGTCATGCCGGTGGCCTCCGGCGGCATTCACGCCGGCCAGATGCATCAGCTGCTGCACTACCTGGGGGAGGACGTGGTGCTGCAGTTCGGCGGCGGCACCATCGGCCATCCCATGGGCATCGCCGCCGGCGCGATAGCCAACCGCGTGGCGCTCGAGGCGATGGTGCTCGCGCGCAACGAGGGTCGCGACATCTGGAACGAAGGGCCGCAGATCCTCGCCGCGGCCGCCAAGGACTGCGCGCCCCTCAAGGCAGCCCTCGATGTCTGGGGAGAGATCACTTTCAACTACGCGAGCACCGATACACCCGACTTCGTGCCGACGCCCGCCGTCGCCTGAGGATCCGCCAGGAGAATCACCCCATGAAAGTCACCCAAGGCACCTTCTCCTTCCTGCCCGAGCTCACCGACCGGCAGATCGCCGCGCAAGTGGAGTACTGCCTCGGCAAGGGCTGGGCGGTCTCGATCGAGTACACGGACGATCCGCATCCGCGCAACACCTACTGGGAGATGTTCGGCATGCCGATGTTCGACATCCGCGACGCCGCGGGCGTCATGACGGAAGTGAACGCCTGCCGCAAGACGTTTCCCAATCACTACATCAAGATCAACGCCTTCGACTCGAGCCGCGGGCGGGAGTCGCTGCGGCTGTCATTCATCATCGGCCGTCCCGCCGCCGAGCCGGGATTCAGCCTGGTCCGCGAGGAAGGTCCTGGCCGGAGCGTGCGCTACACGACGCGCGCCTATGCGACGGACCGCCCGGAGGGAGAGCGGTATTGAGCCCCCATGAGCGCGACAGCCCACCCCATGCCGTCCGCGGACGGACAGAATCTCCCGCGGTCCGCCGATGAGGCCCTGGACCTCGAGGCGGCATACCGCGACTCCCACGTGGGGGAGGTGCTCGACAGTCTCGATCGCGAGCTCGTAGGGCTGGCCCCGGTCAAGAGCCGCATCCGCGACATCGCGGCGCTACTGCTCATCGACAAGCTGCGGCGGGCCGTGGGGCTCTCCTCGGGCCCGCCGGCGCTGCACATGTCCTTCACCGGCAATCCGGGCACGGGCAAGACCACCGTGGCAATGCGGATGGCGGAGATCCTCCATCGGCTGGGCTACGTGCGCAAAGGCCATCTCGTGGCCGTGACGAGAGACGATCTCGTCGGCCAGTACATCGGGCACACGGCGCCGAAGACGCGCGAGGTGCTGAAGCGGGCCATGGGCGGGGTGCTCTTCATCGACGAGGCGTACTACCTCTATCGGCCGGAGAACGAGCGCGACTATGGCCAGGAAGCGATCGAGATCCTGCTGCAGGTGATGGAGAACCATCGCGACGATCTGGTCGTGATCCTCGCGGGGTACAAGGACCGGATGGAGACCTTCTTCCGCAGCAATCCGGGAATGTCCTCGCGCGTCGCGCACCACATCGACTTCCCGGACTACACACCGGAGGAGCTGCTCGCGATCTCGCGGCTGATGCTCGGGCAGATGCAGTACCGGCTGGATGCGGCGGCGGACGAGGCGCTGCAAGAGTACATCGGCAAGCGGCGGGCGCAGCCGCACTTCGCCAACGCGAGGTCGATCAGGAATGCGCTCGACCGGGCGCGCCTCAGGCAGGCGAGCCGGCTGTTCGAGCGCAAGGGGGGAGCGATCTCGCGGCAGGAGCTGGAGACGATCGAGGAGGCGGACATCCGCGCGAGTCGAGTATTCCGGGAGCAACAAGATTGAGCTGGGGAGTACGAGCGTGACCACGAGCAACCTCTTCAACACCGGCACCATCACCCGCTTTCTCATCGAGGAGCAGCGCCGGCTGAACGCCGCCGCCGGCGAGCCCGCCGGCAGCTTCACGGCGCTCGTCAACGACGTGCGCCTGGCATGCAAGCGCATCGCCACGCTGATCGGTAAAGGCGCGCTGGCGAACGCCCTGGGCGATGCCGGGGCGGTCAACATCCAGGGTGAGAAGCAAATGAAGCTCGATGTGCTGGCGAACGAGATCTTCGTGGGCACCAACGAGTGGGGCGGCCAGCTCGCGGGGATGCTCTCGGAGGAGCAGGAGCACCCCTATTCCATCCCGGCCGCCTATCCGCGCGGGCGCTATCTGCTGCTCTTCGATCCGCTCGACGGCTCATCCAACATCGACGTCAACGTCTCGGTCGGCAGCATTTTTTCCGTCCTGAAGTGCCCGGATGGGGTCTGCGAGCCGACCGAGGCGGACTTCCTGCAGCCGGGCAGCGCGCAGGTGTGCGCCGGATATGCGATCTACGGGCCCGCGACCATGCTGGTGCTGTCGACGGGCCGCGGGGTCAACGGCTTCACGCTCGATCGGGAGATCGGCGAGTTCATGCTGACGCATCCGAATCTGCGGGTGCCGGAGACGACCTCGGAGTTCGCGATCAACGCGTCCAACTCCCGTCACTGGGAGCCCGCGATCCGGCGCTACGTGAACGAGTGCCTGGCCGGCCAGAGCGGCCCGCGCGGGGTGGACTTCAACATGCGCTGGATCGCCTCCCTGGTGGCGGAGACGCACCGCATCCTGATGCGCGGCGGCGTCTTCATGTATCCGCGCGACCGCAAGGATCCGGCGCGGCCGGGTCGGCTGCGCCTCCTCTACGAGGCCAATCCGATCGGTTATCTCATCGAGCAGGCGGGCGGGCGGGCGAGCACCGGGCTCGGTCCGATCCTCGATGTGGTCCCGGAGAGCGTGCACCAGCGCATCAGCTTCGTCTTCGGAGCGCGCTCGGAGGTCGAGCGCATCGAGCGCTACCACCGGGATCACAACGAATTCGAGCTCGACCTGCCGCTCTTCGCCGCGCGCGGGCTCTTCACGCAGCACCTCTGACCGAGGCGATACCATGTCCGCCCGTCATCCGATCATCGCGGTCACCGGCTCATCGGGAGCCGGCACCACCTCGGTCAGCAAGACCTTCGAGCAGATCTTCCGCCGCGACAATATCAAGGCGGCGTTCGTCGAAGGCGACAGTTTCCACCGCTATGACCGCGCGGCCATGCGCGAGCAGCTCGCCGAAGCGCTGGCGCGCGGGGATCAGCGGTTCAGTCACTTCGGCCCGCAGGCCAACCTGTTCGAGGAGCTGGAGGGCCTCTTCCGCGGCTATGCGCACAGCGGCACCGGCAAAGTGCGCAAGTATCTGCACGATGATGTGGAGGCGGCCCCCTATGGCCAGAAGTCCGGCACGTTCACCGACTGGGAGGACCTGTCCGGCGATACGGATCTGCTCTTTTACGAGGGCCTGCACGGAGCCGTGGTGGCGGACGAGGTCGACGTCGCCCAGCACGTCGATCTGCTCATCGGCGTCACACCCGTCATCAACCTCGAGTGGATCCAGAAGCTGCACCGCGACAAGTCGACGCGCGGCTATTCCGCGGAGGCCGTCACGGACACCATCCTGCGGCGGATGCCGGACTACCTGAGCTACATCTGCCCGCAGTTCTCGCGCACGCACATCAACTTCCAGCGGGTGCCGGTCGTCGATACCTCCAATCCCTTCATCGCGCGCTTCATTCCGAGACCCGACGAATCCTTTCTGGTCATCCGCTTCGCCAATCCGCGCGGGATCGACTTCCCGTACCTGCTGTCGATGCTGCACGATTCCTTCATGACGCGGCCCAACACGATCGTCTGCCCGGGCGGCAAGATGGATCTCGCCATGCAGCTCATCTTCACTCCCATGATCTGGAGGCTGATGGAGCGGCGCAAGGACACTCTCTCGCGCGAGCGGGGGCGGGTGAGCGCATGAGCCGCGCGGCCAATGCGGCTCGGGCGCAGCCGATGGCGGCGCAGGACCTCGAGGCGGCGGCGCCGCGGATCGAGGCGCTGATCTTCGATGTCGACGGTACGCTTGCGGACACGGAGGAGGCTCACCGCCAGGCGTTCAACGACGCCTTCTGCGCGCACGGTCTGGAGTTCTGCTGGAGCCGCGAGCTCTATTGCGAGCTCCTGCAGGTGGCCGGCGGCAAGGAGCGCCTGGCGGCTTTTTTCGACCGCACCCGCCTTGCGGAGAGCGAGCGCCGCCGGCTGTGTGGCCTCATTCCCCGGCTGCATGCGACCAAGACGTCCTTCTACCGGGAGCGAATCGACAGTGGCAAGGTGCCGCTGCGTCCCGGTGTACGCCGGCTGATGGCCGAAGCGCGTGCCGCGGGCGTCGGATTGGCCATCGCCTCGACGACCTCGCCCGACAACGTGTCGGCGCTTCTCGAGGGGGCTCTGGGTTATGAGGCGCTGCATGCCTTCAACGTCATCGCCACGGGCGATGCGGTGCCCGCCAAGAAGCCGGCCCCTGACATCTATCTGCTGGCGCTCAGCCGGCTGGGCGTCGCGGCCCGGTGCGCTGTTGCGTTCGAGGATTCCACGATCGGCGTGGCGGCGGCGAAGGCGGCAGGCCTGCTGACGGTGGCCACACCGAGCGATTGGACGCGGGGCCAGGATTTCGCCGCGGCGGACCTCGTGTTGCCGGGCCTCGCCGATCCGGAGGCGCCCCTCGGGGCGGGCGACGCCTGGCGCATCGGCGCGGCGTACCTCGGCCTCGAGCAGCTTGCGATCCTACATGCCGCGACGGTGCCGCGAGTGGCGCACTCAGCTGCCGACCGGCTCGTCTGAGCCGAGCGCTCAGCTGGGCTTTTGCGACGGCTTCTGCGATCCGCCGGCGCCGCTTCGGCCCCGGCTCGAGGCGCTGCCGCCGCGCCCATCATCCGTATCCTTCGCGGATCCGACCTCGTCGGAGAAGTAGAGCGGCCTTGCGCCCTTGCCGGTCGATGGGTCGACGGCGAAGAGCAAGTCCGTGAGCTCATCGGCGTGCTCCTCTTCCTTGGCCAGGATTTCCTCCATCAGGATGCGCGAGGTCGGGTCGCGCTCGCCGAAGTAGCGGATCATCTCCCGGTAGCTCTCGATGGCGATGCGCTCAGCGATCAGGTCCTCGCGGATCATGTCCGCCAGCGTCTCGCCCTCGCGATACTCGCTGTGACTCAGGTCCGTGAGCTTCGCCGGATTCATCTCCGGCTTGCCGCCGAGCTGTTTGATGCGCTCGGCGATCCGCTCGGCATGCTCCTGCTCCTCGCGCGCATGCTCCTTGAACTCCTCCTTGACGGCCTGCGAATGGATGCCGGTCGCCATGAAGTAGTGGAACTGGTAGCGGAGCGTGCAGACGATCTCGGTGGCGAGCGCCTCGTTGAGAATCCGGAGCGACTGCTCGCGATCGAGCTGGTAATCCGGGGTGATCGCCCCCTCGGCGATGTGCTGGCGCGCTCGCTCGCGAAGCGCCTGGATCTGCTGCAGATGGGTCATCGGCTTATCTCCTGCTACGGTGAAGCCCCCGCGCGCCTCGCACGCAGGCTGCGCGAATGCCCGGCAGAAGCAAGCCCTGCGCCCGGACCCCAGCCGCGGGCGCCGCCCCCTAATCCCGCCGCAGCCGGATCAGCCGCGCGATCGTATCGATCTGCTCTTCCGAAAGCGGTCCGAGCACGCCGCGCCGGTGCTCGGGAATGTGACCGGCCGGGTCCTGCCGCGGATCGAACAGAAAATACGAAAATATGCTGCCCCACGCCTGCCGCTGCTCCGGGGACAGATGCCTGATGCTAAGGAGCGCGTGCATCAGGGAATGGACGGGGGAAATTCTCGCGGACGCGCCTGCCGGCTCTTCCCACCAATAATTGACGAGCACGTTGACGACATCGAGCGAGACGACGTGGTGCCACCAGATGGCGGGGATGAAAATCGCATCGCCCGGCTCGAGCTCCGCCACCTGTGCGGCGGCCAACGCCTCCCTGAAGCGGGGAAAGCGCTCGAAGTCCGGATTCTCGAGCGAGACCATGCTGACCGGCGCGCCCGCGGGGGTGTATTCGAGCGGGCCGACGTAGAGGTTGGCGATCTGCTCGGGCGGAAAGAGTGTGAAGCGCCTCCTGCCGCTCACTACGCACGCGATGTTGTTCATCTCGTCGAAATGCGCGGGCGTTATGAACCGGTTGCCGAGCCACAGCTTCGGCGGCACCCTGTCGTTCAGGAGCGGCAGTGGGTTCTCCGAGACGAAGCCGGGGATGCATTCGGCAATGGGAGCGCATTGCATCGCCACCGAGGGCGGGGAGGCAAAGTGCGAATAACGGGCAATCTGCGCGAGCACGGCCGACACGGGCAGACTGTCGCGGACGAAGTTGAAGTCGTTCAGGCCCTCCTCGTAGAACATCCGCCCTTGCCACTGCGGCGGAACCAACACGGCGTTCCAGGTATGGCCGCTGTCGAACGCGGATAGATATCCGCAAATGGCTTCGGGCGAGGCGAGCGCCTGGCGGACGGCGGGCCAATGCCTGACCAGCCCCTTCAGGACGGCCGGGCGGTATTGACTGAGTATTTCGTTCCGAAACAGCTCGCCGTCGACCTGCCGCCATTCCGGAATGCGTTGCAGATTGGAGGTCACCACGGCCCATCGTGCGAAGCCTCACGCGACAATACAACAGTACCAATAAAATACCAATCTGTTGCACGCGTACGACAGAGCAGAAAGGAAGTCTTTGTTTTTACAGGACTAATTGACCAAAACTACAATTGGTCTGCTTCATATTGCCATTCTCCCCAAAGTGGTACTAGAATGGCACCTAAATGGTCATGCCAATGGGCTACGGTTGGAATGACCGCCAGACATCCGGCCGGGAAGGTCTCAGGACGACAAGTATGGTCCGCCGCACGCTGGTGATTGACGCAACGACAAATCTGGGGTGGTGAACTTATGAGAATCGAAAGGTCCACGTTGATCGGGACAGCCGTCGCGATGGCGCTGTTCGGCGCAAATCTTCCGGCCAGCGCACAGCAAAAGCCTGCGACGACGGACGACAGCAAGCAGGAAACGCTTCAGGAAATCGTCGTAACGGGAATCCGATACTCCGTCGAAAAATCGCTTCAATTGAAGAGGCAGGCGGTGGGGACGGTGGACGTGATAACCGCGGAGAGCATCGGGAAGCTGCCCGACAAGAATGTCGCCGATGCCTTGCAGCGTCTCCCCGGCGTGGATATCAGCTCGGCGAGCGGCACCGAGGGAGCATTCGATGAGGCGGACCGCGTCAGCATGCGCGGCACGAGTCCCAGCCTGACGCAGACGCTGATCAACGGCCATTACGTCGCGACGGGAGACTGGTTCGTGCTGGACCAAACCGGCACCGTGGGCCGCAGCGTCAGCTACACGTTGCTTCCGGCCGAGATCGTCGGCCGGGTAGAAGTCAACAAGAGCTCCGAGGCCTCGCTGCTGGAAGGCGGTACGGCAGGTACCGTCAATATCATCACCCGCAAGCCGCTCGACTTTCATCAGTCGCTGACGCTGCAGGGCTCGCTCGGCGCGGTCTATGCCAGCCAGCCCGGCACGAAGGATCCGCAATTCAGCGCGCTCGGCAACTGGGTGAATTCAGACCGGACGTTCGGCGTGCTGCTGCAGGCGTTCTCCGAGACCCGCCATCTGCGCCGCGACGGTCAGGAGATGCTCGGCTACAACCAGTACAAGGCCACGGATCCGGCCGCCGTCGCCGTCCCGGCTCTCGTCGGCGTCAATTATCCCCAGTTCATCGGCTCGACTTTCTTCCAACAGAAGCGGGTTCGCAACGGCGGGCTGGTCGATGTGGAATGGCAGCCGAACGATGCGCTGACCCTCGACTTCAACGGCTTCGTTTCCCATCTCCAAGCGAGCAATCTGAACGACAACTATCTGCTCTGGATGAACAATTTCGCCGCGGGCCAAGCGCCGGCGGCCTACACCATCCAGAACAACACGCTGACCTCGGCAACCTGGGCGCCGGTCGCGGGAACTGCGTACACCGTATACGACCAGATCTCCAGGCCCAACGACAGCTCTTCCACCTACTATGGCGTGCTGAGCGGCACTTGGAAGCCGAGCGACTCGCTGACGCTCTATGGAGAGCTGGGGAACTCGGAGGGTGAGGGAAAAACGCCGAATCAGGACGTCTCGGAGACCGATCCGGCCGTGGGCACGGGGGCCTGGTACCACATGAACGGCACGACGACTGCCGCGAGCTGGAACACCCCGGGAGCCAATCCGACCACCCCGACGCCCAACGGCGTTCCGGTGGCTTTCGGGTGGATCTTCGGCGATCAGAATATCGATGTGGTCGATGCGGAGAACTGGGCGAAGATCGATGCGACCTTCGTCATGAAGGACAGTGTCTTCACGGACTTCAAGTTTGGCGCGCGCCACAGTGATCACGACCGCCACAGCTGGGGAGCGATCGGGCAGGGCCCGGGCTGCGATGGCGGTCCGCTCAATTGGTCCGATGGCCCCTATGCGTGTCCCAATGCCTCAGGCTCGGGCCTGAATCCGGCCAACTATCCCACCGGGTATCAGAATTATCCCTCGGACTGGGGCAATGGAATCGGAACCGGGTTCCCGCGCGAGATCTGGTACTGGACCCCGGCGCAGCTCTCCGCATACGACAGCGCCACGACCTACCGCGATCCCATCGCCCGGGCGGATTGGAATTCGGACTATGGGGTGCATGAGAAAGACACCTCCGTGTACGTGCAGGCCGATCTCGCCGGCGAGCGCTGGAGCGCCAATGCGGGCGTTCGCTTCGCCAGGACGCAGGAGGATGTGGCCATCAATCTGCCGTCGGCATGCGCGACGATGTCGGGAACGGGCGATGCCGCTACCTGTACGAGCCAACCGAACGTCATCGTGACTTCCGCGTTTGGCGACTACCAGACCAATCACCTCAGCAACACATACAACGATATTCTGCCCAGCGTCAATTTCAAGTACAACCTGACGCGGGACCTGGTTGCGCGCCTGGACGCTTCCGAGACCATGACCCGTCCCGATTATTCGTCGCTCGCGGGTGCGGTCAGCACGACGGTGCAGGCACAGAATCCGGGTATATGCTGCGGCGACGGCTCCGGCGGTAACCCGAACCTCAAGCCCACGAAGTCGACCAACGTGGACGCCGGCATGGAATGGTATTTCGGACCTAAATCGATGCTCGCCGCCGAGCTCTTCCACATGAGCCTCAAGGACTACGTCGCCTTCGGTACTTACGAAACGACGATATTCACTCAGAACAACAAAAGTCCGAGCAATCAGATCGGCTTCCAGGGGCTGTATTCCATCACGGCTCCCTTCAATGCCGACGCGAGAGTGGACGGTATCGAGCTGTCGTACGTGCAGTCCTTCTTCACGTACTGGGGCTTCGAGACCAATTTCACCTATGCCGACGGCAAGCAGACCTCGAACATCCCGGCGGGCGGGACCGATCAGATGGTCGGGACGTCCAAGGATACGGCGAACGCGATTCTCTTCTTCGAGGACAGGGGGTTCAGCGCCCGCGTTGCCTACACCTACCGGTCTTCGTTCTTCGATGGACTCGATCGGTCCACGGCATTCACCCAACAGGGCGTTGGGACGCTCGCCGCCTCGCTGGATTACACGATCAATGACTCGATCGAAATCTCGCTCGACGGTTTGAACCTCAACAATCCGGAATACAAGTACTACGCTCTGGGAACCTATCAGCCGCGCTCCTTCTACCGCAACGGCTCACAGTACTACCTGAATCTGCGGGTCAAGCTCTGAGCTGCCGGA
>DATNEU010000033.1:0-102994 GCA_035552895.1 Steroidobacteraceae bacterium
GCGGGAGCGCGCGCGTTAAGCGTGCGGGTTGCCGGTTCGCGGCTGCGTCCGAATCGGGCGAACGGGCCGGACCTCCACGCAACCGACCTGCGCCGGCGGGATCTTGGCGGCGATCTGGATCGCTTCGTTGAGGTCGCGCGCCTCGACCAGATAGAAGCCGGCGAGCTGCTCCTTCGTCTCGGCGAAGGGGCCGTCGGTCACTGCCAGGCGGCCATTGCGCACCCGCACCGTGGTCGCAGTGGCGACCGGCTCCAGCGCTTCCGAGGCGATGCATTGTCCGCGCGCACGCAGGTCGGCATCACAAGCCAGACAGTCGCGGTCGTCCATGTCACCGATCTTCTGCTCCTCACCGTATACCAGACACAGGTATTTCATCCCCGCACCCTCGCACTGATTTTGGAGTGTTGAATCCTGAGGATGGTACCACCGGCTCGCCGGTGTCACTCCGCTGGAGCGCCCATGGACCAGAGCACACCGAAGCGGTCGCGCAGCTGTCCCCACCGGTCGCCCCAAAACATCACCTGCAGCGGAGTGGCGACCTCGAGGCCGGCGGCGACGGCGCGGCGCCACCACGCTTCGACGTCATCGACCTGAAGGTGCAGCGTGTATCCCTGATGCGGCTTGAAAGGGCAGCCGTGCTCGGGATAGGCGTCGGAAAGCATGAGCGAGCCGCCGTTGACGTACAGGTGTACGTGCATCGTCCGGCCCTTGTCGTCCGCCGGGACGTGCCCGACTTCCTCGGCTCCGAAAGCCTTCTGATAGAGCTCGGAGGCGCGCAGCGCGCCCTCCACGATGAGGTAGGGAACCGGACCGCCCAGGACTTCCGGGCGCGGCATGGGGATATTGGGTGTGGCGTTCATGGTGTGTGCTCCCGAGGATCGTTCCCATGAGGTAGCCGAGCGGGGAGAGTCCGGATCGACATCCCGCCGATAGAAGGTCCCGTTTTCCCCGGGACGCCCGGCTCAGTCCGCTGCCAGCTCCGCCAGCCGGCGCCGCAGGAACTGCCGCTCCGGCTCCGATTGCGTCAGCGCGAGGGCACGCTCGTAGGATTCCCTGGCTTCCACTCTCCTGCCGAGCCTCCGGCAGAGGTCGGCGCGGGCGGCGTGCGTCAGCCGGTAACCGGCCAGCTCGCCCCTGCCGAGGAGCTCATCGACCAGGGCCAGCCCCGCGGCCGGGCCGTCCCGCATGGCCACGGCGACAGCTCGATTGAGCTCGACGATGGGCGTCGGCTCGATCCGCAACAGCAGATCGTACAGGTAGACGATCTCGTTCCAATCGGTATCGCCGGCGCGCGCGGCCCGGCAATGGACCGCGCCGATCGCGGCCTGCAGCGTGTAGGGGCCGAAGCGACGGGTCGACAGGGCCCGTCTCACCAGGGCCGAGCCCTCTTCGATCTGCGCCCGGTTCCAAAGCGAGCGGTCCTGCTCCTCCAGCACGATCAGCTCGCCGGCGGGCGAAGCCCGCGCGTGACGGCGGGAATCGTGCAGCAGCATCAGCGCCAGGAGGCCGATGGCCTCGGTCTCGGGCAGCATCTCGACGAGCAGCCTCCCCAGGCGGATCGCCTCACTCGCCAGGTCGAGGCGCATCAGCTCCCTGCCGCTGCTCGCCGTATAGCCTTCGTTGAAGACGAGATAAATGACTCGCAGCACGGTCGCGAGACGCTCCGTGAGCTCCTCGGCCGCGGGCACTTCGTACGGAATGCGGGCATCGCGGATCTTCCCCTTCGAGCGGACGATTCGCTGCGCCAGCGTGGGCACCGGCGTCAGGAATGCCTGCGCGATCTGCTCCGTGGTCAGGCCGCAGACTTCCCGCAGGGTCAAGGCGATCTGCGCATCGGGCGCCAGGGCAGGGTGGCAACAGGTGAAGATCAGCCGCAGGCGGTCGTCCGGAACGCTCGGATCGTCTTCCTCCGCGGGTGTCGGCTGGTCGCCGGCGATATCGTGAGTCCGCGGGTCGAAGGACTCGAAGCGCGCCTGCCGCCGCAGTTGATCGATGCTGCGGAAGCGTCCTGCGGAAACCAACCAGGCGCGGGGATTCTCCGGCAGTCCCTGTTCCGGCCACTTCTCGAGCGCCGCCCGAAACGCTTCGTGCAGCGCCTCCTCGGCCCGGTCGAAATCGCCGAGCAGCCGGATCAGGGTCGCGAGTACCGCGCGCGATTCGCTCTGGTAGACCGCTTCGATGCGTTGCTTGAAGTCCGCGTTGGGCATGATTGAGGCCGCGCCTCAGCGCGAGTGAACGTGCCGCGCCCTGTAGGCGCCCGGCGTCAGACCCGTTGCGCGGCGGAATTGGCGGTTGAAAGTCGAGAGGTCCTCGAACCCGCAGTCGAGCGCCACGACCGCGATGGTGTCATCGCTTCGGCGCAGCCTGACCGCCGCGCGATGCAGGCGCATGCGCAGCATGTACTGTCCGGGCGTGACTCCCACGACCCGCTCGAAGATGCGCAGGAAGTGAAATGGGCTCAGCGCCGCCCCCGCCGCCAGCTCATCGAGGGTGAGCCGCGCACCCTGCAGGGCTTCGATGCGGCGCAGCGCAGCGGCCACCTTCCGCTCGTCCCGTGCCGTTGGCGAGCGCCGCGACGGCGCGGCCTCCTCATTGAGCGCCTCGCGTACCGCCCCGGCAACACGTAACGCCAACTCCCCGAACTCTTCCGTCGCGCCGCCCGCATCGCGCAGGGCCTGAGCGGCCGCGAACGTCGCCAGAACCGACTGCGAAGGAGTCAACCTGGGTGCGCCGAGCGTCAATCGCCGGTTGCCCGGCACCGACGCCGCAACCGATTCGAACAGTTCCGCGGAGAAGTGAAACGCGAGGCATCGATCGCCCCGAGTGTGTTGATGGCCGCACTCGAAGCAGGCGCCATCGTTGCCCAGCAGCAATGAGCCCGGCGTCATCAGCGCCGAGCCTTGGGCGGTGCGGTACTGGAAGTTGCCGTCCGTCACGAGCGCAATGCTGTAGGCGCTGTGTTGCTCTACATAGCAGGGGTCGCGTGGCCCGGACGTGCAGACCACGTCGCTCACGCGCCAACCGGTTCCGGATGCCAGCAGTGTCGCCGAGAGCGGCATGGGCCAAGGATAGCAATTTTTCCCAAGCCGCTGAGGAGGGCGGTGCTTACCCTGATCCGGGACCCCACGACCGTACCCACTGGAGACCGCCATGATCGACCACGTTTCGATAGGAGTACGCAACGTCGCCGCCAGCAAGCGCTTCTACGATGCCGTGCTGCAACCTCTCGGCTATCGTTGCATCAGCGATTCCGCCGGATCCCTCGGCTACGGCGCGGAATCGCCCGCCCTCTGGATCAGCGCGAGCGACCGGCCGGTACCGCCGGACACCGGCTCGGGCGTGCACTTCTGCTTCGCGGCTCCAAACCGCAAGTCGGTGGATGCATTCCATGCCGGCGGCCTCGCCTCCGGCGGCGGCGACAACGGCCGACCCGGACTGCGCCCCGACTACGGTGCCGGCTACTACGCTGCCTACCTCATCGATCCCGACGGCTACCGCATCGAGGCCCACTTCGCTGAGAAGGCGTAGCTACGCCACGAGACCAACGCTCTCATCTTGCCGGCGAGGGTCGATCCATCCCGAATTGCGGTCCACCGGCTGCAGCGGATCGACCTCGATCGTCATCATGGGATCGAAGGCGGCATTCAGCTCGAAGGGGCCGTAGCCTCGAGGGTTGCAGACGACGCGCGTGCCTTGCTCGATGTAGTCGCAGGAATCGTGCGTGTGACCGTGGATCCACACCGCGACTGGTGGGCCCATCAGGTGCGAGAGATCGCTGGCGAAGCTCGGATTGAGTGGCGAGCCCTGGTACTTGCCGTGAATGCTGCGCGGATGCGGCAGGTGATGAGTCACCACGATCGTCGGGCCGGGGAAATCGTCCGCCAGCTTCCCGCGAATCCAGCCCTCCTGCTCGCGGTGCAGAGCTCGAGCGTGCTCGGGCAGGAACAACCCGTCCGCACCGTATCGGATCACTCTGAAATCGCTCATTCCGTGCTGCGCGTCTCTCATTGCCCGGCCGAGGGAGCGGTCATCGGCGCCATGCAGGGCGAAATCGGTCCACAGCGTCGCGCCCAGGAAGCGCACGCCGCCGATGACGACTCCGCGTCCATGCAACACATCCACGCCGAAGCGCCGCCCCGCTTTGTGCAGATCCGATAGGGCGTCCTGCACGTCCCTGCCATAGAACTCGTGGTTGCCCGGGACATAGAGGATCGGCATGAGGGGAAACTGGCGGCGTGCCCAGTCGATGCCGCGAGCGCCCGCATGGATGTCCCCGGCGAGAACGACGATGTCGGCCGCCGCATCGGGCGGACACCACTCCTGAAATTCCAGGTGCAAGTCTGAGAGGACGCGGATTTTCATTTTCGATCTCGCGCGCGGCGTCTGTTGGAGGAGGGACGCCTCTAGAGTATAGAGCTCGGTGTTTCTGTCAACATCCGGCTCGTCTTTTCAGCGTTGGTTTGGTGTTTGGACAAACGTCATTCTTCGATGTCTAATCAAACGACATGCCGCGCGCACGCGTTGACGTGCGGCTCGGACGTGTGATTACGCGTCGATACGCGAAGGCGCTCGCGACGTAGACGATGTCGCAGTTTCCCTCTTCAGCTCGCGAGAAACTCCAGAATCCGCCTCTGCTCCGCCGTCATCTGCTCCGTGGGCGTCACCACCGCGGCCGCGAGCGCCCGGCGGCAAGCCCGCGACTCATCCTCCACGTACTGCGCCACCACTTCCGCGATCACCTTCTGCACCTTGCCCAGGCTCTCCTTGAACTGCCCGATGACCTGCTCGACGGACACGTGCTGCGACACATCATCCAGCCAGCAGTCGTAGTCGGTCGCCACCGTGATGACGCAGTACCCCACCTGCGCCTCGAGCGCCAGGAACGCCTCCGGCACGTTGGTCATCCCTACCAGGTCCGCTCCCGCCCCCCGCAGCCAGAAGCTCTCCGCCCGGGTGCCGAGCCGCGGCCCCTCCACGCAGGCGTAGGTCTTGTCACGATGGAGCGGCTGCCCGATCGACTCCGCCACCCTGGCGATGAGCGCCGCCGTATGGGCGCAGGTCGGATGAGCCGTCGATACGTGCGCGACCAACCCCTTGCCGAAGAAGCTCGCCGCCCGCAGTCCTTTGGTGAAATCCAGATACTGCGAGGGCAGCGCCAGGTCCCCCGGACGGATCTCCTCGCGCAGGCTGCCCACGGCCGACACGCCGATGAGGGTGCGCACGCCCACACTCTTCAGCGCCCAGATATTCGCCCGAAAGTTGATCTCGCTGGGCAGCAGGTCGTGATGCAGGCCATGGCGCGGGAGGAACGCGACCTGCCGCCCCCCCAGCCGGCCGAGCATGACGGGGCCGGAAGGCTGCCCGAATGGCGTGTCGACCTCCGTCGACCGGATGACCTCGAGACCCTCCATCCGATAGAGACCCGTGCCGCCGATGATGCCGATCATGAGGAATCTCCGTTGCGCGGGCGCCCCGCGAGGCGGCAAGATGCCAGATGCGCGCCCCTCGCGGTAGGCTTGGAGGTTCGCGTCCCGGCCCCCAGCAAGCGGCAGAGCAGTCCAGCCTCATGATCACTCCCGGCCTCGATATCGCCTTCGAGCGGCGCCTGTCCGCGCTGGTCAACAGCGGCCAGCCCGAGATCCTCCAGGGCGGCCGCAAGGGCCTGGAGAAGGAGTCGCTGCGCGTCACCCCCGAGGGGCGCCTAGCCGGGACCCCTCATCCCCGTGCGCTCGGCGCCGCGCTCACCAGCGAGCACATCACGACCGACTACTCCGAAGCGCTGATCGAGCTGGTCACCCCCACCTTCACCGCCACCTGGCAGCTCCTGCAGTACCTTCTGGATCTGCACCACTTCGTGTACCGCCACATGGGGAGCGAGCTCCTCTGGGCGACCAGCATGCCCGGGGCGATTTCCCGCGACGAGGACATCCCGATCGCGGAGTACGGCCGCTCGCACATCGGCCGCATGAAGACCGTGTACCGCCGGGGGCTCGGGCTGCGCTACGGCCGGATGATGCAGGCGATCTCCGGCGTACATTTCAACTACTCCTTCCCGCTGCCTTTCTGGGAGAGCTACGCCGATCTCCTCGAGTCGCGCGAGCGCGATGCCGCCTTCGTCTCGGCGCGCTACTTCGATCTGCTGCGCAACTACCGCCGGCACGGCTGGCTGGTGTTGTACCTCTTCGGGGTGTCGCCGGTCGTCTGCAAGTCGTTCCTCAGGGGCCGCGACCATGGCCTGCGGGATTTCAGCGCCGACACCGCCTACGAGCCCTATGGCACCAGCCTGAGGATGAGCGACATCGGCTATCGCAACCGCAATCAGGCGGATGTCGCTGTTTCCGTCAACAGCCTCGATGAGTACGTTCGCGACCTGACGCGCGCCATCTCCACGCCGTATCCGCCCTATGCCGCGTTGGGCGTCGAGGTGGATGGCGAGTACCGGCAGCTCAACGCCAACATCCTGCAGATCGAGAACGAGTACTACAGCTTCATCCGGCCGAAACGCGTCGCCCGCTCCGGCGAGCGGCCGACGAAGGCGTTGCGGCGCGCCGGCGTCGAGTACGTGGAAGTGCGGGCGCTCGATGTCAGCGCCTTTGACCCGGTGGGCGTGAATCAGAACAAGCTCCGGTTCCTCGAGGCGTTTCTCGCCCTTTGTCTGCTGAAGGAGAGCCCGCAGATCGGCGTCGATGAGCAGCACGCGCTCGACCGGAATCATCTTGCCGTCGCCCGCCGCGGCCGCGAGCCCGGGCTCACGCTCTGGCGGGACGGGCGCGATGTCCCGATGCGCGACTGGGCCCGGGAGCTGATCGACTCGCTCACCGGCATCTGCGAGATCCTCGACCGTGGCGATGCCTCGCGGCCGTACTCCGCCGCGCTCGCCGATCAGGCGGCCAAGGTGGAGGACGTGCGGCTCACGCCCTCGGCGCGGATGATGAGGGAGCTTACCGACACCGGTGAGCCCTTCTTCGACCTGGCGCTGCGCATGTCGAAGACCCACAAGGGGTACTTTCTCGACCTGTACCCGCCGAACGAGGCGCGGCTGCGCGAATTCGCCGCGGAGGCCGAGGAGTCGCTCGACCGGCAGCGGGCGATCGAGGCGGCCGACCAGGGTACCTTTGCCGAGTTTCTGGCCCGCTACTTCCGCGATTGAGCGATCGCGGCCGGACGCCCGCCCCTCGCGACACTCTACCGAAATGGGCATTGCGGCCTGCGGGTCGCTGACGGATTCTTGTCACCATGAATGCACTTTCCGTCCGCGGACTGGCGAAGACGTACAAGAACGGTGTGCAGGCGCTGAAGGGGATCGACCTCGAGGTCGAGCAGGGCGATTTCTTCGCGCTGCTCGGGCCCAATGGCGCGGGCAAGACCACTCTGATCGGCATCCTGACCTCCCTCGTCACCAAGACCGGGGGCGATGTCACGGTCTTCGGCCACGACATCGACCGCGCGCTCGAGGCGGCCAAGGCCTGCATCGGCGTCGTGCCGCAGGAGCTCAACTTCAACATGTTCGAATCGCCCGAGACCATTGTGGTCAATCAGGCGGGCTTCTACGGCATTCCCCGGGCGGAGGCCCGGCGGCGCGCGGAGCGGTACCTGAAGCAGCTGCAGCTCTGGGACAAGCGCGACAAGGCTTCCCGCAGCCTCTCGGGCGGCATGAAGCGCCGCCTGATGATCGCCCGGGCCCTCATGCACGAGCCACGGCTCCTCATCCTCGATGAGCCCACGGCCGGGGTGGACATCGAGATCCGCCGCTCGATGTGGGACTTCCTCAGGGAGATCAATCGGCGCGGCACCACCATCATCCTGACGACGCATTATCTCGAGGAGGCGGAGACCCTCTGCCGCAACATCGCCATCATCGACGGCGGGCGCATCGTGGAGCGGGACCGCATGAGCCGCCTGCTGCGGCGCCTGCACACCGAGACATTCGTGCTCAACACCAGCGCGCCGCTCGCGGCGGCGCCCCGGCTGGAGGGGTATCCGGTGCGGCTCACCGACGATCAGACCCTGGAAGTCGAGGTCTCCAACGAGCAGAACCTCAATGACCTCTTCGGGCGACTGTCGCAGCTCGGCATCGAGGTCGTGAGCATGCGCAACAAGGTCAATCGCCTCGAGGAGATCTTCATGCGGCTGGTGGAGAAGGGAGCCGCGGCATGAATCGCGGCCTCACCACCCTGGCCGAGGGCGCCGCCACGGCGCCGATGCGGCTCGGCCTCGTGCGCTGGATCGGCTTCAGGACCATCGTCCTGCGCGAGTACCAGCGGATCATCCGCATCTGGACGCAGACCATCCTGCCGTCGGCGGTGACGCAGGCGCTTTACTTCGCGATCTTCGGCGGGCTGCTCGGCAGCCGCGTCGGGCCGATGGGCGGTTTCGGCTACATGGAGTACATCGCCCCCGGGCTGATCATGATGTCCGTGAACATCAACTCCTACTCCAACGTGGTCTCCTCCTTCTACGGCGCGAAATGGGGCAAGCACGTGGAGGAGTTGCTGGTCTCGCCGCTGCCGAGCTGGCTCATCGTCTCGGGCTATGTCGCCGGCGGGCTGGTGCGCGGCCTTCTGGTCGGCATCGCGGTGACGGGGGTGTCGCTGCTCTTCACCAACCTTCACGTGCTCCACCCGCTCATCATCATCGGGGCGGTCCTGCTCACCTCGATGACCTTCGCGCTCGGCGGTTTCCTCAATGCGCTCTTCGCCAAGAATTTCGACCAGGTCAACATCATCCCGACCTTCGTGCTGACGCCGCTCAATTATTTCGGCGGCGTTTTCTACTCGGTGACGCTGCTGCCGCACTGGGCGCAGGGGATCTCGTATTTCAATCCCATTCTCTACATGATCAACGCCTTCCGTTATGGATTCCTCGGCGTCTCGGATGTCAGCGTGGGCGCCGCGTTCGCCATCATGGCGGGGTCCGCGGTGGTGCTCTTCATCGCTGCCATCGTGCTGATGGAGCGCGGCACCGGAATTAGGGAGTGAGGCCAAAAGTCGCGCTGGTGAGCGCGCGCGCCGCGCGCCACCTCGATGAAGACCTCGCGCCGCTCGTCGCAGCGCTCGATGCGGCGGGCGCCGACGCGGAGGTTGCCGACTGGGACGACCCGAGCGTCGATTGGGCGGCTTTCCGCGTGGCGCTGTTGCGCTCCACGTGGGACTACGCGGAGCGCCTGACGGAGTTTCTGGCCTGGACGGAGCGCATCGCGATGCTCACCCACCTGGTGAACCCGCCGGCCGTCGTCCGCTGGAATACCGACAAGCACTATCTGCGCGAGCTCGTGCGCGCCGGCGTGCCCGCGGTACCGACGTGGTTCGTGGAGCCGGGGGCATCGGCCGCGCACGCGCTGGACGGGTTCCTGCGGCAGGAGCGCGCGCGGGAGTGGGTCGTCAAACCCGCGGTCGGGGCGGGCTCGCGCGATGCGGCGCGTTATGCGCGCGGCGAGGAGCGAGGTGCGACCGGGCACATCGAGCGGCTGCTCCAGGCAGATCGGAGCGTGCTCTTGCAGCCGTATCTGGAGCAGGTGGACCAGCAGGGGGAGACCGCGCTCATCTACTTCGGCGGCCGTTTCAGTCACGCGGTCCGCAAAGGTCCGTTGCTGCGGCCGAGCACGGGCCCAACAGAGGCGCTGTTTGCGCAAGAGCACATCACTGCGCGTACACCCACAGCCGAGGAGCTGCACGTCGGGGCGCACGTGCTCGCCGCGCTACCGTTCGCGACGCCTCTTTACGCTCGCATCGACCTGATCCGCTCCAGCGACACGAGGCCCTGCCTGCTCGAGCTCGAGCTGACGGAGCCGTCACTCTTCTTCGCGCACGCCCCCGGCGCCGCGCGCCGGCTCGCCGATCAGTTGTGCGCCCAGTTGCCGCTGCTGTCGCGGTAATACCAGCCATGCTGCCGTGCGTGCGCCGCCCAGCGCTGCGCGAACACGGTGCGGATGTCGGACGTCCACTCCGGGTGGCCGTTGGCTTTGGCGACCTCGGCGTAGAGCTCCGACAGGTCCTCGTTCTGCTGCGCGACGAGGCGCAGGACCTGCGCGCGCTGCGCAAGCGGTACCGAGCCCGGATCGCGCACGGCGATCGTTCCCGCGGAGGTGAGTCCGACCGCTCCGGACACGAAGAAGGGCTTCAGCTGCTGAAAATTACGGTGCATGCCGGCGATGATGGCGCGGATCTGCGGCGTGGAGATGTTGAGGTTGGCTTGCTCCTGCGCCGCCGCGGCCGGCACCAGCAGCTCGAGCACGCGGCCGGCGGCCGCGAGCAGTGCCGATCCCGGACGGGCGAAGACGCCGCTGTCGGAGGAGGGCGGCGGCGCAGCCGGCGCGGACTGCGGCCGCGATGACGAATCCTGCGACGGCGAATCCTGCGACGGCGCCGGGCCGCTGCTGCCGGTGACCTGGTCGATGATCTTGTCGGCCGCTTTCTGCGCCTCGGCCGCGGGGAAGTAGACATTGATCGTGACGCAGCCCGCCAGGATGGCGAGCGCGAGCAGGCTGGTGAGGCTGGTAACGGCTATGGCTCGTTTCATCGGACGCTCTCCGTTGACGGCCTCGATTCTGGCATTGGCCGCTGAATCGCGCCTTAACATCTTCCACTGGGGCAAAGTCGCCGGCGGCGCTTTGCCCGGTCTCCCGTTGGCGCAATCGACCTGCGCAAGCGCAGGGCGGCCTGCGCCCGCTTTCTCTCATTTCACCACGAAATCGTGCTGCCGCATGCCTTCCTCGACCTGGCCGATGAGCTGCGGCCAGTCGACGCGGCCCACGTTGCCGATGATATCGAGCCGCGGCAGTCCGCCGCCCTTCACCAGGTAGTAGCCCCCGCCGGGCGCCGCGCCCAGGCCCGACATCGAGCAGACTTCGTTCCGCAGGCGGCAGCCGATGCCGATCCGGTCGTAGTGGAAGGTATGAAAGAACTTGAGCACGCCGGACTCCAGTGCCGCCCTCACCGTTCCGGCGGCGCCGCCCAGGCCGGCAATGCGCGTGACGGCCTTCTGACTGATCCGGTGCGGCGAGCGGTCGCCCGCTGTGGTGTAGAGCCGAGCATCGAAGGCGACCGGCGACCAGGCGAACAGCTGCAGGCCGCGGATGTCGACATCGATGCGTCCGGTCATGGATCCGAACGAGAACGTGTGGGTCACGAGGTCGAGATCCAGGCCGCGCGCCAGCACGTCGGCCGAGAGGCTCGGCCAGGGACCGAGCGGATTCTCGAGCACGATGTGGCTGCCGGTGATGGTGCCGTCGAACACCTTCGCGGTCAGATCGCCGTCGAATGTCAGCTCGCGGTTGCGATAGCGCACCAGCGGAATGTGACCCGCCAGCGCGCCGCGCATCGTGGGCCAGCCGAACGCCTTGGAGAGCTGCGGCATGCTGATCGGCGTCACGTCGGCATCGAAGTCGACCTTTGCCTGGGGGGTGCCGAGATCCCGTCCGACCAGGGTGTGCACGACGACCGCGCCGTCGAAGACCGGCAGTCGTGTGTCGCCGCCGAGCAGCGCGAAGTTGCGCTGCCAGGTGACGAATTGCAGCCGTGCCGGCCCGCCGCTCAGGCCATAGGCTGAGGCGCGCTGCCAGGTCAGCTCCGACTGCGCCAGTGCCGCGCCCGGCGCGGCGGCCCAGTGGACCGCACCGCTCGCATGGCGCATCAGCACCCGTGCATCGGAATCCGTGAAGTTGAGGTCCTGCAGCGAGCAGTCGAGGCGCGTGATTGCATCGTGCACAATGTCGATTGCGCCGCTCACCGTGCCGCTGCTCTGCAGCGACGCGAGCGGCGTCGTGGCGAGCGCGAGCTGCAGGTAGCTCGTGTAGGCCGCGGGGAACGTCAGGCGCGCGACCCGGACGTGCGCGCTCGCGATGTCCGGATGCGGCCCCGCGAGCACCACACCGTGCGCCTGCGCCTGCAGGAGACCGTGCTGCTGCAGCTCGAGCCGCGAGATGACGATCGGACCGCCGCCCTGGCGCTCGAGACTGGCGTCGAGTGTCAGCGGATTGGCGCCGAAGTCGAGGAGCACCGGACCCGTGAGTGTCTGGCCGTGCGAGCCGCGCAGCTGCGCATCGAGTGTCAGGATGTCTTTCCGCCGCACCAGGGTCCCGGAAACCGACGCCGCCACCTGTTGCGCGACGACCGTTCCGGGCGCGTTGGTCAGGTTGAGATCCGTGCTCTGCGCTGCGGCTTGCACCGTCAACGCGGGACCGTCAGTCAGTGCGATTCGCACCTCCGCGTGGCCGGATAGCGTGTATCCCGCCGGCAGGCGGGCCCAGGGCTGCGCGATGCGCATCGCCTGCGCAAGATCCACCCCGTCGGCGCGAGCCTCGAGGCTCCAGCCCCCCGGTTGCAGCACGCCCGAGAGCTGTGCCCGGCCCGCGGCCAGAGGCACCTCGCGCGCATCGACCTTCCAAAGGTGCCCGCGCGGCTCGAAGTCCACTGACACCGCCGCCGAGAGCGGCCCTAGGAGGCCCGACCGGGCCGCAAGCCGCCCGCTCCGGCAGGCGAAATCCCGCGGGCCGGCGACCACGCTGTCGCAGGTCAGCCGCAGGTCATCGAGCGCGTGCAACCCCGGGAGCCGGAATTCGACGTGCCCGACCCCGAGTGCGGCGCTCGGCCCTCTCGCCAGATCGAGCGACAGCCGGACGCGATCCAGGGTCGCTGTAGGTGAGACGACGTGCGCCGCGGACAGCACCAGCCGGTCGATCGCACGCGCACCCGGCGCGGCAGCCGCACCGGCGAGTGCCGTGGCCAGGACCAGCGCGGCTCGGCGGCAGGTGGCGAGGCGCGTTGGCGTACTCATCCGGCGAGAGCTTATATCGCGCGTTCACACGGCCGGCAAATTCCGTTGCGCGCCGCGCGCAGCGCATGTAAGACTCTGGCGCATGGCGCAGAAGCGGGCGTTGATCGTCGACGACTCGAGGTCGGCGCGCGTCTTCCTCGCGCGCATCCTCGAGAAGCACGACATCGAGGTCGACAGCGTCGAGAGCGCGGAGGCCGCGATCGGCTATCTCGCGAGCCGCCGCCCCGACGTCGTTTTCATGGACCACATGATGCCGGGCATGGACGGCTTTCAGGCGGTGCAGGCCATCAAGAACGATCCGCGCACCGCCACCATTCCCATCATGATGTACACGTCCCAGGAGGGAGAGGTCTACCTGGGACAGGCGAGGGCTCTCGGCGCCGTTGGTGTGATGCCGAAGCAGATCAAGCCGGCGGATGTATCGAAGGTGCTCTACCAACTGCATCTGATCGCCGACCGCCGCACCGACGCGCAGACGAGCTTCGAGCCGCTCGAGGCGGTCATGTCGCCGGCCGCGGCACATGACCCGCCCCACCGGCAGCTTCAACCCCACGCGGGGATATCCCTCCCCGGCGCGAACGGGCCAGCGCCCGAGCCGGACTCGCTCCGCCGCTGGCTGCAGGCGCATCTCGATGCGCAGGCCGAGCGCATCACGGCCGAGGTCCGCGAGCTGCTGGCGGCACGGCGCGGCTCGCGGGCAGTGCCCTGGCTCGCCGTATTGGCCGCCGTGGCGTGCGCCGCGGCCCTCGTAGCGGCGGGCCTCTATCGCAGCGATCACGCCCGGCTGCAGGCGCAGAGCGCGGAGCTGACACTGCTGCGGCAGGCCATCGCGTCGCGGCCCGTTGCCGCGCCCGCTGTGGTGCCGGGCTCAGGGGCCGCCGGCGCTTCGCCGCAGGCCCTCCCGCCGAAGCCGCTGGTGCTGGCGGTGCCCTACGGCGCGGATGCATTGGGCGGCTCGAGGCTCGAGGTGATTCGGCAGGTGCTGAGCCGTCTGGTCGCCGATCACGTCGGCGGGGTGGTGGAGATTCGCAGTTTCGCCGGCAAATTCTGTCTGAAAGGCGACCCGGTTGACGGCTACGTCCTGGCTCCAGGCAAGACCCCGTTTGCCCAGTGCGACGTGGTCGGCAACCCCGCCGACGACGCGCTGCCGCCGGCACAGCGCATGCCGCTGGTGCTGGCCAACCTGATCGCCGGGATCCGGGACTCGACCCACGGGACGCTGGACGTCGAGACCTCCGTAGGCGATCCTGCGATCTTGAGAGCACCCTACCCACCGGTAACCGAGGAGCTGACGGCAGGCGAATGGAACCGAGCCGGCAAGGCCAACAATCGAGTCGAGATTCTCGTGCGCTGATCGGCGGCGCCTGTCTGGACGAGGACTTCCGTCCGCCGTCGTGGCTTCGCAACCGCCACCTCCAGTCCATGCTGGCCAGCACGGGCGCGAGGCGCGCCCCGATCGCGCGCCGCGCCGCGCCGCTCATCGCCGCGCAGCGGGAGATGCTCCTCGACTGCGGCGGTGGCGTGCGCCTGCAATGCTTCCACTCCTCGCCCGGCCGCAGCCGCGGGGCGCCGGTGGTGCTGCTCCACGGCTGGGAAGGAAGCGCCGACTCGCTCTACGTGCTGTCGCTCGGCCAGCAGCTTTTCGAGCGCGGCTTCGACGTCCTGCGGCTCAACCTGCGCGACCACGGCGATACCCATCACCTCAACCGCGGACTCTTCCACTCCTGCCTGCTGGCGGAGGTGGTCGGCGCGACCTGCGCGCTGCAGGCCGCCCTCAGGCGACCGCTGCGGCTCGTGGGGTTTTCGCTGGGCGGCAACTTCATGCTGCGCGTCGGCGCCCAGGCCCGTGACGCCGGTCTCGACATTGCGCGCATCATCGCCGTCTCTCCGGTGTTGGATCCGAGCGATACCCTGCGGGCGCTGGAAAGCGGTTTCTTCGGCTATCCGCGCTATTTCGTGCGCAAGTGGTGGCGCTCGCTGCAGAAGAAGCAGGCGGCGTGGCCGACGCACTATGATTTCGCGCAGCTGCGCCACCTGCGCGATCTGCGGCGCCTGACCGCGGAGCTCATCCGGCGCTTCACGGATTTCGGCAGCCTGGAGGAGTATCTCGACGGCTACTCCATCACCGGCCGGCGGCTGGCCGCTCTCGAGGCGCCGACCACCCTGATCACCTCGCTCGATGACCCGATCATTCCCGCCGGCGGGCTCGAGCGCCTGAGCCGCTCGCCGTCGCTGCGCGTCGTGGTGACGCGCTTCGGCGGCCACTGCGGATTTCTCGACCGGCTGACGGGGCCCACGTGGGTGGAGCGCCGCATTCTCACGGAGCTCGATGTCGGGAGCGAGCCGTTGGGTCTCGACCCGGTGCTCACCGGCGCCTAGGAGCGGGTGCGCCCGTGGCCAGGGTGGCGCTTCTCATCGAAGTGCACCACGGGTTGGCCACCCGTGACCGTCATGTCACCGTCCACCACCGCACCTCGCGCAATCGCGACGGCGTGCGCGACGATGTCTGCGTGGATCACGGCAGACCCGCCGATTTCCAGCTTGCCCTCGATGACCAGCCGTCCGGTGAAGCGTCCGGCAATGACAGCGGCGGCCGCGTGCACCTCGCCTTCCCAATGCGCATCCGCGGTGAGGCTCAGCGCGCCGCCCACCCGGCCGTCTCCCCGAACACTGCCGCAGAGGAGCAACGGTCCGTCGGTCTCGACGTCTCCGGTGAGCTGGCAGCCCCGCGCGACGAAAGTCGGCGAGGCCCCCACCCGGTCCAGCAGTCTGCGTTTGGGCGATTCGGCCATGATTGCGCATGATAGCAGGCACAGGCAGCTGCCCCGCCGAGCGGCAGGTCCGATTGCCGGCCGTGCCGCTTCCGGGCCGGCCGGTCACAACCTGACAATTAGCGTCACCTTGGCCGGGTCAGCATCCCGCGCGCAACACACTGATTTCACAGGAAATCGCGATCTGGCACGGTGTTTGCTCCAGCTCCTGCAGGCGCCGCTCTTTGCGGGGCGGCGCCCCGAAACCGCGAACAACTTTCCCCGGTGTTCGCTAATGTTATGCGCCGCGACGCGCTTCCCCCGCGCGCGGCGCACTCTTTTCAACTCTCAAGTCAACATCGCCACTTCGAGCCTGCCCGAGCGGCGCTCGACGTTGAATCCCACCGCGCCGGAATAACGGTACAGCGTCAGGTCCGCGGAGCCATCGCCGACCGTGAGATTGCGGATCGAGAGTCGCTCGATCTTGGGCGGCAGCCGCGGATAGCGGAAGGCGATCTGGCGCGACTGCGCATCGATCGTGAGTCCGAGGCAGGCCTGCAGCATCGCGAACACCGCCGCCGCTGACCACGCCTGCGGCGAGCAGGCCACCGGATAGCTGGTCGGGGCCTTGCCCTCGCGGCGGAGAAAGCCGCAGAAGAGCTCCGGCAGCCGGCTCGACTCGAAGTAGGTCGAAGCGTCGAGCTGCGCCGAAAGGATCTTCACGGCGAGATCCTTGGCGGGCGAGGCCGAGACTCCGGCCGCGATCACGGCATTGTCGTGCGGCCACACCGAGCCGTTGTGATACGCCATCGGGTTGTAACGCACCTCGCGATCGGCGAGCGTGCGCACCCCCCAGCCGGTGAAGAAGTTCTCCTCACCCAGCAGGCGGGCGATCGACTCGGCATGCTCGGGCGCAGCGATGCCGCAGAAGAGCGCATGTCCCGTGTTGGACGCCCGTACCCGGCAGGGCTCCTTGTAACCGTCGAGCGCGAGCGCGTACAGGCCGAGCTCCGGGCACCAGAAGCGCGCCGAGAAGCGCTCCCGAAGAGCGTGCGCCTGCTCGCGCAGCGACCGCGCCATATCGTCGTGGCCCAGCTCCTGCGCGAGCCCCGCGGCGGCGAGACGGGCGGCGTACACGTACGCCTGCACCTCACAGAGCGCGATCGGCCCCTCCGCGATGCGCCCGTCCGCGTGGAACACCGAGTCGCTCGAGTCCTTCCAGCCCTGCTGCAGCAGCCCGTGCGGCGAGCGCCTCTGATATTCGACGAAGCCGTCCCCGTCCCGGTCGCCGTAGCGGTCGATCCACGTCAGCGCGGCGCGGATGTTGGACCAGATCGTCTCGATGAACGCGAGGTCGTCGGTGCGGCGCCAGTAGGCGCCCGCCAGCATGACGTAGAGCGCGGTCGCATCGACGCTGCCATAGTAACAGCCGAAGGGAACCTCCCCGAGCGCCGCCATCTCGCCCCGGCGCGCCTCGTGCAGGATCTTGCCGGGCTCCGCGTCCCGCTCCGGCTTGTCGCGCGTCGCCTGGGTCGCGGCGAGAAACGACAGGACGCCGCGCGCGATCTGCGGCGCGAGCCACAGACATTCGAGCGCCGCGATGATGCCGTCGCGCCCGAAGGTGGTGTCGAACCAGGGTACTCCCGCATAAGGATAGAGGCCCGAGGGGGTGTCCGTGAGCAGCATGTTGAGATCGGCCGCCGATCGGGCCATCCAGGCGTTGAACTGGTCGTTGGAGGTCTCGACGGAGCAGACCAGCCTCGAGCCGCTGGCCCGGGAGTGCTGCGCGCGCGCGAGCGCGGCCTCGAAGGACAGCACGGCCGCCTGCCGGACGTCGAGCGCGCACGTCACCTTGATCTCGAACACCTGCTCCGAGCGGCCCTCCAGGTGCGCCGCGAGCTGCAGCTCGGAGCCGGAGATCTCCTTCGCCCGCGGCTGGCACTCGATCAGCGTCCGCCGGGTGACGCCGTCCAGCCCCAGGTAGGCGAGCTCGGCCGTAGTTTCCGTCACGCGCGGCCTGGCGAGCTGTCCCCGTTGCCGGCGCTCCTCGCCGCGCACCTCGAAGATATCGGCGAAATCGGCCGCGAACTCCAGTGACAGCGCGATGTCGAGCGGTGTCAGCGTGAAATTGCGCACGTGGAGGTGCTCGTAGCAGACGCCGTCCCAGATGAGCTTGGAGCGGTAGAGGTGCAGTGAGCCGCGCGGCAGCAACACGTCGCCGCCGAGATAGATGTCGGGATTGGTGAGGTCGACCCCCATCAGCAGGTTGTCGCGGCGCACGGCCGAGGACAGCAGCAGCGGCCGCCCGCCGGCGAGCTTGAGCGCCAGTCGCGAGAGGAACCGGGTCCCCTGGTGATACAGCCCTTCCTCGTGGCGGGCGCCGGCCGCGATGTCGCCGAAGTCGTTGAACAGGCCGAAAGTGTCGTCTTGCTTGAGGACGAAGGTGCGCTCCGGCACCGGCACCTCGGGCGCCAGGATGTAGAACTCGGTTGCCGCCGTGTTCACGCTCTCCGCCGACACCACCGCGCCTCGCAATTGCGGTAGATGGAGCAGTATTCGCGCGCCATGCGCGCGGCGCAGAAGCGCCGCTCGAATTGCCGCCGGCATTCGCGCCGGTCGAGGCTGCGCGCGCGCCGCACGCAGGCGACCGCCTCGTCCACACTGCTCACGATGTAGCCCGTGACGCCGGGGTCGATGACCTCGGGCACCGAGCCCCGTGCAAATGCTATCACGGGGGTGCCGCAGGCCATCGCCTCGATCATGGCGAGGCCGAAGGGCTCCGGCCAGTCGATCGGAAAGAGCAGCGCCAGCGCGCCGCCCAGCAGCTCCGTCTTCGCCTGCTCATCGATCTCGCCCAGGTACTCGACACCCGGGCCGGCGAGCAGGGGCTCGATCTCCAGGGCAAAATACTCCCGGTCGGCCCCATCGATCTTGGCCGCGATCTTGAGCGGAACCCGGGCGCGGCGCGCAATCGCGATCGCCCGGTCCACCCGTTTCTCGGGTGAGATGCGCCCAAGGAACACGAGGTACCTTCCCGCGTCATAATGCGGACGGTGCAGCTCGAGGGGCAGGCCATGATGGACGGTTCCCGCCCAGCGCGCCCAGGCCATGGGCGCCCGCTGGGCATTGGAGATCGATACCAGCGGCAGCTCCGCGAACTCGCGGTGCAGCGGGCCGAGGCCGGCGATATCGAGCCTGCCGTGCAGCGTGGTGATCACCGGCACGGGGCAACGCCGCGCGAGCGGGAGATGAATGCTGTCGGTATGACAATGGATCACGTCGAACACGTCGGCGCGCGCGAACACCGCCTCGATGAGCAGCATTTGCAGCGCGAGGGCGGCGGTCGGCTCGCGCTCGAGCCGCATGGCGTGCTCGCATACGGTCACGAGCTCGGCCGATGTACGCGAATCGCCGCTCGCGAACAACGTGACGTGGTGTCCCGCGCGCACCAGCTCCTCCGTCAGATACGAGACCACTCGCTCCGTGCCCCCATAGAGCCTGGGAGGCACGCTCTCGTAGAGAGGAGCCACCTGAGCGATGCGCAAGCACGTGCCGGATTCCGACATCTTCGCCGCTTGCACAGCAAAACGCATACCCGTCGCGGAGCGAAACCAACGTCATGACCATACCCGCCGCCTCGCTCGATCCGGCTCCGGCCAGGGACCCGCGGCGCGCGGGCTGGCTGCGCATGTCAGGAAGGGAAGCGGTGCGCGCCGCGACCCTCGCCAACGGAATGCGCGTGATCGTCTGGCCCGTGCGCAACATCCCGAACGTCGCGCTCTACAACTGGGTGCGCGCCGGCAGCCGCAACGAGGCTCCCGGGGCCACGGGCCTCGCCCACTTCTTCGAGCACATGATGTTCAACGGCACGAGCCGCCGCCCGCCCGGCGAGTTCGACCGGCTGATGGAGGCCGAGGGTGGCGCCAACAACGCCTTCACCAGCGACGATGTCACGGTGTATCAGGACTGGTTCCCGGCGGGCGCCCTCGAGCGGGTGCTCGATCTGGAGTCGGACCGGGTGGCGCATCTCGCCTTCACGCCCGAGGTGATCGAGAGCGAGCGCGGCGTGGTCGCCTCCGAGCGGCGCCTGCGCGTCGAGGACAACAGTCACGGCGTGCTCGCGGAGCAGGTCCAGGCGGCCGCGTTCGTCGCGCATCCGTACCGCTTCCCGACGATCGGCTGGCCGGCGGACATCCAGTCCTGGCGGCTGGACGACCTGCAGGCGTTCTACCGCACCTACTACGCTCCCAACAACCTGACACTGGCGCTGGCCGGGGACGTGGATCCGGAGCGGGCGATCGCGCTCGCCCGGCGCTTCTTCGAGCCGATCCCCCGGCAGGCGCCGCCGCCGCCCGTGCGAGCGGTCGAGCCCGAGCAGCTCTGCGAGCGGCGCGTGCTGATCCGGCGCAAGGCGCAGACGCCGCTCCTGGAATGCGCCTACAAGGCGCCGCGCGCGGCCGATCCGCGCGCGCCGGCGGTCGGCCTCCTGCTCTGCGCCCTGGTGGAGGGCGATGCCTCGCGGCTGCACCGCACGCTGGTGGAGGATCGGCAGCTCGCGATCGAAGTGGGCGGACACTGGCAGGAGGGATTCGATCCGGGGCTCCTGTGGCTGTCACTGACGCTGCCGGAGGGCGGTGATCCGGAGGAGGCGCGGGCGGCGCTCGACGCGGAGCTGGCGGCTGTCGCGGCGGACGGGGTCACCGAGGCGGAGCTCGAGCGGGCGCGCAACCTCGCCACCGTGGGCCTGTGGAAGAAGCTCGCCGCCATCGACGGCAAGGCGCAGCTTCTCGGGGAATACGAGGTCTTTCACGGCGACTGGGCCAGGCTGTTCGATGCGCCCGCGCGGATCGCGGCGGTGACCACGGAGGAGCTGCGGGCCGTAGCCCGCGAAATCCTGGATGAAAAGCGGCGTACGCTCGGCGTGTTGGTGCCCGATGCCGCCGCCGCGAGCCCCAGCCCGTGAGCGTGCGCGTGCCGGAGCACGAGCGGCTCTCGCTGGGCAACGGTGTCGCCCTCATCCTGGTGCCGCGCCGCGACGTGCCGCTCGTGACGTTCACCGCGCTCGTGCGCGGCGGTGGGCTCTGCGACCCCTCTTCCAGGCCCGGCGTGGCCTCGCTGGTGGCCGGCCTGTTGGAAAAGGGTGCCGGCGAGCGCAATGCCTACGCCTTCGCCGATGTCGTCGAGGGAGTGGGCGGCAGCTTCGGCGCGGGCGCCGGTCCGGAGGCGATCACCGTGCGCGGGCAGTTCCTCGCGCGCGACCAGGAGCTGATGCTCGAGCTGCTGGCGGATGCGTTGCTGCGGCCCCTGCTGGAGGCCGAAGAGCTCGAGGACCTCGCCGCCCGGCACATCGAGCTCATCAAGGCGGCCAAGGACTCCGATCCGGCGGAGCTCATCGGCACTTACGGCCGTGCATTCCTCTTCGGCAATCATCCCTACGGGCGCCCGCTGTTCGGCAGCGAGGCCTCGCTAGCCGCGATCGACCGCGAGGACGTGCAGCGTTACTACGACGGGCAATTCGGCGCCGAGCGACTGATCCTCGTTCTGGCGGGCGACCTGGATATGGACCTGCTCGCGCGCATGGCCGCCGACAGCTTCTCGCGCTGGCCGCGCACGCCCGCGCCGCCGGCGGCGCTGTCGCGCGCCGGCGCACTCACCGGCCGGCGCGTGCTGCTGGTGGATTTCCCCGGGTCGGTGCAGACCTACTTCTGGATCGGCAACGTCGGCGTCGACAAGCGATACCCGCGGCGCGCGGCTCTCGACCTGGTCAACACGCTCTTCGGCGGACGCTTCACGTCGCTCCTCAACAGCGAGCTGCGGATCAAATCCGGGCTTTCCTACGGCGCGCGCTCCAGCTTTGCGCGCGGCAGCGTGCCCGGCGAGTTCTCGCTCCGCTCCTTCGCGCAGACGCAGAACACCGGCCGGGCCCTCGACCTCGCGCTGCGCACGCTCGACCGGCTGCGGCGCGAGGGCGTGAGCCGCGAGATGTTGGATTCTGCGCGCGCCTACACGCTCGGGCAGTACCCGCTCGGCCTGGAGACCGCCGCCGACTGGGCGGGCGTGCTGGCGGAAATCGAGCTCTACGGCCTCGGCAAAGGATACATCGACGACTATCCGGCGCAGCTCGCCGCGGTCGGTGTCGCGGAAGCGCAAGCGGTGATCGAAGAGGCCTTTCCGGCCGCGGATGCGGTGGCGATCGTCGCCATCGGCGATGCAGCGAAGATCAGGGGCGCCGTCGGCGAGTATGGACCCGTATCACAGATGGCGCTGACGGACCCGGAATTCTCGGGCCGGTGGGCGCCGGCCCGGTGACGGGGCCTTGGCTTCGCCCGGCGCGCCCCCATCTCACGCCTCACCGCAGCCGCGATCCTTTCCAAGCTCATGGAATACCGCGATTACTACAAGGTTCTGGGCGTGGCCCGGACTGCCACGGCCGAGGACATCAAGAAGTCTTACCGGCGGCTTGCGCGCAAATACCATCCGGACGTCAGCAAGGAAAAGGACGCCGAGCAGAAGTTCAAGGAGCTGCAGGAAGCCTATGAGGTGCTGAAGGACCCGGAGAAGCGCGCCGCCTACGATCAGCTCGGCAGCGACTGGAAGTCCGGGCAGCAGTTCCGGCCGCCGCCCGACTGGGCGAGCGGATTCGAGTTCGGCGGCGGCCGCGCGCGGGGCCCCGGCGGCGGTGCGCACGGGTTCGAGGAAGAAGGATTCAGCGACTTCTTCTCCTCGCTCTTCGGCGGCGCCAGTCCCTTTGGCGCGGCAGGGCGGCGGCAGCCGCAGGCCGGGCGCGACCATCATGCGCGCATCGATATCGATCTGGAGGAGGCCTTCGGAGGCGGCACGCGCACGCTCGATCTCAAGCGGCCGGAGCTCAAGTCCGACGGCACGCTGGAGCTGCGCTCGCACGCGGTGCGCGTCACCATTCCGGCCGGCGTCACCGACGGCCAGCTCATCCGGCTCGCCGGCCAGGGCGAGGCGGCGCGCGGGGGACGGAGCGGTGACCTGTATCTCGAGGTGCACGTCCGCCCTCACCGGTTCTTTCAGTTGGACGGCCGGGACATCACCCTGACACTGCCGGTGGCCCCGTGGGAAGCGGCGCTCGGCGCAACCGTCACGGTGCCGACACTCGGGGGCGCCGTCGACATGCAGGTGCCGGCTGGAGCGCAGTCCGGTCAGAAGCTGCGCCTGCGGGGCCGGGGTCTTCCGGGCAGCCCGCCCGGAGACGAGTACGTGCAGCTCAAAGTGGTCCTTCCTCCCGCAAACTCGCCGGCGGCGCGCGCGTTGTACGAGGACATGCGCACGAAGCTCGGCAGCTTCGATCCGCGCGCGGACATGGGTTGAGCGAGGAGGCCGCGTGCATAGCGACGTCGTGAAGATTCATGAGGCGCAGCTCGTGGGCGAGGCGGAATGGATTGCGGCGAGCGAGATCTGCCGCCTCTGCCGGCTGGAGCTGGACGCCGTGATCGAGCTCGCGGAGCTCGGGCTGGTGTCGCCGCGGGGCTATGCGCCGGAGCAGTGGCAGCTTCCGGCGGCCGCACTGCCGCGCCTGGCCGTCGCCGGGAGGCTCATGCACGATCTTGGGATCAACGTCAGCGGCGCAGCCCTGGCCGTGGAGCTGTTGGAAGCGCAGCGCGAGCTCGAGCGCCGGATCCACCGCCTCGAGCATCTCTCGACCTGAGTCACTGTCCGAACCGCCCGTGCCCCCGCAGGTACTGCTCTTCCTCCGCGGTATCGCGGCGCCCGAGCACCCGATTGCGATGCGGAAAGCGTCCGAAGCGCGCCACGATGGAGCGATGCAGCTCCGCTGACTCGAGCGCGCCGGTGAAGATCGTCCGCAGCTCCATCGGCGCCTCGTTGAGAAGCCGGCGGTAGGCCGCGACCGATTCCTCCTGCGCCTCGCGCAGCTCCGCGTGCTGCAGCGGCATGTAGAAAAAGATCCGCTCCACGGGCGTCAGGGCCGCATCCGCCGCCGACTGCATGCCCGAGAGCGTCAGCGCGAGCGCATCCCGGTCGGCGGCGAATGCCCGCTCGGTGCCGCGGTGGACGTGGCGGGGGAACTGATCCAGCAGCAGGATGAGCGAGAGGCGGCGGCGCGGGCTGTCGGCCCAGGCCGCCAGCTCGCCGGCGGCCGCCCGCTCGGTGAGGGAGCCGAAGCGCGAGCGGACGAGATCATCGGTCCGCCGCTGCGCTTCGGCGACATCGCCGC
Organism: Steroidobacteraceae bacterium; assembly: GCA_035552895.1. GTDB lineage: Bacteria > Pseudomonadota > Gammaproteobacteria > Steroidobacterales > Steroidobacteraceae > 13-2-20CM-66-19. The sequence continues at coordinate 23,728 of DATNEU010000033.1, forward strand.
CGAACCAGAGCGCCAGGCGCGCCGGCACCCCCTCGGGCTTCAGCGGCACCTTTCCGAACCAGAACTGGCGCACTTCGAGAGCCTCGTCCATGCGGGATATTCTATGACCCCGCGGCCCAGGGAGCGGCCCTGTGCCGCCCAGTGACTTGCCGTTGACGGGCGTTTATTCGCAGAGACTTTCCAGATATCCCTGCGCGACCGGCGAGAGGCGCTTCAACGCCAGCGCCCGTGCCTTCGGCGCATCGACGATGTACTCCAGGGGACCCGAGACCAGCATCTGCCGGATGCGCGGGTGCCGCGCCGAGGCGCGCGCCATCTTGTTGAGCACGGTGAAGCCGCGATTGATCTTGTCTCGGGGGGCCCGGTTCTGCTCGATCGAGCGGGCCAGGTACTGACCGAAGCGCGCATAGAGGAAATAGTCGTCGTCCCCGACCTGGAAGCGCGCTTCGGCGAAGAAGTCGGGAAAATTTCTCTCGAGATACGAGTTGACACTGCGAAGAGAGGGTCCAGGGTCGCTGTCAGTCGACGCTTTGCTCGTCTTCATCTCGTTCGTAACACCTCCCGGTTGCGCGGCGCGGATGTTGATCCACTGCGCCCCACATTGCAATACCCGGGTCGCCAAAATAAAAAAAGCCCGCCGCGGGGCGGGCTTCAGTTGTTTTTTCGATGACCCGAATAATCGCTGTCAGTTAATGCGTCACGGGCATCAATTTCACTCGGCTGAAACGCTGGGGCTTGCGCCCCGGCCCAATCTCGAGGCCCGCGTGTTACTGCACGCGTTGGATCGTTCCGGACGACCGCGGCAAAAGTAGCGGCCGTCACCCGTGCCCGCGTCGACCTCCGGATTTCTGCTTCATTATCCTCGTGCCAGCTATTGGCGCGTACGCATCACCCGATGCTCTCTCGGTTGAAATCATACCGATTCCAGCTTGACTTTGTCGTTGTAATTGGGCAACAGCGGCGCGTCCGCAAGCGGCAGCCGCACGCCGAACCGCGCGCCCTCGCCGCCCGGCAGGTCGCCTGCCGCTACCCCGCCGCCGTGATACTCCGCGATCAGCCGCACGATGTAGAGGCCGAGTCCGAAATGCGGCCGGCTGTCACTGCCGCTGCGCGACTGCCAGAGGGATTCGAACAGCCGCCCTCGGGCCTCCGGCGCGAGCGGCGGCCCCGGGTTGTCGACCTCCAGGACCGCGGCGGCGAGCTCCAGCCGCAGACGCACGGTGATCGTGGCGCCGCCGGGACTGAAGTCGACCGCATTGTCGATGAGCTTATCGAGAAGCTGCACGATCAGGTCCGGCGCACCCTCGATCTCGAGCGCTTCCGCGGGCAGATCGGCCGCGAAATGGCGCTCCGGAAACGCGATCCGGTAGGCACCGACGGCGGAGGCGATCACCGGTGTCAGGTCGAAGCGCGAGCGCTCCGCGTTGCCGATGGCCTCCTCGACCCGAGTCGCGGCGCCCATGGCGATGAGAATCGCATTCAGACGCTCGCTCCCCTGGCGCGCGCGCTCGAGATACTGTCGCGCGGCGGGCGAGACCTCCTCGGACTCCAGATTCTCGAGCGAGGAGCGGACGATCGTGAGCGGCGTGCGGATCTCGTGCGCCAGCTTGCCGGCGAGCGAGCGCAGATAGCTCGTGTATTCGTGCAGGCGCCCCAGCAGGCGGGAGAAGCTGCGCGCCACGTCGCCGAGCTCATCGGGCGCATCCGTTTCCGGGAACCGGGTCACCAGCCCCTCCCGGGTCAAAGCGGACTCGCTCGCCCCGCGCAGCCGCGAAAGGCGCAGCGCGAGCCAGGCCGCAAACGCGAAGGTGATGATGACCGCGATCGCGCTCGTTCCCAACGTCAGATCCAGCAGGCGCGTGAGCGCCCGATCCCGCAGCCCCTGCCAGCGATTCGCGGCCTGGGTGACCTCGAGGTCCCCGACGATTACGTGGTGCGCCGTATCGTAGATCGGTGCCGCGGATGCGATGTACGGCGGCTCGCCCCGCCGGTCGACGAAGCGCCGGTAGACCTGTGTCAGGATGCCGGGCTCCGGCGCCAGGACACCGGGTACCGCCAGCTCGTCCGACTGCGCCAGGACAGCGCCGCCCGGCGCGCTCACCGACAGCTTCATCCCCGGCTGAATGAACTGCGCCAGGTACGGCGTCAGCGATGGCGAGGCGACGACCAGCCGGCCGAGCGTGTGCAGGTCCGTGCTGCGCAGCGTTCCGTAGCTCAGCGGGTTGGCGCCGCGCTGGTCGCGATCGTCCAGCAGAACGCCGAACTGACTGCCCACCATCGAAAGAGGCAGCGCGATCTCGGCCTCATAGCCCATGGGCGTGGTCTGAAGGGCGCCGATGATCCGCGGATCCTGGACCGCCTCCTCCTTCCCGTACTCGCCGGTCTCGATGCGGCGCGCGAAGATCGCTCCGGCGCCGGTCAGCGCGAGGAAAACCTGCTGCTGCACGCCGTCGGGATCCTCGTAACCGATCCACACCCGGTCGCCGAGCGCGGAGGAGTCGAGTGAGCTCGCGCCCGGCGCATCGAACACCAGATGAGGATCGTGCACCTCGAGAAGCACGTAGAGCATCCGATCGTGCACGCCCGTCAGGATCCCGAAGCGGTGCGCGCCGGTGCCGTAGTAGCGCCATGCGGAGTGCTGATGCGGCCAGTCGTCGGGATACCCGTCGATGTACGGGGCCGACGTCAACACCAGCGGCGTGAGATCGTAGGGCCCGGGATCGGTGGGCGCCGGCTCGCCCGGATTGCGGTACAGCAGGTCCATCCGGCCCTGGAGCGACGCGGCGATCGTCTCCGACACCGCCCGCAGCTCGTGCTGCTCGCTCTGCCGCAGCGCGCCTTCCATCTCCCGCGCGTAACGAATGCCTTCCCAGGGCAGCACGAGTGTCGCCAGGCCGAGCAACAGCAGTTTCAGTCGCAGCGACATCGCCGGCTATTCGACCCAGCGGTAACCCATCCCGTAGACGGTCTGCAAGGCGTCGAATGGCGGATCGATGCTCTGGAACTTGCGCCGGATTCGCTTCACGTGCGAGGTAATGGTGTTGTCGTCCAGGACGACGTTGGCGGCGTCCATGAGCTGCTGGCGATTCTTCACGTGGCCGGGGTGGCGCGCCAGGGCATGGACGATCCAGAACTCCGTCAGCGAGAGCAGCACCACTTTGGATTGCCATTCGACGCGCATCCGCTCCACGTCGAGCGTCAGCGGTCCGCGCCGGATGATCTGGCTGTCGTCACCGGGCGGCTTGCGCAGAGCGTCGAGCCGGCGGAACAGGGCGTTCACGCGCGCGATGAGATGCGCCAGGCTCAGGTCCTTGGTGAGGAAATCGTCCGCCCCCAGGCGCAGGCCCGACACCGCGTCGAGCTCGGAGTCGCGCGCAGTGAGGAAGATGATCGGCAGCTCCGCCGAGAGCCCCCGCAACTGGCGACAGAGCTCGAAGCCGCCTTCGGGCTCGTCCTCGAGGGAGATGTCGATCACGGCCAGGTCCGGCAGGCGGGCGGCGAAGGCGGCCATGGCTTGCGCGCGGTTGCCGTAGGCGCGCACCACGTAACCCTCGCGCGTGAATGCCGCTGCGTAGTTGTCGCGGATGGCCGGCTCGTCTTCCACGATCGCAATGAGGCGCTTCATGGGCCGGATTATAGGGCCATCGCCCCGATCACTTGCGGCCGTGGCCGGGCTGCGGCTGCGCTGGTATCGTCTGTCCCCCTATGAAAATACCCGAAATCCTCATCATCGAGACGGTTCACCAGCCCGGGAGCCTGGCCAAGGTGCTGCAGGTCATCGCCGAGGCCGGCCTCACCATCGAGCATCTGATTGCGGTGCGGCGCGCCCAGGGGCGCACGCTCTGGGAGATCACGCTGGAGATGGACGAGGAGGCGGATCGGAGCCTCTACGAGCGCATCGACCGACTGCCGACGGCCCGCTTCATCGGCAAATCCGACCGGGTCTTCAACCGCCACCGCGGGGGCAAGATCCGCACCGTCGCCAGCCATCCGATCAACACTCTGCAGGTGCTGCGCGACATCTACACGCCCGGCGTGGCGAGGGTCTGTCTGGCGATCCAGAAGGACCCGCAGGCCGCCCACGAGTTCACCAGCATCGACAGCACCGTGGCCGTGGTCACCAACGGCACCGCGGTCCTCGGGCTCGGCGATATCGGCCCGCTCGCCGGGCTGCCGGTCATGGAAGGCAAGGCGGCGCTGTTCGCCGACCTCGTCGGCCTCTCGGCGGTGCCGATCCTGCTCGAGGAGCGGCAGCCCGATCGGGTCGCGGACGCCGTCGCCCGCATTCACCTTTCCTTCGGCGCCATCCAGCTCGAGGACTTCGCCGCGCCGGAGTGCTTCGAGATCGAGCGGCTGCTGCGTGAGCGGTTAGCCAAGCCCGTGTTGCACGATGACCAACACGGCACGGCGGTCGTGGCGCTCGCGGCCCTGACCAACGCCGCGCGCCGCGCCGGCAGGAGTTGGGAGGACAGCGTGATCGGGCAGATCGGGCTGGGCGCGGCCGGTCTCGGCATCGTGCGGCTGCTGCGCGCGGGCGGCGCGCAGCGCGTGCTCGGGGCCGACCGCAATCCGCAGGCCGTGGCGCGCCTGGTCGCGCTCGGCGGGGAGGGCGCGGCACTGGAATCGATCATGCAGCGGGCCGACATCGTGATCGCGACCACCGGGGTGAAAGGCCTGATCAAGCCCGAGTGGGTACGGCCCGGTCAGGTGATCCTCGCGCTGTCGAATCCCGATCCGGAGATCGAGCCGCTGGTGGCGCAAGAGCGCGGCGCGGCCTTCGCGGCCGACGGCAAGGGAATCAACAACGTGCTGGCCTTCCCGGGTCTGTTCAAGGGTGCGCTCGCCGCGCGCGCGGCGCGGTTCACGGACGCGATGCTGATGGCCGCGGCGCGCGCAATCGCCGAGCAGGCGGCAGGCGATGCGCTGGTGCCCGACCCGCTCGACAAGGCCATGCACGAGCGGGTCGCGGCTGCGGTGCTGCAGGCCGCGGTCGAGCCGTAGCCTGCAGCCTGTCGGCGAGTTAGGCCGGAACAGCCTCCGGCCCCATGTACCCCTTCAACTTACCGAGGGCGTTCGACTCGATCTGACGGATCCGCTCCGCGGACACGCCGTACTTGTCGGCCAGCTCGTGCAGGGTCGCCTTGTCCTCCGTCATCCAGCGGCGCAGGACGATGTCGCGGCTGCGATCGTCGAGCTGCTCCAGGGCATCGTGCAGGCGCGACGAGGAGTCGTCTTCCCACTCCGCGCTTTCCACCCGCTCCGCCGGGTCGGCATCCGGCGCCGGCAGATAGGCCGCCGGGCTGTAAATCTCTTCCTCGTCCGCTTCCGGCGTGGGATCGAACGACATGTCGCGCGCCGCCAGGCGCTTTTCCATCTCCGTCACTTCGGACGGGGTGACGCCGAGGTCGCGCGCAACCGCCGCGGTCTCCTCCGCAGAAAGCCAGGCGAGGTTCTTCTTCAGCCGGCGCAGGTTGAAGAAGAGCTTGCGCTGCGCCTTCGTCGTGGCGATCTTGACCAGCCGCCAGTTGCGCAGCACGTACTCGTGGATCTCCGCGCGGATCCAATGCACCGCGAAGGACACCAGGCGCACGTTGAGCGCCGGATCGAACCGCTTCACCGCCTTCATCAGGCCGACGTTGCCTTCCTGGATCAGGTCGCCGACCGGCAGGCCATAACCGCTGTAGCCGCGCGCAATGTGCACCACGAAGCGCAGGTGCGAGAGCACCAGCTTGCGGGCAGCGTCGAGGTCGTCGTGGAAGCGGAAGCGCTCCGCCAGGTCGCGCTCCTCTTCGCGAGTGAGTACCGGGATCCGGCTCACGCGGTCGAGGTATGCATCCAGGCTCCCGACCGGACCGGCGAGCGCCAGATCACCAGGGCGGGCGATCAATGCGGTATTGGCCGTCATTTAGTCTCCAGAGGTCGTTGGGCAGGCATTTTAGCAGTCCTCGTCTTGGAGTGCTAAGGGGTGGGGAAAGTTCCGTGGCTGGGCTGCCTTTTCCCCTTCTCGCACAGCAGCTTGCGCTTTCACCGCCGCTTCCGGAATCCCTCCTTAGGGGGGTCCTTTACCCCACCTGGAGGACCACCTTGCCTTGTGCGTGGTGCTGCTCGAGCTGTGCCTGGGCCGATTGCGCATCCTTCAGCTCGAACACCGCGGATACGTGCGGATGCACCCGCCCCTCATCGATCAGGCGCCCGATCTCGATGAGCTCGCCGCGATCCGGGTGCGCCACGAAGCTCTCGGCGCGTGCGTGATGCTGGCGAGCCTGCTCGGCCGACGGCCTTGCCAGCGAGGAGATCATCGTGCCCCCGTCCTTGAGCACGGCCCAGGAGCGCTCCTGCGTCTCGCCCGCGATCAGGTCGAGTACCAGGTCGACGTCATGAACCTTCTCTTCGAAGCGCTCCTTCGTGTAGTCGATTACCTGGTCCGCGCCGAGCTGGCGCACGAACTCGACATCGTCCGGCCCTACCGTTGCGGCAACGGTTGCACCCTTTGCCTTGGCAAACTGAACCGCCAGATGCCCGACACCACCCCCGCCGCCGTGGATCAGCACACGCTGGCCGGGCTGCAGATGACCGTGGTCGAAGAGTCCCTGCCACGCCGTGAGTCCCGCGAGCGGCACCGCGGCGGCGTCGCGGTAGTCGCATTGTCCGGGCTTGGGCGCGACGAGATCCGCCTTGACGGTCACGTACTCGGCGTAGCCGCCGGGACCGCCGTCGAGCATCGCATAGACCGTGTCCCCGTCCTTGAAGTTGCGTACCGCGCTGCCGCAGCCCTCGATCTCGCCGGAGACGTCCCGGCCGAGCACCTTGGGGAGCTGGTCCTGCTTCACCACCGGGTAAGCGCCGGAGCGGATCTTGTAGTCCACCGGATTGACGCTGGCGGCCCGCACGCGGATCAGCACCTCGTCGTCCTTTGGCACCGGCTTCTCGATGTCAGCGAGCTCGAGAACCTCGGGCCCGCCGAAGGAGCGGATGCGCACGGCTTTCATGGTGGTCATGGTGGCCTCCGGGTGATTTCTGACGCAGGGTGAATCAATCCCCGCGCGAGGAGACGGTTCCTCACCCGCCACGCATGTCCGTCAGGTTCGCGTCAGGGGGAGCCCGTACGCTTCGCCAAGCGCGGTAGAGTCACAGGCGGAGCCGTTTCATGCAGGCAGAGGTTTCCCGGAAAAACGAGGCTGCAGCTGCGGCGGCCGGTCCGCGCGCGGCGGCGACGCCCGCGACGCGCTACGACGGCTTCAGTATTCTCTTGCACTGGCTCACTGCCGCGCTGGTGATCATCCTCTGGACGCTCGGTCAGACAATCGACTGGTTTCCGAAGGGCGCGCCGAAGATCGATGCGCGCTCGACGCACATCGCGCTCGGCGCGACGCTCGGTATCGTCCTCATGGTGCGCCTGCTCTGGCGGGCGAGCGGCGGCCGCAAGCTGTCGCCGGCCGACCCGGGCTGGCTCGGCGTCATCGCCAGGCGGGTCCATTGCGGGCTCTACTTTCTCCTCGCGGCGACGGTGGCGCTCGGCATCCTCAACGCCTGGCAGCGGGGCGATGTGCTCTTCAACGTCTACACCATTCCCAGGCTCGTCCCCGGCGATCTCGCCCTGAAGAAAACGCTCGAGGCCGTGCACGCCGACTGCGCCGACATCGTGGTGATCGTGGCGGGGCTGCATGCGGCCGCCGCGCTGGCCCACCATTACCTGCTGCGCGATCGGGTGCTGCGCCGGATGCTGCCCTGACGGAGCTCCATGCCTGAGCTGCCGGAGGTCGAGACGACGCGGCGGGGCCTCGCGCCGCACGTCACGGGGCGGCGGATCGTGGCGCTCACCTTGCATGAGCCGCGCCTGCGCTGGCGCGTCCCGGACGACCTGCCGGCCAGGGTCGCCGGCCAGCGGATCACCGGCAGCGGGCGGCGCGCCAAGTACCTGCTGATCGGATTGGAGGCGGGCACCCTCATCGTGCACCTCGGCATGTCGGGTTCGCTGCGGGTGCTGCCGGCGGATACTCCCCGCCGCGCGCACGATCATTACGATCTGCTGCTCGATTCCGGCAACGTCGTGCGGTTCAACGACCCGCGCCGCTTCGGGAGCCTGCACTACACCAGCGGGGAGCCGGACCGGCATCCGCTGCTCGCCCGCCTGGCCCCGGAGCCGCTCGGCCCGCAGTTCGACGCGGAGTACCTCTGGCGGATCACCCGGCGCCGGCGAGCGGCGATCAAGCAGGTGCTGATGAACAGCCGGCTGGTCGTCGGCGTCGGCAACATCTACGCCAGCGAGTCGCTGTTCCGCTCGCGCATCAGGCCACGGCGGCGGGCGCAGAGCCTGTCGCGGGAGGAGGCGAAGCGGCTGGTGAGAGCGGTGCGGGCGGTGCTCTCCCTGGCGATCAAAGTGGGCGGCACCACGCTGCGGGACTATGTGGGCGCGGACGGCGAGCCGGGATATTTCGGCCAGAAGCTATACGTCTACGAGCGCGCCGGCAAGGCCTGCAGGGTCTGCGGGAGCCCGGTGCGGCAGCTCACCCAACAGGGAAGGTCGACCTATTACTGCGCGAGCTGTCAGAAGTAGCGGGGTGTCACTTCCTGCGGTGCTTCTTCAGCTCGGCCTCGACGATCGGATGGACGAATTCCCGCACGTCCCCGCCCAACACCGCGATCTCGCGGACGAGCGAGGAGGAGATGAACGTGAACTGCTCCTGCGGCGTCAGGAAGACCGTCTCGATGTCGCGATCCAGATGGCGGTTCATGTTGGCGAGCTGGAATTCGAACTCGAAGTCGGAGATCGCCCGCAGGCCGCGGATGATCACCGTCGCCCGATGCCGGCTGGCGAACTCGACGGTCAGCTCGGAGTAGCCCAGTACCTCGACATTGGGCAGATCGTCCAGCACGCGGCGCGCGAGGTCGATGCGGGTGTCGAGGGGGAACATCGGCGCCTTGTTGGGATTGGAGGCGATGGCCACGATGACCTTGTCGAAGATGCCCGCCGCGCGGCGCACCAGGTCCTGATGGCCGTTGGTGATCGGGTCGAAAGTCCCCGGATAGATGGCATTGCGGCTCATGCGCTCTTCGTCCCCCTCGCCCCTCGCGAGAAGAGATGATACCCGACCTCGCCGGCCCGCTTCGCCTTGAGCGGGATCCACCCGGCCGGCACGGGCGGCGCCGCGCCGGCCGGACTCTCGACGTAGACGAGCGCGCCGTCGGACAGCCAGCCGGCCTGCTCCAGGCGCGCCGCGCTCTCCTCCAGCAGCGTCGAGGCGAACGGGGGATCGAGGAACACGATGTCGAACGGCGTGGCCGGCCGCCGCTCGAGAAAGCTGCGCGCGTCGCCGTGCTCCACGCTCGCCGTGGCGGCGCCCCATTCCGCCAGGCGGGCACGGATCTCGCGGGCGGCGGCCGGATCGCGCTCGACGAAGGTCGCGTGCGCCGCGCCGCGGGAGAGTGCCTCCAGGCCGAGCGCGCCGCTGCCGGCGAACAGGTCGAGGCAGCGGGCGCCGGGCACGCGGGGTGCAAGCCAGTTGAAGAGCGTCTCGCGGACGCGATCGGGTGTCGGGCGGATCTGCGGCGCGGGCGGGAAGCGCAGGCGCCGCCCGCGCCAGGCGCCGCCGATGATCCGCAGCGTTCGCGCGCCACCTGCGGCGGCGGGACGCATCCTGTGTCTGGACGCCTGTGGATGCCGCTTCATGACCCGGTGTCGATAAGCATCGATGCGAGATTCACTACGATACACTACCGGGACACTTATCATGTTCGGACGCAAACCCAAAGACGGCGCCGCCGAGGCCGAGGAGCGGCAGGGCTTTTTCAAGCGGCTGCGCGGCCGCCTGAACCGCGGCAACTCCTGGCTGACCTATGATCTGGCGAGCCTCTTGCGCGGGCGGCAGATCGATGCGCAGATTCTGGAAGAGCTCGAGACGCGGTTGCTGACCGCCGACGTCGGCGTCGAGGCGACCGAGGATATCCTGAGGGGCCTTCGCGATCGTGTCGCGCGCAACGAGCTCGCGGACGTCGAAGCGCTCGTCGATGCCCTTCGCGAGGCGATCGTTGAGATCCTGGAGCCCTGCGCCAGGCCGCTCGTCGTCGACGAGAGCCGCAAGCCCTTCGTGATCCTGGTAGTCGGCGTCAACGGCTCCGGCAAGACCACCACCATCGGCAAGCTCGCGCGGCAACTCGCAGACGATGGGCGCAGTGTCGTCCTCGCCGCCGGCGATACCTTCCGGGCAGCGGCGATCGAGCAGCTTCAGGTCTGGGCGGAGCGCTCCGGCGCCGGCTTCATCGCCCAGCGGGCGGGCGCCGATCCCGGTGCCGTGGTCTTTGACGCGCTGCAGTCGGCCCGCTCACGCGGGGCGGACATCCTGTTGGCGGACACGGCCGGACGCCTGCACAGCCAGTTACACTTGATGGAGGAGCTGAAGAAGGTCAAGCGCGTCGTGCAGCGCGTCGAGCCGTCCGCGCCGCACGAAGTGCTGCTGGTCCTCGACGCCAACCAGGGCCAGAATGCGCTCTCACAGGCCATCCAGTTCCACGAGGCGATCGGTGTGACCGGCATTGCGCTCACCAAGCTAGACGGCACCGCCAAGGGCGGCATCGTGGTCGCGATCGCGCGTCGCCTGGGACTGCCGATCCGCTTCATCGGCATCGGCGAGCAGCCGCAGGACTTCGGCGAGTTCGACGCCCGCGCCTTCGCCGCCGCGCTGGTCGAGGGTCCGCGCGAGCCGTCAACGCGATGATCCGCTTCGAGCGCGTCAGCAAGCGCTATCCGAACGGGCGGGAGGCCCTCACCCACGTCAGCTTCCGTGTCGAGGCCGGCGAGATGGTGTTCCTCACCGGCCGTTCGGGCGCCGGCAAGAGCACCGTGCTCAAGCTCATCGCGTTGCTCGAGCGGCCGACGCGCGGCACGGTGACCGTCAACGGCAAGAGCACCGGCACCCTGAAGGCCCGCCACATCCCGGCCTTCCGGCGCCAGATCGGCGTCGTCTTCCAGGATCACAAGCTCCTGGCCGATCGGCCGGTGTTCGATAACGTTGCGTTGCCCCTCGTCGTCGCCGGCGCACCGCTCAAGGAGGCCGACAGGCGGGTGCGGGCCGCCCTCGACCAGGTGGGTCTTCTCGGCAAGGAGCGGCTGCTGCCCGCGGAGCTTTCCGTGGGCGAGCAGCAGCGGGTGGGTATCGCGCGCGCCGTGGTCAGCAAGCCGCCGCTCATCATCGCCGATGAGCCCACGGGCAACCTGGATCCGGATCTGTCGCTGGAGGTGATGCGCCTCTTCCGGCGCTTCAGCGACGTCGGGGTGACGGTGCTCGTCGCGACCCACGACCAACACATCGTGCGTGACCTCGCGAAGCGCGAGATCGTGCTCGCGAGCGGCGAGATCCAGGATTTGAGCCAGGCGGACGGCAACGGCGGCAGCGCCGACTCGCTGCCGCACGTGGTGGCCACGCGGTGAGGCCGGGCGTCTTCGGCGCTCGGCACGTGCAGGCGCTGCTCGGCTCCTGCGGACGCCTGGCGCGCAACCCGCTCGCCACCGCCCTGACGCTGCTGGTGATCGGGCTGGCGCTCGCGCTGCCGGCGGCGCTCGGCCTCTTCGTGATCGACGCCCAGGCGGCGACGGGCGGCTTCGGCAATGCCGTCGACATGTCGGTGTATCTCAAGTCCGGCGTGTCGGTCGCCAAGGCGCAGCAGCTCGCGGCCAGCGCGCGCGGGCGGCCCGGCGTCGCCGAAGTGACGGTGATTCCGGCGGACGAGGGCCTGAGGCAGTTCCGCAAGTACTCGGGCTTCGGCGCCGCGCTCGATGCGCTCGAGTCCAACCCGCTGCCCAACGTGCTGCACGTGGTGCCTCGCGCCGGGGCGAGCGGCGCCGCCGAGCTCGAGTCGCTGCGGCGCTATTTCGCGGCCTGGCCGGAAGTCGACATCGTGCAGCTCGACACCGAGTGGGTGCAGCGCTTCAACGCCATCCTCGCGCTGTTGCGGCGGCTGGTGTTGATTGCGGCGGTCCTGCTCGGGGCCGGCGTGCTGGCCGTCGTCGGCAACACCATCCGCCTGGAGATCCTCCACCGCCGAGCGGAGATCGAGGTGACGAAGCTCGTCGGCGGCTCCAACGCCTTCGTGCGCCGGCCGTTCCTCTATACCGGCCTGCTCTACGGCGTGGGGGGAGCGCTGCTCGCCTCGGCGATCCTGGAGGCAGCGGTGCTGGTCCTCGACCCGTCCGTGGCGACCCTCGCGCAGCTCTACGGCAGCCGCTACGCATTGCAGGGACCGTCGGGACAGGTGCTGGCTGCGGTCTTCGGCGGCGGCATGGCGCTCGGCTGGCTCGGCGCGTGGATCTCCGCCCATCGCCACCTGCGCAGCATCGACCCAGGAGCCTGATTCCATGCAACAGCAGGTCCGCAGCCGCGATCGATTCTTCGAAGCCTGGCCGGCGCTCGCGACCGCCGCCTTGCGCGTCGCCTTCGGCCTGGTCTGGGTGGGGGATGCGGCGCTCACCTGGTCGCCGCCGTTCGCGGCGCACTATGTGGGCTATCTGCACAACGCCGCGCACGGGCAGCCTCCCTGGCTCGCCGGCTGGTTCGCCGTCTGGATCGGTGTCGTCACGCCCCACGCGGCGCTCTTCATCTGGCTGACGCGCATCGTGGAGAGCGCGATCGCCCTCGCTTTGCTCCTGGGCTTCGCGCGCAAGATCCTCTACGTCGGCGGCGCGCTCTTCTCCCTCCTGATCTGGAGCACCGCGGAGGGTTTCGGCGGCCCCTACACGCTCGGCGCGACCAACATGGGCGCCGCCATCAGCTATGTGTTGCTCTTCATCGCGCTCATCGGCATCAGCAGCCGCGGAGGCTATAGCCCGTACAGCCTCGATTACCTCATCGAGGGGCGCTGGCCCGCCTGGCGGCGCTTCGCGGATTGGAGCAGCGAGGCCCGCCTCGACCGCGCGCCGGCTCCCTTCTCCTGGCGCGTGCAGGTTCCCGCGCTGGCCGGCATCGCGATCCTGGTGATTTTCCTCGCGGGCGGGCTGCACAGCACGCTGCACGTCAGGGCGCCGACACCGCTCGCCGCCGCCGCCGCGGTCACACCGCTTTCACTGGCGTCCAGCAGCCCGATCGTCGGCGCGCGCGACGCCCGACTGCCGCCGCTGCAGCCCGGTCCCGACATCGACGTCAATCTGGTGGCGACCGATCGCACGGTGACGATCGCCAGCGGCGTGCAGTACCAGGCGTGGACTTTCGACGGCAGCGTTCCGGGGCCGATCATCCACGTCCGCCAGGGGCAGACGGTGCACGTGACTTTCACCAACCGCGGCACGATGCAGCACTCGATCGATTTCCACGCCGCCATGACGCCGCCCAGCCTGGACTACATCGAGGTCATGCCCGGGCAGGCGATCCATTTCTCGTTCGTGGCGCGGGTGCCCGGCGCCTTCCTCTATCACTGCGGCACGGCGCCGGTCCTGCTGCACATCGGCAACGGGATGTACGGCGCGCTCATCGTGGATCCCGCAACGCCGCTGCCGAGCGCAGCGGAGAGTTATGTGTTGGTGCAGAGCGAGTGGTACACGCAGCAGATCTCCGGCCGGCTGCTGGGTGCCGATTACGACGCCATGCGCGAGGAGCGGCCGGCCGAGGTCGTCTTCAACGGCGCGGCCTTCCAGTACCGCGATCATCCGCTCGCCGCCGCCCCGGGGGAGCGCGTACGCATCTATGTGGTCGACGCGGGTCCGGACCTGTGGACCTCGTTCCACGTGATCGGCGCGGTCTTCGACAAGGTCTATCCGGATGGTGACGCCGCGCATGCCCTGAGTGGTGTTTCCACCTACAGCGTCGGTCCCGGGGCGGGCGCGATATTCGATCTCGTGATCCCCGAGGCGGGCAACTACGCCTTCGTGGACCACGACATGGCGCATGCCATGCTCGGGGCCCAGGGGATCCTCAGGGTGGGGACACCCGCCACCCCGCCGCCGCCAGCCGAGGCACCGGCGCCCGCTGCGGCGCCCGTGTCCGCTGCTTCCGCGGGACCCTATCGATTCGACGCATCGCGCGGCGCGGCACTCTTTGCAGCGAACTGCGCGGCGTGCCACCAGGTCACCGGCACGGGCCTTCCCGGCGCGTTCCCGCCCCTCAAGGACAATGCAGTCGTGCAGGATCCGAATGCGGCGAAGCAGATCGACGTGGTGCTGCACGGTCTGCATGGCGAGAATGTGGCTGGGGTGGTCTACCCGAGCGCGATGCCGCCCTTCGCCAGTGCGCTCGACGATGCGCAGATTGCGGACATCATCAACCACGAGCGCTCATCGTGGGGCAATCACGGCGCGCTGGTCACCGCCGAGCGCGTGAGGGCGGCGCGCGGCGCGGCCGCAGGGCGTCCGGCTACTTGATCTTGGTCTCTTTGTAGGCGACGTGCTTGCGCGCCACGGGGTCGAACTTGCGCACCTCGAGCTTGTCCGGGTGCAGGCGCTTGTTCTTCGTGGTCACATAGAAGTGGCCGGTGCCGGCCGAGGAGAGCAGCTTGATCTTCTCGCGCATGGGAGCTCCTTCAGACCTTCATGCCCTTTGCACGCAGCTCGGCAACGATCTTGTCGATGCCCTTCTTCTCGATGGTGCGCATGCCATGGGTGGACACGCGCAGCGAGACCCAGCGCTTCTCGGTTTCCAGCCAGAACCGCTGGGTGTGCAGGTTGGGCAGGAAGCGGCGGCGCTTCTTGTTGTTCGCGTGGGAGACGCGGTTTCCGACGGCCGGGCCTTTCCCGGTGATCTCGCAGACGCGCGACATATGAATCGACCTTGAATTCAGCTACTTGGGCGCGAGGCGGCGTGGCTGCCTGCCTCGCGGGAGCCGAGCTTTATACCAGTCTCAGGCACCCGGAACAAGCCCGCGGCGGCACCCTCAGGCTGCGGACCGTAGCCTATATCGCCAGCGGGCGGGCGATCTCCCGCAGGATGAAGATCGAGCGCGCCTGGCGCACACCGGGAATGCGGTAGAGCTTCTCGCGCAGGAAGTGCTCGTAGTCGGCCGTGCTCGAGGCCGCGACCCGCAGGTAGTAGTCGAAATCACCCGCGACCAGCGAGGCTTCGATGACCTGGGGCATCTGCAGGATGGCGGCCTCGAATCCCTCCAGAACGTCGCCGGTGTGCTTCTGCTTGTCCACCGTCACTTCGACCACGACGGTCTCCGGCAGGCCGATGGCCGCGCGATCGATGATCGCCGCATAGCCTTTGATGACACCACTGCTTTCCAGAGCGCGCACGCGGGTCCAGCAGGCGGAGGGAGAAAGCCCGATGCGGTGCGCCAGATCGGTGTTCGAGAGTCGGCCGTCGCGCGCGAGCTCAGCCAGGATCCGGTGGTCGATCTCATCGAACCGGTGCGTGCCGGCTGCGGCGGACCCGGCGGCGGTCGCGGGGGTCGCAGGAGTCGTGGGAGGGGTCATGCGGCGGGTGGCGGACAGCGAAGAGCCTGTCGAAGTATTTACCACGAAACGACCTTGCGACAGAAGGTCCTTTCGCCGAGGCCTCCGCCAAGCCCTCCCTTTAAAAGCACATTCGGTCGGTCCCGCACTAGCATTTTGCGCAACAGAGGGGGTAACAATGTCGAAAAAGAGCTACCCGACCGGCGGACCGGCAGTCTGGGCGTCTGCCGCGCTCTGCTTGGCACTCGGCAGTCCCTGTGCGCTGGCCGCTGAAGCGGATGGACCGGATCCCGCCGCACCCGCCACGCAGCCGGCGGATACCGGCTCCACCCT
Organism: Steroidobacteraceae bacterium; assembly: GCA_035552895.1. Taxonomy (GTDB): domain Bacteria; phylum Pseudomonadota; class Gammaproteobacteria; order Steroidobacterales; family Steroidobacteraceae; genus 13-2-20CM-66-19. The sequence continues at coordinate 39,437 of DATNEU010000033.1, forward strand.
GCAGGAGGTCGTGGTGAGCGCAGAGACCTACACCTCCACGGCGCAGAGCACACCGATCAGCGTCTCGGCGCTGACCGGGAGCGAGCTCGAGAGCCGCGGCATCGGCTCGCTCGAGGCTGTGGCGCGCGACGTGCCCGGTCTCTCGATGCGCAGCGCCGGCCCGGGCCAGAGCGAGTTCGAGGCCCGGGGGATCGCCTCGAACGGCGGCAACTCTCCGACCGTGGGCTTTTATCTCGGGGACATTCCCCTCTTACCGCCCGCGATGGGACAGGTCGGCAAGGTGGTGATCGACCCGAACCTCTATGACCTCGACCGTATCGAGGTGCTGCGCGGACCGCAGGGGACGCTCTACGGCGCGAGCTCCATGGGCGGCACCATCAAACTGATTCCGCACCCGCCGGCGCTTGACAGCATCACCGGCTCGGCGGACGCCACGCTTTCCCACACCGATGGCGGGGGCACCAACGGCGGCGCCGATGCGATGCTCAACTATTCGACGAGCGACTACTGGGCGTTGCGCGCGGTGGTTTCCGACAGTTACCGCAGCGGTTGGATCAGTCGCACGGTGCTCAACCCCTTCCCGGCGGATGTGCTGGCTCCCAATGGTCCGCCCTTCACGCGCGGCGATGTACTGGGTGCTCCGGTGCAGAGCGTCACGCCCGACGTCAACATCGACCGGCAGCTCTCCGGCCGCATCGAAATGCTCATCAAGCCGAACGATAAGCTACGCATCAATCTGCTCGCGCTCGGGCAGCAGATGAAGCTCGGCGGCTATGACGAGTTCGATCTGCCTCCCGGTCCCCGATACCTGACACACTTCCAGCCGTACCCGATCGGCGAGGAGGTGCACGACCGCGCCAGCTTCTTCTCCGCCACCATCGAGGCGGACCTCGGCTTCGCGCAGCTCACGAGCGCGACCGGCTACTTCGACCGGCGATCGTGGCAGCTGCAGGATGCCTCGGAGGCGACCTCCTGGACGCTGGAGTCGTTCCTGGTGAGCCCGGCGGAGATGGCCGCGATCGGTATGCCCACTTACATCGACACCCCGATCTACGAGGCGGAGCCGGAGCACCAGTTCAGTGAGGAGCTGCGGCTCAACTCGACCGGCAGCACCACGCTGCATTGGGTGGCCGGGCTCTTCTACAGCAAGCTCAACTCCGCCTTCGTCGAGCGGCAGAACGCGCCTTACATCGCGCAGCTCTCGCAGTTGCTCAGCCCGCCGATGAGCAACCCCTCGGGCCTGACCTTCGGCATCGACAACCTGTATCAGATCTCGCAGAAGGCGGCCTTCGCGGATGCCTCCTGGCGGTTCCTGCCCACCTTCAAGCTCGAGGGGGGCCTGCGCTGGTTCCGCTACGACACCTCGGCCTTCAACAACGAGTGGGGCTACTTCTTCACCCCGCAGGCCGCGCCGCTCGCCAATCCCCCGGGTAACTTCTCCTCGGCGAGCGGCGTGATCCCGCGTGTGGATGTCGCCTATCTGCCGAACCGGACGCTCACGACCTACCTGTCGGCGTCAAAGGGCTTTCGCCCGGGGGGTGCGAACATGACCATCCCGCTCACGGCCTGCCCGAGCGGTGGGCCCGCCTCGTTCGATCCCGACACGGTATGGGATTACGAGGCCGGCGAGAAGGCGCTGCTCGACGGCAACCGCGTCAGGTTGAATGCGGACGTCTACTACATCAAGTGGAGCAAGGTGCAGCAGACCGCGCTCCTCTCCTGCGGGACGCAGTACACGACGAATGCCGGTGACGGCCACAGCTATGGGCCGGAGATCGACCTGGCCGCGCGGATCACCGATGCGTGGACGGTCTACCTGGCCGGCACCTGGACCCGGGCCGAGATCACCAGTCCCACCGCGGGCTACCTCGGGTCGCTGGCGAATTCCGGTTACAGCTTCCCCACCTGCTCCATCGGCGGCGCCTGCAGCAGCATCCCCATCCTGAATGTGCCGAAGGAGACCGCGAGCGCGGCGATCGAGTATGCGCGGCCGCTCGGGGAGATGACCTTGACGGCGCGGCTGGATGGGACCTATACCGGCTCGTCCTGGGACGAGGCGTACTCGGTGATCCAGCTGCCCGGCTACGGCATGGCGAACTTGCGCATCGGGCTCGCCACCGCGCGCTGGACCGGGGCACTGTTCGTGACCAATCTCACCAACAAGGTGCCGTGGGTGTCGGCGAACAACACCAGCTTCAGCTTCAACATCGGGCCGCTGACTCGCATCTCCACGATGCAGCCGCTGACCATCGGCACCCAGTGGAGCTACCGCTTCCAGTAGGAGACTCTCCATGCGACTTCCGATTTCGCTGATCGCCTCGGCGCTGGCCTGCGCCTCACTCGGCAGCGCCTGTGCGGCATACGCTGCCCCGGCTTCGATGCGCGCGGCATCCGCCGCGGAGCCAGGGGTGCATGCAGTGGGTCTGTGGTCCGTTTACGAGCGCGTGCTCGCCGGCGCACGCTACGTCGACCTGACACACACCTTTGGACCCAACACGCCCCATTGGCGAGGCTTCGGGTCCATGACGGTCACCGCGCTCTACACCATTCCCAAGGATGGCTTTCACGTGGACCGCTATTGCCACGTCGGCCAGTGGGGCACGCACGTGGACGCGCCGGCGCATTTTCATACGGGGATGAGGACGGTGGATCAGATCGCGCCCAGCGAGATGCTGTTGCCCCTCGTGGTGCTCGACGTGCATCGGAAGGTGGCCCGCAATCCCGATTATGCGATCAGCATGCAGGACGTCCGCGACTGGGAGCGACTCCATGGCCGCATCCCCGCGCATGCGTTCGTCGCCATGCGCACCGACTGGTCGAAGCGCTGGCCCAACCAGGCGGCGATGGAGAACGTCGACGCGCACGGCGTGGGGCACTATCCAGCCTGGAGCATGCCGGTGTTGAAGTTCCTGTACGAGCAGCGTCACGTCACGGCAACGGGCCATGAGACCACGGACACCGATGGCGGCATTCTCGCCTCGAAGAACGACTATTCGATGGAATCCTACGTGCTCGGTACGAACCACTACCAGATCGAGATGCTGGCTCACCTCGATGAGGTGCCGGATGCCGGCGCGCTCGTCATGGTCACCTTTCCGAAGCCGGCTCACGGCACCGGCTTTCCGGCGCGCGTGATCGCGATCGTGCCCGCGGGGAAATGACATGGTCCCGCAACGCCAACCCATCGAATACGCCGACGCTTCGGCCGAGGTGCGCGCCGTCTACGACGACATCATGGCGACCCGCCGCGTCGACTGGGTCAACAACTTCTGGAAGGTCCTCGCCCACGATCCGCCGACCCTGCGGCGTCTTTGGGGCAACCTGAAACAGGTCATGGGGCCCGGCGGCGCGCTCGATCCGCTGACCAAGGAGCTGGTGTATCTCGCGGTGAGCGTCACCAACGGCTGCCGCTACTGCATCGCCTCGCATGGCGCCGGCGCGCGCAGCAAGGGCATGAGCGAGCAGCAGCTCTCCGAGCTGATGGCGGTCATCGGTCTCGCCAACGAGACGAACAGGCTCGCCACCGGCTATGACGTACCGGTCGATGCGAGATTCACCGAAACCTGATCGAAAGCGAAGGAACCTCCATGACATCGAGCACCGGGACACCCGTTCGCCACTATCGCTGGGAAGACATGCCGGCCGAGGAGCTGAAGAAGGGCCTCAGCCGCAAGCTGATCACCAGCGAGCGCATGATGATCGCGCACGTGTATTTCAAGAGCGGCGAGGAGGTCCCGCGGCACTCGCACGAGAACGAGCAGCTCACCTATATTCTCAGCGGGGCGCTGCATTTCTGGTTCGGCGCCCAGGGCGAGCAGGAAATCACCGTGCGCGCGGGCGAGGTGGTGGTCATTCCCTCCAACCTGCCGCATCGGGCCGTGGCACTCGAGGACACCCTGGACGTCGATGTCTTCTGTCCGCCTCGTCAAGACTGGCTGTCCGGCACCGACGCCTATCTGCGAGGCTGAATGGACGCCTACGACATCGACCCCGGAGTCGCCCCGGCGATCGCGAATTTCAGGCCGCCGGAGCGCCTCGGCTTCGGCGACATCAATGCCCCGGTCATGTTCGATGCCGAGTGGCGGGAAGGGGCGTGGCAGCGCGCACGCCTGCTACCCTACGGCCCCATCGCGCTGTGGCCGGGGGCGCGCGCGCTGCACTATGGCGAGCTGGTCTTCGAGGGGCTCAAGGCGTATCGGGTCGGGCAGAGCCGGCCCAATCTCTTTCGCGCCGATGCCAACTGCCGCCGCTTCACGCGCTCGGCAGCGCGCCTGTCGCTGGCCACGGTGCCCGAGGCGCTCTTCTACCAGGGGCTCGGCGCGGTGGTGCGCGCGTGCAGCGACATCATGCCGACTCGGACCGGCCGCTCATTGTATCTGCGACCGTTCCTGTTTGGAACCGAGAGCGGCTACATGCTGCGCAACTCGCGCACGTTCCGCTTCATGGTCATCGCGAATCCGGTGGAGGCCTACGCCTCGGCAGCGATGCAGGTCACCATCGAGCGCGCCGAAGTGCGCGCGGCAGTCGGCGGGATCGGCGAGGCTAAGGCGTCCGCGAACTATGCCGCTGCCATGCGCGCTTCCAACGCAGCGGTGCTCAGCGGTCGCAGCGTAGCCCTGTGGCTGGATGCAAACGAGCATCGCTACCTCCAGGAGCTCTCGGGAATGAACATCTTCGTCGTGCTGGACGGGGAACTGCATACGCCGCAGCTCGACGGCGCCATCCTCCCGGGAGTCACGCGCGACTCGCTGCTCACGCTCTCGAAGACTCTCGGGTACACGGTGCACGAGCGTCGGATAGCCCTCGATGAGGTGCTCGCGGGCATCGGCAGCGGCCGCGTCAGCGAGTTGTTCGCTTGCGGTACGGCCGCCATAGTCAGCCCGATCGCGGCCCTGGTCGAGAGCGATGGGCGCGAGTACCGGCTGCGCGAAACCGATATCGTTGCGAAGCGCCTGCGCGAGTCGTTGCTGGCCATCCAGGAGCGGCGTGCGCCCGACCCGTTCGGGTGGACGCAAGAGCTGGCATTGAATTGACGACGGACGCCAGGGTGGAAACCATGAGCCATGCGATCGTCCTCCGAGACACGGGTGGTCCGGAAAAGCTGCAGTACGAGCCCGTGGATGTCGCCGCTCCGGGACCCGATGAGCTGCAGATCCGGCACACGGTCATCGGGGTCAACTTTCACGATACCTACGTGCGATCCGGGCTCTACGATACGCTGAAGCTGCCGGGAATCCCGGGACTGGAAGCGGCTGCCGTCGTCGAGAAAGCAGGGGCGCGGGTGCGCGGATTCGCGGCCGGCGATCGGATCGCCTACATCGATACGGCATACGGCGCGTATTCGGAAAGGCGCCTCCTTCAGGCTTCGCTGGCGGTGCGCCTGCCGGACAGCATCACGGACGAGGCCGCCGGGAGCCTCTTCATCAAGGGTCTGACGGTGTGCATGCTGCTGCGGAAGGTTCATCCGGTGCGCGCGCGCCAGACGCTGTTGATTCATGCCGCCGCCGGCGGGGTGGGCCAGCCCCTGGTCAGGTGGGCCAAGCATCTGGGCGCGACGGTCATCGCGACTGTCGGATCCGAGGAGAAGGCCGCAATCGCGCGCCAGTGCGGCGCCGATCACGTCATTCTTTATCGGCGGGAGAATTTCGTGGACCGCATCGCGCAGATCACGGGCGGCAGGGGAGTCGAGGTGGTGTACGACTCCGTCGGCAAAGACACTTTCTCGGGGTCGCTCGACTGCCTGGACTACCTGGGGACGCTGGTGAACTTCGGGCAATCGTCGGGGCCCGTGGCGCCGTTCGCCATCGCACGGCTCTCGGCAAAATCGAACACGATCGTGCGGCCGATGCTGTTTCATTACATCAGGGGCCGAGCCGCACTCGAGGCCATGGCCGCAGAAAGCTTCGAGGCGATCGACCAGGGGATCATTCGACCGGAGGTTGGTTTGCGGCTGCCGCTGTCCCGCGCGGCGGAGGCGCACGTGCGGCTGGAGTCGCGCGCCACCACCGGACAGATCGTGCTCGTGCCGTGAGCGTCGAGCGGCCCGTGGCGCCTGCGTTTCCCGCCGCGCCACCCGCGCCCGGAGGCACCGCCGCCGGCGCGGCGCCGGAGCTGCGGCGGACGCTCACCGTGGTGGGCCTGACCGCCTTCGGCATCGGCTCCATCATCGGGACCGGGATCTTCGTGCTGACGGGCACCGCGGCAGCCAATCAGGCCGGTCCCGCGCTGGTGCTCTCCTTCGCAATCGCCGGTTGCGGCTGTGCTCTCACGGCGCTGTGTTACGCGGAGCTCGCCGCGATGATTCCGGTGTCGGGAAGCGCCTACTCTTACGCGCATGCGGCCTTCGGCGAGATCATCGCCTGGTTCATCGGCTGGAACCTGGTGCTGGAGTACACCTTCTCGGTCGCCACGGTGTCGGTCGGATGGTCCGGCTACGTGGCGAGCCTGTTGGCGCAGTTCAACCTGCATCTGCCGCCCGCACTGGCGCAGGCGCCGTTCGATCGCGGCGCCGGCGCCTACGAGATCATCACCACGGGCGCCTGGCTGAACGTTCCCGCGGTGCTCATCGTCGCGGCGATCGCCGTTTTGTGCTATGTCGGTATCCGCGAATCCTCCGGGACCAATACCATCATCGTCGCCCTGAAGATCGCGGTGATCGCGCTCTTCATCCTCGCCGGCGTGTCCTATATCCAGCCCGTCAATTGGCACCCGTTCATTCCGCCGAATACCGGTCACTTCGGGCAGTTCGGCTGGAGCGGCGTCCTCGCCGGCGCCGGGGTGATCGTCTTTTCCTACATCGGCTTCGACACGATCTCGACCTGCGCGCAGGAGGCGAAGCGTCCGGAGCGCGATATGCCGCTCAGCATTCTCGCCAGCCTCGGCATCTGCTCGGTGCTCTACATGGCCACCGTGGTGGTGTTGACGGGCATGGTGTCGTATCGCGATTTGAATGTGGCCGCGCCCGTGGCGCTGGCGCTCGACCGGTACTCGGGACTGCGCTGGCTCGGCGTTCCGGTGAAGCTCGGCGCGATCCTGGGCATGACATCCACCATGCTCGTAATGACCATCGGACAGGCGAGGATATTCATGAGAATGGGAGAGGATGGGCTCCTGCCGTCATGGTTCTCCCGGATACATCCGAGGTTCAAGACCCCGGCGAACGGGACGTGGGTCACGGGCCTTGCGGCGGCCATCATCGGCGGCCTGTTGCCCGTCAGGATTCTCGGCGAGCTGGTATCGATCGGGACGCTGCTCGCCTTCATCACCGTCTGCATCGGTGTCCTTTATCTGCGCAGAACACGGCCTGACCTGCCGCGGCCTTTCAGAGTTCCGTGGCCGCGCTTCACCTGTATCTGCGGCGCGTGCGCCTGTACGGCCATGATCCTGGCGTTGCCGCGGGATACCTGGATACGCCTCATCCTGTGGACGGCAATCGGCTTCCTGATATATGGGGTGTACGGGCGCCGCCACGGCCGCCGCGCTCTGCGAGGTGGCCCGTGAGTGATCTCAGCCTTCGCGCCAGGCCGGCCGTCCAGCGGTTACGGAGCAACCAGATACGCGACATAGCGAACGCGGCAATGGGGACGCCCGACCTGCTGCCGCTCTGGTTCGGCGAGTCGGACATGGTCACGCCGGCAGCCATTCGGGAGGCGGGTATCGCCGCGTTGGAAGCGGGCGAGACCTTCTATGCGCCGAATCTGGGTCATCCGGCATTGCGCGCGGACATCGCTGCCTATGTATCCCGGCTGCACGGCCGCAGGGCGGCCGAGCGGATTGCCGTGACGAGCTCGGGAGTGTCGGCGCTGATGCTGACGTTGCAGTCGCTCATCGCGCCCGGGGATCGGGTCATCGTCGTCACTCCCGTGTGGCCCAACCTGTTCGAGATGCCTCGAATCCTGGGCGCAGAGGTCATTTGCGCGCCGCTGCGTTTCGGGCCTGGCGGCTGGGCGCTCGATCTCGACCGGCTGCTGGAGGCGCTCGAGCCCGGCATCAAGGCCGTGCTCATCAACAGCCCGAACAATCCAACGGGTTGGACCATCCATCGTGACGAGCAGGAGGCGCTGCTGCGGCGCTGCCGCGAGATCGGCGCCTGGATCGTAGCCGACGACGTCTACGAGCGGTTGTTCTTTCGAGGACCCTGCGCACCTTCGTTCCTCGACATCGCCGCCGAATCGGACCGGGTGGTGAGCTGCAATTCATTCTCGAAGGCGTGGCGCATGACCGGCTGGCGAATCGGCTGGGCGGTATTGCCGGGAGAGCTGCCGGTTGCCTTCGAGAAGCTGATCGAGTTCAACACTTCCTGCGTGCCGCCATTCGTGCAGCGGGCCGCGAGCGCCGCCTTGCGGCTCGGGGAAGCAGAGGTCGCGGTTCTGGTCGACCGGATAGCGGCCAATCAACTGACGGTCCGGCAGCTGCTGGCCGACATGCCGGAGATCGAGCTGGGCGAGCCGGCGAGCGGCGCCATGTATCTTTTCATGCGCGTCCGCGGTCTGCAGGACAGCCTGGAATTCTGCAGGCAGTTGGTCTCTGTCGGCCGGTTGGGGCTCGCGCCCGGCTCGGCCTTCGGCGAGGAGGCGTCCGGCTTTCTGCGCTGGTGCCTGGCGGTCGATGGCGGTCGTCTGGAAGAGGGCGTCCGCCGGTTCCGTCGGTTCGTCAAAGAGTCATGGCCGTCGTTGCGGCCAAGGTAGTCCACGCGTCCCTCCAGCGCAGCCGGGGGAGCTCAGATGAGTCCGTGCTCGGCGAACGAATAGCAGCGGCTCTCCCCGACGATGATGTGATCGACGATCCGCACATCCATCAGGGCCAGGAGGTCCTTGAGGCGGCGCGTGATGAAGTCGTCGGCGGGACTCGGCTCGAGAGCGCCGGAGGGGTGGTTGTGCGCGAGGATCACGGACGTGGCGTTATGCAGCAGCGCCTGGCGCAGCACCTCTCTGGGGTGGACCTGCGCGCAGTCGACCGTGCCGCGAAAGAGCTCCTCGAAGGCGATCAGCCGCTGCCGGCTGTCCAGGTAAATGCAGCAGAAGATCTCGTAGGGACGATCGCGAAGCTGCGCGTGCAGGAAACGATAGGTGGCCTGCGCGGTCGTGAGCGGTGCCCGCACGCGCATCTCCTCGTGGAGGTGCCGCTTCGCCAGCTCCACGGCGGCCTGCACGGCGGCGTAACGGGCCTCTCCGATCCCTTTGCGCCGCCAGCGGGTGAGGCGCGCGCGCAGCAGCTCCCGCAGGCCGCCAAAGTCCTTGAGCAGGGAGCGGGCCATCGCCACGGCCGAGCAGCCGGGGATGCCCGACCCGAGCAGCAGCGCGAGCAGCTCCGCATCGGAAAGGGCGTTGGCGCCGCGGGCGAGCAGCTTCTCCCGGGGCCGCTCCGTCTCGGGCCACTCCCGGATGGTCAGGGCGCCGGCCCCGGCCGAAAAGCCGGTTTCACCGGCGGTAACCGCTGTGCGTTCCATGAGGGCTCCTGCGTGACCCGCTGACGATCCGGGGGCCATGATGACCCCTGGAAAGCGGCCGCCGCGAGGGGCTCAATGGCGGGTCTTTGTGCAGAAACTCCGCTTTCGTGAGCGTTCGTTTGCGTCGTCGGTGAGTGGCGACCGATAATCCGCCCATGCAAGGCAAACGCATTCTGCTCGGCGTGACCGGGGGTATCGCTGCCTACAAGGCGGCGGATCTGGTGCGGCGGCTGCGCGAGCGCGGCGCCGAGGTGCAGGTCGCGATGACGGCTGCGGCGCGGGAGTTTGTCGGACCCGCGACCTTCCAGGCCCTTTCCGGTCGACCGGTCCGGGATGAGCTCTGGGATGAGGCGGCGGAAGCGGCCATGGGGCACATCGAGCTTGCCCGCTGGGCGGAGCTGGTGCTGGTGGCGCCGGCGAGCGCCGACTTCCTCGCGCGGCTGGCCGGCGGGCACGCCAATGACCTGTTGGCCACTCTCTGCCTCGCGACGCAGGCTCCGATCGCCGTCGCGCCCGCCATGAATCGCATCATGTGGGCCAATGCCGCCACCGCGGCGAACGTCGCGACTCTGCGGCAGCGGGGCGTTCAGGTCCTGGGCCCCGCCGAGGGCGAGCAGGCCTGCGGTGAGGTCGGCGAGGGCCGGATGCTGGAGCCGCTCGAGATCGCCGACCGCGTCGACCTGCTGCTGCCGCGCAGCGGGCCGCTTCAGGGCCGGCGGGTGCTGATCACTGCGGGTCCCACCCGCGAGCGCATCGATCCCGTCCGCTTCATCAGCAACCGCAGCTCCGGCAAGATGGGTTTCGCCGTCGCCCAGGCTGCGCGCGAAGCCGGGGCCGACGTCGTCCTGGTCGCAGGTCCCGTCAGCCTGGCGACACCCGCCGGCGTGCGGCGGGTGGACGTGGAGAGCGCGGAGACCATGCTGACGGCAGTACTGGCGGAGGTGGAGGGCGCCGACATCTTCATCTCGACGGCGGCGGTCGCGGACTACCGTCCGGCCAACCCCCATGGCCAGAAGATCAAGAAGACCGCCAACACCCTCGATCTCAACATGGAGCGCACGGCGGACGTGCTCGCGACCGTGGCGGCGCGGGCCCGCCGTCCGTTCGTGGTGGGCTTCGCCGCGGAGACGGAATCCGTGGAGCAGAACGCGCGCGCCAAGCTGTTGAAGAAGAACCTCGACATGATCGCGGCCAATGAGGTGGGGGACAACAAGGTCTTCGAATGCGAGGACAACCACCTGATCGTCCTCTGGCGCAACGCCCGCCGCGATCTCGGGCAGGGCTCGAAGCTGTCGCTGGCGCGCGAGCTCGTCCGCCTGATCGCGGAGTCCTACGCCTCGCAGGGCGGCGCGCGCGACACCGTGCACGCGCAGGCGCAGGCGTGACAAAATCGTCTGGAGCGATTCCGGAGGACGATAGCCGCCCCGGAGGGCGAGGGGCAGGGGCTGGGCCTGGCAACGCGAGGCGACCGCTTCAGGTGCGGATCCTCGACCGGCGCATCGGCAGTGAGTTTCCGCTGCCGGCCTATGCCACCGCCGGCTCGGCGGGCCTCGATCTGCGCGCCTGTCTCGATGCGCCGCTCGAGCTCGAGCCCGGCCAGGCGGAGCTCATCCCGACCGGCATGGCCATTCACGTGGAGGATCCCGGCCTGGCCGCGGTGATCCTGCCGCGCTCGGGCCTCGGCCACCGGCACGGCATCGTGTTGGGCAACCTCGTCGGCCTCATCGACTCCGACTACCAGGGTCAGCTCATGGTCTCGTGCTGGAATCGCGGCCGCGAGCCTTTCACCATCCGGCCGGGCGAGCGCATCGCGCAGCTCGTGGTCGTTCCGGTCGTGCAGGTGACCTTGCAGATCGTCGACTCGTTCGAAGACAGCACCCGCGGCGCGGGCGGCTTCGGGCACTCGGGAAGAGACTGACTGCGGCGCCACTCACGGTGCCGCCGGCTTTCAGTGGCAGTGCGGATCGTCCCGGTCGCGGCACCGGTGCCAGGAACGGTCGTGATAGTACCGCCCGTGATCCCGGTCGTAGTAGCCTTCACTTGGATAGCGGTCGTGGTCCCGATCGTGGTACCCGCCATCATCACGCGGGACCCAGACACAGCTTGCGAGCAGAGCGCTGAGGCTCATCAGGCAACTGAGACGGGCGATACTTCTGGTGGCTGACATGGCAAACCTTCTGGCGGCCGAAGCACGGCAATGAAACCGCAAGGCTCATGCCCATGGGGAGCTCGAACATGACTGATCACATCGACGTCGCCGTTATCGTGGGCAGCCTCAGGCGGCAGTCCTTCTCCCGCCGGCTGGCGCAGGCGCTGGCTTCGGTGGCCCCGGCCGCCATGAAGCTCGAGCCGGTGCCGATCGCGGCGCTGCCGCTCTACAACCAGGACGAGGAAGTCGATCCGCCGCCGGCGCCCTGGCGGGAATTCCGCGACCGGGTCCGCCGGGCCGATGCGGTCCTCTTCGTGACTCCGGAATACAACCGCTCCATCCCGGGAGCGCTCAAGAACGCGATCGACGTCGGCTCGCGCCCGTACGGCAAGAGCGCGTGGAGCGGCAAGCCCTGCGCCGTCGTGAGCTGCTCGCCCGGCTCGCAGGGCGCCTTCGGCGCCAACCATCATCTGCGTCAGTGCCTGGTCTTTCTCAACATGCCGGTCATGCAGCAGCCCGAGGCCTACATCGGCGGCATCGACAAGCTCGTGGACGAGCAGGGGCAATTCACCAACCCTTCGACGGGCGAGTTCTGCCGCGGCGTCATGGGCGGTTTCGAGCGCTGGATCAACACCATCCGCGCCGGCCGCTAGCCGCGGGCCCGATCGCCGCCGCTGCCGCCGTGTGCCCCGTGCTCATGGATCGCTGACGCCTCACAGGAACGACCACGTCACCCCCACCGTCGCGAGGCTGGGATGCTCGCCCAATGCGCTGAAGCGCTCGTACTCGCCCCGGATGGCCCAATCTCCCAACTTCCATTCCACGCCGGCGCCGGCGGCGAAGGTCGTCTCATTCGCATCGCGGGCGCCAGTCACCGAAACCAGGCCACCACATGGGCCGCGGGCGGGGCAGTACAGAGGACATGCTTGGTTGAGCCCGCAGAATGAGCCGGTGACCGTGGCGGAGAGCTTCGTCGTGAGGCGGGCCGCTCCCGCCTTGAAGTAGACGTCGATGAGGGGTATCGGCAGGTAGAGCACCGCGAACGCGGCCTCGCCCTTCTGCGACACGTGCGCACCCTGCAGGGATCCCGGGCCCGACCACGACGGCGAAGGGCTGCCGCTACCCAGGTCGAAGTAGTCGATTTCCGCTCCCAGCATCTCCAGGGCGCGAATGCCGGCGCTCACTTGAAAGGCGGAACGGCTGAGATCGAAACTGCCCAGGCTTGGGCTGGGTACGCCCGCAATCGAGATGAGGGTGGAGTCCCGTGCCTTGATGTCGGCATGCCCATAGCTGGCGCCGATGTAGCCCTTCAGCAGGTTGGTCGCCGCGCGGGCGCTCGAGAGCGGCAGGACGGCCATCATCATGAGCGAAAGGAGGCAGGAGAAGGGAGCGTTCTTCATGATCGCAGACTCCGGATGGGCGGACTGTCGTGCGGCTCACCGCCGCTCGCAGGGAAAACGCGCTACCCGCCCTGGTGTTGACACGTCGCGTCAGCCAGCCCTGGGCAGTGTGGAACGCAGTTGGATGCCGTCGTGATCCGCCACCAGTGCGGCCAGCCAGTCGACGAATACGCGGACGCGGCGGGACAGATGCCGGCTCTGCGGATAGACCACGTAGAGGGGCGAGGGCTCGGGGAGCCAGTCGGCGAGCACCAGGTCGAGGGCGCGCCGCTCCATCCCCTCCTTGACCACGAAGGCCGGCATCTGTGCGATGCCGAGTCCGGCCTCGGCGGCGCTGACGTAGCTGTTCTCGTCCTCGAGCGCCAGATTTCCGGGAAAAACGGCCTGCACGCGCTCACCGTCCTTGGAGAAAACCCACTCGACGGCTTCCCCTGTCCGCGGTGAGAAGTGGTTGATGCAGCGATGACGCGCGAGCTCGCGCGGATGCGCCGGTACGCCATGCGCCGCGATGTAGGCAGGCGAGGCGCAGGTGGAGAAGTAGAGAAATCCGACGCGGCGGGCCACGAGGTTCTGATCGTCCGCCTCGCCGATCCAGAGCGCGCAGTCGATGCCCTCGGCGATCAGGTCGAAGTGCCGCTCGTTGCACGCCAGCGCCAGCTCGATGTCAGGATATTGGGCGAAGAACCGAGGCAGGCCGGGCACGATCACCGACCGGGCGATCAGCGTCGGCGCATCGACGCGCACGCGGCCGTGGGGTGTCGCGGAGCGCTGCGAGAGCGCTTCCTCCGCCTCCCGCACCTCCGCCAGGATCGCTGCCGCGCGCGTGTAATAGGCGGCTCCGTCGGGTGTCACCGTGACCCGTCTGGTCGTCCGGTTCAGCAGCTTCGCGCCGAGGGAGGCTTCGAGCTTCTGAATCAGGGTCGTGGCCGTCGCTTTCGGGATGCGCAGGCTCTGCGCCGCGCGGGCGATCCCTCCGGTCTCGACCACCCGGACGAAGAGCGCCATGGCCTGCAGCTTATCCATAGATTATTCAGAATCCTGAATAGTTATTTCATAATAGCACCATTTATTTCGTTCTCAGCGAACAATACGTTCGCTTTTCCAGCCAACCGAGGAGTCCCCGTCGATGAGCGAAGCCACCAAGACCGTGACCGACCAGAACTTCCAGACCGAAGTCCTGAGCTCGAGCAAGCCCGTGCTCGTGGACTACTGGGCCGAATGGTGCGGTCCCTGCCGCATGATAGGGCCCCTCGTAGAGGAGTCGGCCGCGGAGTACGCCGACCGCCTGACGATCGCGAAGCTGAACGTGGATCAGAATCCCGCCACGCCGACGCGTTACGCCGTTCGCGGCATTCCAACCCTGATGATCTTCAAGGACGGGCAACCCGTGGCAACGCACGTCGGCAGCTTGAGCAGGTCGCAGCTCCACGCCTTCCTCGACGCGAATACCTGAAAAGGGAGAGGGCTCAGGGGGCGCGGGCCGCGGGACGAGAGCGGCGCCGCCCTCGAAGCCCGCCGCAGGGGAACCCACTCCGGGCGCGGCCGTTTACTCGGCCGGCAAACTCCGCCCGGAGGCAAATGTCCGATCCGTCGCCGGGTCCGAAGTGCTCAAGCGGGTGCCGGAGCTCGTGCCCGAGGAGGTCGCCCGCAAGGCCGCCTGCATCAGGGCATGATCATCGTGGGCCTGCCCTATGCCTTCGCCGGACTGACCCTGTTTTAGCCCGCTCCATTGCGTGCGCTCACATGATGATGAGCGCGCGCCCCATGGTGCAGCGCGAATTTCACGGGAATTTTCACCTGGACAGCGTGGCCGGTCGGGTTGCTGAATGTCATGAAGTGCACCATCGTCGATGCAGCGGCCCCGAAACCCATGTCTCGGGGCGTCACGGACAGGATCTGCGTGTCGGTGGCGCGCCCCATCTTGTCGAGCGTGACTCTGATCCGCGCCATGCCTTCAACGCCGTGAGCCTTGGCCGCAGCGGGATAGAACTTCGTCAGGTCGTCCGGCCAACTCAGGACCCGGGCGTGGGGGGTATGGGATGCCGCAGCCGCCTGAGGTGCAGGCAGTTGCGCGGCCCATGCCGAGTAGCCAACGCCCATCGCGGCGAGAGTTACGAGAACGTAACCGGAAGTGCGGCGCTTGCGGCCGGGGAACTCTCTCTGGATCATTTGGAGGCGCTCCTTGAGGAAATGAGCGGATTGCCAATGACAGCCGACCGGCAGCGCCGCGTCGGCCAACTGAGCCTTCAACATAGCGCTCGCGTAGCTGCGCCACGCGCCGGAGCGATCTCGAAGGACCGCGGCATCACAGGCGAGCTCTTGGTCGATCCGAAAGTAACGCGGCGCCACGTGAGCGAGCGGGTTGAACCAGAAGGCGCAACGGAAGAGCGCGACGAGCGCATTCCATAGAGTGTCGCCGCGCCGCAGATGCATTCTCTCATGCGCCAGGATCAGCCGGCGCTCCCGACGCGTGTATCGCGAATCGAAGTCGGCCGGGAGGATGAGCGTCGGGCTGAATACGCCGAGCAGCACAGGACAGCCGGCGGAGCGTTCCGCCCGCCATACGCAACGCGCACCTGACAGCTTGCCGAGGCTCCTCACGAACGCGCGCTGCAAACCGCGCAGATACAGGCCGAAGAACACGGCCCCCACGACCCAAACACCGAGCGCGCATGCCGTCTGCGCAACAGATGTTCCGGTCACGGCGGATGAATGGGCCGACGGCGTGAGCATCCGACTCAGCGCGAAAGCGGGATCGATCTCGAGGACGATCGTCCAGGCGGAACGGTCCGGGCTCGCGTAAGGGAGCAACGCCGCGGCCATCGCCGCCGGCACGAGCAGCCAGGCGAGATAGGAGGTGATGGCTCCAAACACGAGCCGTACGGGACGGCGCACGAGCAGGACGGCGATGATTCCCAGGCTCGAGGCGAACGTCAGCGCGACGACATATCTGATGAGCTCATTCATCATCGGCGAGCTCCTCGAGCAGTCGCTTGAGGTCCGCGACGTCGCGCTTGCTCAGCTTGCCGTGACGGCTGAAATGCGCCGCGAGCGGCGCCACGCGCCCGGAGAAGAGTCGATCGAGTAGCCCCTTGCTTTCGGAGAGCAGCCATTGGTCGCGATCGACCAGCGGCGAATACAGGAAGCGCCGCCCCGATTTCTCGGCCCGGATCGCGCTCTTTCGGAGCAGGCGGTTCAGCAGCGCCTTGATCGTGCCCTCCCGCCAATGCTCCTTGCCGCGGAGCTCGGCGACGATCCCCTCCGTCGGCAGCGGGCTCTGGCGCCAGAGCACCTCCATGATCACAGATTCGGCTTCCGTGATCGAAGGAGCGGGAGACTCTCGCGGCATGGCGGCACCGTTTACGTCAATAAACGAGCATTATGATTACGCTCGTAAACGCAAAAGTCAAGAGCCTGCTCGCGGGCTCGTGCCGCGCAGGGACGCCCCCGGTAGAATCCGCACCTCAGCGGCAATAAGCGCGGGCATGGCGCGTCGCGTAAGGGAGGAGTGAAAGATGCTCATTCGCCTGCTCCGCACCTACCTGCAGCCTTACGCGCGCTGGCTGCTGGCGATCGTGGTGTTGCAGCTGCTCGGTACGATCGCCGCTCTGTATCTGCCGACCCTGAACGCCGATGTCATCGACTATGGCATCGTGAGAGGCGATACGGCCTACATCCTGCGCCTTGGCGGGTGGATGCTGCTCATCACCATCGCGCAGATCGCCTGCTCGGTGGCGGCGGCCTACTGCGGCGCCCGCATGTCGATGAGTTTCGGCCGCGACCTGCGATCGGCCGTCTTCGGGCACATCCTGGGGTTCTCGGGCCGGGAGGTGGCGAAGTTCGGCGCCCCGTCGCTGATCACGAGAAACAGCAACGACGTGCAGCAGGTCCAGACGCTCGTCGCCGTCAGCGGCAGCATGATGATTGGCGCGCCCATCACGGGGATCGGGGCCATCATCATGGCGGTGCGCGAAGACCCTGGCCTGTCGTGGTTGCTGGGAGTCTGCGTCCCCGTGCTCGCAGCCGTCGTCGGCGCCATCGCGTGGCGGATGGTGCCCCAGTTCCGCCGCATGCAGACCTTCATCGACCGGGTCAATCGCATCCTGCGCGAGCAGATAGGCGGGATTCGTGTCGTGCGCGCGTTCGTGCGCGAGCCGGACGAGATGCTGCGGTTCGCGAGCGCCAACGCCGATCTGACGGACACGGCATTGCGGGCCGGGCGCCTGATGGCGCTCCTCTTCCCGTCCATCGTGCTCATCCTCAACGCCTCGAGCGCGGCGGTGCTGTGGGTTGGCGGACTGCGCATCAACGCCGGACAGACGCAGATCGGCGATGTTACGGCGTTCCTCGTGTACCTCGCGCAGATTCTGCTCGCGGTGATGATGGCGACTTTCATGCTGATGATGGTGCCGCGGGCGGCCGTATCCGCCGACCGCATCGGAGAAGTTCTCGCGACGCAGGCTTCCGTCGTGCCGCCGCCCGATCCGGTGGCCGTCGTCGCGGCACAGGGTCTGGTGGAGCTCCGTGCGGTGATTTTCAGGTACCCCGGAGCCGCCGCTCCCGTGCTGCGCGCGATCTCGCTTCGAGTCGCCGCGGGTGAGACCCTGGCCGTGATCGGCAGCACCGGCGCGGGCAAGACCACGCTCCTGTCGCTGGTGCCGCGACTGTTGGATCCGACGGAGGGCGCCGTTCTGGTCGATGGCGTCGATGTGCGCAGGCTCGATCCCGATGTGCTGCGTAGCCGCATCGGGCTCGTCCCGCAGAGGCCGTACCTCTTCTCGGGCACCGTGGCGAGCAACCTGCGCTTTGGCGATCCGGACGCGGCGGATGAGGAGCTGTGGGCGGCGCTCGAGGTGGCGCAGGCGGGCGAATTCGTCAAGGAACTGGCGGGCGGCCTGGAGGCGCGCATCGCGCAGGGCGGCACCAACCTCTCCGGTGGGCAGCGGCAGCGCCTGGCCATCGCGCGGGCGTTGCTCCGCAGGCCAAAGATCTACCTCTTCGACGACTCGTTCTCCGCGCTCGACCTCGGCACCGAGGCGCGGCTGCGCGCCGCGCTGCGCCCAGTCACCCGCGAATCAGCGGTCATCGTCGTGACGCAGCGCGTCTCGAGCATCAGGAACGCGGACCAGATAGCGGTGCTCGAGGGCGGCGTCGTGGTCGGCCTCGGCCGCCATCGTGAGCTGCTCGAGACCTGTCCGACATACGCCGAGATCGTCGCCTCCCAGCTCACCGCGGAGGAAGCGGCATGAGGAACATGCCGCGCCGACTGCCCGCCCCTCGACCCGCGGGCGGTCCGCCCTGGATGAGTCTCGGCGCGCCCGCCGAGAAGGCGGTGCGCTTCTGGCCCTCCGCGCGGCGCCTGCTGGCGCGTCTGAAGCCGCAGCGGTTGCGGTTGCTGTGCGTCGTCGTGTTGGCGGCGGCGAGCGTGGCCCTGTCCGTGATCGGGCCAACGCTCATCGGGCGTGCGACCGACATCATCTTCTCGGGCGCCGTGGGCGCGCACCTGGCGCCGGGCATGACCCAACAGCAGGTCGTGGCGAGCGAGCGCGCGGCCGGACACATCCATCTCGCGGAGATGCTCGCCCGCATGCATCTCGTGCCGGGCGCGGGCATCGACTTCAGGGCGCTCGAGGTGACGCTGCTGGAAGTGCTCGCGCTGTATCTCGCCTCCGCCGCGTTCCTCTGGGGGCAGGGATACCTGCTCAACGAGGTGGTCCAGGCGGTCGTCCTGCGGCTGCGCGCGGACGTGGAAGGCAAGATCCACCGGTTGCCGCTGCGGTACTTCGACGGCCAGACCCGCGGGGAGCTGCTGAGCCGGGTGACCAATGATATCGGCAACATCTCGCAGAGCTTGCAGCAGTCGATCAGTCAGACCCTGACCGCGCTCCTGACGCTGATGGGCGTCGTGTCGATGATGTTCGTGATCTCGCCGCTCCTGGCGTCGATCGCGCTCGTGACGATTCCGCTCGCCCTGCTGCTCACGCGAGTCATCGGCAGGCGCTCGCAGCGGCACTTCATCGCGCAATGGACCCGGACCGGGGAGTTGAACGCGCAGATCGAGGAGGCCTTCAGCGGCCACGAGCTCGTCAAGGTGTTCGGGCGTCAGGGCGAGGCCGCACGGCGCTTCGATGCGAAGAACGGGCAGCTCTACGATGCCGCGTTCGCGGCGCAATTCATCTCAGGCCTGATCATGCCCGCGATGATGTTCATCGGCAGCGTCAATTACGTGCTGATCGCGATCATCGGCGGCCTGCGGGTCGCAACCGGCGGCATGACGCTGGGTGATGTGCAGGCGTTCATCCAGTACTCACGATCGTTCAATCGGCCGCTCACCCAAGTGGCGTCGCTCGCGGGGACGATGCAGTCCGGCGTCGCCTCGGCGGAGCGGGTCTTCGACATCCTCGACGAGAAGGAGCTCGGCGGCGAGCCCGCGGCACCCTCCCGGCCGGCGGCGCTTCAGGGGCGGGTGGAGTTCCAACATGTCTCCTTCCGTTATCAACCGGAGAAGCCGCTCATCGAGGACCTCTCGCTGACCGCGGAGCCCGGCCACACGATCGCGATCGTCGGGCCGACGGGAGCGGGCAAGACGACGCTGGTCAACCTCATCATGCGCTTTTACGAGCTCGACCGGGGGCGGATCACTCTCGATGGGATCGACATCGCCAGCATGCGCCGCGATGAGCTGCGGTCACGCATCGGCATGGTGTTGCAGGATGCGTGGCTCTTCCACGGCACGATTCGCGACAACATCCGCTACGGCCGCCCCGCCGCGACTGAAGGTGAAGTGCTCGAGGCCGCCAGGGCGACGTTCGTCGACCGGTTCGTGCGCAGCCTGCCCGAGGGCTACGACACCGTGATCGACGAGGCCGCGGGCAACATCAGCGCGGGGCAAAAGCAGCTCATCACGATTGCGCGCGCGTTCCTCTCCCGCCCCGCGCTGCTGATCCTGGATGAGGCGACCAGTGACGTGGACACGCGAACCGAGACGCTGGTGCAACACGCCATGGCGGCGCTGCGCAGGAATCGCACCAGCTTCGTCATTGCCCACCGCCTGTCGACGATCCGGGACGCGGATCTCATCCTCGTGATGTGCGACGGCCGGATCGTCGAGCAGGGGACGCACGCGGCGCTCCTCGCCCGCAAAGGGGCCTACCACGCGCTCTACCATGCGCAGTTCGGGGGCGTGGAGTTCGAGAGCGAGTGGCGTGCAGCGGGCACGTGAGAATCATGCCGACATCGCCCGGGAGCTCTCCAGCTCCCGCAGATCGCGGCCGCGGGTCTCGTGGCCGTAGAGCGAGAGCAGCGCGAGACCCAGCAGCACCGGCACGGCGGTCTCCAGTGCCGCCGTGCCGATCGCGGGCACCAGGGCGAGGCTGCTGAGGCCCTGACACACGAAGCCACCGCTCTTGCTGACGCCCGCCACCCACCCGGTGGCGCGTCCGCGGATGCGAACGGGATAACTCTCGGCGGTGTAGGGAAGCAGAATGGAGATGACGCCCGTCGAGCCGACGATCAGCAACGTGAGCGCGATGACCGGATTGGCCGCCGCGTGCACGCCGCTCTCCCGCAACACCAGGGCGAGAAGCCCGGCCGCTGAGATGCCGATCATGACGAGCAGCGCGCCCTTGGTGCTCCAACGCGAATACAGCAGCGCCGCGAAAACGATGACGGGCACCGAAATGAAAGTCGAGCGAGCGATGATCGCGGCCGCCACGCCCATATCATGGCCTTCGGCGATGAGCTGGCCCGGGAGCCAGAGCAGCACGCCGTAGCTGAGCAGGCCCCACGAAAGCGCCGTGACGGTGAGCGCGAGCGTGGTGCCGAGATACCGCGTGTCGGTCGGGGGCAGATGGGAATGATCGAGCTCGGCCTCCTCGTCCCAGTCATCCGCCTCCCGCACCACCACCGAGCCGAAGCGCGCGAGGGTCGCGCGCGCCTCTCGCGGCCTGCCGATGTGCAAAAGGAAGCGCGCCGACTCAGGGATGAGCGGGCTGAGCGCGATCAGGAGCAACCCCGAGGGCAGGTTGAGAAACCACATGATGCGCCAGCCGAATACCGGCTGCAGCAGCGCCGACATGCCGGATGCCACCAGATAGCCCCCCAGGGTGCCCGCGCCCCCGATGAGGACCAGACTCCAGCCGCGATGGCGCGTCGGCATGATCTCCGCGAGGAGGGCGTAGGCCACCGGCAGCATGCCGCCCGCGGAGCCCCCCATGAGGAAGCACATGAAGAGGTTCCAGTGAAAGGACGGCATGGCCCCGCAGATGGAGGTGCCGATGAACATCACTCCGGAGAGCAGGATGGTGGCGCGGCGGCCATAGTGGTCGGCCAGCGCCCCCCAGACGAATGAGCCGAGCGTGGCGCCGCTCAGCGCCGAAAGGGGCAGGAGCGCGACCGCGGCGGCGCTGATGCCATATTCGACGCTCATTCCCGGGATGACGAATCCCAGGCTGCTGATCTTCATGGTATCGACCACGAGGGCCATCACCAGCGCAGCTCCGGCGGCCCAATGCCAAATGGTCAGCGGCGCATCCTCCGGCGCGACGATCCGCTCGTGGAAGGCCGCGGTCTCCACGCTGGCTTCCTTGGGTCTCAGCCCGTGGAGCGCCGCAGCGATGCCGCCGACGATGAGGGCCATTCCGGCCAGCATGCCCGTTCCCATCGGCATGCCCGCCATCCGGTAGTGCATCGCCCGGGCCATCACGAACATGGGGATGTGCAGCAGCACGCCGGTCACTGTCAGCAGGGCGCCGACCCAGAATGCCGCCGGACTGCGGCGGTCGGAGAACATGAACAGCTCGAGCATCGCGGGCCCCCGGCGTCCGCAGGCGTGTGCCCGCGACGCGCGCACCATGGCGCATCGACAGAATCTGCTGGATTTCCGCCACGGCCCGCGAGCGCGTGCGGCGCCGCTAGTATTACGATATTGTGGGGTCCGAGGCAATAAATATCATGAATGACAGACGAATCCGCAGCCTGGCGATCGTCGGGGGTGGCACGGCCGGCTGGATGGCTGCGGCCGCGCTGTCGAAGTCCCTGGCCGGCATGGGCGTGCGGCTGCGGCTGATCGAATCGGCCCGGATCGACCCGATCGGAGTGGGCGAGGCGACCATTCCGCCGATCATGGACTTCATCCGCCAGCTCGGTATCGATGAGGGCGATCTGGTCCGGGAGATCAAGGCGACCTACAAGCTGGGCATCGGCTATCGCGATTGGACCCGGGACGGCCACTTCTACTTCCACCCGTTTGGGCCCGCGGGCCCCGGGATCGGGAACGTCCCGTTTCAGGCCTACTGGCTGAAGATGCTCCTGGAAGGCAAGGCCGAGCGGCTGGAGGAGTACTCGATCCAGGCGGCGGCCGCTCTGCGCGGGCGATTCGCGCGCCCCGTGCACGCGCCCAACACACCGCTCAACAAGATCACCTACGCCTTGCATTTCGATGCGGGGCGATTCGCGCGCTATCTGCGCGGGTACGCCGAGGCGCGCGGAGTGCTGCGCACCGAAGGCTGCGTCCGCGATGTTCTGCTGCGCGACAGCGACGGCTTCGTCGACTCGTTGACGCTCGAGAGCGGCGAGATCGTGAGCGCCGATCTCTTCATCGACTGCAGCGGCTTTCCGGGCCTGCTCATCGAGGGGGCGCTGCGCACCGGCTATCAGGACTGGAGCCGCTGGCTACCCTGCGATCGTGCCGTGATCGTGCACAGCGAGCGCGCCGCACAGCCCAATCCCTACACCCTGGTGACCGCCCGCGAGGCGGGTTGGCAGTGGCAGATCCCGCTTCAGCATCGCGACGGCAACGGCTATATCTACAGCGGCGGGTTCAGCGGCGACGATGCCGCGGCCGAGCGGCTGTTGGGTACCCTCGACGGCCGTGCCGTGAGCGAGCCCATCGCGCTGCGCTTCCGGCCCGGGCGGCGCAAAGCGGCGTGGAGCAGGAACGTGGTGGCACTCGGGCTCGCAGCGGGCTTTCTCGAGCCGCTCGAGGCCACTTCGATCCACCTCATCCAGCGCGGCATCGCCATGCTGCTCAAATTCTTCCCCGACCGTGATTTCGCGACCGCCGACATCGACCGTTACAACAGGATCCTGGAGTCGGAGTTCAGCGGCGTGCGCGATTTTCTCCTGATGCATTACAGCCAGACCGAGCGCGCCGGGTCGTTCTGGCAGCATTGTCGCGATATCCCGCTGACCGACAGCCTGCGCGAGAAGCTCGAGCTCTTCCGCAGCCATGGCCGCATCCTCCGCGAGGAGACGGAGCTCTTCCCCGTGCTCAGCTGGCTCTCGGTCATGGTCGGTCAGAACATCATTCCGCGCCGTTACGATCCGTTGGTCGACGGAGTCGATCCGCACAAGATCCAATCGCGCCTCGAGGAGCTGCGCTCGTCGGTCAGGGATTGCGTCGCCGCCATGCCGCCACACTGGGAATTCATTCAAAGCGGGCAGACCCGCGGCAACATGCTCGGCGCGCGCTAGGTGTTCGCCGCCCGCAGCGAGTACGCCGTTGCGGGTGCCTTGGGGGGTCGGCCATGACAAGAATCATTTCGCGCACGCTGGTGCTCCTGGCGCTGATATTGCCGATGGTCGCGGCGGCCGCGCCCGTCTCCAGCCGCTATCTTTTCGTATGGGCAATGGAGGCCAGTCACCCTTACGCCTCCACGCTGGCGTTCATGGCGCCCGATCTGGCCGCGCGGCGCAGCAAGCAAGGCTTGGGCAAGGACTTCCTCGCGGTCTTCGATGTGCGCCCGGGCAAGTCGTTCGGCAAGCTCGTCGCGATGCTGCCGGTCGGCGATGCGGCGATGGCCCATCACACGAACTATGCGGAACCCCCCGACGACATGCTTTATGCCAACGACTGGGCCGCGAACCGCAGCTACGTATTCGACCTGCGCGATCCCCGGCATCCGCGGCTCGAGCGCCAATTCGCCAGCGTCGGCGCCTACGGCTATCCACACTCCTTCGTCTACCTGTCCAACGGCAACACCCTGGCGACCTTCCAGTATTCCGGCGGTTTCAATCGCGCCGCCGGCGGTCTGGTGGAGCTCGATCCGCGCGGCCGGGTCGCGCGGGATGCCTCGGCGGCGGCGGCCGGGCATCCCAACATCCGACCTTACAGCCTGGCAGTCGTCCAGAAGCTCGATCGCGTCGTCACCGGCAGCGCGGACATGATGGGCGCGCAGGCCAGCCACGTCGCCCAGGTCTGGCGGCTTTCCGATCTGAAGCTCATCGGGACCCTGCAGTTGCCGCCGCAACAGGACTGGTTCAACGACACCGCGGCTGATTCCTCCGAGCCACGCGTGCTGGCGGACGGCAAAACGGTCGTGGTGCCGACGTTCAACTGCGGGCTCTTCCTGGTTCGAAATCTGGCGAGCGACCATCCGACCCTGCAGCACATCTATGACTTCGGCTACCGCGTGTGCGAAGTGCCGGTGGTCGCCGGCGACTACTGGTTGGAGGCCATGGAGAGCGGGCATGCGATCGTGAGCCTCGATCTGCGCGACCCGGAGCATCCGCACGAAGTCAGCCGCATCCTGCTGCCGCCGGACGAGTACCCTCATTGGCTCGCGCTCGAGCCGCAGGGAAATCGCCTGGTCATCACCGGCCCCGGCGCGCTCGCGACCCGGATCCGCTTCGCGACGGTCGACCGCCGCACCGGAAAGCTGACACTCGAGCCCTCCATGATCGACCTGACGCGCGTATGGCCGGATGGTTGGCACGGAAGCGCCATTCCGCATGGCGCCGTCTTCAGCAATCCGTAAGCTGAGTAGCTGAGCGCATGGCTGGAAAGCCCATCTACAGCCGGCTGGCGGGGGATAGCCACTCCTCAGCGGGCCGTCATTCCGCCATCGACGCGGTAATTCGTGCCAGTCAGGAACTTCCCGCGATCCGACACGAGCAGCGCGACGACCTCGGCGATGTCCGCGGTGGCACCGATACGACCCAGCGGAACATACCGCAGCCAATCATCCGGGGAAAATCCCGGAGTGGTCCTGGCAAACTCCTCGGAACCCGGCGTCGAGATGACGCCGGGCGACACGACGTTCACACGGATGCCGCTCGGCGCGAGTTCCATGGCGAGCGTGCGCGAATAATATTCGAGCCCCGCCTTCGCGGCCCCGTAGTGCGCGAAGGGGCCAAACGGCATGCTCGCCGCGGCCGAGGAGATGTTCACGACGGCCGCGGCCTGCGATGCTCGCAGCGCCGGAAGGACTGAGTTGGTGAGACGGATCGCGGCGAAGAGGTTGAGCGCGAAACTGTCATTCCATTCCTTGTCGGAGATCGTCCACGACCCTTGCATAAACGCACGCCCACCGCCCGCGTTGTTCACCAGAATGTCGAGGCCGCCGAGCGCCGTGATCGCCTGGGTCGCGATCGCCTCCACGCCCTCGCTCGCGGTGACGTCGCCGGGCACGAACGTCGCCCCAGCGGGGGTATCGCCGTTAGGCTTGCGCGCGACGACCGCGACTTTGGCGCCGGCATCGAGCAGGCGTTGCGCGATGGCGGCGCCGATGCCACGCGAGCCTCCCGTGATCAGGGCGCGGCGGCCGACGAGCTCTTTCGAGAGATCGAGTGTGTTGGACATGAGAGGCTCCTTCGCGGATGGTTCAGGATTCCCGGAGCGATGATCCGGCGTGGAGGGTGGGTGGCCCCGCGCGTAGCGCGTCAGATTTGCGCAAGACCGCCATCGACGGCGACCTCGCCGGCGGTCATGAAACTGCTGTCCTGCGAGGCGAGAAAGGCGGCCACCGCTCCGATCTCAGCCGGATCGGCCATGCGCTCGAGCGGAGTCATCGAGGCGAAGACCTTCTGGCCCTCCTCGCCCAGCGCTTCCTTCGCGAGCTCGGTCGCCGTCGCCCCGGGCGACAGCACGTTTACCCGGATGCCGGTGCCCTTCAGATCTTCCGCCCAGGTCCGCGCGAGGTTGCGCACTGCCGCCTTGCTCGCGCTGTAGGCGCTCATCGCCGGCGCACCCGTGGTGCCCGCGCTCGATCCGGTCAGGATGATCGAACCGCCTTTGCCCATCAGCGGCAGCGCCTTCTGGACCGTGAAGATCGTACCCTTCACATTGGTGTCGAAGGTTTCATCAATGTGCTCCGCGGTGATCTTGCCGAGCGGAAGCGGGCTTCCCGCCCCGGCATTGGCAAAGACGATATCGAGGGTTCCGCGCTCGGCCTTCACCGCCGCGTAGAGTCGGTCGAGGTCGGCCAAATTCGAGACAGAGCCCTTCACCGCGCGGGCATTGGGCCCGAGGTTGGCCACGGCGGCGTCGAGCGCTTCCTGCCGGCGGCCGAAGATGAAGACGAAGGCGCCCTCCTCGATGAAGCGCTTTGCCGCCGCGAAGCCGATGCCCGTAGCGCCGCCGGTGATCACGGCGGTTTTTCCAGTGAGTCTGGTCATGTCATGCCTCGTTCTTGAACCGGTCTTCATGATGTGTCGCCGGATCGGCGCCTCTGTCGAAAAGCTGGGATGAGTTTGAGCCCCTTGACACATCAAAACAATTGACGAAAGATCGCTTAATACGATCTATTCTTTAGATACAAGTGCTCGACACCGTCACCATCAATCAATTGCGTGCATTCGTCGCGGTGTGCGATCAAGGGACCTTTTCGGGTGCGGCGCGGAAGCTGAGGCGCGCGCAGTCGGCCATCAGCCACGCGATCAAGGCGCTGGAAAGCGCATTCGAGGTCGAGCTGTTCGAGCGCAACACCCGCAAGGCACAACTCACCGCCGCGGGGCGCAGCCTCCTGCCGGACGCGCGCGCGGTGATCTCACGCACGGAAGAAATGAAGAATCGCGCCGGCGCGATCGCCCAAGCCGGGGTGCCCCAGGTTTCGGTGGCGGTCGATGCCTACTTCGCGCGTCCGCACCTGATCGGCTGCTTGCGGACGCTGCAAGCGGAGTTTCCCACCGCGGCGATCAACTTACGTATCACGACGATGCAGGGCGGCGAGAGCCTGGTGCTCGACAGGGTATGTGCCCTGGCCGTCACGATCGAGGACGTGCCGGAGGTGAACCCGGATGCGATCGAACGGCGCTGGCTGCGCGAGGCGAAGATGGTGACGCTATGTGGTCCGTCCCATCCGCTCGCTGCGGCACCTGGACCCATCTCCAAGGACGAGTTTGGCCGACATGTTCAGATCATCGTCACGGATAACCAGCCTGGAGCAGAAAAGACCCAACACGGAGTCGCCGGCAAGCGCCAGTGGCTGGTCAACGATCTCGGCGCCAAGCGCGATCTTCTCCTGGCCGGCCTCGGCTGGGGCCACCTGCCGCGGCACCTCGTCTCCGAGGATCTGGCGAGCGGAAAGCTCGTCGAGCTCGAGCGCCGTGCCTGGCACATGCGTCCGCTCACGTTCGTGATCTCGCAGCGCCGCGGTTACGAGCTTTCCCCATGCGAGTCGCGGTTGGTCGAGCTTCTCGGCGACCTCGGTCCATCACAGGCAAGGCCGGTTGGCGCTCCTTCTTCGGCAAGGCGCAAGAGCCCGAAGACCGGCGGATTGCGCTCCTCGTGAGACAGGTGCGGCTGGCCCGGGAAGTTCGGCGCCCCAACGGGTAACGACTGCGCGGTAGAATACCTGCACAATTCCAAATTCCTCGGGTGGGTCAATGGTCCGTCACGGAGTTCCGGGGCCTCTCGCGCTAATCGTGCTCTCCATGGCGATGACGACCGCGGCGCTGGCCGGCGTAACGCCACAAATCGAGCAGACTGTCCGCGCCGCGACCTTCGAAGTAGTCGTCCCAAAGCCCAAGCGGGATCCACTCAGCTACGAGAAGCCGCTGCCTCTCGAGTTGATTCCATACCAGCAGCGATCGGACAAGTACCAACCAGTGGGAACCGCGTTCGCTCTCGGGCCGGACACTTACGTAACCGCCGCTCACGTTCTCGAGGCCGTGGTGAACAGCCAATACGGCAAGCCGGCCCTACGCGCCGCAGACGGTAAGGTCTATCCGATCGATTCGATCGTGCGGTTCTCCGCCGACGAGGACTTCGCCGTATTCACTCTGGCCGGTGCGCCGAAAGCGGCCGGCCTCAACGTAAATAGAGCCCCCCGGCTTGACCAGCCAGTATTAGCCGTCGGAACTGCCCTGGGTGAAGGCATCGTCATCCGGGATGGGTTGTTTACCTCAGAGACGCCGGAGGATCAGGACGGCCGCTGGAAGTGGATTCGCTTCTCCGCCGCCGCATCTCCCGGCAATAGCGGGGGTCCGCTCCTCGACGCACTCGGAAACGTCATCGGCGTGGTCATCGCTAAATCGCCCAACGAGAATCTCAACTACGCATTGCCGATTGGCATCGTTCTCGAAGCGCCTCACACGGCCCTTTTCGATCGACGGCTCGTAACGCGGCTGCCTTACATGCAGGGCTCGAGAGTCTACACCATGAAGGATCAATTCGCTTTGCCGCTGCGGTGGACCGCTTTTGAATACGACTATGAACGAGTGATTCAAAGACACGGCGCTGACGCACGTGCGCAACTATTGGCTCAATACGCTGACTCGATGTTTCCACTGGGCAGCGGCTCGGATGCCATCCTGTACTCCAGCGTGCAACCGGCTCCGGATCCGGGCATCATCCTTCAACAGGAGAACAACGAATGGGCCTTCCAGCAGCCCTCATTCAACTCCACCGATCTTCCCGGTAACGGCAAGGTTTCGGTCGGCGAGATTGCCGGCACCACGCTGATTCGCCTGGAGCGCGGAAACCACGCGAAGGACGACGGTTTCTATGCCGATTCCAAACAGTTCATGGACGTCGCGCTGAAAGGACTCGTGATCAAGCGATTGGTCGGCACTGATGCCGTCCGCGTCACCTCCCTGGGTCCGGCCGTAAGCGACAGCCTATGGGCGGACCGCTACGGGCGCGAGTGGCAGCGGCGCGTGTGGCCTCTACCTTATCTGGACAGTTATGTTGTGGCCATGCTGTTACCGACCCCCGATGGCTATGTCGGCCTTCTGCAGTACAGTCGGTCATCCAATCTTACTGAGGTCGGAATTGGATTGTCGCTTTTGGCCAATCAGGTGAGTCTGGACTATATAGGAACACTCGCTCAATGGCAGGCATTCCTCGGTCGCCACACGCTGCTGCCCCGTGCCCTGGCGGACGTGTCGCTCGAAGCCGGACCTCCGTGGAAGCTGCTGACACCGCGATTTGAGATGGTTGTCCCACCGGGTCTCGTCAAGCTCGGACCGGAGAGTCGAATCTGTCTGGCGATGGCTTACGATTCCCGGGCATCGCAACTGTCCTGGAACGTCGCGGGGGCGTGGTGGTACGAGGATTCCGAGGAGAAAACCTTCGTTGCTCTCTCGCGGCAGGTGCGGCCGCCCGCCTCGGCTCGGGAGCAGTTACGGAATGCCTACTCCGACATGCAGCAACGGCAAAGCCCATATGACGGCCAGCCGATCCGCGTCTCCGCCGGCGAAGTAGCGACGATCACGGTATTGCAGGCGGACGGGAGCAAACCGGGAATGGCATCGGGCGATGTGGTCTACACATTGAGCGTCGGCATAGGAGGAGATCTATCGCTGCTCAGCCTCGCTAAGAAGCAGACTCTCGCCGAAGCGTCGGTGCACATTCTCGAGCATGGGGTGGGAGGGGATGTCGACAGGTCTGCTTCCGCTCTGGACCTGAGGTCTCAGTTCGAGACCCATCTCGATCAGGTCGCCCAGACGATGCAGACTTCCGATCTGCGTATCGGTTCGGACCTGCGCGGTCGAACGGCCAGCGAGGACTTCTCGGACTACATCGTGAAGGTCTACCGCAAGGCGATGGACGGTCCGGCGCAATCACCGGCAAGCGCCGATGGACAGATGCCAGCTCCGGCGCCGGACATGGCCGGGCTCGAGATGATCTTGAAATCCCGCTCAATTGCGTTGCAATCCTACTGGAAACTCGTCCCGGCAATGATGCACAACCGTCATCTATGGGCTGACTTTCTGGCGCACAACGACATGCCGGCGACTACACCGCACGACGCAAGCGTGCTCGCGGCAGAGGCGGCCTTACGCCAGGAGCTCGCCGGGAATGATCCCAATCCCAGGTGGGGAGAGCTCGCGGCGGCGCTGCGGGACGCGTATGTTGCGGAGCGGGATCATGTCGTCGGCACCATTCATCTGGCTGCTTCCTACAATCTGCACCCGCGAACTACGCCATGTCCGCCGCCGGCAGCTACGACCTCCGGCCGCGATTCACCCACCCTGCTGTCCCCCGCCACGGCCCTGGCCGATTACTATCCGGCGACAATGCGGCGAATGGGTATCGAAGGACTCGTCAGGTTGATGATCCGCATTGACGCCACCGGATGCGTCGCCGCCATGGCAATCGACGGTTCCTCCGGCTCCGATGAGCTCGATCAAGCCGCTATGCGTTGGCTCGAGACCGCGTCCTTTCTGCCAAGCGACCTCCACGGACATGCGAGCACGGTCATCACGACGATACCCATAAAATTCAACCTGCAGGACTAGGGTTGAAATCGTGCGCTGGCTGCCGCGCAAGCGCGCCGTGGCATTGAGCAACGCGCTTCGGAGCTCGAGTCGTCTTCCTGGCCTGTGAGTCTCGCCTGGTCGAGCTTTTTGGCAACCCTGGCAGGGGGCGCTTGCCATGGCCCGTACCCGGGGCTGCCGCCCGGCATGAATCGCGATTCCTGGAATTAGTTTCCTGGGAAACAAATCGGGCGGATCGCCTGCAGACCTGGCCGGCCACGTAGCCGCCGCCCCGATGGGCGGCGGCTATCGACCGGAGTCACTGCACCGGTACGCGCGTCGCGCTTGCCGTACCCACGATGACGAATGCCGTCGGTGCTCCACAGACCCAAGCGCAAATGGTGGCCACGTTCAGCGGAGATACATCCGCCGTCCTTTGGGCCTGTCCGACACCGGCATCGACATGGAACAGCCGTTTGCGGATGGCGGTTGCTCTGGAGTGGAGCGGGTGAAGGGAATCGAACCCTCGTCACTTGGTTGGGAACCAAGAGCTCTACCATTGAGCTACACCCGCGTTGCTGGCGATTCTACGAGACCGTCCCGCCGGTCCGCAATCGACGGCGGCGAGCGACGTCTGGCATCATGACCTCATGAAACCCACGGGCATGAGTGATGCCGCCGCGGCGGAGCGGCCGCTCGAGCGGGCGGTGTGCGTGTACTGCGCATCGAGCCAGTCGGCGCACCCGCAATACCGCGAAGCCGCTTTCAGGCTGGGCGAAGCGCTGGCCGGGCGCGGCATCACGGTGATCTATGGCGGTGGCGCCAAGGGCTCGATGCGCGCGCTCGCCGACGGCGCGCTCGGCAAGGGCGGCCGCGTCATCGGCGTCCTGCCTCGCTTCATGGCCGATCTGGAATGGGGCCATCCCGGCCTCTCGGAGCTCAAGCTCGTCGAGGACATGCGCACCCGCAAGCACCTGATGCTCACCGGCGCGCACGCCGCGGTGGCGCTGCCCGGAGGCTGCGGCACTTTCGAGGAGTTGCTGGAGGCCGTCACCCTGAAGCGCCTGGGCCTCTTTCTCGGGCCCATCGTGATCGTGAATACGCGAGGCTACTTCCAGCCGCTCCTGCAGATGCTGTTGCGCGCGGTCGAAGAGCGCTTCATGGATGAGCGTCACGCGCTCATGTGGCAGGTCGTCGCGGAGCCGGAGGAAGTCCCGGATGCTCTGGAACGGGCGCCGGCGTGGTCGGCGGAGTACCGGAGCTTCGCCGCCATCTGAGTTTCGTCGGTCAACGGCACCAACACCTGTCGCGCTAACCGGTTTCCGCCGCCGCCAGCACCTTGCCGAATCGCCGCTGGCGGCGGGCGTAATCGGCGAGCGCCGCCCTGAGCTCCGCCTCGCCGAAGTCCGGCCAGAGCCGGTCGGTGAAGTAGAGCTCCGCGTAGGCGCAGTCCCAGAGGAGGAAGTCCGACAGCCGCTGCTCGCCGCCGGTGCGGATCAGGAGGTCCACCGCGCCGGAGTCCGGCACCGAATGGTCGACGTGTGCCAGCAGGTCCGCGAATGCCTCGATGCTGAGGCCGCCATTGCGCGGGGCGCGCCGCGCCGCCTCGAGGATGCTGTGCTGCGAGGAATAATCGATCGCGATCCGCAGGTGCATCCGCGAGCAGCCGGCCGTCAACCGCTCGCTCTGCTCGATGGCGCGCACCAGGCTCGGCCGCAGCCGGTCGCGGCGGCCGATGACATTAATCCGGATCGACTGCTCGATGCACTGCCGGGTCTCGGTCGTCAGATAGCGCTGCAGCAGCCGCATCAGCGCATCCACCTCCAGGCTGGGCCGCCCCCAGTTGTCCGAAGAGAACGCATACAGTGTCAGGGTGCGGATGCCGGAGCGCGCGGCGGCCTCCACGATACCGTTGACTGCCTTGGCGCCGTGCACGTGGCCGGCACTGCGCGGCATGCCCCGCCGCTGCGCCCAGCGTCCATTGCCATCCATGATGATCGCTACGTGCAGAGTCATCGCGCGCTCACGATCGCCGGGTCGCCTTGATGACCGCCTCGATGTGCTCGAGATAACGGTAGAGCGCCTGGCGGCCCACGGCCGTCAGCCGGTACTCCGACTTCGGCCGCCGTCCGGCGAAGGATTTGGAGCACTCGATGTAGCCTGCCTCCTCGAGCTTGCGCGCATGGGCGCTCAGGTTGCCGTCGCTGACATCGAACAGCGCCTTCAGCTCGTTGAAAGTGAGCTGCGCATTCACGGCGAGCGCGCTCATGATGCCGAGCCGCACCCGCTCGTAGACCAGGCGGTCGAATTTCGAATCCTCGCCGCCACCGTGCGGAACGGCCGTCGGCGGCGCCTTGCGAGTCTCCGGTTTGCTCGTTTCGGGCGATCGCATCACTGTCTCACGCCGTCGCGCGACCGTTTTCATATCTTCGATCGCTCCACACCATCGATACGTCCAATCAGAAAGCCAAAGACCAGGTGCAGCAGGCCGAAGCCGGCGCCCAGCACCACGTTCTGCCAGCGCGGGGAGACCTCGAAGGCGATCGCCCCACAGACCACGAAGAGGCCACCCATGGCGCCGATGAGCCGCATCATCGCCGGCGCCGTCATCAGGGTCGCCGAGAGCACCGCGCAGCCGTAGAGCAGCAGCCACACCCCGGGCATCAGGCCCGGCTCGCCCGCCTGAAAGAGCACGGCGGTCAGCACCCCGCCCGCGAGCAGCGCGGGGCAGAGGCAGAGCACGAAGCGCCGCGCCGGTCCCCGGTAGAGCGGCAGCCCGATACCCGAGCGATGGCGCGCGACCAGCACGACCCCGAGCCCCGCACCCACCGTCGCCGCCACCAGCCAGATGATCAGCCAATATCCCGTCAGCGCGGGGATCGAGGCGATTGCGGCAGCCACGAGGCCGACCGCTCCCATGGCGATGCCCGCCGTCCCCGGCACGGCAAACGCGCCGGCCGCATCGATCGAGGCCCGGATGTAGTTGAGTGTCCCGAGCGCGTGGCTGTCCATCGCCGCGACAGTATTGTTCGACCGCATCGGTGCACCATCTTCTGAGGCGTTCGCCGGAATGTAGCAGACCCCTCGATCACGTCAAGTACTCTGCGTCACAGAGTATGTGGATCGCACGAGCCGCCCCGGGACGGAAGGGGCGGCCGTCGCGGTGGACCGGGAGGGCCCCGATCCACCGCCCTGAAGCAGAACCGAAAGCTAGAACTTGAGGAAGAGGCCTGCGTCCAGGTTCCAGCTCGTGTTCGACGCTCCGAACTGGTTCTTCGATTGCAGCCGGCTGAATTCGGCCGTGAACAGCAGGTTGTCGGTGAGGTTCTGATAGAGGCCCGCCGACCACTTGTCGTTCTTCTCGACCAGCGTCGCCGGATCGAGCGCTGTCGCATCGAGCTTGCTCTGGCCGTAGTTCACTCCCACCTTGGTGCCGCCGGTGGCGCCGAGCTTGTACGTCGCCTGCACGAGGAAGCCGTCGGAATCGCGCGGATTGCCCGCCGCATCGTTCGAGAGGACGAACAGGCCCGTCGTTCCCACGCCTTTGGCCCGGTAGTACCAGCCCATCACTTCGAAGCCGCCGATGTCGTACTTGCCGCCAAGGTCGTACGCGTCGCTGTTGTATTCCACGTTACCCGTCGTCGCCCCCGCGCAGGTGGCATCCGGGATGCTCCCGACATCGGCACAGGGGATCCGCTGCTTCTGATACAGCAGGCTCGCCGACAGGTAAAGGGGCCCGGCCGTCCAGGCGACCTTGCCCTGAAATCCCGGCGAGCTGTGATTGACCGGCACCTGTCCCAGGGTGTTGAGCGGGTCGAAGATCCCGACCGTCACTTTCGCGCCGCCCATGGACGGCGTCGTATAATTGATCTGCGACAGCCAGTCCGTGTAGATGTAGCCGAGGCCGATCGACCCCAGCGAGGTGTTGGCCGGGGCGGCGTAGTTGCCGTTGCCGGCACCGACACCGAGCAGCGTCATGTCGTTCAGGATGGCATCGGCGCCGAAGAGACCGATGTTGCGTCCCGCCATGATCGTGCCCCAGGAGCCGCCCGCGGTCAGGAAGACCTGCCGAATGTCCAGTCCCGCGGTGCCCAGAGCCGCGTGGCCGTAGTTCGGATTGTCGGCCACTTGCAGATTCGGGCTGCCGCCGTCATTGGTGCTGATCCCCGGATACAGCCCGAAGGTGAACCCGAGATCCATGCCGTCCTGGGTGGTGGCGCCGCTGATCGTGAGTGCCGCGGGCAGCAGGCCGTTGCTCACGGAGGAAGAGCTGTCGGACGCCACGCAGGCCAGACCGCCGCCCACCACGGACGGGTGGGTCTCGCAATTGGAGTAGATGTAGCTCGCGTTGACGTTGCCGTCGAAGGACAGAGTCCACTTGCCGGCGGTCACATCGATTGCCCGAGCCGACGGCGCGGCGGCGACCGATGCCAACACGATGGCTGCGACGAGACTGATTCGTTGGTTGTTCATGAAGGCCCCTCCTCGTGGCTGACGGGTGCAACGCTCGTGCCAGGACGGCGGCCGACCGCCGCCGCCTGTTGCGCGGCAGACACAACCACTTCCGGCGCGCAATCCTGTTCCATTTTGAGGTCCGGAACGGTACAGGGCTGTCACGCGCATGGAACGCCGCCGTGCCCGCGCGCTCGAGGTCGCGAACGGGGATGCCGGGGGACCCGAAAAACACCGCATATTCGCTCTTGCCGAGCTTGCAGTGGCCGGGGCGCCGTGTTTCCCTAGCGTGACACTGTCACGGCGGCGCGTGGCATCCGTGACGCAGTGGCCGGACGTTAGTTGGGAGGCTCGTATGACGAACGCAACGCGCGCTTGGCCGTCTTCTCCGGTCGATGATTTCCCTGCTGCGGAGGTCGGCGGTGCGCTGCCGGCACGCTCGCTGCCGCTCACCCTCGAGGAGCTGGCGGGCGAGGATTCGCAGATGCTGCGCAACGTCCGCTGCGCGCACCGGATCGCCGATAGCAATGTGTCGGTCCTGATCCAGGGGCCGACGGGCTCGGGCAAGGAGGCGTTCGCGCATGCCGTCCATCTCGCCAGCCGCCGCGGCGACCGTCCCTTCATCGCTGTCAACTGCGCCGCCATCCCGGAGACGCTGATCGAGAGCGAGCTCTTCGGATACAAGCAAGGAGCGTTCACCGGAGCCCGCCGCGAAGGGCTCCGCGGCAGGATCCTACAGTCCTCGGGCGGGACGCTCTTTCTCGATGAGATCGGCGACATGCCGCTCGCGCTGCAGAGCCGCCTGCTGCGCGTGCTCGAGGAGCGCGAGGTCGTGCCGCTCGGCAGTGAGAGCGCCATCGCCGTGGATCTGCACGTGCTCGCCGCGTCGCACCGCAATCTGCGGGAAATGATCGCACGTGGCGCATTCCGCGAGGATCTTTACTATCGCCTGAACGGCATCACCCTGGAGCTGCCGGCGTTGCGCGACCGGACCGACAAGGAAAGACTGATCCAACACGCGCTCGCGGCAGAGACCGGCAACGGCCGTCCCGCGGCCATCGAGCGTGACGCGCTGCAGCGCCTGCTCGTATATGCCTGGCCCGGCAACATTCGCGAGCTGCGCAATGTCATCCGCACTGCGCTCGCGATCTGCGAGGGAGGGGTCGTGCGGGGGATGGACCTCCCGCGGGAGATCCGCGACACCGAGTCGCCATCCGAGGGGCGCGCGGAGCCGATGACCGGACGCTTCACGGTCTCGCTGCCGGAGTCCTCTCCCGATGGGGACACGGCGTGTGGGTCGCCCGGTCCGGGACGCAACCGGCTGCAGGCCGCGGAGCGCGCCGCCCTGCTGCGGGCCATCGAGGAGCTTCACGGAAATATGAGCCGGGTCGCAGCGGAGCTCGGCGTCAGCCGCAACACGCTCTACCGCAAGATCAAACGGCACGGCATCGCGCCGGTCAGACGCACCTAGTAAAGGCACTTCCATGTGCCTGCTCGCCCGCTGCATCGCGCGGGTTGGCCCGCCGCTTGCACCGCGCCAGGAGCCCTCCCCCGCGGGTGGGCAACAACATGAGGGCAAAGAGCTCAACGCGGCGGCCGAAGGTCCGGCTCGCACCGGCCCACCGGCTCGCCAGGTCGACGGGCGGAGCCGGCCCCATTCTCGTGACGCGCTCCGGCCGTGTCCGACTCAATGCGACGGCGGCGGCCATTCTCGCCCTGTGTGATGGTACCTCCACGCGTTCGGAGATCATCACCCGGGTCGCCGGGACGGCAGACCCCTCGCTGGCCGCCGACGTCCGGGCATTCCTCGAGGCCGCGCGGCGCAGCGGCTGGGTCGTAGAGCGTTGACGGGCGACCCGGTCGCACGGATGCGCGGGCCGGGGCGCCTGCCGCGAGGATGGTCAGTGGCACGGAACCTGCGAGCGCTCCGCTCCGAACCGTCGTAGGATGCGACAAACGTGGAAACTCCCTCCGATCCTGCCAGCCGCACCGTGCGGTTGGATAGCTCCCGTGCGGCCGACGCTCAGCCGGCCCGGGATGACGTGCGCGAGCCCGGCAAGCCGCGCGAGCCCGGCCGGGTCACCGAGCCGCAATCCGACCGCAGCGAGAGGCGGCCCTGGTTCCGGCGGCGCGGGGTCGTCATCGGCGGCGCGCTCATCCTTGCCCTGGTGGTCGTGCTGGGCGCCCTCTGGTGGTGGCACGAGAGCGGCATCGAGAGCACCGACGATGCCTTCCTGGACGCGCATATCGTCTATGTCTCGCCGCAGATCGCCGGCCAGGTAACCCGTGTCCTGGTGGAGAACAACCAGCCGGTGCGCGCCGGCCAGCCGCTGGTCGATATCGATCCCTCCCAGTACCAGCTGGCGCTGCAACAGGCGCTCGCATCCCAGCAGCAGGCGCAGACCGCGCTGGGACAGGCCACCGCCAGCGTCGCGGTGGCACAGGCCAGCTTGGCGCAGGCCGAGGCGGACGTCGCCAGCGCTCGGGCCACCGCCATCCGCGCCCAGCAGGACCTCAAGCGCTACCAGAGGCTACGCGCGGTCAACCCCGGGGCCCTCGCCCGCAGCACGGTGGATGAAGCCGTTGCGAGCGCCCGCAGTGCCGCTGCTCAGCAACGCGCCGCCGAGCAGCGCGTGGTGAGTGCTCGCGCGCAAATCCAATCGGCTGAGGCCGCCGTGTCGGGGGCGCGCGCCCGCATTGCCACCGCCCAGGCCGGTATTGCGCAGGCGAAGCTCAACCTCGGATATGCGACAGTCACGGCCCGCGTCGACGGCCACGTCGCGAATCGCACTGTGGCAGTCGGGACGTATGTCACGCCGGGCCAGCAGATGATGGCGATCGTGCCGCTGCACCTGTGGGTGCGGGCCAACTTCAAGGAGAGCATGATCGCCAGGTTGAGGCCCGGCCAGCGCGTCAGCATCCATATCGACGCCTGCCCGCGTGCCGATGCCAGCGGGCACGTGGTCTCCATCCAGCGCGGCTCCGGGGAGGCGTTCGCGTTGCTGCCGCCGGAGAACGCCACGGGCAACTACATCAAGGTGGTGCAGCGGGTTCCGGTGCGGATCGCGCTCGACTCCGTGCCGGCGGGCTGCGTGCTCGGGCCCGGGATGTCGGTCGAGCCGGCCGTCAGGGTGCGCTGAGTGCCCGAGCGGCCGGCGCAGGGCAGCCGCCCGGGGCACGCCTGGACGCCCGAGCGCTCGGTCGCCGGCAACCGCAATCCCTGGCTGGTCACCAGTGTCATCGCCATCTCCGCCTTCATGGAGGTGTTGGATACCGCAATCGCCAACGTCTCGCTGAATCACATCGCGGGCGCCACATCCTCCAGTTACGACCAGGCGACCTGGGTCCTGACGAGCTATCTGATCGCCAACGCGATCGTGATCCCGATGAGCGGCTGGCTGTCGGATGTCTTCGGCCGCAAGCGCTATTACATGACGAGCGTCGCGATCTTCACTTTCGCCTCGCTCTGCTGCGGGCTCGCCCCGTCGCTCGGGTTTCTCATCGTCGCGCGCATCCTGCAGGGCGTGGGCGGCGGTGGCCTGCAGCCGGTCACCCAGGCGATGCTCATCGATACCTTCCCGCCGGCCTCCCGCGGCAAGGCGATGTCGGTCTACGGCTTCACCGTCATCCTTGCGCCCATGATCGGGCCGCTGCTCGGCGGTTGGATCACGGATCAGTTCTCCTGGCACTGGATTTTCCTCATCAACGTGCCGGTGGGGCTGCTGTCGCTGACGCTGGTCGAGACGATGGTGGACGAGCCGCCGCTCATCGTCGAGGAACGCCGCCAGCGCTGGGCGCGCGGAGTGCATTTCGACCTGCCGGGCGCGGCGCTCATTGCGTTGGCGCTCGGCTCGCTGGAGGTGATGCTCGATCGCGGCGTGCAGGAGGACTGGTTCGCCAGCCCGTTGATCCGCGGCGCCGCGCTGGTCGCCGGCGCCTGTCTGCTCGCCTTCGTCCTCTGGGAGATCATCGAGCGCGATCCGCTGCTCGACATGAGCCTCTTCCGGTACCGCAGCTTCGCTTCCGCGACCTTCATCATCATGACGATCGGGGTGATCCTCTTCGGCACGACGCAGTTCATCCCGCAGTTGGTGCAGGAGGTGCTCGGCTACACCGCGGAGCAGGCCGGCCTCGCCCTGACGCTCGGCGGCATCGTAACGCTCTTCACCATGCCGCTCGCGGGCATCCTCTCCGGTTACGTGCAGCCGCGGATCCTCATGGGATGCGCGTTCGCAGTCGAGGCGCTGGCGATGTGGCACATGAGCCACTTCGCCACCACGGTGACCTTCAGCCAGATCGCGCTCGCGCGCATGTGGCAGGGCGCGCCGATCCCGTTCCTGTTCGTGCCGTTGATCAGTGCCGCCTACGTGGGCGTGCCCGGCGCCAAGACGAACAGGGCCTCGGCGATGATCTCGGTCGGGCGCAACCTCGGCGGCAGCATCGGCATCTCGCTCGTGCAGGCGCTGCTCGCGCGGCGGCAGCAGTTCCACCAGGCGCGGCTCGTGCTCGGGCTGCAACCGCTCAATCCGGTCTACGCGCACGGCATTCACGCTCTCACCCGGACGCTCACGGCGCGCGGCGCGCCGCCTGCGGCCGCCTCGCGGATGGCGATCGGGGCCCTCTATCGGATCGTGCAGCGCCAGGCGGACATGATGGCCTTCAACGACGTTTTCTGGGTATTGGCCATCTTCATCGTACTCACGCTGCCGACGATCTTCCTGCTCAAGCGCGCTCCGCTCCAGCACGCGCATGCGCGCGGGAGTCCGCGCGCCGCGACTCAGCACGCCTCCTGAAAGGCGCCTGCGGGCGTTGCTCGCGCGTTACAATGACGTATGAGTCGCACTACACCCGATGGCCTCACCGAATACGATCCGCAGGAAGTCCAGGCCCTGCTCGAGCAGGGCCGCGTCGTGCTGATCGATGTCAGGGAGCCCATGGAGTATGCGGCGGAGCGCATCATGGGCGCGCTGCTCTATCCGCTTTCGACGTTCGATGCGGCGCATCTGCCGCCGGAAGGCGACCGTACGGTGGTCTTCCACTGCGCCGCGGGCGGCCGCTCGCTCACCGCGGCGCGGATGCGCCAGGCCGCGGGCCAGGCGGGAGCCCACATGGCCGGCGGGATCTCGGAGTGGAAAGCTCAGGGCCTGCCGACCGTCCGGGTCGGCTCACGCCCGGCTTGAGCGACTCCGGACACCCCCACCCGATCCGCTCGTTCGTCACCCGCAGCGGCCGGATCACCGCCGCGCAGGAGCGCGCCCTGCAGGAGCTCTGGCCGAAGTACGGCGTGGAGCTCGGCGCCGCCTCCCTCGATCTCGAGGCGCTCTTCGGCCGCCGCGCCCGGCACGTTGCCGAAATTGGCTTCGGCAACGGTGACAACCTGCTTGCGCTCGCGGCGTCACGGCCGGATGAGGACTTCCTCGGCATCGAGGTGCACCGGCCCGGCGTCGGGCGGCTGCTGCTGCAGCTCGAGGAGCGGCGCATCGGCAACGTCCGAGTCGTCTGTCGCGACGCGGTGGAAGTGCTGGAGCGCTGCCTCGGCGCGCCCTGCCTGGACGAGATCCTGATTCTCTTTCCCGATCCTTGGCCGAAGAAGCGCCATCACAAGCGGCGGCTCATCCAGCCGCCCTTCGTCGCACTGCTGGCCGAGCGGCTGCGGGTCGGCGGCGTCCTGCGCCTGGCCACCGATTGGGAGCCCTATGCGGTGCAGATGCTGGCGACGCTCTCGGCGGAGCCGCGGCTGCGCAACGTGGCCGCGGAGAGTGGCTTCGTGCCGCGGCCAGCGGAGCGGTCGCCTACCCGGTTCGAGCGTCGGGGCGAGCGTCTCGGGCACCAGGTTTGGGACCTGGAGTTCCAGCTCGGCTGACCGGCCGGCCCCCCGCTCAGCCGGGCTTCAGGAAAAACGCCGTGTGCAGTCCGTCGATCACGAACTGCACCGCCAGCGCCCCGAGGATCACCCCGAGGAGCCGCCCCGTGACGTTCACGCCCGTCACCCCCATGAGCCGCATCAGCGGCTCGGCGAGCAGCATCATGACCAGCGTGATGGCGAGCACCGCGGCGGCGGCCGCCAGCAGGACGAGGAACTGCACGGGCGCGTGCACGATGTGCACCGGGCCGAACCAGAGGAGCACGGTGGCGAGCGCGCCCGGTCCGGCAATGAAGGGAAACGCGACGGGAAACACGGAGATGTCCGCGCGTCGCCGGCTCTCCGCCCGCTCGTCGCTCGAGGTGCGGCTGCCCGATTCCCGCGCGAACACCATCTCGAGCGCGAGTAGAAAGAGCAGCGCGCCGCCGAAGATGCGAAACGCCCCGAGGCTGATGCCCATCACCGCGAGGAACGGCGCCCCGCCCAAGGCAAAGAGAACCAGGATGAGGGCGGCGACCCACACGGCCTTCACCGCCATGCGCCGCTGGTACTCCCGCGTGGCGCCGCGCGTGAGGCCGCTGAAGAGCGGGATCAGCGAGATCGGCTCCACCACCACGAAGAAGACCACGAAGAATTTCAACGGCTGCTCGAGCATGGGCCCTCGCGGAACGTCACTCGCTGCTTGAAAGGGGCATACGCGAGGCGCAACATCGATGGCTGACCCCCGCGCGGCGGGCGGAGGATAACAGCCCCGGGACCCGCCGGCGCAAGTCATGCGTTCACCAGGGACGCGCGATCCGAAGCCTCTGCGTCGGGCCTTTGGAGGTTCTCATGTCGGCACCGCAACCCAGTATCGGCGACTGGTATCGATTGAGCGGCGGCGAGCTGTTCGAGGTCGTCGCAATCGACGACGATGAGGGAACGGTCGACATCCAGTATTTCGACGGCACCGTCGAGGAGATGGACCGTGAGGACTGGGAGACCCAGTGGGACGATGGCGCGCTCGAGGCGGCGCAGGCGCCGGAGGATTGGAGCGGCTCGGTGGACGTGGAAGGCGGCGACGAGGAAGGCCGCGGCTCCGACAACCTCGACGAGGACCCCAGCCTGCGCGCGGGCCCTCTCGACGGCATCGACCTCTTCGAGTTCGATTGACCGCCGCGCCGCGGCTCAGACGTTCGCGGCAAGCGCCGCGAGGTCCGCGTCCGCCGCGATCACGACGACGTCACCGATCAGTTCGAGCGGCACCGCCCGCAGCCGCTCGCCGGCGCACGGCCCGGCGAGGCAACGGCCCGCATCCTTCTCGAACAGGGCGCCGTGCGATGAGCAGAGAATCATCGCCCGATCCGGCGTGAGGAATCGATGCGGACGCAGATCGAGCGGATGCCCCGCGTGAGGGCAGTGGTTGATATAGCCGCGGACCTCATTCCCGTACCGCACCACGAAGCCGCGCAGCGGCCAGGCGCCGGCGCCGACGGTGAATGCCCGCGAGCCAAACTCCTCCAGGTCCGACAGGCGACAGACTACCCGCTCGAGGTCGAGCTCAGGCCCGGGCATCGGCGCGCCGGCTCGCGGGCGCGGCGGACAGGGCCGAAAGCCCATCGCCCGCGGCGCTGCGCCGCCACAGCCACAACAGGAGCAACAGCGGCGGAATGCTGAGGCTCGCGGTGTAGAGGAAGAACTCCGGATAGCCGATCCGATCGACCACGAATCCCGAGGTGCCTTCGAGGAACTTCCCCGGCAAGGCGTAGAGCGAGGAGAAGAGCGCGTATTGGGTCGCGGTGTACTTCGCGCTCGTCAGCGCGGAGAGGAAGGTGATGAGCGCCACGCCCTCCACGGAGAGCGCGAGGTTGTCGAGCGCGTTGGCGATGCCCATTCCGATGAGGGTCGGCGTGTGGGTGGTCGCCAGCACCGAATAGCTGAGATTCGACAGGACGGCGACGGCGATGCCGCACGCGAGTGCGCGTGCGAGTCCGACCCGCGTGACCAATGCGCCGCCGAGGAACACGCCGAGGATGCCGACGGTGAATCCGCAGACCTTGCCAACGAGGGCGATCTGATCGAGCGTGTAGTGATGGTCGATGTAGAAGGGATTCGCCATCACGCCCATGGTGAACTCGGTCATCTGATACAGGCCGATGAACGCCAGGCAGACGAGCGCGCAGAGCGCGCCGAAGCGGCCGAAGAAATCCGTGAGCGGACAGATGACCGCGCCGATGAACCAGGCGCCGA
The DNA here is from genome assembly GCA_035552895.1 of Steroidobacteraceae bacterium. Taxonomy (GTDB): domain Bacteria; phylum Pseudomonadota; class Gammaproteobacteria; order Steroidobacterales; family Steroidobacteraceae; genus 13-2-20CM-66-19. The sequence goes on from DATNEU010000033.1 coordinate 82,396, forward strand.
CTCCCCGCAGCGAGCGCGGCCAGTGGGCGCGGCGCTCGAGCCACGCGACCACTTTTTCCTCGCGCCGCTCTCCCGACCGGTTGGCGGCGACCTCGGGCTCCGCGACCAGCAGCGTGGTCACGATGCCAACGGACGCGAGCGCGGCCATCGCGCCGTAGCTCGCGTGCCAACCGTAGCCGGATGCGACCGCGAGCGCACCGGCGCCGCCCGCTATCATCGCTATGCGGTAACCGACGGAGTAGGCGCCCACCATGGGGCCTTGCGACTCGACCGGAGCGGACTCGATGCGCCAGGCGTCCATGGCGATGTCCTGAGTCGCCGAGGAGAAGGCGAGAAAGAGCGCCGCCAACGCGATCCTGCCGACGTGACCTGCATCCGGATGGGCCGCGGCGAGCAACAGGAGACCGATCGCAATGCAGATCTGCGCCAGCAACATCCACGAGCGCCGCCGTCCCAACAGCCGGTGCAGCAGCGGCAGCCGCACCCGGTCGACCACGGGCGACCAGATGAACTTGAACGAATAGGCGAAGCCCACCCAGGCGAGCATGCCGATCGTCGAGCGCTCGATTCCCGCCTGGCGCAGCCAGGCCGAGAGAGTCGAGAACACGAGCAGGAAGGGCAGCCCGCTGGAGAAGCCGAGAAACAGCATCGAGAGCACGTTGCGCTGGCGGTAGGCCGCCAGCGCGGCCAGCCAGCCGCGGAGGCGGGCATTGACTCGGTCCCTGGGCATCGGGCAATCATAGCGGCATGCAGGACTATCAGCTGACCTTCATCGACCTCGCGCTCTCGCGCCAGGCGCTGCGCTTCGGGCGCTTCACACTGAAATCCGGCCGCGAGAGCCCCTACTTCTTCAACGCCGGTCTCTTCAGCGACGGTGAGGCCATCGCCGTGCTCGGACGCTGCTATGCCGCGGCCATCGTGCGCTCGGCACCCGCGTTCGATGTGCTCTTCGGGCCCGCCTACAAGGGCATTCCGCTGGTGGCCGCCACCGCCGCCGCGCTCTTCGAGCATCACGGCCGCAACGTTCCCTACGCCTTCAACCGCAAGGAGGCCAAGGACCACGGCGAGGGCGGCAACCTCATCGGCGCGCCGCTTCGCGGACGGGTGCTGGTCATCGACGATGTGGTCACGGCCGGGACCGCCGTGCGGGAGTCGCTCACCCTGATCCGACAGCAGGGCGCGCAGCCCGCGGGCGTGATCTTCGCCCTCGATCGGCAGGAGCGGGGGCAGGGGGCGCTGAGCGCCACCCAGGAGATCCAGAGCGAGCACGGCATCCCCTGCGTGAGCGTCGTCACACTCTCCGATCTCATCGAGGCGCTGTCGCGCCCCGCGGGCGCTCGGGCCGCGATTTCTGCCGACCAGCTCACACTGTTGCGGGCCTATCGGGAGCGGTACGGGGTCGCCTGAGACTTGCCTCCGAGCCGCGGTCGGTCAGAATATGCCCCCATGCGTCTACCGCCTCGGGCCCTTGCTCTGCTCCTTGCGCTCGCCTGCGCGGCGGGCTCGGCATGGGCGCAGAACGCGGGTGACAAGGGGGGTGTCGTCTACCGCTGGGTGGACGAGCACGGGGTCGTCCACTACGGTGACAGCGTGCCGCCGAAGTACGCGCGCGACCAGCGGGAGATGCTGAACAGCCAGGGGGTGGTGGTCGGGCACGTCGACGCGGAGAAAACCTCCGCGCAGCTCGCCGCGGAGGCGAGCGCGCGGGCGCGGCAGCTCGCGCAGAAGCAGCGCGACTACTTCCTGCTGAGCACCTATGCCTCGGTGAAGGACATCGAGTCACTGCGGGACGAGCGGCTGTCGCAGCTGCAGGCGCAGCAGACCGCGGCGCAACAGTACGTGCAGAGCCTGCAGTCGCGCCTCGGCTCGCTCGAGAGCCGCGCGCAGGAGTTCAAGCCCTACAGCTCACGGCCGAACGCGCCGCGCATGCCCGATGAGCTCGCACAGGAGCTCGTCCAGACCGAGAGCGAGGTTCGACTGCAGAATCAGGCGATCCAGGCGCGGACCGAGCAGGAGGAACAGGTCAAGGCGCAATTCCAGTCGGACATCGAGCGCTTCGAGCAGCTCAAGGCCGCGCCGCCTTAGGCCTTTGCCGTCTCAGCAGACGCCGCCGCCCTTCTCGGCGGGTGCGGCGTTGGCGCGGAAGGCGCGGAAGAGCTCGCGCCCCATCCCGAAGGCGTTGCCTGTCAGGTCCGCGGCGGCGACCGGCCTGCGGTTCCAGATCTCATCGGACACGAGCGCCTCCAGCGTGCCTTTCACGCTGTCGAGCCGGATGATGTCGTCGTTGCGCACCTTGCCCAGCGGGCCGCCGCTGGCCACTTCCGGCGTCAGGTGAATCGCCGCGGGCACCGCGCCGGAAGCGCCCGACATGCGTCCATCGGTGACCAACGCCACCCGATGGCCTTTGCTTTGGAGCGATGCCAGGGCGGGCGTGAGGCCGTGCAGCTCCGGCATGCCGTTGGCTCGGGGACCCTGGAACCGGACGACGACCACGACATCGCGCGCCAGCTCGCCACGTTGGAAGCTTTCCAACACCGCCTCCTGACTGTCGAACACGCGGGCGGGCGCCTCGACGATCCGCTGTTGGGGGCTGACGGCCGACACCTTGATGACGGAGCGGCCGAGATTCCCGCGCAGGAGCTTCAGTCCCCCATCGGCGCTGAAGGGATCCGCGGCCGGACGCAGCACCGTCGTGTCGCCGCTCGCGGCGGGGGGTTTGCGCCAGGCGAGGCCGTCCGGGGAAAGCCAGGGCTCGAGCGCCGAGGCGCCGAGGCCGGCGCCGGCGACGGTCCGCACGTCCTCGTGCAGAAGGCCCGCCTGCAGCAATTGGCTGATGAGGAATCCCATCCCTCCGGCGGCATGGAAATGGTTGACGTCGGCGCTGCCGTTCGGATAGATCCGCGCGAGCAGGGGCACCACGTCCGACAGGTCGCTGAAGTCGTCCCAGTCGATGAGGATGCCGGCCGCGCGCGCGATGGCGACCAGGTGCAGGGTGTGGTTGGTCGAGCCGCCGGTGGCGAGGAGGCCCGCGATCGCATTGACGATGCTGCGCTCGTCGATCACCTGCGAGAGCGGCAGATACTCGCGCCCGAGGGCGGTGATCTGCGCCGCCCGGCGCGTGGCGGCAGCCGTCAGCGCATCGCGCAGCGGCGTATTCGGCGGCACGAAAGCGCTGCCGGGAAGATGCAGCCCCATCACTTCCATCAGCATCTGGTTGCTGTTGGCAGTGCCGTAGAAGGTGCAGGTGCCGGCGGAGTGATAGCTGCCGGCCTCCGACTCCAGCAGCGCCTCACGCCCCACCTTGCCTTCGGCGAAGAGCTGGCGGATGCGCGCCTTCTCCTTGTTGGGCATGCCCGAGGGCATCGGGCCCGCGGGCACGAACAGGGCCGGAAGCTGGCCGAACGCGAGCGCGCCGATGAGCAGGCCCGGCACGATCTTGTCGCACACGCCGAGACACAGAGCCGCATCGAACATCCCATGCGACAGCGCGATGCCCGTCGACATCGCGATGACGTCGCGGCTGAAAAGCGAGAGCTCCATTCCGGGCTGGCCCTGAGTCACACCGTCGCACATCGCGGGCACGCCGCCCGCGACCTGCGCGGTGGCGCCGGCGTCGCGCGCGGCGGCTCGGATCAGGCCGGGGAAGCGCTCGTAGGGTTGATGCGCCGACAACATGTCGTTATAGGCGGTGACGATGGCGAGGTTAGGCCAGCGCAGCTCCCGCAACGCCTGTTTGTCGGGAGCCGCGGATGCCGCAAAGCCGTGCGCGAGATTGGTACAGGAAAGCCGCTTGCGCGCGGGCTCGCCGCCCGCCTGCCCGGCCATGCGCGCCAGGTACGCCGCGCGCAAATCCCGACTGCGCTCGCGGATGCGCTCGGTGACTGCGAGCACCCGGGAGTGAAGGGCGGGGGAGGTCGACTCGGGCATGTCCGGGCTCAATGCTGGCCGCCGGGCGCCTGGTAGCCTTCGGGCTTGCTCGAGCCGGCGCCGAAGAAGAATTTCTCCATCTCCGCCTCGAGGAACTTGCGGGCCTTGGGCTCGATGGGCGTCAGGCGATACTCGTTGATCAGCATGGTCTGATGCTGCAGCCAGCGCGCCCAGCCTTCGCGCGAGACGCTCTCATGGATCCGCCGGCCGAGGTCCCCGGGATAGGGCGGCCGGTCGAAACCGGGCGCCTCGCGCTTGAGCACTACACACTGCACCGTTCTGGCCACGTCGAGCCTCCGTCAATCGAAGAGTTGCGCCTGTACCGCCGTCGCGCCCGCAAGCCGCTCGAGCAGCAGCCGGATCGGGGCAGGCAACCCGAGTCTTGCCGGCTCGCGCACGCGGTACCACCGCGTCGGCGCCACATCGGGCGCAGCGGCGCTGCCGGAGCAATGAGCCAGGAGCGGCGTGATCACCAGGTCGAAATGCGTGAACGCATGCTCGACCGTCTCCAGCGGCACCGGCCGGGCAGGGCCGCCTTGGAGCATCTTGCCCGCATAATACGCTGCCTCCGCGGCGCTCGTGAACTCCGGCAGGCACCAGAGGCCGCCCCATACCCCCCGTTCCGGCCGCCGCTCGAGGAGCACCCCCCCGTCAGCGCGGACCGCGGCCAGCATGAACACCTGCCGCTGCCGCCGTGCCCGCGCCGGTTTTGGCGAGGGCAGCTCGTGCTGCCGCCCGGCCGCGCGCGCGACGCACGTCGCCGAGACGGGACAGGTCGCGCAGGAGGGATTTCGCCGCGTGCAGACCGTGGCGCCCAGATCCATTACGGCCTGGGTGTAGGTATCGACCTGATCCGTGGGCGTGCATTCGTCGGACAGTGCCCACAGCCTCCCGAGCACGTCACGATCCGATGCGCTGCCTTCGACTCCGAAATGACGCGACAACACCCTGCGCACATTCCCATCCAGGATGGGGAAGCGCTTGCCGCGGCTCAGCGCCAGAATGGCGCCGGCCGTGGAGCGGCCGATCCCCGGCAGGTCCGCCACGGCCTCGAAACTTCTGGGGAACCGGCCACCGTGGCGCTCGGCGATTCGAGCGGCGGCGCGATGGAGGTTGCAGGCGCGGGCGTAGTAACCCAACCCCGACCAGAGATGCAGCACGTCGTCGATGGACGCCGCGGCCAGCGCGCCGATGTCGGGGAAGCGCTGCATGAACCTCTCGTAGTAGGGGATGACAGTCGCGACCTGCGTCTGCTGCAGCATGATCTCCGATACCCACACCCGATAGGCGCTGCGGCGGCGCTGCCAGGGAAGCTCGTGCCGGCCATGACGCGCATGCCAGTCGACCAGCAGGGCGGCGAAGTCACCGGGGCGGGATCGGGCCGTCACGTCATTGCACCTGCAGGCGCGCGTCCTCGAGGGTCGTGCCGTCGATGCGCGCGCGGTCCAGCACGATCGTGCCGCGCGCGTGCAGCGCTCGCAGCGCTGATGCGTGCAGCTCGAGCGGCTCGTGCTGCTGCGAGCGCGTCAGATAGCGGCCGAAGTCGATCTGGTCGGCCCGCAGTGCGAACGTCCACGCCCCCGACCACGCGAGCCATCCGGTGAGGGTCGTGGAATCCAACTTGACGGTGAGCGGTCTGACTTCGAGCGCGCCTCCCTGGTAGCTCCAGTTTCCCGTCAGGGACAGGGGTCCGGGCGCCGCCGGGTCCGCGAGCACGGGCATGCCGACGCCAAGAGTGCTCGCGAGCTGCCGCAACGACGGCACGATGGCCGTCAGAGCGCCGCTGGCCGTGAGCGCGCCGGCGGCATTGCGGCTGACCGCAGCGGCCCCCTGCAACTTCGCCTCGCCGACCTGCAGGGTCCACCGCGGCGCGGCGGCCTCGAGAGGAGCCGCCTGCACCTTCAGTTGCGGTACGGCGAGCGACACCGCGACGCCTGCGGCCGGCAGCCGCAGTCCGCCAACATCGTTGCCGGTCCTGACGCCCGCGGCCCCTGCGGTCGGGGTGCCGGCGGTCAGGGTGGCGGCGCGCGCGCCCAGCGGATCGGCATGCACCAGGAATCTCGTGCTGAGCGAGAAGGGCTCGCCGGCGCTCCAGGCCCCGACGCTGAGTTGCCAACCTGTCAGGTTGATGTGCTCGCGGCTGCGCTCATCGACATAATCGAGCGAGCTTCCTTCCAGATCCAGCCCGGCCAGCGTGGGCGATGGTGCCGCCGGCCCGCGCGTATTGCCCGACGGATGCGGCGTCGTGTTGGTCGCCGGCTTCAGGCGCGCCAGCAGATCGTCCCAGCTCCCGCGGCCATCCGCTGCGCGGCGCAGGTGAATGTCGGCGCCCACGATCCGGATGCGGCCGATCTCGAGCTGCCGGTGCAACAGCAGGGGCAGCAGCCGTACGCGGATGCGCGCCGATTGCCAGTCGAGGAGATCCGGTCCGCCGCTGCCCGGTGGGCTGCCGAGGCGCGCGGCACCCGTGCGCACGCCGAGCCATGGAAACCAGGTGAGCCGCAGGCGACCCTCCAACACGAGCGGCCGGCCGGTCGCGTGCCGCACCGCGCTCTCGATCTCTCCCTTGTAGTGATCAGGGTTGATGACGCGGGTCGCGATCAGCGCCGCGCCCACTACGAGCACTACGAGCAGCACCAGCGCGGCGGCGATGCCCAGCACCCAGCGAGCGGCCCCCCGCGGCCCGCGACTCGGCCCATCCGGGGCGCCGCCCCCGCTCTCAGGCATTCAGCCGCCGTCGCGCGAGGGCCGCGCGCGCCGTCTCGAGGTCGAGTCGATCGGAGCGCCGGGATTCGCCTCGATCGCCGCGCGCACCGCCTTGCGCCAGTAGGTATCGGTGGTGGTGCTCCAGGATGGGTCATCGAGGTTCGGCCACGCGTCCCGTGTGAAGCTCGGCGCGCTCTGCAGCTTCGCCTCATCCAACACCAACCGTCCGTCCTTGATGCTCGCCATCGCGGCATCCCAGGGCATCGCGGTGAGTTTGCCGCCGGTGCTCGCGCCTGCGATCACCAGGTGCGTGGCCCGGCCCTGTCCATCGAAGATGATGTCGTTCACCGCGCCGAGGGAGCTGCCATCCGCGGACACCACGGGCATGCCGATGAGCGTCGAGGCGCGGCGCTCGAGGGGCGTGCCGCCCGGCGCATCCGGGATCGACGACGTGTCGGCGGCCTGCGCGGCATCGGCCTGCGAGCTCGCCGATGGGGACGCGTCGTCGGCAGCGGATGCCTTCGCCGCCCCGTCAGGCCGCGGCGTCGCCATGGCTGCTGCCTCTGCCGTGGCACCCTGCGACGATGCGCGCGGCGAGGCGGGAGCATCAGCCGCCGGCGCCAGCGGCCCGCCCGACTGACTGCAGGAGGCGGCCGCGAAGCCCAGCGCCGCGCAGATGAGCGGCAGAAAGATCCTGATCATGCGGTCTCACCATCTGACCAGCGGCGGCAGGCTCATCAGATAGGCCTCCGGATCCGCATCGGTCTGAAAGCCGAATTTCGTCCCGCGATCATAGACGAGGTTGAACTCGACGTATCGACCGCGCTTGACGAGCAGCTGCTCACGAGCGGCCTCATCGAAGGGCGTGTCCTTGCGTCGCGCGACGATCCGCGGGTAGACGTCCAGGAAAGCTTCCCCCACCCGACGCACGAATGCAAAGTCCGCCTCCGTATCACCGCTCGCGAGATCGTCGAAAAATATCCCGCCCACCCCGCGCGGCTCGCGGCGATGCGGCAGGTAAAAGTAGCGATCGCACCATTCCTTGAACTCGCGATAAGCGTCCGGCCGGTACGCGTCGCACGCAGTGCGCAACGCCGAATGAAAGTCCACCGTGTCCTCCTCGAAGGGAAAGGTCGGCGTCAGGTCCGAGCCTCCGCCGAACCACGCCGAGCTGGTACTCAGATACCGCAGGTTCAGATGCACCGCGGGGACATAGGGATTCCACGGGTGCGCGACCAATGAGATGCCGCAGGCGACGAATCGCCCGCCCGACTCCGCGGCGCCGGCGATCTGGCCGCGCGCCTGCTCGCTGAAGACACCCCATACGTGGCTGACATTGACCCCGACCTTCTCGAGCACGGTGCCGCGCATCAGGCGGGACTCACCGCCGCCCTGCAGGCGGTGCCCCTCGGGCCGGCGCCAGCTGCGGGCCTCGAACCGGTGTTGTGGCTCGAAGGACTCGAAGGCGCTGCAGATCCGCGCCTGCAGCTCGCGGAACCATGACACCGCCGGCTGCGCAAGCCCGCCGTGGTCGGGGTCCCCGGCGCGCGGCTCCGTTTCCGACGATGGGGTCATGCCGCGCCCGCTGCGGCGGCGCCCGGCCGCGAGGAGCGCTCGTGAACGTAGTCGACGAGCCGCGCCACCGCGTCGGGATCGGTTTCCGGCCAGATACCGTGCCCCAGGTTGAAGATGTGGCCGGCAGAGCCGCCGGCCTCATCGAGCACGCGTCCGGCGTGCCGGCGCAGGTCCTCCGGCGAGGCGAAGAGCGCCGCCGGGTCGAGGTTGCCCTGCACCGCCTTTCCGGGCCCCAGCGTGCGCCGCACGAGGCCGAGCGGCGAGCGCCAGTCGACCCCGATCACATCGACCTCGAGGTCCGCGACGCTGTCCATGAGAGCCGAGCCCTGATTCACGTAGTAGATCAGCGGGACGCCGGTGCCGCGCAGGGCCGCCACGGTGCGCCGCACCGCGCGCAGCGCGAACCGCTCGAACTCCCGCGGCGCGAGCAGGCCCGCCCACGACTCGAACAGCATCAGCGCCTGCGCTCCGGCCGCGGCCTGCGCGCGCAGGTAGGCAGCCATGGCATCCGCCAGGCGCTCGAGCAGGCGCTCCGCCGATTCAGGGCTGGCATAGAGGAAGGCGCGCGCGGCGCCGAACTCCTTCGACGGCCGCCCGCAGACCAGATAGCAGAGGAGGGTGAACGGCCCGCCGGCGAAGCCGATGAGCGGCACGCCCGGCGGCAGTCCGGCGCGCACCAGCCGGATCGACTCCAGCACGAAGGGCACGTCCCGCTCGGGGACGAGCGGTGCGAGCGCCTCGATGGCGGCGTCGGTCCGGATGGGCTCGCGCACGACCGGCCCGGGCTCGAACGCGAGCTCGATCCCCATGCCCTGCAGCGGCGTCATGATGTCGCTGAAGAGGATGGCGGCGTCCAGCGGAAAGCGGCGCAGCGGCTGCAGGGTGACCTCCGCCGCGAGCTCGGGGTTGCGCAGCAGAGCGGCGAACTCCGCCTGCGAGCGCACCTGGCGGTATTCCGGCAGATAACGGCCCGCCTGTCGCATGATCCAGATGGGTGTGTGCGGCACCGGCTGCCGGCGGCAGGCGGCGAGGAAGGGCGGTGGGGTCCCGGCGTGCTGGGGGATCGCGGAGCCCGTCATCGACGCAGCCAGCGCGCCACCTCGGGCGCATAGTAGGTGATGATGAGGTCGGCGCCGGCGCGCTGGATGCCCGTGAGCGTCTCGAGCACCGCGGCCTGCTCGTTGATCCAGCCGCGCTCGGCGGCGGCCTTGATGAGGCTGTACTCACCGCTCACCTGGTAGGCGACGACGGGTACGGTCACGGCGTCCCGAACCTGACGGATCACGTCGAGGTACGGCCCGGCCGGCTTCACCATGACCAGATCCGCGCCCTCCTCGACGTCCAAAAGAACCTCCCGCAGCGCCTCCCGTACATTGGCCGGGTCCATCTGGTACGAGCGACGATCGCCGAAGGCTGGGGCCGATTCGGCCGCTTCCCGAAACGGTCCGTAGAATGAAGAGGCGTATTTAGCCGCATATGAAACAATTGGCGTCATCGCGTGTCCCTCGCGATCGAGCAGATGGCGCATGGCCTGCACGCGACCGTCCATCATGTCGCTCGGCGCCACTGCATCCGCGCCGGCTCGCGCATAGTTGAGCGCCACCTGGGCGAGCGTCTCGACCGAGGAGTCATTGTCGATCGCGCCGCCGGGGAGGACGTGGCCGCAGTGGCCGTGATCGGTCGTGCCGCAGAGGCAGACGTCGGCCCACACCAGTAGGTCCGGACAGGCGTCCTTGATGGCCGAGATCGCCTGCGCGGCCAGCCCCTTGGGATCGAGCGCCGCGCTGGCGCGGGAGTCCTTCTCGGCGGGCGCGGCAAAGAGAAGCACCGCCGGAACGCCCGTCGCGGCGACGGCCTTCGCGTCCTTCGCCAGCTCGTCCACCGAGAGTTGCGACACGCCAGGCATGCTGGAGACGGGGTGGCGGACGCCGCGGCCGGGAACGGCGAACAGCGGATAGATGAGCGCGTCGGGGGAGAGCCGGGTCTCCCGCACCATCCGACGCCACGCGTCTGACTGGCGCGTTCGGCGGGGCCTCGTTTGTGGATGACTCATGAGCTACCTCGAAAGCTGGCGCGCCCCCTCAGGAGCGGCGCGCCGGGTTGTCCGCGGGAGCGCGCAAGGCATGCAGGCTCGCGCGCGCCAGGGCGGGAAGGGTCGCCGATTCGGCCAGGGCCGGCCTGTAGCCCCGGTCGGACAGGGCGCGCGCCGTGGTCGGGCCGATCGCCACGGCCGGCGCGCTGTCGAGCAGGCGCGCGAACTCCTCCCTGCCGAGGGCGCTTTCGAGCTCGACCACCGCCGAGGGGCTGGCGAAAGTGACTGCGCCTACGCCGCGCCGCGCGATCCAGGCACGGCAGTCATCGACATCGAGCGCCGCACCGGAGACGGTACGGTAGGCCTCGACCCTCGTGACCTCGGCGCCGAGCTGCGTCAGTCCGGCGGAAAGCGTCGGCAGCGCGCGGGAGCTGGCGGGATACAGAATGCGCGCTCCACGGGCGGCGCCGGAAGCGGCAAACGCCGCTACCAGACCGGCGGCGCTCGGCTCGGCCGGGACCAGATCGACGGGCCAGCCGTGTTGTTTCAGCACGGCGGCGGTGGCGCGGCCGACGGCCGCGGTCCTCGCGCCCGGCGGAGGCGCGGACATACGGGCCGTCACGGCGGCAACTCCGTGACGGCTGGTGAAGACGATCCAGTCGAACGCCTGCGGGCGGCGCAGCGCCTCGTCGAGCGGCGCGGTGTCGGCAGGCAGCACGCGGACCGCGGCCCATACCAACACCGGAACTCCCAGGCGCCTGAGCTCGGCGGACAGCGGCCCATCGCGCTCTTCCGCCCGTGTGACCACCACCGGCTTGATCGAAATCGCTTCCGACGATTGGGTCATGGCGCTTCCGCGCGGCCCTGGAGCGCGCGCTCCGCGGCGATGAGGTCGGCCGCGCCCTTCCCGATCAGCTCCGTGGCGAGCCGCACGCCGAGCGCGGCGGCGCCAGCCTCCGTCGCCTCGCCATCGCCGCTCGCGGCCAGCAGCCGCGAGCCGTCGAGCGCGCACACGGCGGCATGCAGGTGGATCCCGCCTGCCGCGACGGTCGCCAGCGCGCCGAGCGGAACCTGACATCCGCCTTCGATTCGTTCCAGCAAAGCCCGCTCGGCCGTCGCCGCGAGGCGCGTCCGCGGGTCTTCCAACGGCCGCAGCCAGTCGGCGGCATGCCGATCGTCCGCGCGAGTGCAGATGCCGATGGCGCCTTGCGACACCGCCGGCGGGAACTCGTCCGCGGCAAGATGTTGCGTGATCCGGTGCTCCAGCCCGAGCCGCTTGAGTCCGGCCGCCGCGAGGATGATGGCGTCGTAGTCGCCCCGCTCCACGCGCTCGAGCCGTGTCGGCACGTTGCCGCGAAGCTCGAGCAGCGCCAGATCCCGCCGCGCCCGGGTCAGGAACGCGCGCCGCCGCAGGCTGCTCGTTCCGACGCGGGCGCCCGGAGGCAACTGCGCCAGGGAGGCGCCGGTGCTGCTCACCAGGGCGTCCCGCGGATCCTCGCGTGTCAGGACTGCGGCGAGCGCGAGCCCTGGCTCGAGCGCCGTCGGCAGGTCCTTTAGGCTGTGCACCGCGATATCGATGCGGTGCTCGAGCAGGGCGCGGTCGAGCTCCTTGGTGAAGAAGGCGCGGCCGCGAACCGCCCAGAGCGGCACGTCGCTGCGCAGATCGCCGGTCGTGGTGATGGGGACCAACTCCACCGGCGGTGCGCCCTTCAGGGCGCGGATGAGGCCCTCGACGTGACGCGCCTGCCACAGCGCGAGCGCGGAGGCGCGGGTGCCGATCCGCAGCTGCGGCGCCGTCACGAGGGCTCTCCCTCGGTCATGAAGCGATAGCCCACGCCCCAGACCGTGAGGAAGTGCCGCGGGTTGGCCGGATCACGCTCGAAGCGCTTGCGCAGCCGCAGGATGAAGTTGTCCACCGTGCGCGTGGAGGGGAAGACGTCATAACCCCACACCCGCTCGAGCAGATCCTCGCGCGAGACGATCTCCCCCGGCCGCTCCGCCAGCACCTTCAGGATCATGGCCTCCTTCTCCGTCAGCTCCTGCCCGACGCCGTTCCACGAGCGGGCGCGGAAGGCGCGGAACTCCACCTCGTTGCCGCCGAAGCGCAGCACGGCGCCTTCGGCGGCGGAGGCGCTCTGGTACCACTCCCAGCGGCGCAGGATCGCCCGCACCCGCAGCAACAGCTCCCGCAGGTGGAAGGGCTTCGCGAGGTAGTCGTCGCCGCCCGCCTCCAGGCCGCGGACGCGGTCGATGGGGTCGCCGCGCGCGGTGAGGAAAAGCACCGGCGTGTTGTCGCCGCGCTCGCGCAGAGTCCGACAGACCGTGAGCCCATCCAGCTCCGGCAACATGACATCCAACAGCACGAGGCGGCAGGCGTTTCCCGCCAGCCACTCCAGGGCCCGCCGCCCGTCCGCGACGGACTCGACCTCATAGCCCTCCGCACGCAGGTTCTCGACGACACCGGCCCCGAGATGCGGATCGTCCTCCACGACGAGGATGCGGTGCATCATGAGTGCTCCCGCCGCGCGGGCACCGCGGCATCGCCGGGCGCGCCGGCCACGGACTGGCGCGGCTCGCTCGCCGGCCATGCGAGCACGAATTCCGCGCCCTGGCCGACGCCTTCGCTGTGGGCGCCGATGCGCCCGCCCGTGAGCTGCATCAGCCGCCGCACGATGTAGAGGCCGAGGCCGGTGCCGAAGCGGCTGCCGCCGCCGCCCGGGTGCAGGCGTGAGAACTTCTGGAAGAGCCGCGCCGCGTCACCGGGCCGGAAGCCGACGCCGCTGTCGCGGATCGAGAGCCGAGCCTCACCGTCCGCACGGCGGCCCGTGAACGCCACGGTGCCGCCGCCCAGCGGCGCGACCGCGGACAGCGCGTTCTCGAGGAGGTTGCGCAGGATGACATCGAGCGCCAGCGGATCGGCCATCACTCCCAACCCGCGCTCGATGTCGGCGCTGACGGTGATGCGCTCCTTGGCGGCGCGCTCCTCGGAGCCCGTGATCACTCTCGCCACCGCGGCAGCGAGGTCGATCGGCTCGTTGCGCAAGTCGATCCGGCCGCGGTCGAGGCGGATGCTCTCGAGGATCTGCGTCACCATGCCTTCCATGCGCGCGAGGTCCGAGAGCATGCGGTCGATCAGCGTGCGGGACTGCTCGGGGGACAGCGGCCGCAGGCTCATGGTCTCGAGCGAGAGCTGCAGGCTCGCGAGCGGCGTCTTGAACTGATGCGAGACCAGCGCGAGGAAGCTCTCCTGCTCCTCGATCACGCGCGCCTCCGCGCGCAGCGCGCCCGCGATCACCGCGATGCAGGCCGCCAGGGCGATGATGAAGAAGGATCCCTCCCAGGCATACTGCGCGACGCGCCGCCGCTCCTCGGCGCGCAGGCGCCCGTCGACGTCGGCAGAGAGCGCCGCGCGTTGGTTATTGACGACGATGTCCGGTAACAGCGCCTGAACGCGCGCGGCGGGCGTCCCCGCCTCCAGCAGCGCCTGCGCGGCGACGACCTGCTGGGCATAGATCTGCTGCATCTCCTGCAGCTTGTCGACGGCCAGCCGGTGTTGGTCGAACAGCCACCAGCCGACCTGCACGGCCGACACCAGCACCAGCGCGAGCGCGGTGAGTTGGAATACTCGGGGTGCCTTCATCGGCGCTCGCTCACCGCAAAGTGGCGAGCGCCCGGCGCAACGCCTGTGCCAGGCGCTCCAGGTCCGAGCTCTCGTGGGCGAGCGAGAGGAAGCAGGCCTCGTAAGCCGACGGCGGCAGGTAGATGCCCTCGGCGAGCAGGGCATGGAAGAGCGCCGCGAACCGGTCCGCGGCCTGCCGCGGCAGCGCCTGCGCCGTGCGTGGCGCGCCCGCCTCGTGCAACGACAGCCAGAAGAGCGATCCAAAGCGCACCAGGTGCATGGGAAACGGCGCTTCCTCGAGGACCGGCTGCAGCACCTTCGCGAGCTGCGCCCCCAGCGCCTCGAGCCTCTCCCAGCCATTCGCGGCGGTGAGCGCATCGAGCGTCGCGATCCCCGCGGCCATGGCCACCGGGTTGCCGGAGAGCGTGCCGGCCTGATAGGTGTCGCCATCCGGCGCGAGCCGCGCCATGACGCTGCGCGGGCCGGCGAAGGCGCCGACCGGCATGCCGCCGCCGATCACCTTGCCGAAGGTGGCAAGGTCGGGGACGATTCCCAGCCGCTCGGCGGCGCCGCCGCGGGCGAGGCGAAACCCTGAGATGACCTCGTCGAAGATGAGGAGCGCGCCGTGCCGGCGCGTGAGCGCGCGCAGGCTCTCGAGGAACTCCCGCCGCTGCGGCAGCAGCCCGTGATTGGCCGGCACCGGCTCGATGATCAACGCCGCGATGCGCTCGCCCTCGCGGGCGAAGAGCGCCTCGACGGCCGCCTCGTCATCGAGAGGCAACACGCGCGTACACGCGGTGAACGCTTCCGGCACGCCGGCGGAGGAGGGCCGGCCGAAGGTGGCGAGGCCCGAGCCGGCCGCGACCAACAGGTGATCCGCGTGGCCGTGGTAGCAGCCGGAGAACTTGACGATGAGATCGCGGCCCGTGAACGCGCGCGCTACGCGAATCGCGCTCATGACCGCTTCCGTCCCGGACGACACCAGGCGCACCTGCTCTATGCCGGGATAGGCAGCGACGACGCGCTCCGCCAGCTCGACTTCCGCGTAGCAGGGCGCGCCGAACGTCGTCCCATGCGTGCAGACCCGTGTTACGGCTTCGACCACCGCTGGATACGCATGGCCGAGTATCAGGGGACCCCAGGAGCAGACGAAGTCGAGATAGCTGTTGCCGTCGGCGTCCGTCAGGTACGCGCCGGCGCCACGGCTAAAGAAAAGCGGCTTGCCCCCCACCGCCCGGAACGCTCTCACCGGTGAGTTGACGCCGCCGGGGATGACGCGCAGGGCGCGCTCGTAGAGCCGCTCCGATGCGGCGTATGACGAGCTGCTGCTGTCCTTCGAAGACGAGGTCATCATGGCTCCTATGGTAGTGGGTTTCCGGGGGGCGCTTCGCCTGTCTGGCTGGCCGCGGGCACCCCGGCCGCGCGATGGAGGCGTGCTTCCCGGAAAAACGCGTCGAGCACATCCGGGCTCGCGTGGGCGGCGGCGGCGCGCATACCGGCGATCGGCAGATGCGCCAGCCGCCGCGCCAGCCGCGAGGTCAGTTGCTGAACGGCCTGGCGCTGATCGGGCGGCAGACCTCGCAGCTCCTGCGCCAGCGCCCGCTGCAGCTCGTCCGCGGCTATGCGCTCGAAGGCGCCGCGCAGCTCCGCGAGACGCGAGCCGATCGCTCGTGTGGCCATTTCATCGCGCAGGCGCGCCAGCCGCTCGTCGATGGCGGCACGCACGGGGGCGAGGCGCAGCAGCTCGGGGACGCGCTGCGCCTGCGCCTCCTGCACGAGCTCGCTCATTCCGACTCTAACGATGCCGGCGCGAGCCGCCTCCGCGGGATCGACGTTGGGCGGCACCCCGAAATCCACGGCGAGCGGCGCACCGCTGCGGCGCAGGCCCGAGGCGACTTGCGGTGGGCGTCTCGAGCTTTCGGCGAGCAATCGCAGCGAACGGCCGTCGAGCACCGGCTCACCACCGCCCGCGGCGAGCACCAATGCAGCGACGCTCTCAGGCTGCTCCAGGAACTGCTCGAGGGGCACAGCCCGGCCGGCCACGCTCGTCGCAAACTCCACCGCGGGCGCCAGCGACCGGTTGACCACGAGGAGAGGCACGCCGGCCCGATGCAGCGCTAGACCGCAGCGGCGCGTCATCGGGGAGACCCCGATCAGGGCAACCGTACCGGGGGCGCTCGCCAGATGCTCCAGCACGCGGGCCGCGGCGAGGTCGGCGAGCGAGGAGGCTCCCGCTCCGGCCTGCAGGCGCTGCACCCGGTTGGCCATGCCGAGCGCTTCCCCCATGAGCCGGTCGAGCATCGGGCCACTCGTTCCGGCAGTGCGGGCGGCCTCCCAGGCCGAGCGCAGCTGCGCGGCAATTTCCCGCTCGCCCGCCTGCGCGGAATCGAGCCCGCAGGCGAGGAGCAGCACGTGCTCGAGCGCGGACTCGCCGGCCCAGGCGCGCAGCAGGCGCGAGGCCTGTCCGGTTGGGCAGGGGTGGCCGGTCAGCTGCTCGAGAGCCGGTCCGCGCAGATCTCCTGCCGGCTCGCCGTCAGGGGTGGTGAAGAGGAGCTCGACCCGGTTGCAGGTGCCCAGGTAAAGGAGCTCCGCGACGCCGAGGGCCGCGCGCAGCGCAGGGAGGCGGGACTCGAGATCGGCCCTGGGGATGGAGAGGCGCGCGACGTCGTCGATGCCGGCATGCCGGTACGACAGGCCCACGACGCCGATCTGGTGCATGAGCCAAGCAGACCACGCCCCGAGGCCCCATGTGTCATGGAATCATCACGGCCCGGCGCTTCGCCTGCGGCGTCGCCGCAGGGCGCGGCGCCCCGCTATCCTCGATTGCGGCCGAGGAGCAGTCCCATGACGAGCAGTCCCGCCGCGAAGCCGATACCGAGCGCCCAGACGCTCGACTGATAAGGCTGGGTCTCGACGCTGCGCTGCAGATCGCTCCACCGCGATTTGGCCCAGCGTTGCGCCTGATCGGCGCGCTCGCGTGCCGCGTTCGTTGCCTTCGCCGCAGTGTCGCTCGCCGTATCGGCGAGATGCTCCGCCTGCCGCGTGGTCTCGTTCGCAACGTTCTCACCGTTCGTCGGCGTGAAGCTGGGATTCATCGTAAACCTCCTCGTGCGTTTGCGGCGGACGCCGCCCTGGGTAATCGGCCCGCGTTGCCGGTCAACGGCAGCGGGGATTGAAAGTTCCGGCGCGGGCCCGCGCGTCTCGTCGCATGCAGCGGACGGTGTGTCGCGGACTGCGGCTCGGCTTCATGAATTTGCTTTCAGGAGTCTGACAGACATTCGTCAGGTTGAGCCGCTAGCCTCTTGCGCCGCTAACGCAGATCCGCTCGAGGGTATTGAAATGAGACATGTCGGTCTGAAGGTGCTGGCCGCGGTGGTGGCCGCGCCGTTCGTCGCTGGTTCCGCGCTCGCGGCCGGCCCGCCGGTGATCGGCCAGGGCAGCTACGGCCAGCAATTGGTCACCCGCCTCGTGACCACGCACCCCGATGTCAGTGCGATGACGCTCTACGTCGCGCTCCCGGGCGGCGGCGCCCCGGAGTCGATCGCCTCGAGCGAGGGGCAGACCGGCGCCGCGCCGCCGCCCGCCGCGGCGCAGGCGCTGCAGGCCTGGCGGCCGAGCTTCGCCTACGAGCAGGCCTCGAAGCAGCTCATCGCCGCAGTGCCGATGCTCGACATGTCGCACAAGAAGGCCGGCGTCATGACGCTCGTGCTGCACGGCAAGTCGCGCCCGGCGCTCGTGCGGGAAGCGCTCGCCATCCGCAACCAGCTCGCCCGCCGCACGTCCTACGCCGCCAACCTGGTGCAGCAGGCGGTCGACGATCCCAACATTCCGCTCGACTCCTGCGCCCAGCACATCGTCGACGAGGAGCTCGCGCGGCACGGCGACGTCATGATCCTCGCGATCCATGCCACGACGCCGAAGAATGCGGACCCGGAGATCCTGGCGTCCAACATCGGCCGCATCGGCAAGAAAGCCGATGACGACGACATGCGCGTCGTGCGCGACGGCAAGACCAATCTCGAGGTCAACAAGGATCTGATGCGCTACGAGGTGGAGCTGCCGCTGAAGAACGCCGCCGGCCAGCGCATCGGCGCGCTCGGCGTGGTGTTCCCGCTGACCGCGCACACCGATCAGAAGGCGCGGCACGCCGAGGCCATCCGCATCCGCAACCGGATCGCCAGCCAAATCCCCTCGGCCGCCAGGCTGGTCGAGCCCTGCACCGGCAACCTGTCGGCGGCGCCGGCGCTCGCGGCTCCCGCCAAAGAGCCGCTCGTGCTCACGCATCGCACCAACCTTCCGGGATACGACGGCGACTTTGATCATCTCTTCGCCGATGTGGGGCAGAACGAGCTCTTCGTCGCGGCCGAGGACCACGGCACGGTCGAGGTGTTCAACCTCGCGACCGGCAAGCACCTGAGGACGCTGACGACCTTCAAGACCCCGCACGCGTTCTTCCTCGTCCCCGGCACGCACCGTCTCATCATCACGGACGACACCGGTCCGCGGATCATCGATGACCGCAACTACAGGATCCTGGGCCACATCGAGGTCGCGCCCGGCGCTGACACGGAGTACTACGACGCTTCGACCAGGCATCTCTTTATCGTCACGGGCGGCAGCGACGTGCATCTGAAGAATTCCTGGCTGAACGAGATCGATCCCTGGACCGGGAAAGTGCTCCGCCAGCTGAAGTTCGATTCCGGCCACGTCGAGGCGATGCAGGCCGAGCAGCATGGCAGTCGCATCTTCATCAACATTGCCGACAAGAGCGAGGTCGATGTCATCGACAAGAGGAGCCTGCGGGTGGTCGGTCACTGGCCGATCGCCGGCGCCACGGACAATCTCGCCATGGCTCTCGATGAGCCTGACCATCGCCTCTTCGTCGTGACCCGCAAGCCCACCCGGATGCTCGCGCTCGACACCGAGAGCGGCCGGAGGGTGGCGACGATCGAGGTGCCCGATATCAATGACGGCGTCGCCTTCGATGCCGCCCGCAAGCGCATCTACGTGCCGGGCGCGGTCGGTCGGATCGGCGTTTACCAGGAGGTCGACCCGGATCACTACCGGCAGATCGCGCTCGTGCCGTCCGCCCCCGGCGGCAAGTCGGAGCTTCTGGACCCCGCGCTGAGCGAGCTCTTCGTCGCGGTCTCCCCGCAGTACAGCAAGCCACCCGCCGGAGCGGTGCTGTGGTATCGGGTACAGCCGCCGGCGCGGCGCGTCGCGAGCAACTGAGCCCGATGGATGATCGGAGCGCCCCGGGAGCCGCCGGGACTCCCGGGCGGAGTCGTTGCAGGATCTTAAAGCCGGATCAGCCCGCGCTTGTGAGCCACCGCCACCGCCTCGGTCCGGCTGATGGCATCGAGCTTCGTCAGGATCGACTTCACGTGCGTCTTGGCCGTCCCCTCCGTAATCGACAGCCGCCGCGCGATGTCCTTGTTGCTCCTGCCTTGAGCGACCAGCTCCAGCACGTCGAGCTCCCGCTGCGTCAGGCTGGGCTTGGCCATCCTCTGCAACGCCTTGGCCGCCACCGAGGATGAAGTGTAGGGCCGGTCCTCGCTCACCGCCCGAATGGCCGACAGAATCTCCTGCCGCGGCGCATCCTTCAGCAGGTATCCCTTCGCCCCCTGGCTCAGGCACTGGAAGATGTCCTCGTCCCCATCGTAAGTCGTCATGATGAGGAGCCGTGCCTTGGGGTTGATCTCCAGTACCCGCTGCACCACCGCGACGCCATCCCTCTTCGGCATCCGCAGATCGAGCACCATGACATCCGGCTGATGCTGCTCGAAGAGCGCGATGGCCTCATCGCCATCCCCGGCCTCGGCGACGACCTCCATGTCCGCCTGTTGGTTCACCATCGCCGCCAGCCCGTCCCGCACCACCGGGTGATCGTCCGCCAGGATCACCCGGATTTTCTTTTTCGTCAGTACCGCGACCATTACGCTGCCGCCTTGCGCTTCGGCAGCCGCACGCTGACCCGCGTGCCCGCGCCCGGCTGACTCTCGATCTGCCACTCGCCGCCGATCGCGCTCGCCCGCTGCCGCATGCTCGTCAGGCCAAAGCCCTCGCGCGCATACCACTCCGGCCGCTGCTCCATGCCGCGGCCGTCATCCTCCACCGACAGCACCCAACAGGCCGTCTCATCCGCCATGGTGATGCGGACCAGGTTCGGCCGCGCGTGGCGCACGGCGTTGCTCACGGCCTCCTGCGCGATGCGCAGCAGCTCATGCTCGTGCTCGGGCTTGAGGCCCGTGGCGATACCGCCGCCCTCGAAGCTGCACGTCACGCCGCCCGGGACCGTCGAGCGCTCGGCGAGCTGCCGCAGCGCCAGCTCCAACCCGGCGCGCCGCGTCTGATCGAGCCGCAGCGCCATCACCGAGCGCCGCGCCTCGGCGAGGCCCTCGCGGGCGAGATCACGGATGCGAGTCAGCGTGATCGCCAGCCCCGAGTTCTTCTTCTTGCAGGGCGGAGATTCCTCCACCGCCCCGAGCTGCATCAGGATTCCGGTGAAGGCCTGCGCCAGGCCGTCGTGGATCTCCTGGCCGATGCGGGTGCGTTCGACGAGAACGGCGGCTTCTTTCGCCGAGTGCGCGAGCCGCGTCAGCTCAACGGCAAGCGTCGCCTGCTGCGCGAGGGCGACGAGCAACTCGCTGTGCTGCACATCGGCAGCTGCCCGCCGGAAGCTCAGAATGAAGAAGCCGACGTTGCGCGATGCAAATACCAACGGATAGATGACGAGACTC
>DATNEU010000034.1:0-3252 GCA_035552895.1 Steroidobacteraceae bacterium
ATGACGGCAGAGGATTTCCGCCGGCTCGGCGAGCAATACCTGCAGCAGACGCGCGCGTATCGCGCCGCGGGTCGGCCGCGGTTCATCGACAAGATGCCGAACAACTTCCGCCACATCGGGCTCATCCACCTGATGCTGCCCAACGACAGGATCATCGACGCGCGCCGCGAGCCGATGGCCTGCTGCTTCAGCAACTTCAAGCAGCTCTTCGCCCAGGGGCAGACCTTCACCTACGGGCTCGAGGACATCGGGCGGTATTACCGCACCTACCTCGAGCTCATGAGGCATTGGGACAACGTGCTTCCCGGACGCGTGTTGCGCGTCCATTACGAAGATGTGGTCGACGACCTCGACGGGAGCGTGCGGCGACTGCTCGATCATTGCGGGCTCGAGCTCGAGCCTGCATGCCTCGCTTTCCACCGGACGGCGCGCAGCGTGAGGACGGCAAGCTCCGAGCAGGTGCGCCAGCCGATCTATCGCGAGGGTCTGGAGCAGTGGCGCCATTACGAGCGCTGGCTGCAACCGCTGCGCGCGGCACTGGGAGACGCCGTCGACCGATATCGCGATTAGCGTCTAACGCTGCGATGTTTCCCAGTTGGGGGCGATGTAAAACGGCGCGTCCTCCGGGGCGAGGAGCGGCTTGCCGCGGATGTGGTCGGCCGCCTTCTCGGCCAACATGAGGGTCGGCGCGTTGAGATTGCCCGTCGTGATCGAAGGCATGATCGAGGAGTCGACCACGCGCAATCCCTGCATCCCGATCACCCTCGCTTGCGGGTCGACGACCGCCAGCCGGTCTTCGGGACTACCCATCCTGCACGAGCAGGACGGGTGATAGGCGCTCTCGACGTGCCGGCGGACGAAGTCGTCGATCTGCTCGTCGCTCTGCACGGCGGCGCCCGGCTGGATCTCCCGGCCGCGATAGGGCGCGAACGCCGGCTGCGCGAAGATCTCGCGCGTGAGGCGCACGCAGGCGCGCATTTCCTCCCAGTCCTCCAGCCGCGAGAGGTAGTTGAAGAACACCTTCGGCTTCTCGTTGGGATCCGCGGAAGCGAGCCGCACCCAGCCCCGGCTCTGCGAGCGCATGGGACCCACGTGGGCCTGGAAGCCGTGCTCCTGCGCGAGCGATGAGCCGTCGTAGCTCACCGCCATGGGCAGGAAGTGATACTGGATGTTGGGATAGCGGACGCCGGCGCGGCTGCGGATGAAGCCGCCTGACTCGAAATGATTGCTCGCGCCGAGCCCGTCCTTGGCGAGGAGCCAGCGCACGCCGATGAGCGCCTTGCGAAAGCGGCTGGTATGCGAATAGAGCGTGATGGGCTGCGTCGACGCCATCTGGAAATAGAACTCCAGGTGGTCCTGCAGGTTCTCGCCGACGCCCGGCAGGTCGTGCACAACGGGGATGCCGTGGCGCGAGAGCTCCTGCCCCGGGCCGATGCCCGAGAGCTTCAGGAGCTTCGGGGACTGAATGGGTCCGGCGCTCACGATCACCTCGCGGCGGGCGCGCGCGACGTGCTCCTCATTCCCGCGACGATACGCGACCCCGACGGCGCGGCGCGCCTCCAAGAGCACGCAGGTCGCGAGGGAATGCGTGCGCACGGCGAGATTCCGCCGCCGCATCGCCGGCCGCAGGTACGCGTTGGCGGCGCTCGAGCGGCGGCCGCCGCCCACCGTCATGTCCATGCGGCCGACGCCCTCCTGCTGGAAGCCGTTCATGTCGTGGGTGAAGGGATAACCTGCCTGCTGGCCGGCCTCGAGCCACACTTTGTTGAGCGGATTGTCGAGGGGGCCGTAGCGGGTGTGGACCTTTCCCGCACCGCCGCGATACGTGTCCCCTCCCCCCTCGCGCCGCTCGGTCCGCTTGAAATAGGGCAACACGTCCCGGTACGCCCACCCGGCCGCGCCTTCCGACGCCCAGCGCTCGAAATCGAGCGGATTGCCCCTGACATAGACCAGGCCGTTGATGGAGGACGATCCGCCCAGCCCCTTGCCGCGCGGGGTATGCAGACTCCGTCCGCCGAGGCCCGGCTCGGGCTCGGTGTAGAAGAACCAGTTGTAGCGCGGCATGTTCATCGGAATCGACAGCGCCGCCGGCATCTGGATGTAGATCGAGCGGTCCGAGCCGCCGTATTCCAGCAGCAGCACGGAATGTTCGCCGCTCTCGGTCAGCCGATCCGCGAGCACGCAGCCCGCGGAGCCCGCGCCGACGATGACATAGTCGAAGGTCTCCGAGCTCATCTAATACGGCGCCTCGACATCACCCATGGCGACGTAAACGCTCTTGAGATGAGTGTAGTGCTCGATGGCCGCCCGGCCGTTCTCGCGGCCGACCCCGGAGAGCTTCACGCCGCCGAACGGCAGCTCGATCGGCGTGACGTTGTAATGGTTGATCCAGCAGGTGCCGGCCTGCAGGTTGGCGATGACCCGGTGCGCCCGTGTCAGATCGTTGGTGAAGACACCGGCAGCCAGGCCGTACTCGGTCGCATTGGCGCGCGCGATCACCTCCTCCTCCTCGTCGAACTCCAGCACCGACATCACCGGCCCGAAGATCTCCTCGCGCACGATGGCCATGTCGTCATGGCACTCATCGAAGACGGTCGGCGCGACGAAGAAGCCGTTCGCGAGATCCCCGCTCGTGACCCGCTGGCCGCCGGTGACCAGGCGCGCGCCCTCGGCCTTGCCGCGCGCGATGTACCCCAGCACCTTGACCATGTGATCCTCGGAGATCAGCGCGCCCACCTGCGTCGCCGGATCCAGCGGATCGCCGATCCGCATGGCGCCGACCCGCGCCGCGAGCCGCTCGAGGAACGCGTCCTTGATGTTCCGATGGACGAACACGCGCGTGGCGTTCGAGCAGACCTCGCCGGCGGAATAGAAATTGCCGAGCAGCGCGCCGCCGACGGCATTCTCGAGGACGGCGTCATCGAAGATGATGAGCGGGGATTTGCCCCCGAGCTCGAGGGTCACCTGTTGCAGCGAGGCCGCCGACGCCGCCATCACCGCTTTGCCCGTGCCGACCTCGCCGGTCAGCGAGACCTTGCGGATGCGCGGGTGCCCGGTGAGCAGGCGACCGGTGTCCGCCGTGCCCTGCACGACCTGGAACACTCCCTCCGGCAGGCCCGCCTCGGCGAAGACGTGACGCAGTCTCACGGCCGTGAGCGGGGTCAGCTCGGCGGGCTTGAAGATCATGGCATTGCCGCAGGCGAGCGCCGGCGCCGCTTTCCAACAGGCGATCTGCAGGGGATAGTTCCAGGC
>DATNEU010000035.1:0-175515 GCA_035552895.1 Steroidobacteraceae bacterium
ACCACGCCGGGTGAGCCGATTGCGGAGCATGATAGTACCTGATCGAGCAGCATGCGACTTTGCTGCGGCAGGGATTCGAGATAGCCTTCCACCGGCGGCGGCAGGCGTCCCGGGCGACCTGTGCGCAGATTGACGAAGGACTGCTGCCAGGACGAAGCAAGGTAGCGCGCCTCGGCATCCGTGTCGGCAGCCGCCACATTGAAGCCCAACATCACGTAAGGCTTGTCCAGATGGCGCGACGGCCGGAAGTGCGCGCGATACACGGTGATCGCATCCAGCATTTGCGCCGGCGCGAAATGCGAGGCGAAGGCATAAGGTAACCCCAGCATCGCCGCGAGCTGCGCGCCGAACAAACTGGAACCCAGGATCCAGATCGGAACCGCATGGCCCTCGCCCGGCACCGCACGCACCGGCCCGTTGCCTTCGAAATACGCCATCAGTTCCATCACGTCACGCGGGAATTCATCCGGATCCGTATCCAAGCTGCGCCGCAACGCCCGTGACGTCACCTGGTCCGAGCCTGGCGCGCGCCCCAGGCCCAAGTCGATGCGTCCGGGATACATAGCGTCGAGCGTGCCGAACTGTTCGGCAATCTGCAGCGGCGAATGATTGGGCAACATGATGCCACCCGCCCCCACGCGAATACGCGAAGTCGCACCCGCCACGTGGCCGATCAACACCGAGGTCGCAGCACTGGCGATGCCGGGCATACCATGATGCTCGGCCATCCAGTAGCGCGTAAAGCCCCAGCGATCCGCGTGCCGGGCAATATCGACGGTATTGGCGATGGACTCGGTCGCCGAGCCCCCTTCGTTGATGGGGCACAGATCGAGAATCGAAAGCGGAATCATGGCCATCGTAAGCCGACCTCATGGTGACAACGGCGGTACCCGGCTGCCGCCCCCATGAAGTGCGGCCGGCCCGCGGCAATACAACCTGCGGGTGGCTGCCAAGCGCGCCTGCAGCCGGCGGCTGTCGCGCAAGGTGATCTGGGCCGAGCGCAGCCGGTTGATGGCTTCCGGAACGCCCAGATGTCCGCCATCGATGTCGCTCGAGATGCCAGCGACCGCTTGCAGGGGTCGAGGGTCACCAATCAGATCCTGTTCGTTCCGCCACAAACGCTCACGAGCGTGGTTCCTCGAACGGCGCCACGGCGACTTGCTTGCCGGTCAGAAAAATATCCGCGACGAGCTCGAGCGGGCGCGCGTCAACTTCGGATCGGCCGGCTGCGATCAACTCTGCGTAGGCGCGGTAGATCGCGCGGTACTCGCCGTGGATCTCACCAGCCTCGGCCGGCGCCGGCTGACCGCCGACCGTCAGCGCTGCACCCCCTGCGGAGAGTTTGAAGGGACCCTGGTCAGTCTCGAAATCGATGTCCCATGTCTGCGGCCCGGTATGACGAAAATCGAGCGAGACGCCGATCTCGATTCCCCCGGGCGTCAGGAGCTCGAGTTCGGCAGCGATGGGCGCTTCGAGATTCGCGGGGACCAGGAGCAGCGCCGAGCGCGGGAAGATAGGCTCGGCAATCAGCCGCGTCAGAATCGACAGCGCGTTGATCCCTGGATCCAGAACGCCAAACCCACCGGCCTGCCAGATCCACGTCTGACCCGGATGCCACTTGAGCACGTCCTCCTTCCACGTAACCCGCACGCGTCGCAAGTGGCGGACTTCGAGCAGCCGAGCGGCCGCGGCTACTCCCAGAGCGTGCTGGGAGTGCCAGGTCTGATAAAGCGTGCGTTGTGCGGTGCCCGCCAGCTGCTTTAAATGTCCGAGCTGCGCGAGCGAAGCGCAAGGTGGCTTCTCCATGAGCACGTGCTTGCCCCGCTCGAGTGCGAGCCTCGCAGCTTGATAGTGGAGCTGAGGTGGGGTGCAGATCGCGATGGCATCCAGTTCGGGCGCGCCGTCGAGCATCAGCTCGAGGGTGCGGAAATTCGCGATGCCGGGTAGCTGCGCATTGCGGCTCGCGGCAGCCTCGAGCGCGAAGGCGGGATTGGCGGCGATGCACGGAACGTGCTGGTCACGTGCGATCTTGCCCACACCCACGATGCCCATACGAATCGCTTGCATTGCCCCTCGCTCTCGATCCGGTACGGATCGCTCAATTGACCAGGGAATCCGCTTGCAGCCCGAGCGCCGTGATCAGAGCCGTTCTGACCGTCGGTGTCGCGGCAGTTTGCCAAAACTCGGACAATTTAGCAGATCAAGGTGAGGAATTGGGCCAGCCGCCGAGTTCCTGAAGAATTCGCAGCGGCGCACCGGCCTGAGTCTGCCAGGCGGCCCACCGCCAATCGCCTGCCTCGGGCTGCAACGGTCGGTTCCCATCAGGCCAGCCGGGCGGCCAGGCTCGCCAGGATCCAGATCGTTCCGGCGACCATGAAGAAAAGGAGCAGAGCGGAGAAGAGGATCAGGTGAAGGTCATCCACATTCTGTCGCGGAGGGTCGATGTGCAGGAAGAAGCGGAAGTGAACGATGACCTGCACCAGCGCGCAGGCACCAATAGCCACATACAGCCCGTACTGGCGCAGCGCTGCCCACTTGACGAGGCCGAAAGGCACGAGGGTCAGGACGATGGCGAGGCCGTATCCCAACAGATAGCCGCGCAGCTCGCGCGCGTATTCCGCGCGATTCCCTCGCGCGTCCTGCTCGCTTGCGCTCACGCCAGGCCTCCGAGATAGATGAAGGAGAAGATCGCGACCCACACGATGTCGAGAAAGTGCCAGAAGAGACCGAGGCGCAGCAGTCCGAGCTTCACATCCCGGTCCACGCCGTAGCGCACGATCTGCAGGATGAGCGCCAGCATCCAGATGATGCCGCTCGTCACATGAAGCCCGTGCAGCGGTACCAGGGCGAAAAACGACGACAGATAGCCGCTGCGGCTGGGCCCTGCGCCTTCGTGGAACATGGAGATGAAGTCCTGCGCCTCGAGCCGCAGAAACAACCCGCCCAGGCACATCGTTGCCACGAGCCAGCCGATGAGCCACCCGTGCCGCCTGCCATATTTGAGCGCCAGCGACGCCATGCCGTAAGTGAAGCTGCTGGAGAGCAGCGCCAGGGTCTCGATGAACGCGCTCTTGATGTCATACAGCTGCTCCGGCCCCGGACCACCCGCGCGCGCATGCAGCATCACCGCATAGGTGGCGAAAAGCAGTCCGAAAATGATCGCATCGCTCATCAGGAACACCCAGAAGCCGAAGAGCAGCTCGGCGCTCTTCTCCTCGGTCTCCGGATGCGCTGGCCCCAGGTTGATTCCGGGGTGTCTGAGCGGCGGCGCGGCGCTCATTCGACGGCCTCGAGCACTGCCAGTCCGGCGTTGGCCGGTGTGGCTTCCTGGCCGCGGGTCACAGGCCGGGTCACGGCGACGGTCGCGAGCCAGCGCAAATGGCAGCGCTCGACCTCGTGCGCCGGAATGATCCGCTCCGCATCGCGCACGAAGCCCCGCCCCACCATCGCGGCGATGATGCCCAAAGAGGCGGCCACCACCAGCCACCACATGTACCAGACGAGACCGAAGGCGGCGAGAAATCCGCCGATACAGACAGCCATTCCCATCGCGCTGTTCTTCGGCATCTCGATGTCGTAGAACATCCCGGGCGCCTGGTAGGCGGCTCCCTGCTCTTTCGCAAGCATGAACGCGTCGCGACCCGTTACGACGGGCAACACGGAGAAGTTGTACTCCGGCGGAGGCGCCGGGCTCGCCCACTCGAGGCTGCGGCCATCCCACGGGTCGCCGGCCGGGACGGCATACTCCTTCCGCCTGCGGATGGAAACCAGGAGCTGCAGGATGAGGCCCAGGAATCCCGCGAAGACGATGAGTGCGCCGATGAAGGCCGCGATCATGTAGGGCAGGTACTGCGGATCGAAGAAATCGAGCGTCCGGCGCGGGTAGCCGAGAAGGCCCAAGCCATACAAGGGAAAGAAGGCCAGAATGAAGCCGAGGATGAAGCACAGCGCCGAGAAGAGGCCCCAGCGCTCATGCAGCCTGAATCCGAAGGCCTTGGGGAACCAGAAGTGATAGCCCGCGAGCAAGCCAAAAAGGGTGCCGGGCACCAGCACGTTGTGAAAATGCGCGATGACGAACTGTGTGTTGTGAACTTGGTAGTCGATCGAGGGATTGGCGAGGATGATGCCGGTCGCGCCGCCGATGACGAAGAGCAGCGTAAAGCCCAGCGCGTAAACCAGCGGTACGGTGAAGCGCACGCGCCCCCGGAACATGGTCCATATCCAGTCATAGACCTTCACGCCCGTCGGGATGCCGATCAGCATCGTGGCGATCCCGAACACGGCGTTGATGTTTGCGCTCTGCCCCATCGTAAAAAAGTGATGCAGCCACACGGTGAACGAGAGGGCCGCGATCGCCATCGTCGCGAGCACGAGCGAGGTGTAGCCGTAGAGCGTCTTGCCGGAGAAGGTGGAGAAGACCTCGGAATAGATCCCGAAGGCCGGCAGAATCACGATGTAGACCTCCGGATGGCCGAACAGCCAGAAGAGGTTCACGTAATTCATGTAGTTGCCGCCGAAGTGGTCGGTGAAGAAGTGAAATCCGAGATAACGGTCCAGGGCGAGTAGCGCCGTGGCGACCGTGAGCGGCGGCATCGCGAATATCATCAGGATGCTGGTGCAGAGCGCAGTCCAGGTGAAAAGCGGCATGCGCATGAAGCGCATCCCAGGTGCGCGCTTCTTGTAGATGGTCACCGCGAAGTTGATGCCCGTGAGCATCGAGCCGATCGATGACAGGGAGACCGCCCATATCCAGTAGTCGACCCCGACGCCGGGATTGAAGCCCGCCTCGGTGTAGGGCGGATAGCCGCTCCAACCGCCCGTCGAGAATTTACCGATATCGAGCGAGATCATGACCAGGGCGGCGCCCGCGGCCGTAAGACCCAGGCTGATCGAGTTCATGACCGGGAAGGAGACGTCGCGCGCGCCGATCTGCAGCGGCATGACGAAGTTGATCAGCCCGATGAGAAAGGGCATCGCCATGAAGAAGATCATGATGGTGCCGTGGGTCGTGAAGAATTGCTCGAAATGCTCCGGCGAGAGATATCCGCCGTTGAGCGCAAAGGCCTCCTGAGAGCGCATGATCCCCGCCTCGATGAGGCCGCGGGCCAGCATGACCAGCGCGATCACGACGTACATGATGCCGATGCGCTTATGATCGACACTGGTCAACCATTCGCTCCAGAGCACCTTCCACTTCCCGAGCCACGTAATGAGAATGACGGCTGCCGCGGCACCGACGAGAACGATGCACGCGGCGAGCGTGGCGATGGAGCCGTTGACGAGGTTCTCCCGCGTCGGGTGCTGCAGCATCTGCCAGAACGGCAGGCTGTTGAAGCCCAGTCTTCCGAAGACGACATGGATGATCGACATGCGCGCTCAGCCCGTGTGAAACGACTGCACGAGATGGTCGAAGAACCCGGACGGAACGCCGGTGAAGTACACCGCGCCATCACCTGCTGCGGTCACGCCCAGCGCTTTGCGAGTGTCAGCCAGTGTGGTCCTGCGCGCGATGATTTTGGACGCTGAGCCGGAGAGTAAAATTCCGCGTGAGCGGACCGACTGCACCCAGGCATCGAAGGCGGTGGGTGTCAGCGCCCGCGCGAGGAAGTGCTGCTGGAAATAGCCGTCGCCGTTGAATTGAGCGTTCTCGCCCTGGAAGCGTCCTGGCCGGCTCGCTTCCAGCTGCAGCCGGGTCACCGCCCCCGGCATGGCATAGATCTGGCTGCCGAGCGCCGGGATGAAGAACGACTGCATCACCGTATCGGAAGTGATGTCGAACGCGAGCGGGCGACCGGTGGGGAATGCCAGCTCGCCGATGCTCGCAATGCCGAGGTCGGGATAGACGAAGAGCCATTTCCAGTCGTAGCCCACGACCTCGATGCGTAGCGGCGGCCGCGTCGAGCGCAGCGGCGCGTAAGGATCGAGCGCATGAGTGCTTTGCCAGAGCCAGACGGCGAGCACGATGACGATCGCGATCGGGCCTCCCCAGACAAAGATCTCGAGCGGCCAGGAGAACGACCAGTGCGGCGTGTAGCGCGCCGATCCCCCATAGCGGTAACGCCAGGCGAAGAATGGCGCCACCAGAAGGACCGGCCCGACGACGAAGAGCAGGATGGCGACGACTTCGAAGAAATGCATGCGCTGTGCCGCGGCAATCGGGCCGTACGGCACGAGGAAGGTGAGGGCGGGACTGCTGTGCCCCGCGAATGCAGGCGGAGGAGGCGCCTTGCTGCAGCCGCTGAGCCACGCAAGGGGGAGGCAGGCGATCAGGCCGTAGCGCCGCAGTGACGACAAAGTATCGCGCCCCCTCAACGCTCTAAGGTGACCCGCTGAGTCGCACGCCCCAAGATATGGAGGCGTTCGCCAATGTAGTCGCTCACCGGCTTGGCCATTGAAGGAGCCCTCCGCGGAATGTCACGCCTGCTCTGAAGCAGACGACGCACCAAGAACCCCTCATGGATTGCGAGGTTCCGCGGAACCGTGTCCGCCGCAGGCGATTGCATGGGAATACCAGCTCGATGGCGGCGACTCGAGGCGACCGGATGAGAATATCCCCGGCGAGACGACCGATCGGCGACTACGCGCTCATCGGGGATCCCGAGGCAGCCGCGCGCCAGCCGCTGACCGCGCCAAAGTGAATCACCTGCGCAACCCGGGCCGCCCCGAGGCCGCCGCACCTCGGGTGTCCCCACCCCCCCAGGTCGCCACAAAGCAACATTGATGCCCGATCAAACGACGCTCCCTGTCTGACTTGAGCGGTACGGTGAGACGACGCCCCCGGTCGGAAACGCTCAGCTCCCTTCCCGGGTCAACGGATAGCTGCCGATGTTGCCGACTCGGTCGATCGCCGCGCGCACGTCCCGCCGCCGGACCAGAGCGCGCCACCGCTGTTGGATCTCTCGCGCCCGGGGCGGCAGCGGATACTCCCTGTAAGTCTGCACCTCCATGAGCGCATCGATTCGCTCCGACGGATCCTGTAGCCGTGAGATGAGGAGTCGCGCGGCGTCGTCCGGCCGATTTGCGCTGATCAGCGCCTGTTCGTAGGTCGCCTGGGAGTCCGCGCGGTGATCGCGGATGTAGGCGAGCTGGCGTTCGACTTCCGTCCGATCGCCGAGCTGGTCGGCGCTCGCGAGAAGGGCGATCGCCACCTGCGTGTGTCCGTAAGGGCTCATCATCTCGGGGCGCAGGCCCGACAATGCCGCGCGGGCTTTGCGGGGCTGGCCGAGGTCATCGTACAGTTGAGCGAGGTTGATGACCTGGCTGACGTTATCGGCTCCGTTCTCCGGCAGGTGGCTGGCCGTGAGGAGCTCGTCCGCGGCCTCGTCCCAGCGGCCGAGACCGTACAGGGCCTGGGAGCGCAGGTCGAGAATCCAGACGTAGTTCGTGCCGTAGTCCTTGTACGCCTTCGGCCCTTTCGGACCGTTGACTGCCGCGATGACGGAATCCTCCAGGCGCAGAGCGTCGGCGAAGCGCAACGAATACAGCAGCCGATAACTCAATTGGATGATGGGCTCGAGCTCGTTGGGGCTCTTGGCGACGGCTGCCTGGAGCGTCCCGATCTCTTGCTGAATGGCGGCCGAAACGTCAGGCAGATGCGCCTGCGTGCGCACGCCCGCAAAACGCTCATCGGCGAGGACACTGATGACCGCATAGGGGGCTTTGATTGCCGAGGCGGTCGCCCGTGCCTTGTCGGACTCGCCGCGCTCGAGCTGAAGGAGAGTCAGATCCCGCCACCAAAGGCTCGGGTCGAAGTCCTGTGGGGCGTACCTGGCTTGCTGCAGCGCGCTGAGCAGGTCATAGCGACTCGTCCCCGCTTGCGGAAGATCGTGCAGCACTCTACCGATCGTCCTGAAATCCATGGCTCTGACATCATTCGGCCAGCGGTGGGCCAGGGTGGTCAGCGCAAAGCCGGCATCGGTCTCATTCCCGGCGCCTTGCGCCGCGTAGACCCGCATTTTCCAATCCGTGGCGTCCGCCTGTTCCATGCCGCACGCCCGCACGAGCAGATCGAGTGCGCGGGCGAACGCCGACTTCTCCGTCGCGACTGCCCCTGCGACCAGCAGTGCGGCGTGCCTCTGGGCGGCGGTGAGGGCATCGAAGTCCGAAGAGGCGAGCAGCTTGGTGAACGCGGCGTCGGCATCATCATTGTGTGCATTCCGGGCCAGTGACATGGCGTTGGCGAGCTGCTCGCCGGCTGTTGCCGCAGCCTTCTCGTCCGGCGCACGATCGCTCGAAGTAAAGTACATCGAATCGTCCTGACGCACGTCGTCGACCCTCTTCAGGAAATCCGGGAGCTGGTCCGGAGGCACCTCGTCCGCTAGCGCGCGGTAACGGGTCTGGAAGACGACATCATTGCCGTCGTGTGTCAGGCGCGATTCGTAGTGAAATGCAGCCGGGTCGATGTCCACCACCCCGTCCTTCACCGGAAAGAAGCTCGGCAATCGGATGGTGATCTGCTCGGTCACATACGCCGGATAATCGAGTGCGAGCGGCGCCTTGCGATCGGATTGGCTGGGGCGCTGCACGTAGTCATCGATCACCTCCGACTCGAGCTCGAAGCGCCGTTTGCCGCCGCTCAGCGACTCGAACGGGTGCGGGATGCGGTACGCCTCGTTCACGGTGATCTCATCGGCGACCGGGTCGTCGTGAATTGCGGGGGAACTCACTGCGGTCACGCCGGGATAGCGGCGCTGGTAGTAATCGAGATAGCCCTTGCCGAGTTCCGCGGCAGAGGTGCGCCGGAGTCTGCGGCGCAGGTGATCCGCCTCCGATCCGCGATACACCGTCGCGATCGTGTATGAGCCTTCGGCATCCAGGCCGCCGTGCAGATCGAAGACGGC
Source organism: Steroidobacteraceae bacterium (assembly GCA_035552895.1). Classification (GTDB taxonomy): domain Bacteria; phylum Pseudomonadota; class Gammaproteobacteria; order Steroidobacterales; family Steroidobacteraceae; genus 13-2-20CM-66-19. The sequence continues at coordinate 8,841 of DATNEU010000035.1, forward strand.
CGTGGCGGCGACCAGCGGTTGCGCAGGGATCTCTCGCGGCATGCGCTGCAGCTTCGAGACCCCGGGCGAGATCACGAGGGCATCGCCGAAGTAGGCCTGATCGAGCGTCTGCAAATCGCCGCCCTGCCCAGTCTCGGTTGCGTCGATCCAGTAGGTCTCGCCTGCCAGCCGCATCCGAACGACAGCGTGATCGAAATCACCGGGGCTCGGGAGCTGCTCGTGCAGATGATTCTGCCAGCGTGTGCTGACCAGGGCGGGTGCCGCATCGATTCCCATGGCCCGCAGCAGGGCGACGGCAAGCAACGCCTTGTCCTTGCAATCGCCGTAGCGGCTGCGCAGCACCTCCGACGGAGGTCGCGGTCGGTAGGCGCCGGACCCGAGCTCGAGGCCGGTATAGCGGATCTCCTCCTGGACGAAACGCACGGCCGCCAGAGCGCGGTCGCTCGCCGTCGTTGCGCCGGATTTCAGCCGCTGCGCCACCGCGGCAACCTCGCGGTCGTGCGCATCGAAGGCGAAGAGCGGCAAGGTGGCGGTTACGAGCTCGTGCCAATCGGCGAACTGGGAGAATTGGATGGCAGGATACTGTTGATACCAGCTCGGAGCGTCGTCGTCGTCCGTCACGGCCGGCAGATCGTTCCAGTCCCATTGCAGGACGCGCCAGCTTCCCTCGCGGTGCCTCGCCGGCGCACGCGGCTCGGTCCCCGAGATAAAGAGCGGCGCGCCTTCCGGAAGGATGACGCGAAGGCGGGAGCGCCCTACCGGGACGCCCCAGCGCGTCGTGATGCGCTCGAAGAAACGGTCATTCCATGCCGGAGCGTGATGCTCGACCGTGTAGCTGACGTCGATGTCGTCACCGACGCGCACATCGCTCATCAGCAAATGAAAGGTCAACGTGCCGTCGACGATCCCATCGTCCAGACCTGACTCGCGCCGCAGGATCTCGATTCGGGATTGCTTCAGCTCATTCAGCACCTGCGCGCCCCGGCGCACCGTCACGGCGTTGATCTGCAGGTGATCGAGCTTGGGGTCGAAATCGATGGAGAGCTGGGAGGCATCCTCCAGGCCCGCCGCGTTCACGACCCGGGTCACATAGCGGCGGTACTCCGACCAGCCACGCGCGACTCGAATCTGGCGGTCGACCAGCATGTACACCGACCCGCCGGTCGCATTCTCAGGGAGGCTGCCGGTGCCGGTGAGGGGCTCGACCCAGCGAGGCGCTGGCGCGATGTCATATTGACGAGCGTTCGCCCATGCCGATCCGCAGACGAGGAACGCTGGGACGATGGATGACATCAAGGCCGCCGCGGCCTTGCCTCTGAGGCGCTCGATCATGTGACCCACCCGGTACCCTGCCGTACTGACCTGCGAGCGGTCGTCCGCCCTCTTCTTCGTCCCTGAAGCTTACTGCATCGAACACTGGCTTGTCGCCGCCGGCCGCGCGGCTACCGGTGAAGGGCCCACTGTCGGCAGTGGTCGAGATAGGCCCGCTCGTGCTCCGCCAGGAGACGGACGTGGTCGATGTCCCTATTGAGCCGGGGCCTTATGACATTGCCGCGCTGGATCCTGGCAGATTGTGGCCGCAGCCGCGCAGGTAGCGCGTCTCCAGCTCCACCGCCGAAAGCGGCCGCGAGAGCAGAAAGCCCTGCGCCTCCTCGCAGCCGCGGGCGCGCAGCCACTCGAGCTGGCTGGGCCGCTCGATGCCTTCGGCGGTCACGACGAGCCCCAGCGTCTGGGCGAGTGAGAGAATGGCATTGGCGATCGCGGCATCGCTCGCGGAACGATCGACGTTGCGTACGAAGGCCTTGTCGATCTTCAGCCGATCGGGCGGGAAGCGAGTGATGTAGGCGAGGGAGGAATAGCCGGTTCCGAAATCATCGAGCGCGAGGCGGCACCCGAGCTCCCGCAGTCTCGCGAGCGCGCGGCGCACGGCGGCGGAATCCTGCACCAGCACCGACTCCGTGATCTCGATCTCGATGAGCGAGGTCGGCACGCCGGCCGCCGCCGCTTCCGTCTCTACGACGCGCGCCGGATCGCCATGCAGGAGCTCCTTCCCGGAGACGTTGATCGCCACCGGGATGGGAAAACCCGCATCGAGCCACTTGCGCAGCTGCCGGCACGCGGCCCGCACCACCCAGCTGCCCATCTCGAGGATGAGCCCGCTGTCCTCGGCGATCTCGATGAAGCGCGTCGGTGAGACTTCGCCATGCTCCTGATCGCACCAGCGCAACAAGGCCTCCACGCCCGAGAGGCGCTGGTCCTTGATGCGAAACTTGGGTTGAAACAGCAGGTGCACGCGATTTTCCTGGACCGCGCGCCGCAGGCGCGCCTCGAGCTCGAGCCAGTCGCGCAGGCGGCTGCTCATCGCTGGCGCGTACACGGCGATCGGCGCGGCATTGCCGGTCTTCGCCTGATACATCGCGGTATCCGCATGCTTGAGCACCGTGGCGACGTCCTCTCCATCGTCAGGATAGGCGGCAATGCCTATGCTTGGCGCCGAATAGAACTCTAGCCCGTCGTGCAGGATGGGCTCCTTGAACGCGGCGCTGCACTGCTCGGCGACCCGCAGCGCGACCACGCCGGCCTCCCGGTGGCGGACCAGTATCACGAACTCGTCGCCGCCGAATCGCGCCAGGGAGACGTGAGTGCGCACGTCGGCCAGGCCTTCGATCGAGCGTGCGAGCTTGCCGGCGACCGTGCGCAGCACCGCATCTCCCACCGAATGGCCGAAGCTGTCGTTGATCCGCTTGAAGCTGTTGAGGTCGAGGTAGACGACGGCGACCCGCTCGCCGGTGTGCGAGGCCGCCGCGAACTCCCGCTCCGCGGTTTCCAGACAGCATTGCCGGTTGGGAAGGCCGGTGAGCGGATCGAAATAGGCCAGCCGCTCGATGCGCTCGGCGGCGGCGGAGTTGCGCAGAATGTATTCGAGGCGCCGCGGCAGCAGGGCCCAGTTGACCGGCTTCGAGACGAAATCCGTCGCGCCGGCCTCGAAGGCGAGGCTGATCGCCGTGGAGTCTTCGTGACCGGTCACCATCACGATGGGAGTGATCGTGAAGCGCGGATCATCCCGCAGCCGCCGGCACACGGCGTAGCCGTCCAGTCCAGGCATCTCGACATCCAGGAGGACGATGGCGGCGCCATAGGAAATGGCAGCCTCGAGCGCCGAGGCGCCGTTATCGTAGGTGAGCGGCGCAAGGCCCACCTGCTCGGCGGCTTCCGCGAGCAGCAGCCGCCCGGTCTCCTCGTCGTCCGCGATGATCGCGATGGGTCGTTCCGTGGTCGCGGTCATGCGCTCTCCCGTCGATCGAGTGCCGTCAGTTCCGAGATCAGCGCCGGATGAGCCGAGCGCAAGCGCTCGAACGCGCTCCAGGCGCCGGCGGAGTCGCCCGCCGCGCAGAGCTGCTCGAGCCGTCGGACGTTTTCCGAGAAGGCGAGCGCACCGACATTCGCCGCGCTCGACTTCAGCTTGTGGCAGGTCGAGCGCGCCGCCGTCAGGTCGCCGGCCGCCAGCGCCTCCTGCAGCTCCGCGAGGGCGGTGGTAGATCCGGTGCGGAAGAGCTCGACCAGTCTCGAGTAGACCGGGGCCCGGCCCTTGGGTCCCGAGCCGCGCAGCCGCATGACGGTCGCCTGGTCGAGCCGCGAGAGGTGCTCGAGCGTCAGCGGTGCTTGCACCTGTCCCGGGTCAGACGTTGACTCGCGCGCGGAAGCATCCAGCTCGGCGGCCGGGCCGGCGCGGGTCTGCAGCGCAGGAGCCTGCGGCTCCCGCTGGGCCGGTATCCAACGCCGCAGCAGCTGCTCGAGCTCCGCCGGCGTGTAGGGTTTGCTGAGGATGTCGTCGATACCGGCCGCTTCGCAGCGCTTGCGCACCTGCGATGGGGTGTGCGCGGTCAGCGCGGCGACGGGCACCCGGGACGAGGAGCCGGAGCGCTCACGCATCAGCCTGGCCGTCTCGTAGCCATCGAAACCGGGCATGTTGAGGTCCATGAGGATCAGATCGAACCGCTCGGTCGCGCTGCGCGCGAGAGCTTCCGCTCCGTCCTTTGCCCACACGGACGTGCAGCCGAGTGCTTCGAGATAGCCGCATCCGACCTCCGCGTTGACCGCTTCGTCCTCCACGATCAGCACGTGACCGCCGATCGCCGTGGTCGAGCCGCGCGAGTCACCGCTCGCCGCGCCGGGGACGTGCGCCTGCAGGTCGCGCAATTCGAGGGGCAGCATGACGTGAAAAGTCGAGCCCGCACCGGGCGCGCTCTCGACCGTGATCCGGCCCCCCATGAGCTCGGCCAGCTCGCGGCAGATCGCCAGCCCGAGGCCGCTGCCGCCGAATCGCCGGCTGGTCGACTCATCGGCCTGCGTGAAGGGCTCGAAGATCCTGGCAACAGCGGCGGCATCCATTCCGATGCCGGTATCGGCAACCGAGATGCGTACGGCGGCGCGCCCGTCTGCGGCGACCTCCATGTCCGCCCACACTCGGATCGAGCCCCGTTCCGTGAACTTGACCGCGTTGCCGATCAGATTCATCACGATCTGACGCATCCTGAACGGATCGCCCACCAGGGTCTTTCCCTGCATCGCGTGCCCGACGACCGGAGGCGGTCGAACCTCGAGGCGAACACCCTTGGCCTGTGTGGTCGCGCTGAAGAGCCGGGCGCACTCCTCCAGGATCCGTGTGAGATCGATCGGCAGCGCCTCGAGCGTGATTTTTCCGGCCTGCGCCCGCGACAGATCGAGCAGGTCGTTGACGATTCGCAGCAGCACCTGCGCGGAGGAGCGGATCGTCTGCGTGAGCCGCGCCTGAGTCGGCGATTGCGGCGTGCGGGCCAGCAGCTCCGTCATGCCGACGACGCCATTCATCGGCGTGCGCAGCTCGTGGCTCATCCGGTCGAGGAAGTCGCTCTTGGCGCGCGCGGCGTCGGCGAGCTGGCGGTTGCTCTCGGAGAGCTCGCGGGTGCGCGCGGCCACCTCCGCCTCGAGGCGTTCGCGCTCACGGGCCTGATGTCGGCGCTCGAGCTGCTGCTTGCGAAGGCGATGAGCCAGCAAGCCCACCACCGTCAGGACGTAGATCGCGTAGGCCCAGGGCGATTCCCACGGCGCCGGATCACGATGCAGTGTGATCGCGAGTGGCGCGCTCCACACGGAATCGGAGCTGACGCCCCGGACTTCGAGCACGTGATTGCCCGGGGGAAGGTTGGTGAGCGTGATCCGGTGCTGAGTGCCAAGGTCGATCCAACGGTCGGTCAGGCCGGCCATGCGGTAGGCAATCCGATTGTGCTCGGGAGAGGTGAAGTCGAGCACGCTGAAATCGAGCGAGACGATGTTGTCGCGGTAGGAAAGCGGGATGCGGGTACGCAGCCAGTACGGGGTCGCGCCGGCGGCGGGCACGCCCAGGATCTCGACCCGGGTGAGCGCGAGTCGCGGCGGCGTCGCGTTTGCCGTGAGACGCGCAGGGTCGAAGATGTTGAAGCCGCCGGGCCCTCCGAAGCAGAGCCGGCCATCGCGGAGCCGGAAGTAGGCTCCGGTGGTGAACTCCTCCCCCATGGCGCCGTCGGCGATGTGGTAGCTCTTGATGAGGCCGGACTGCGGATCGAGCCGCATGAGGCCCGCGTTGCCGCTCATCCAGACATCGCCGTGCGCGTCGACCAGCACGCCATTGACGGCGTCGCTGGTCAGTCCCTGGCGCTGGAAGAAGGTCTGGAAGCGGAACGACTCAGGGTTGGAGTCATCGCCGGTCGCAAGTGCCAGGCCGTCACCGCTCGTTCCGATCCAGACCCTGTCATGCGAGTCCACCGCCAGATCGAAGATCGTGTCGGACGGCACGCTGTTGAGACCGTCGGGTTGATGACGGAACACCTTGATCACCGTGCCATCCGGCTGTGCGAGATCGACGCCGCTGCCGTCCGTTCCGATCCACATGTTGCCCCGGGAATCCTCCGCCAGGGCGGTGACCTTGTCGCCGCTCACCTCACCCGGATGCGAGCCGTAGGGGAGCTGGCGCACTCGCCCGGTCGCCGGATCGATGATATCGGCACCGCCGCCGAAGGTGCCGACCCACATCTCGCCGTTGCGAGCCTGGAAGATCGTCATGATCCCCGGGGCGCTCAGCGCGTGCGGGTCGCCGCGCTTGGCGGGGATCCAGGTCAGCTTGCCGCTGGGATCGAGTATGGCGATGCCGCGGTCCATCGTGCCGATCCACAATCGGCCGCGGCGATCCGCGCGTAGCGACATCACGCGGCCATGATCGATATCCTGGAGCCGTTGCGTGAGGCCGCCGAGATCGACCCTCCGGCCGGCACCGAGATCGTACTCGGCGAGCCCGCCGCCCATGGAGGCGATCCAGACCTTGTTGTCGGGAGCATCGGCGAAGGCCGTGACGAACCGCCCATCGAGCCAATCGGGCCGGTGCGCGCCGAGCTCGGCGCTGCGGGGATCCCAGCGGCTGACGCCACCGGTGGCGGTCCCGATCCACACCAGGCCGGCGGCATCCTGGTAGAGCGACAGGATGGAGGAGTTGGGTAGAGTATGCGGGTCGTCGCGCTCGTGGCCGTAGTGGACGAATGTGCCCGTGACGCGGTCGAGCAGGTCGAGTCCCGCCGCGGTTCCTACCCACAAGCGCCCCTGCCGGTCATCGAGGAGGGCGTGCACCTCGTCGCTCACAAGCGAGTCCGGATTGCGCGGGTCGTGGCGGAAGACCTGCTCGAGATGGCCGTTGCCATCCAGGCGATGGAGTCCGGCGCTCTTCATGCCGACCCAGATGGAGCCGTCGCGACCCTGGAGCACCTGCGTGACATAGGCTCCGCCCGCTGCGTGCGGATCTGCGGCCGAGAGGCCAAGATGGCGGAACGTGTGTCCGGCTGGCGCGAGCTCATCGAGACCCTGATCGGTGCCTATCCAGAGGTCGCCGGCGGTATCGAACGCGAGGGCCGTCACGTGATCGCTGACCAGGGATCCTGGACGGGCGGCGTCGTGACGCAAGTGCTGGAAGCGGCCCGATCGGGGATCGAGCACGTCGAGCCCGGCGTCACTCGTCCCGATCCACACCCGCCCCTGCGCGTCGATCGCGAGCGTACGCACTTCATCGCTCGCCAGGGAGTTGGGATCATTCGGCTCGTGCTTGAACACCGTGAAATCATTCGTCAGGCGGTTCCACCGCGCGATGCCCCCGTTCCTGATCGCGATCCAGAGATCGTGGCGCGGCCCCTCCACGGCCTGACAGATGAATTCGCCCGGCAGGGAATGTTTGGATCCGGGAGAATACCCGTAGCGGGCGAGGTGCTGGCCGTCATAGCGGACGAGGCCGTCTTCCGTGCCGAACCACACGAATCCCTGCGAGTCCTGCAGCACGGTGTGGACGTTGCCCTCCGGCAAGCCGTCCGCCGTCGTCAGATTGGTCACATAAAGGGGCGGAGCGGCCGCTGCGGTGGCCACCGAGGCCACCAGCAGCAACACGACTCCTCCAATCAGGGATCGGCCTGCAGTGCCCATACGCGTGCTCAGAGTCACGCCGCGCCTCGCACGGTTATTGGTTGGGGACCCAGGGCTGGATGGGTGCGGAGGCCGTCGCGGGCGGAGACTGCGACTGGGTCCACCAGGGGACGGACGAGGTCCAGGCGTAATTGCTGGTCCAGGCGTAATTGCTCGTCCAGGCGTAGTTGCTGGTCCAGGCATAATTGCTGGTCCAGGCGTAATTTTGCGACCACGCGTAAGAGAACCCCTGGCCCCACGGGTACCCGTCGCTCCAGCTGTATCCCTGAGCTCCCGGGTATCCACCCGACCAGGTGAGCCCGTCGCCGGGCTCGGCCGTGCCCGGCCTCCAGGCCCCCATGTTCATGATGTAGTAGTTGCCGTAGCGATCCCGGTTGGCCGGCCCGTGGAAGTGCTCCGTGCCAGTCAGGTCGGCGCTGATGTCGAGGCCGACGTTGGCACAACCCGTCGCCGAGCTGTCGACCGCGGCGACCGCGTTGATGAGGCCGGCACCCTGCTGGAAGACGCTGTAGGCGAGGGTGCCGGAGGATGTCACGGCCGGCCGCGCGGAGGCCATCAGACGGCATTTCACTTCATCCGGCGTGAGCGACGGATTCGCCTGCAGCATCAGCGCCACCACGCCGGAGGTCGCGGCGGCAGCCTGCGAGGTGCCGGACATCGTGAACAGCTCTTCGGCGATCATCATCGAATTGGGATCGATGTTTGCGAGGTAACTGCCGCTCGCCATGGAGCCCACCATGTGGCCGCCCGGAGCCACTACTTCGGGCTTGACGAATCCCTCGTAGGTCGGGCCCGTCGATGAGAACGAGGCGAGCCGCCAGTCGGCTGGGTTGTACGGCTGGTAGTTGTCCGTGAGCGCGCCGACGGTGATCACGTAGGGGACGTTGCCGGGCACGTCGATGGTCATGGGATTCGGTCCCTCGTTGCCGGCGGCCGCCACGACCACGATGCCCGCCTGCCAGGCGGCCATGACGGCCTGATCGAGGGGATCCTGCCAGTAGAACGACTGCGGCGGCGCGCCGATCGAGAGATTGAGGATCCGGATGTTGTATTGCTTGCGGTGCGCGACGATCCAGCCGATCCCCGCGATCACGTTGGCGTAGCTTCCGCGGCCCTGGCCGTCGAAAGCCTGCACGATGACGAGGTTGGCCTGGGGCGCGATGCCGAAATACTGGCCCGCGAGGTTCTGCGCGCCGCCTGCCGCAATGGACGTGACGTGAGTGCCATGGCCGTACGAATCGCCGGTCACTGCGCCAGAGCCACCGTTCAGGACGTCGACGGTGGCGAGCACGCGCGCGCCATAGTTCTGCGTGAGGTCCTGCCACAGGCCGGTGTCGAGTACGGCGATGGTCACGCCTCTGCCCGTGATGCCGGCTTGTTGCAGCGGCGGCGCATCGACGACCGTCGGGTAGTTGGTCTCGTACGTCAGGGGCAGGGCGAGCACGCCCGATCCGTCCTGCGTCGGCGTGGCGGCGCTCAGCGTCGAGACGAGCGGACTCGTCACGGAGCTGGTCAGGGGATTCGTGGTAATGGTCGAGTAGAGCGGGGCAGTCGTGCTGGTGACCGTCGTCACCAAGGGATTGGTGGCAAGGGTGGAGTCGGTGGAATTCAGGGTGCTGCTGGTGGTCGTAGTGATCGTGGTCGTGAGACTCGACAACAGGGACGTCGTACCCCGCGTGTCGACCGCTCGGTCAGCGAACACTCGCACGCCGGGAAGGCCGCGCAGCCGTGCCGCCTGCAGCGCGTCGAGGCGAGCGGCGACCGCGTGGATGATCGGGAGCTCGCGCTGGAGCCGGCCATGCACGCGAAGCACGCTGGCGCGAGCGACCGCCGCGCTCGGGGCCTGCACGATGTACACCCTGGTGGATGCGTTCGCCCGGGGCGCGAGGGCGACGAGCGCGAAAGCGAGGATCGAAATCGGTACGAAGCGGGAAATGCGCATCGCGGCCTGCTCTTATTGGGTTTCGTGGCGCGCATTCTCGGATGAATGTGACCTCGATCTCAGTGCCGGCGCCCGCATCGACCCGTGCAGGCTCCGTGACCTGCGTCACATAACGGCCCGTCAAATCGGACGGCGCGTTATGTCCAACTCGTCGTCACGATAGAGATCGCCGCTGCCGTAGGCGCAGCCGAGATCGAGCAGCACATCCCGGGTCTCGGCTTCATCGACGCCGGTCGCGATCGGGACGAGCCCGAGGGCGGCGGCCATCTCGATGCCCGCCCGGCAAACCTTGCGGGCGATCGGATCGGTCCGCAGCGCCGCCACCCACGCGCGGTCGAGCTGCAAGCCCCAGACGGGGGCGCGGGCGAGGGAGTCGAGAGACCCCATGCCGCGGGCCACCTCATCGACGACCAGACGGACGCCGAGGCGATTCAGCGCCTCGGAATGGGCCCGCTCGCGGGTGATGAACACTTTCTCGGCGATTCGGATCTCGAGCCGCTCGGCGGGGATGCCGCCCTCGGCGATGAGCCGGGCCACATCGTTCACGAAGCTCTCGTGCAGGATGTGATGCCGCAGGGCGCCGAAGGAGACGTGGACCTCGGGTGCGCAGCGGGATGCGAGCAGCGCGAAGTCATTGCGCAGATGCTCGAGGACGGCCCGCGACAGCGAGGCCGCGAGCCCCGTGGCCGCGGCGATGCGCAGGAATTCCGCCGGACGGATCTCGCCGCGCAAGGGATGTTGCCAACGCAGATAACCGACGCAGGCCGCGAGGCGCCCGCTCTTCAGGTCGTGACGGCCGGCATAACGCAGCCGGATATCGCCGTTGGCGATCGCATCGCGCAGCTCTCGCGTGAGATCCATGCGGGCGAGAGCGCGAAGCTTCATGGTATCGGTGAAGAAACGGACCTGCGACGCGGACCCCGACCGGCGCGCCTCCAGGGCCGCGGCGCGCGCTTGCTCCAGGAGGAGCTTGGGCGTGGAGGCATCCTGTCCGAGAATGGCAACTCCGGCATGGGGCGTCAGGTGGAATTCCGCATCGCCCGTGTGGATCGGCTCGCGCAGGCTCGAGCAGATCGCGGCGACGCAGGTCTCGATCGATTCCCGCTCCGCACTCTCGAATACCAGGGCGAGGAGGCTCTCGCCGAGCTGCCCGAGGTACCATTGCGGCTCCCCGCGCGCACCCGTGGCGGCCGTCGGCGGCGGAAGCCTGCGGATCGCGAGGCTCATCACCTGCTCCGACACCTGTGAGGCGAGCACCTGGGCGATATCCGTGACCCCATCGACGTGGATCACGGCCAGCGCGAGGGGTGTCTCGCGCATGGCGGCCCAGGATGTCGATTCCTTGAATCGTTGCAGAAACCCGCGCCGGTCGAGGTGGGGCGGGGGGCGCTCGCCACTGGCCGAGATATCATCCGCGGCCGAGCTATCGACTCTGCGGATGATGCAAACGGCGCGATCGGGTCCCCTGGGCGAGGCCTGGGCGTTGTATTCGATGCCGCTCTCCGTGAAGCGGGCCTCGGTGGTGGCGCGCTGCGCGATCGACTTGCGCGTGAGTTGTCTCAGCAACGCCGCGACCGGCGCGGGCCAGGAGGCTTCCAGCGGTTTGCCGATGGCGTCCGCCGACGGGTTCAGGCTGCCCGTATCGCGACCGCCGCCCTGGGCAAGGAGGGTGCCGTCCCGGCCGACGATCAGAGCGAGGTCCGGCAGCGCGGCAATCAATACCGCGGAGGCATCACTCTCCGGATTACGTAAGATCGCGTGACTGACCAATCTGGGAGTGGCCATGGTCAGCCAAGGGTAGCCTCGGCGGGAGCACCCGGTCCGGGACGCAGCTCGCGATTGGCTGATTCCCCGAGCTCTCAAGCCTCTTTTATTTCAGCTCGCTGTCGATTGGGTCCCGGCCCGTTCGGCCAGCAGGTAAGGCCGGGCAATCGCTCGGACGCCAGACCGGATGGGAGAGTTGACGATGAGCGCGAACAATACCTATCTCGCCGTTTTTCTCGGCAGCAAGACGGGCCCGCGGTGGGCGGCCTGGAATGCGCTTACCGAGGACGAGCGCCGTGGCAAGGAACGTGAAGGCATGGCGGCCTGGAAGGCCTGGGTCGAAAAGCACCAGGCCGCCATCGTCGCACTGGGAGGGCCGTTGGGAAAGACCAAGAAGGTCACCTCGGGAGGGCTCGAAGACGTCAGTAACCAAATGGGCGCCTTCACGGTCGTACGTGCGGACTCCCACGAGGCCGCCGCCCGCCTCTTCGAGAAGCATCCCCATTTCACGATCTTTCCGGGCGAGTCGGTCGAGATCATGCCGGTGATGCCCATACCCGGGGCGTAGCCGGCGCGGGGCTCACCCCTCAACCCACCGCATTCCCGATGAGAGACTCCGGAGGCTCAGACTCGGTTGTGATCGGTGAGGCCGCCAGTCTGTCGAGCCACGGCACGAGCAGCGTCGCGATGATGGCGGCCGCCAGGGCGCCGAGGGCGAGCCATGTGAAGAGCTCCGTGTAGATGGGCAGCGTCTCCACCGCTGAAGGCGTGCCGGCGGGAATGCTGGCGAGGCTCGCTATGGCGCCACCGGCGTAGAGGCTCAGGCCCATCCCGAGGAACCAGCCCCCCATGATGATGCCCCGCGATCGCTGCGGCACCAACTGCGAGACCATCGAGAAGCTGAGCGCGGCGATCAGGAGCTCACCCAGCGACTGCGCGCCGTAACCGGCTACCAGCCACCAGGGCGAGCTCACCCCGTTTATCGCCGTCACGCGGCTCGCCGCATAGAGAAAGAACGCCGCCGCGAGCAGATACAGGCCGGCCGTGAACTTCGAGGCGATGGAGAAGTCGCCCCGGCGGCTCTTGCCCATTCGGTGGTACAGCCACGCGAGCGGCCCCGCCAACACCATCAGCCAGAACTGATTGAGGTCCTGAAACTGCGCCGCCGAGACGGGCACGCCGAGGAGCGAGTGGCGCACGTTGCGTAGAGCGAAGAGTGTGAGCGAAGTGTAGATCTGCTGGTTGTACACCGCCCAGATGACCGAGATGAGCGTGAAAATGATGCAGGCGATCACGCGATTGCGGCTACCGCCCTCGCTCTGCGTCAGCAAGCGGGCGAAAACATACACGAGGAGCGCGGCGGCCAGGCCGACCACCACCAGGGTGGCGGTGCGGTAGCGGATGATTTCCGACAGCAGCGCCGCAACCGGCAGCGACAGCACGATGATCGCGGCCAGGATGCCCGACTTGAGCGGTGCGAAGTCCGGCTCCGCACCGTAAGGCCGCAGGTAATCGCCGATCAGGCCATAGCTCACCAATGCCAACGCCAGGCCGATGGCGCTGACGCCGAACGCCAGATGCCAGCTGTCGAAGCGCAGCGACCCCAGGGTGATGAGCCAGCCGGGATGGTCCTTGATCCAAGGCAACAGCAGAATCGAGACGAAGGCGCCGATCTGCAGCGAGATGTAGTAGATCGTGAAGAGAATATCCAACCTGGAATGCCTGCCTTCGTGCAGCCGCGAGACCAGGTTGTTGGGATTGACCTTGAACAGGCCGTTGCCGAGCGCCATCACGCCCATCGCCGGAAAGAGCGCGGCGTCCGTCGGCAGTGACAGCAGCAGATACCCGAGTCCCAGCATGGCGGCGCCCAGGATCATGGTGCGGCGCAGCCCGAGCACGCGGTCGCCGATGTAGCCGCCGAGTATCGGCACGGTGTAAACCAACGCCGAGAAGGCCCCCCAGACGAGGTCGGCCCGAGTGTCGTCGAAACGGCGTTGCTGCACCATGTACAGCAACAGCAGCGATGCCATGCCGTAGTACCCGAAGCGCTCCCAGACCTCCATGAAAAAGAGCACCAGGAACGCTTTGTTCGGGTGGCGGTGGGTCTTGGCGTGATCGGCTATCATGGCGACACCCCCGGCATACCAGGACGGCAGCTTAATTGCCGGGCACGGCTGTTTCCACAGACGAGAGGGCGGCAGCATGCGAATCGCCGACATGAACTGGGCGCAGGTCGAGGCCTATCTCGCGCACGATGACCGGGCGGTGCTGCCCATCGGCAGCACCGAGCAGCACGCCGGGCTCAGCCTCTGTGTGGATCACATCCTCTCCGAGCGTGTGTCGATCGAGGCGGCCGAGCCTCTCGGTGTCCCGGTCTACCCCGGCCTGCCATTCGGGATGACGCCCTATTTCATGGCCTACCCGGGCACCGTCAGCGTCACGGCGGAGACTTACGGACGGCTGATCCTGGACATTCTCGACAGCGTGGCCACCCATGGCTTCAGGCGTATCGCCATCGTCAACGGCCACGGCGGCAATACGTCGGTGCAGTCCAGGATTGCCGATTGGCGCGCATCCAAGCCGGGCGTCACCATCAAGTTCCACAACTGGTGGAACGCGCCTGCCACCTGGCAGGCGGTGCAGGCGGCCGATCCCGTGGCGTCGCATGCTTCCTGGATGGAGAATTTTCCCTGGACGCGGGTCGCTGGGGTCGAATATCCGGCGCGCGAGAAGCCGATGGTGGACCTCTCGCGCGTGCGCGCTTTGAAGGAGCCGGCGGCGGTCCGCGAATACATCGGCGACGGCAACTTCGGCGGCCGCTATGGGCGGTCGGATGAGGAGATGCTCGCCATCTGGCGGATCGCCGTGGAGGAGACGCGCGCGATCATCGACGGCGGCTGGTAGCCTCTGAGATCGTGGGCGTGAAGGCGCGCTCTCGATCTTCCGACTGGCCGCGCTCGGCCCCGGCGGACCGTCCCCTCCGTTCGCTGCAAGGCATCGAGATCCGCAGGCGGCTCGAGGTCGCGATCGGGGAGGGCGACGGGCCGGCCGGAGCGCATTGCATCCACGAGCTCTGGATGCGCAGCGAGCTCGGATTCGACTTCGATCCGGCTCTCGACCGGCTCTGGAAGACTGCGGCGAGCTCGATTCCGGAGTGGCTCCCGATGACGTATGTCGATTGGCTTGCGGCCGCTTACGAGATCGCCGCCCGCTTCACCGCCGCCCGCAAGGGACGATCGAACGTCTATCTGGTGCTTCTCGATTATCGGGATCGCAGAGGCGGCCCATTCGGGGTGTACGTCGGTATGAGCAACTACGCTCCCGCGGCACGTTTCGATCAGCACAAGGCAGGCATTCGCGCCTCCGGCGCCGTCTTGAAGCGTGGTCTCGAGGTGCTCACCGGCCCGACGCTGCACCTGCAACACATCGCTCGCCAGGAGGCGGCGCGAATCGAGGAGAGTCTCGCCGCCGCTCTCGGCGATGCCGGCCTGCTGGTGCAGGGAGGTCACTGAGAGCGGCGCCGCGCATCGATCCGGCCGCTGACTCGCATCACGGGTTGATGTCCGGCTCCACGAGCCGCGCCAGGTTGCGCAGGGATTCCTGCCAGCCGAGGTAACACGCTTCCACCGGGATGGCATCCGGCAATCCTTCCTGCACGATGGTGAGCTCCGTGCCGACCAGGGTCTTCTTGAGCGTCACGGTCACCCGGATCTCACCTGGAAGGCTCGGATCGTCGAACCGGTCGGTGTAGCTCAGGCGCTCATGAGGGACGAGCTCGAGATATTTTCCACCGAACGAGTGACCTTGTCCGTTGGTGAAATTGCGAAAAGACATGCGATGGGAGCCGCCGACCCTGGGCTCGAGCTCATGCACGGTGCAGGTGAAGCCATTCGGCGGCAGCCACTTGGCCATGGCGTCGGCCTCGATGAAGGCGCGGTAGATTTTCTCCGGCTTCGTGGCCAGGACTCGATGGAGTCGCACGGTATTCGGCATGATCGGATCTCCTCGTATTCGGTTGGCAGCGGCCTTGCAGGGCCTGCTTCCTGGCCGAACGGCCGTCCATCGTTTCGACACGAAGGACGGCCGGCTCGGAACGAGGACTATACCGACTGGGGCGTGCTAGTGCTCTTCGCCGGCGCGCAGACGGTACACGGACAAGCCGCTCGATACATCGTCCACCGCGGCATAGTTGGCCCGACCGTCGCTGTCCCGGACGGCGTCGAGCCCGAATGCGCCCCCCTGGCTCGCATCCACGTTGTACTCACCGACGAAGTGTCCGGAGGGTGTGAATTCCACGATCTCACTCGGATGCGCGGGATCGGCGTTGACGGCATCGCCGTTGGCGGTCAGGAGGTCGCCGTTCGGCGCGAAGCGCAGGGCGAGGGGTCCGCGCAGGTGTGAATTCGCAAAAACGAGGTGGCCTCGATGGACGGCAGTGGTGGCGTGACTGGCGTTGGAAACGGCATAGACCGCGTTGTCGGCGGTCGAGGCGACGTAAAGTGTGTCTCTTCCGGCGTCGAGCGCCAACCCGGTCGGCCCCAGAATCACGGCCCCGACATTAGGCTGTACCGAGTAGCCCGCGGCGAGCGTGACCATCCTGCTCACGGTGAGGCCTTTGGACCCCACCTTGACGTCGAGACGTGACACCGTGCCGCTCACGACGTTGGAAACGAAAATGTGCGCCGATGAGCCGTGGTCATCCAGGGCGAGGTCCCAGGGACCGTCCAGGAACGTCGCATCGGACAGCGTCTGCACCAGGTTGCCGTTGCGGTCGATGACCTGAAGGGTGCCCTGCTGTGCGGGGAATGCGCCTCCCGTCGTGGGGACGTTGCCGACCAGCACGAAGCCGCCGCGCAGCACACCGAGCGCGGTGCTCAGGCCAGGCTGCGAGCTGGTGAAGAATGTGTTCGCGGTCCCCGGGGCGGCTACGGCTCCATTCGGGGAGTAGGAAATGATCGTCGTCCCGGTCCCCTGTATGTTGGCGTTATCGTTGAAGTTGCTGACGAGCACATCCCCGGTCCTGATCTGACCTCCGCCCGGAAAGCCTTCCGGCACGAAAGCGACGCCGTACGGATTGAGATCGCCGTTCGACGGAATGGTCGAGGTGTTGAGCAGTCTTGGGATGAACGTGTCGGCGGCGAGCGCCGGCACGCCAATCATGGTTGCGAGAGCGATCAGGATCGTCTGGGCGACGTGCCCCGGTCGGGGCCGCCCGCTGCCGTTCGTAGTCATTGGAGTCTCCCCGAGACCTTCGCCAGAGCGCGGTTCGCCGGTAGGTGCCCCCGGCAGGGAGAAAGGTTTCCGGGAATATCAGCGCCGCACGACGATCATCTTGCCGTATGGGGTGAGGGAGAGGTGGGCGAGCTTCAGATGCTGGACGGCGAAGGGGATGCCGATGATGGTGATCGCGAGCAGCAGGGCGAAGAAGAGGTGCGCCAGGGCGAGCCAGATGCCGCCCAGGATGATCCAAATGATGTTGCCCAAGAGAACGAGGAGCTTGCGGCCCTCACCGGGCTCAGGCCGGTCGACGACTTCCCGGCCGAACGGCCACAGGGAGAAGGTGCCGATGCGGAAGGCGGCGATCGAGAAGGGGATACCGATGATGGTGATGGCGGCCAGCAGCGCCGCCACCCACCAGCCGATCGCGGTGGCGAGTCCGCCAAAGAGCAGCCAGATGAGGTTACCGAGTAACCGCATGGCATTCTCTATGCTTTCGCGCCTATCGGCAGAATGGTCCTGCCGTAGTCGGCGTTGATGACCTCGGCGGCGGAGAGGTAGGCCGCCAGCGCGGCGCAGATCATGCCGAGATAGCCGCCCGCGGCGTGCAGCGTGGGGGACCCGCGCAGCTCCCCGGCCGCCAGCAGGAAGAACGTGATCCAGAGCGTCAGGAATACGAGCTGCAGCACGGTCGTGTGGCGGAAGGAGGCGATCCACATGTAGAACGTGAACACCCCCCAGACGATCAGGTACCACCCGACGAACGCCGGCGGAGCGCCGCCGCCGAACTCGTGCGCGTACGCCACGAAGGACAGCCAGAACGACCCGTAGCCGACGAATGCGACCGTGGCAAACGTATTGCCGCGGATGAAGGAGAGGATGCCGGCGAGCACCTGCGCGCCGCCGCCGAACGCGAGCGCCATGGAGAGGACGATGGGAAGGCTGCTGCCGCCGAACAGTCCGGCGTTCACCATGCTCAGGAGCCACGTGGTGCTGGCGAAGCCGATCAAACCGAGAGGCGCGGGATTGGCGAGTTTGCTTTCCACGGGATCCCCCTGAGGTGCATGTTATGGTATCGGTAACATCCTATTCCCGGCGCCAGCCCGCGTCAACGCGGGGGGGCCTGGCCGATCTGGACTCGATTCTGTCTTCGGGAGTAGTCTCGCCCGGCCATGAAGTATCTGCCGCTCGTCTGGGCCGGTATCCGGCGCAAGCCCGGGCGCACGGTCCTGATTTTCCTTCAGGTCGCCGTGGCGTTCACGCTCTTTGGCGTGCTGCAGGGAGTGAAGACGGGCGCCGAGCATGCCATCGCCGCGGCCCGCGCCGATCTGCTGATCGTCCACAGTCGCTTGAGCTGGTCCGAGCCGCTGCCTCTCGGGATGCTCGGGCAGATCAAGTCCGTGCCGGGAGTCCAGGAGGTGATCCCGGTGGATCTGGCCGGAGCTGTCTATCAGAAGCCCGATCAGCAGGTGGGCCTCGTCGCCGTCCGGCCGGACAAGGGTTGGCTGTCGGCGTTTACCTTTACGATCTCACCGTCTTACGTCAAAGCCTTCCGCGCGACCAGAACGGGTATTCTGGTCAGAGCGGAGCTCGCCAAGGAATATGGCTGGAAAGTTGGCGACCGCATCCCGCTGATGTCGCAGGTGCCCAAGCGCGACGGCTCTGCCGTCTGGACGTTCGACATGGTGGGAACTTTCACCGACAGCGATATCGGCAGCGGCGACAGGAACGTGCTGATCAACTATGACTACTGGAATGAAGCCCGCTCGAGCGGCGAGGATACGGTGCACCATTTCAATGTCAGGGTCGCGGACCCGCGAGCCGCCGCGCTGGTATCGGATGCCATCGATGCGCGCTTCGCGAACTCACCCAACGAGACCCGCAGCGAGTCGATACGGGAGTTGGCTCAGACGAATCTGCAATCCATCGGCGATCTGGAGTTCCTCATCCGGGCGGTCGTCACCGCCGTGATGGCGGCTCTGCTTTTCGCGACTGCTACCATGATGATCCAGTCCGTGCGCGAGCGGACGGCGGAGATTGCGGTGCTGAAGACAGTCGGGTTCACCAGTGCCGCGATCTTCGCCTTGACACTTGCCGAGGCGATCGCCATCTGCGTGGCGGCTGCCGGCTGTGGCCTGGCTCTGGCCACTCTGGCATTTCCCTACACCACGCCATTCTTCCACGGGCTCTCGATGCCCTGGACCATCGTCGCCGCGGGGCTCGTTTCAGCGTTGGCAGTCGCGCTGGTCAGTGCAGCCGCCCCGGCCCTCATGGCCGCCCGGATCGAGGTCGCCGCAGCCCTGGCGGAGCAATGACGGCACTTCGATGAGCGCCATCCGGCAATTCCGCGCGCTCCTCGCGGTCAGCCTGTGGGGGCTGGTGGCACGAGGGGGACCGGTTCTGACCATCCTGCTCGGCGTGGCGTGCGCCGTGGGTGTGCTCGTCTCGATGCTCGCAATGGGCAGCGGCGCGCGCCGGCAGGAGATGAGCGATGTGCGTGCCGATCGCGTCGTCATCGCGGGTCTCGGCCAGCAGCCCCTGTTCGGCAGCATTCCGCGGGACGAGGCCGCCGCGGTGCAGGGCTTCCCCGACATCCGGCGCGACCCGGCGGGGCGGCCGATCGTGGTCCTGGAGTCGATGATCTCGATCGACGGCCGCCGGCGCGGCACGGGCACTCGTATCTTCGTTCCACTGGTGGGGGTCACGCCCAACATCACCGAATACCGGCCGGAGATGCAGTTTACGGCCGGCCGCATGTTTCGTCCGGGCATGCGCGAGCTCGTCGCGAGCAATGCATGCACCCGGCAATTTTCCGGGTTCGGGATCGGCAGCGAGCGCTCGATCCGCGGTCTGGCATGGACGGTCGTCGGCCATTTCGATCTCGGACAGGCCAGCCAGTGCATGATTTTTGCCGACGTCAACACCATCATGTCGGTATTCGCCCGCAACTCCTACAGCGGTATCGAGGTCATGCTGCGCTCACCGGCGGATTTCGCCGCGTTCCGCGCGGCGGTCAAGGCCAATCCCGCGTTGCGGCTCGATGCGCTGCGGCAGCGGACCGTGGTCACCGAGGAGTTCGGGCGGCTGAACTCCCTCCTCGATTTCGCGAGTTACTTCGTCGGCACCATCATGGCGATCGGTGGCACCCTGGGCGCGGTCAACTCCCTGTATGCGATGGTCGACTCACGCCGCCGCGAGCTCGCCACGCTACGGGCGATCGGGTTCCGCCCGGGGACGATCGTGGCCTCCATCCTGTGTGAGTCGATGCTGTTGGCTCTGCCGGGCGCGCTGCTCGGGGCGGCTCTCGCATGGGTCTTTTTCGATGGGCTCTCCGCCAGTCCATTCGGCTACAGTTTCCAGCTGGATGTCACGCCGGCACTGGTGCTCCTCGGCGTGATCTGGGCGCTGATCATGGGCCTCATCGGCGGCATATTGCCCGCAGCGCGTGCGGCGCGCGTGCCGGTGACCACGGCACTGCGCGCGACCTGACACTTCCTCCGCTCATCGGGCGAAGCGGCTGCGCTCGGCTTCGAGCGCCTCCCAGCGCTCGAATTTGGCGAGCAGCAGGGCCTCGATCTCCTCCAGCCGCCCGCGATCGGCGCGAATCCGCGGCGCGCCCTGCTGGTGATACGCGGGGGCGCTCATGCGCGCAGTAATGGCCACCTGCTCCTGCTCCAGGGCTTCGATTTCGGCCGGCAGAGAAGCCAGCTCGCGCTGTTCCTTGTGGCCGAGCCGCGTGCGCGGCTTAGGCTCGACCGGCAGGGCGCGATCGACCCGGCCGGTGTCGCCCTCGTGCGCCGGTTTGCCGCTGCGCCTGTCCGCGGTCGGTGCCGCGCTCCGCTGTTGCAGCCAATCGCTGTAGCCGCCCACGTGCTCGCGCCACACTCCCGCGCCCTCCGCGGCGAGAGTCTGCGTCACGACATTGTCGAGAAAGCGGCGGTCGTGACTCACGAGCAGGAGCGTGCCACCGTAGTCCTGCAGCCGCTGCTCGAGCAGCTCCAGCGATTCGATGTCGAGGTCGTTGGTCGGCTCATCCAGCACGAGCAGGTTGGCCGGCTGGGCGAACAGGCGCGCGAGCAGCAGCCGGTTGCGTTCGCCGCCCGAGAGCATCCTGACGGGGGAGCGCGCCCGCTCGGCCGGAAAGAGGAAATCGCCGAGATAACTGATCACGTGCTTGCGCTCGCCGGCCACCTCCACCCAATCCGATCCGGGGCTGATCGTGTCGGCAACAGTCGCCTCCGGATCGAGCTGTCCGCGGAGCTGGTCGAAGTAGGCGATCTTGAGGCCCGTGCCGAGTCGCACGCTGCCCTCATCCGGCGGCATCTGCCCGAGGATGAGGCGAATCAAGGTCGTTTTGCCCGCGCCGTTCGGGCCGATGAGCCCGATGCGATCGCCGCGCATGATGCGCGTCGAGAGCCGCGAGATCAGCTTCCGTCCGCCGAGGCTTTTGCCGACGTCCGTCAGCTCCGCGACGAGCTGGCCCGAGCGCTGGCCGGCATCCAGGCTCATCCGCATCGCGCCGAGGCGCTCGCGCCGCGCAGCCCGCTCCCGACGCAGCTGCTCCAGTCGGCGCACCCGTCCTTCGTTGCGGGTGCGACGCGCCTCGACTCCCTTGCGGATCCAGACCTCCTCCTGCGCCCAGAACTTGTCGAAGCGGCGGTTGGCAATGTCTTCGGCGGCCAGCTCCTGCTCCCGTCGCGCTTCGTAAGCCGCGAAATTCCCCGGGTAGGAGCGCAGCACGCCGCGGTCGAGCTCTATGATCCGCGTGGTGATACGGTCGAGGAAGGCGCGATCGTGGGTGACCACGACCGCCGCCGGAATCTTCAGCAGCAGCTCCTCCAGCCGCTCGATGGCGCCGATATCGAGGTGATTCGTCGGCTCATCGAGCAGCAGCAGGTCCGGTTGAGCGGCGAGCGCAAGGGCGAGCGCCGCACGCTTGCGCTCGCCGCCCGAGCCCGTCGCCGGCGCCATCCCGGGCTCGAGCTCGAAGCGATGCAGGAACTCCGCCAGGCGAGTCTCGAAGCTCCAGCGCTCGCGCTCATCGTCTTGCAGGGCAATGCGCGCAAGTGCCGAGGAGGTGGCCGTTGCGCGCTGCAGCAGACTTTCGCGCAGCGTGTGCGCTGCGGGAAGCTCAGGCTCCTGCTCGACGAGAGCGATGTGAAATCCCTCCCGTACCTGTCGCTCGCCGTCATCCAACATGGTGAGCCCGGCGACGACCCGCAGGAGAGTCGACTTGCCCGTGCCGTTGCGACCGATCAGTCCGAGACGCTCGCCGGATTGCAGTGCGAGCCGCGCGCCATCGAGGAGTGGACGGTCGCCGAGCGCCAGCCGGGCGTCGAGCAGCGCGAGCAGAGGCATGGGATCGGCGGTCGGGTACCGGCCCGCGATCAGCGGAGCTGGCTGTCCTTGCTGCCGCGGCGGTTGTAGCCGCTGAACGCCGCGGCGTCGCGGTCGGCGCTGTCCTGACAGGCGATGCAGAGGCGAACGCCGGGGATGGCCTTGCGCCGCGCTTGCGGAATCGCCGCGCCGCAGTCCGCGCAATGGGTGAGGCCGGGACCCTGCGGCAGCCGGCTCTTGGCGCGCAGGATCCCGTCCGTCACGGTCGCATCGATCTGATCTTGTACGGCGCCGTCGCCGGCCCAACCGGTTGCCATGGGATGCAGTCTACCCCGCCTGCCGCCGCGCGCCTACCCGCTGCGCACGCGCCGCACCGCTTCCTGCCAGCCCTGAAGCTCCAGCTTTCGCGTGTTGTCGTCCATTCGCGGCTCGCAGCGCACGTCGGATTTCCAGAGGCGCGCGAGCTCCGCCGGCGAGCGGTACAGCCCGCAGCCGAGGCCCGCGAGGCAAGCGGCGCCGAATGCCGTCGATTCCGTGATTTGGGGCCGGAGGATGATCAGTCCCAGGACATCGGCGAGCCGCTGCAGGAAAAGCCCGTTCTGCGCCATGCCGCCGTCCACCTTGAGCATCTGCGTGCGCGCCCCGTCGGCGGCCATCGCGGCGATCAGATCGTGAGTCTGGTACACGACACTGTCGAGGCCCGCCCGGGCGATCTCGGCCCTACCCGTGGCGCGGGTGATGCCGACGACGGCGGCGCGGGCATCCGGATCCCAGTAGGGCGCGCCGAGGCCGGTGAATGCGGGAACGAGATAGACGCCGCCGGTGTCGGCAACCGAGCCCGCGACGGCCTCGATCTCGCTGGCGCGCGCGACGAGTCCGAGGCCGTCGCGCAGCCACTGAATGGTCGCGCCTGCCGAGAGCACCGAGCCTTCCAGCGCATAGGTCGTGCGGCCCTGCAGCCGATAGGCGATGGTGCCGAGCAGGCGGTGGCGCGAGGGCACCAGAGTCTCGCCGGTATTGAGGACGAGAAAGGCGCCCGTGCCGTAGGTGCTCTTGATGTCTCCGGGCTCGAAGCACGCCTGGCCGATGAGCGCGGCCTGCTGATCGCCGGCGACGCCGCGGATCGGCAGCGCCTGCCCGAGCACCGCCGGATCGGTGTTGCCGAAATCCCCGGCGCTGTCCCTGACTTCCGGCAGGCAGGAGGCCGGCACGCCAAACATCTCGCAGAGCTCAGGATCCCAACGGGCGGTGCGGATGTCGAGCAAGGCAGTACGGCTGGCGTTGGTGGCGTCCGTGACGTGCAGCCGGCCGCCCGTCAGCCGCCAGATGAGAAAGGTGTCGATGGTGCCGAATGCGAGCCGGCCTGCCGCCGCCGCCTCCCGCGCTCCCGGTACCCGGTCGAGAATCCAGCCGAGCTTGGTCGCGGAGAAGTAGGGATCCAAACGCAACCCCGTCCTGGCGGAAAGCTCCGCCTCGAGCCCACGCGCGGCGAGCTCCCGGCAGCGATCGGCGGTGCGGCGGTCCTGCCAGACGATGGCGTTGTGGATCGGCACGCCGGTCGACCGATCCCACACCACGGTAGTCTCCCGCTGGTTGGTGATGCCGATCGCGGCCACCCGGTGCTGTGCCCGGCGCAGCTGTTCCAACACTGCCCGCGTGGTCGACAGCACGGTGGCCCAGATGACTTCCGCGTCGTGCTCCACCCAGCCCGAGGCCGGGTAGATCGCCTCGAACGGCTGCTGCTCCGACGCGAGGATCTCGCCCGCGGGCGAGAAGGCCATGGCGCGGCTCGAGCTCGTGCCCTGGTCGATGGCGAGGAGAACGTCGCTCATGAATTTGGCCTCAGGTCGGGGTAGAGGGCGATCAGCGCGCGGGTCACGCCATTGGTCCAGCCGAATCCGTCCTGCAGCGGATACTCGCCGCCGCCGCCGGGCAGGTTCTGCTCGACGTCGTACTTCTCGACCAGCTTGCCCGTATGGTCGAAAACCCGCTCCACCGTCACGAGCCAGCGGCGGGCGATCTCACGCGCGAGCGCCGGCTGATCGTACCGGCGAAAGCCGACGACCGCGATCCACTGCAGCGGGGCCCAGCCATTGGGCGCGTCCCACTGTTGCCCGGAGGTGATGTTGGTCGTGACGATGCCGCCTTGCGCGAGCAGCCGCATCTGCGTGATCGCGCCGATGGCATCCGCCTGCTTGAGATCCGCGACCCCGGTGAAGAGCGGATAGAGCGTCGCTGCGCTGAGCTCCTGGTGCCGCCGGCGGTGCCGCCAGTCGTAGTCCATGAAGTACCCGGCTTCGGCGTCCCAGAGATAGCGATCCATGGCGTCGCGGCGGCGGCGGGCGCGGGCGGCGAAGCGCTGCGCGCAGCCGGAGTCGTGGCGCGCCTCGCAGCCGCGGGAGATCGCCCGCTCCAGGCCATAGAGAAGGCTGTTGAGATCGACCGGCACGATGTCGGTCGTGTCGATGGTGGTCAGGCGGCGCCCGTCCGCGAGCCAGCGGGAGCTGAAGTCCCAGCCGCTCTCGGCCGCGGCGCGCAGGTCGCGATACACCTGCGCCCGGGGCCTGCCCGCTGCCCGCGCGATCAGCACGTCATTGCGGTACGACTCATCGCGAGGGGTGTCCGAGGCATCCCAGTAACGGTTGAGCAGAGAGCCGTCCGGCATCTCGACGACGTTGCGCCGCGCCTCCCCGGGGCGCAGGCCCGCCGAGCCTTGCATCCAGTAGGCGTACTCCCGCTCGAGGTCCGACAGGTGCTGCGACCAGGCGCTCGCCGGTTGCGCGGAGAGAAGCCCGACCATCAGGTAGTACATCGGAGGTTGCGAGCGCGACAGGTAGTACGTGCGCGCCCCGTTGGGGATGTGGCCGTATTCGCGCAGCATGTAGGAAAAGTCATCCACCAGGTCGCCTGCCGTATCGAGATGACCGTCGGGGATCAGCCCGAGCATGGTGAAGTAGGAATCCCAGTAATAGAACTCCCGGAACCGCCCGCCGGGGACGACATAGGGTTTCGGCACGTAAAGCAGTGAGGAGTAGGGAGGCGGCACGGCCGGCTGGCGCGTCAGCAGCGGCCAGAGTCTCGCGATGTGGCCCAGCAGGCTCTTGTCCGCGACGGCGGGCGGCGTGTGTGCCTGCATGGGCAGCGAGAAGTTCCTCTCCACGAAACGCCGCAACGCCGCGTGCGAGTGAGGCGCGGCGGCGCGGTAGCGCCGCAGGATGGCGCTGGGCGGCGCTTTCGGCACGGCATCCGGGAACGCTTTGCCGTCGGTGAAGAGTGCACCCATCTGCACTCGCACGAAGAGCGGACCGAAAAGCTCCGCGGGCGTCGCGATGAAGGGCGCCGGGGCCGCGGCGCTCGCGACCGCAGGAGGGGCGGCGGCGGCCCCGGCGGTTGCCTCGGCCGGCGCCAGCCATGCGAGAGCGAGCAGTCCGGCGCAGGCCGCGGCGGGCCAGCCAACGCGGCGGGAGAGATCCGATGAGGGCGGCCGGCGAGCGATCGACATGAAGGTTTGCGCCTCTTCTGCTTGCCGGGCGGTCCCGGCCGGTCCGCCGGATTCTACAGGCGAGCTCCGGGTCGCGGGCTGATACTATCAGGAGATATCATATATTATGATACTATAGCATCGCCTATGATCATGGACCTCAACCGACAGCTCGGATTCCTCCTGAAGGACACGAGCCGCCGCTACACGCGGCGGTTCGAGGAGCGCGCGCAGGCGCTCTCCCTCACGCTGCCGCAGTGCCGCGCGCTGCTTCATCTTCAGAACAATGAAGGCGTGAGCCAGAAGCGGCTGTCGGAGTTGACGGAGCTCGATCCCACGACGCTGGTGCGCATCCTCGATCGGATGGAGGCCGACGGCTGGGTGCAGCGGCGCTTCGATCCGGCGGACCGGCGCGCCCACACGTTGTGGCTGACTCCGAAGAGCGGGCCCGTGCTCGAGCACATCGCCCGCCTCATCGCGGAAACGCGCGCGGAGACTCTGCACGGTCTCTCGAACGAGGAGCGCGCGAAGCTGATCGAGTTGTTGGAGCGGGTGCACGCCAATCTGGCGGCGCTCGCCCCGCTGGCCGCGGAAAAATCACAGAGGTCCTCACGTTGAGCGCCACCACCGCCCGCAGCACCGAGCCGGCCCGGGACCCGTCCCGCGGGGACGCACCCGCGCCCGTGCGGCCGGCGGCGAGCGAGCCGCTTGCCCGGCCGCTGCGCGAGCGCCTGCGGCGGCCGCTCATGTGGGGTGTCCCGCTCCTCATGGCCGCGGCCGGGCTGTATGTCTACCTGACTGGCGGCCGCTATCAGTCGACCGAGGATGCCTATCTGCGCGCCGCGCAAGTGGCGATCAGCGCCAATGTGCCGGGCAGGGTCGGTGAAGTCGACGTGCGCGACAATCAGCAGGTCCGCCGCGGCCAGGTGTTGTTTCGCCTGGACGACCGGCCGTTCCGGATCGCGGTCGAGGCGGCGCGGGCGCGCCTGCAGGCGGCGCGCCTGCAGGTCGAGTCGATGAAGGCGGACTATCGGCAACGGCTCGCGGACCTGGCGTCGGCGCAGAGCGCGCTCCATTACGCGCAGCGTGAGTACCGCCGCGAATCGCGCCTGCTCGCGAGCGGCATCGCGTCACAGTCGCAGGTGGACAAGGCACTGCTCTCTCGCAACGAGGCGCAGCAGAGCGTCGTGGCGGCGACGCAGCAGATCACCTCGACGGTCGCCAGGCTGGGCGGCGAGCCCGATATCGCGGTGAGCACCCATCCGCTGGTGGAGCAGGCCCAGGCGGCGCTCGACCGCGCGTTGCTCAATCTCTCGTATGCGACCATCACCGCGCCGAGCGACGGGATCGTCACGGGCGTGGAGCATCTGCAGGCCGGCAGCTATCTGCCCGCGGCCACTCCGGCATTCGTGCTCGTCTCGACCCGCGACGTCTGGGTGGAAGCGGATTTCAAGGAGAACCAGCTGGCGCACATGCGGCCCGGCGACCCCGCGACGGTCGACATAGATGCCTATCCGGGCCATACCTTCCGCGCCGTCGTGAGCAGCATCACGCCCGGCACGGGCTCGCAGTTCTCCGTGTTGCCGCCGGAGAATGCCACCGGCAACTGGGTGAAGGTCGTGCAGCGGCTCGACGTGCGGCTGCGCCTCGAAGGGGCTCTGCCGGGCGTGCGCTCGGGGCTGAGCGCCGCGGTTACGGTGGACACTCGGCTGCGCGGGCCGCAGCCGGCCGCGGCCGCCGCGGGAACCTGACCCACCAGCGCCGCAGAGGACGCCCCTCCAGCCATGTCGGCCGGCACGCCGCGACATCGCGGACTCATCACCGCCTCCGTCACGCTCGCCACCATCCTGCAGGCGGTGGATACGACGATCGCCAACGTCGCGCTGCCGCACATCGGCGGCAATCTCTCGGCGTCGCTCGAGCAGATGGACTGGGTGCTGACCTCCTACATCGTGGCGGCCGCGATCATGACGCCGCTCTCCGGTTGGCTCGCCGGCCGCTTCGGACGCAAGCGGGTGTTGGTCGGGTCGGTGATCGGCTTCACCGTCAGCTCCATGCTGTGCGGCATGGCGCAGTCGATCGACCAGATCGTGTTCTTCCGCGTCCTGCAGGGTCTTTCCGGGGCGGGTCTCGTACCGCTGTCACAGGCCGTGCTGCTCGACATCAACCCGCCGGAGCGGCATGGGCGGGCCATGGCGCTCTGGGGCCAGGGCGTGGTGCTGGGTCCAATGCTCGCGCCGGTGCTCGGCGGCTGGCTGACCGACAATTACAGCTGGCGGTGGGTGTTCTACATCAACGTGCCGTTCGGCGTCCTTTCGGCCATCGGCCTCATGGCCTATGTGCGCGAGACCGACACCCGCAAGTCGCGCTTCGACTTTCTCGGCTTCGGCGCGCTCAGCCTCGCGGTGGGCGCGCTGCAGATTTTCCTCGATCGCGGCGAGCTCAGGGACTGGTTCGGCTCGCCGGAGATCTGGATCGAGGCCGGGATCGCGATCGCCGCCTTCTATGTCTTCATCGTGCACACGCTGACGGCCCGCGAGCCATTCGTCAGCCTCGCTCTCTTCCGGGACACCAACTTCTCGATGGGGAACCTGCTGGTGTTCGTCGTCGGCGTGGTGCTCTTCGCCACGCTCGCGCTGCTGCCGCCGCTCCTTCAGGATCTGCTCGGCTATCCGGTGCTGACCTCGGGAATCGCCATGGCGCCGCGCGGCTTCGGCAGTTTCGTCTCGATGTATGTGGCCGGCAGGCTCATCGGCCGGGTCGACTCCCGGCTCCTCATCGGCATCGGCATCGCGGTGACGGCCGCCTCCCTCGAGATGATGTGCGGCTATTCCACCCTGATGCCACAGACCCTCGTCTGGTCGACGACTTTTCTGCAGGGGCTCGGCACCGGCCTCACCTATGTCACGCTCACCACCGTGGCGTTCGCGACTCTCGGCGTACAATACCGCTCCGAGGGTACCTCGATGTTCAATCTGCTGCGCAACGTGGGCAGCAGCATCGGCATAGCCGCAACCGGAGCGCTCCTCACGCGCAACACCCAAGTCATGCACGAGCGCCTCGCGGCCCATATCATTCCCTGGGGTGGACAGATCCGGCTGCCGGCGCCCTTCAGCCTGAGCGCGCCCGCGGGCCTTGCCGCGTTGAATGCGGCCGTGACCCGTCAGGCACAGATGATCGCGTACAACGACGACTTCAAACTGATGTTCTGGATGACGCTGGCCTTGATCCCCCTGGTGCTGCTGCTGCGGCCCGCCCGCGCGCGCCCGCAGAGTCCTGCCGTGATGGAGTGAAGTGGTGAGCGCATATCCCGACAGAAGGCGAGCGGTGCCGGTCGCATCCGGCCTGGTGGCGGCGGCTCTGCTCGGCGGCTGCTCCGTGGGACCTGACTTTCACCGTCCCGCTGCGCCGGCGGTAACCACGTACCGGGCCGCGGCAGAGTCGAGCCCCGTCAACACAGCCGCCGCCGCAGCGGAACGGCGCGCGCCCGCAGCCGGCCCCTATGCGCAGCGGATCCGCCTCGGCGCGGCCGCGGCGCCCGCCTGGTGGACGCTCTTCGGCTCGCCGCAGCTCGATGAGCTGATGCGGCGGGCGGTTGCCGACAACCGCAACCTCGCGGCAGCGAAAGCCACGTTGGCGCAGGCGCGGGAGCTGGTGGCCGCGCAGACCGGACAGCTTTATCCGCAGGTGGGTCTGCAGGCAGGGACCGGGCGGCAGAAGTACGGAGCGGAATTCCTCGGTACGTTCGCCGTCGCGCCCTTCACCTACGAAGCGGTCGGCGCAAGCGTGCGTTACGCGCTCGATTACGATGGGGCCATCGCCCGCTCCATCGAGGAGCAGAAGGCGCTAGAGCAGTACCAGCGGAGCGAGTTGCGGGCGGCCCGGCTGACACTCACCGGCGATGTCGCCTCGGAGGCCGTCATCATCGCCGCGACCCGCGAGCAGATCCGTGCGGCGGCGGAGCTCCTTGCCGAGGACCGCAACGATCTCAGTCTCGTGCGCACGGCGTTCGCCAATGGCTCCGTGTCCAAGCTCGATGTGCTGAGCGCGCAGAGCCAGCTGGCCAGCGATCAGGCGGTGCTGCCGCCGCTTTATCAGCAGCTTGCGATGGCGCGGCACGCCCTCGCGGTGCTGCTCGGCCGCGCGCCGGCCAACTGGTCGCAGCCGGATCTCGAGCTCACCGACATCCGGCTACCGCGGGAGCTGCCGGTGAGCGTGCCCTCGCAGCTCATCCGCCGCCGGCCCGACATCCTGGCGGCGCAAGCGCAACTGCACGCCGCCACGGCGGCGGTCGGTGTCGCGACCGCGAACCTCTATCCCCAGATCACCTTGACCGCGACGCTCGGCCAACAGGCGCTGCGGCCGGCGAAGCTCTTCGATGCCTCGTCCGCGGCGTGGTCGCTGATCGCCGGGCTGACGCAGCCGCTCTTCGATGGCGGAACGCTGCGCGCCGAGCGGCGGGCGGCGCTCGATGCGCTGCAGGCGCGCGCCGCCCGTTACCAGGAGGTGGTGCTCGATTCCTTCGGTCAGGTCGCGGATCTGCTCGATGCGCTCGATCATGATGCGCAGCTCGTCGCCGCGCAGGCGAATGCGCGCGACACCTCGCAGGCGAGCCTGGAGCTCGCGCGGCAGAGCTATCAGGCGGGCAATTCAGGCGTGCTGCAGGTCCTCGATGCGCAGCGCGAGCGCCAGCGCGCGCAGCTCGGATTCCTGCAGGCGCGGTCGCGCCAGTATCTCGACACGATCCAACTGCTGCTCGCCGTGGGCGGCGGCCCGCTCACCTGAGCGCGGGCGCGGTCACAGCCTGCCGCTGCGGCGGTTCTTGTCGAGGATGCCGATGAGCAGGATCACGAAGGCGACGAGCCGCACGATGTAAGCGTAATCCTGCGATGCCTCGTCGGTAGGATGATCGATGATCGCGAGGCCGGTCCAATTGGCGGCGAGTCCCGCAAAGGCGAGCGCGAAAAAGACGAACAGCCGTTCGCGGCTCTGGCGCCAGAACCGCAGGAAGAAGAGCGCCGCGGTCACGCTGGCCATCGCCAGAACACCCCACATGAAGATCCTCATGGGCATTACTCCTAGCGCGATTCCCAGGCGAGGCCGAACACCAGCACCAGCATTCCCGCGGCCGCCGCGGCATTGCGGTACCAGAACAGATCGATCTGCGGCGGCAGGACCACCAGATCGAAGTACAGGATCACGTTGTTGAGGGCGAGGAATACGAAGCACAGGCTGGCCCAGAAGAGCAGGCGCGTGCGCGTGGCGTGATATCCCCTGAGGAGCAGCACTGCGCAAAGAATGCTGGTGACGGCGCAAAGGATGTAAACCGCTTCAGCCACGATCGTGGTCCTTCTTTTTCAGGACGAAAGCGTCGGCAAAGGTGTGCAGGGTCGCGGTGCGCAGCCGCTCGATGGCGTTTGCGCTCATGAGCTGGATGATCAGGATCGGCCGCTCGGCGTACTCGCTCTGCAGACGTCCCACGGTCGCATCGAGCACGGAGCTCGCGGCGCGGTAGGCGAACCGGGTGGGCGCGGCGCCCGTGGCGTCCACCAGGCTGCTGGCCTTCAGGCGGACGAGCGCGCTCTCGATGAGCTCCGGGCGCACGCGCAGGCGCGCGGCCAGTGCCTCGCTGGTCCATTGCTCGTACCGCTCGCGCCGCAGGAGCAGCAGCGTCTCGAGCTGCTCGTAGGACTCGATGTGCTCGTGAAGCAGGGCGCGCACATCGTCCGGGAGATCGCTCGCGTCGGTCACGAAGGCCCGGAGCCGGACACGGTGAGCCACGCCCGGAAGCGAGGATCGAGTGGGGGCGCCGCGCGGCTCATCCGAAATACTTACCGCAACGGGGCCCAAGACGCAAGCGCCCGCCACAGGCTGACGGCTGTGGCGGGCGACTGGCGTAGTAGCGAGGCGAAACCGCTCAGAGCGTCAGGAGGCGCTCTTCACCACGGTGCAGCGCTGATGCGCCTTCTTCAGCTTCGCGCATGCAGCCTTCGCGTCCGACTCCGACATGGGGGCGGAGCGAACCTCGAGCGTCTTCGACTTCCCGGTCGGCGGCACCACGACGACATCCTGCACCTCGTTGCCGTACTTGCTCTTCAGGCGCTGCGCCATCTTGTCGGCGAGCGTCTTGGAGCGGGTCGACGCGAGCAGCAGCTGGAAGCCGGTCAGCTTCTTCAGCGCCGCCTGCGCATCGCCGGCCTGCGGCGCGTTGGGGTACTTCGAGAGGAAGTCCTGGTAGCCCTGGGCCGTATTGGTGTTCTGCGCGGTCTGCCACGCGGCGGCCTGCTGCAGGCCATTCACCTTGTCCTGCGCGTCGGCCGCATGCATTCCATTCGGCTCCTGCTGCAGGTACTGCTGATAGGAATCCAGTGTGTTGGCGCTCTTGGCCGTGTTCCAGGCCTGCTCGTCCTGCAGCGCGTTGATGCGGTTGCGCGCCTGCTCCGCCCGAGCGTCGTTCGGGTGCTGCTGGATGAACTGCTGATAGGCGGCCACCGAGTTCTGCTGAGTCGCCTTCTGCCAGTCGGCGTTGGGTGAGCTGCAGGCGGCGAGCATGCCGGCCGTAATCACGCAGAGAACGAGAAATGACTTCTTCACCGCAACCTCCGGACAGACGAGTGGTCAAACATGAAACACGTAACTTACCGCAAACCGTGAAAAATTTGCAAGCCTCGCTCCGTCGGCGCGCCGTCATGGAGGCGGTCGTGCGGATCAGGGTCAGAAGCGGCGCCGGCGGGCATCCAGGCCGACCAGCAGCAGGACCCGGGCCGCGAGCACGGCATTGCCGGGTGGCCGCCCGGTGGCCGGATCCCCGGGCGAGGACCGGCCGGCCACGGTGCGGAGCGGCGAAGCCGTCATGGCCTCGATGATTCGTAAGTAGTAGTAGAGTCCGATGACGCTGCCGGCCGCCAGGGTGCCGAGCAGCGTGCCACGACCGCCGTCGCGGCCCGAGGCCACGGCGCGGCGGCAAAGGCCAGGCTCAGGGCAGGCCGAACCCGGGTGAGACCGTGATACTCATCCGACGCCCCAGCATCCGGTACCGCGGCGGTTGAGTCATGTCGGTCACGCGGCGCTTTCTGCGCTGTAGCGGGCGAGCAGGCCCGTGCGGATGGCGTAACGGAACACCCGCGTGAAGAAGTACCCCGCGAGCAGAATGTCGAGCACGGCGATCACCGCGCCGACCGTCAGGCTCTGCGCCGAGACTGGCCGTCCCGCGAGCACCGCCCGCAGGCCTTCGAACACGTATGACGGAGGCAGGAGGCGACCGATGTCCTGCATCCAGCGTGGCAGCGTCGCCAGGGGATAGAAAACGCCTACGAATGGGGAGAGCAGCGCCGGCAGAGGCCATACGAGCCATTCGGACGCCGGCCCGAGCCGCAGGACGAGCGCGCTCGCGAGGATGCCGAGCGCGATGCCGAAGCCGAAGAGTACGAGGAGGAACGGGACGAGCAGCGCGCCCAGGGAGAGAAACGACAGCCCGAACACGGCCGTCGCGAGCACGAGCATCACCGCGAGGCCCACCGCGCTCGTGCCCACGCTGGTGATCACGAGGCCGAGGATGTATTCCGCGATCGTGAGGGGCGTGGCGAAGAGGTTGAGGAAGTTGCGCGACCACACGTCCTCGAGGAACGCGGTGCTCACTCCCTGCATGATGCGGCTGAAGAAGTCCCACATCAGCACCGCGCCGAGGAGGCTCGGCACATAGTTGAAGCGGCCCGCGGCCATGGAGTTGAGATAACGCGTGATGAAGCCCCACACGACGATGTCGATGGCGACCCAGGCAAACATGGGGAGCGCGCGCACCGGGCTGCCGCGGATCAGATAGAACTGGCGCAGCAGGATGCCCGCCACCGGCTTCAGCCTCATCCGGCGCGCTCCAGCGGCTGCGCGAGCGGCTCGCGCGCCAGGCGAATGAAGAGCTCCTCGAGCGTCGCCGCGCCGTGCTCGCGCGGCAGTCGCCGCGGATCCCCCTCGAGGAGTATCCGGCCGTGGGAGAGGAAGAGCACGCGGTCGCAGACCTCCTCGACCTCGTACATGTTGTGCGACGTCCAGAGGATTCCGCAGCCGGCGTCGGCAGCCAGTGCTCGGATGCGCGCGCGGATGGTCTGCGCCGCGGCCGGATCCAGCGAGGCGGTCGGCTCATCGAGCAGCAGCAGCCGCGGCCGGTTGAGGACCGCCTTGGCGAGGGCGACCCGCGTCTGCTCCCCGGAGGAGAGCACGCCGCATTTGGTGTTCCGCAGACGCTCGAGGTCGAACTCGTGCAGCAACTCCCCGACCCGGCGACGCAAGCCCGGGATGCCGTAAACGAGCCCGAAGAACCGCAGGTTCTGCGCCACCGTGAGATTGCCGGGAAGCGCCGCGTACACGGCCGAGAAGTTGGCCTGCGCCAGGGCGCGCGCCCGCTGCTGCGCGAGGTCGATACCGCCGATGCGCACGCTGCCCGCGGTCGGGCTCAGCACCCCGAGGATCATGTTGAGGGTGGTGGTCTTGCCGGCGCCGTTCGGGCCGAGGAGTCCGACCACCTCCCGCCGGTGCACCTCGAAAGACACTTCGTCGACGGCAACGATCCCCGGGTAGCGCTTATGGAGCCCGGAGACACTCAGAACCGCACCGGTGCGCGGCCGCCCGGCGCCGGATCCGGGATCGCTGTCCGCCGCATCCGCGCGGTGATCCGGTGGGTGGACGTACATTCCCCCCACCATACCGCATTCGAATCTGCCGGTGCGACAACTGCACCCGGCCGTACGGCCAGGGGAGGGGAAGCAGCCTGGCTTTCTGCTAAAGTAGCGCCCCTCTGACAGTTTCCCGGTCGGCCCATGCAGGCGCGGCCCGCCCCGACGGGCGCGGCTGCTCGAGCCGCATCGGACCGCGCCGGAGAAATGAGGACTGGAGAAACGGGAGTCTCTGTGAAGCGCGCAATGAGATGGCGGTTGGCCATCGTGCTCATCCTGATGATTGTCCTGGTTGGCGGCGATTTAGGCTGGAATTTCACCAAGGCCTACTTCATCAGGCAGGTCATGGCCAAGAATGGCACGCTGCCCCAAACGGTCAGCACGGCCACAACCGAATATTCCCAATGGCAGCCGCAGGTGCAGGCGGTGGGGAGCCTGCGGGCCGTTCACGGCGTCGAGGTCACCACCGAGGTGGCCGGGCTCGTGCGCACGGTCGCCTTCAAGTCGGGTGCCGACGCGCGGACCGGACAGACATTGGTGCAGCTCAACGCCGATCCCGACGTTGCGCAGCTGCAGGCGCTGCAGGCCGAGGCGAACCTCGCCGCGCTGACGTATCACCGCGACCTGATTCAATACCAGGCGCAGGCGATCGGTCGGGCGCAGCTCGATACCGACGCGGCCAACCTGAAGAGTACGCGGGAGCAGGAAGCGGCCCAGGCCGCGCTGGTGGCCAAGAAGACGATCCGCGCGCCTTTCGGCGGCCGCCTCGGCATCACCAGGGTCAATCCCGGCCAATACCTCAATCCGGGCGACCCGATCGTCACCCTGGAGTCGGTGGATCCGGTCTACGTGGATTTCCGCCTGCCGCAGGACGAGCTGTCGCGTGTCAGCGTGGGCCAGACCGTGCGCGTGACGGCGGACGCATTCGCCGGAAAGACCTTCGCGGGCAAGATCACTTCCATCGATCCGCTGGTTGACCCGTCGACCCGCAACTTCGAGGCCGAGGCGACGATCCGCAATCCCGAGCATCGCCTGTTCCCCGGCATGTTCGTGCGGACCACCGTGGATGCGGGCTCCGAGGAGCGTTATCTCACTCTCCCGCAGACCGCCATCACCTACAACCCGTACGGAGAGACGGTCTACCGCGTGCGTCAGCCCTCGACGCCGGGCGGCCAGCCAACGGCGGAGCTGACGTTCGTGACGCTGGGCCCGACGCGCGGCGACCAGGTGGCGATCGTCAAGGGCTTGCAGGCGGGTGATGTCGTGGTGAGCAGCGGCCAGATGAAGATCAAGAACGGGTCGCCACTCGCCATCAACAACAGCGTGCTGCCGCTCAACGAGCCCAACCCGACTCCCCAGGAACACTGAGCGGCGCGCGTGAAGCTCACCGACCTCTTCATCCGGCGGCCGGTCCTGTCGGCGGTCGTCAGCCTGCTCATCCTGGTGCTCGGCCTGCGCGCCATCTTCCAGCTGCCGGTGACGCAGTACCCGCAGACGGAAAACGGCGTCATCACGGTCACGACCTTCTACTACGGCGCCGACGCGCAGACGATCGCGGGCTTCATCACCCAGCCGCTCGAGGCGGCGATCGCCCAGGCGCAGGGCATCGACTATCTGTCCTCGGTCTCGAGCGCCGGCAGCTCCACCATCACGGCGACGCTGCAGATGAACTACCCGTCGAGCAAAGCGCTCACGGAGATCAGCGCGCAGGTGAACGCCGTGCGCAACCAGCTGCCGCCGCAGTCGCAGCTGCCGGTCATCCAGCTGGCCGCCAACGACACCACGGACATCATCTATCTCAATTACTCGAGCAAGGTGCTGCCGGCCAACGACGTGACCGACTACCTGCTGCGCGTCGTACAGCCGAAGCTCAATTCCATCCCGGGCGTGCAGGCCGCCGAGATTCTCGGCGGCCGGATCTTCGCGCTGCGCGCCTGGCTCGATCCCGACAGGATGGCCGCGCACGGGGTGACCGCGAGCGACGTCTATTCGGCGCTGGCGGCCAACAACTACCTGTCGGCCGCGGGCGAGAGCAAGGGCAACATGGTCAGCATCAACCTGACCGCCTCGACCGACCCGCACTCGCTGGATGCTTTCAGGCGCCTGGTGATCCGGCAGGCGAACGGCGCGATCGTGCGGCTGGAGGACGTGGCGACCGTCGTCCTGGGGGCGCAGAATTACGATTCCGGCGTGTCGTTCAGCGGCCTCTCCGGCGTATTCATCGGCATCAAGCCGTCCCCGACCGCCAACGTGCTCGATGTCGCGCGCCAGGTCAGGGCCGCGCTGCCGGATATCGCCCGCGAGCTTCCGAACGGCATCAACCAGGCGATCGCCTACGACGCCACGACCTTCATCAACGCCTCGATCACGGACGTCATCAAGACACTCGTCGAGGCGCTGCTCATCGTCACCGCGGTGATCTTCCTCTTCCTCGGCAGTCCGCGCGCCGCCGCGGTGCCCGCGATCGCGATGCCGTTGTCCCTGGTCGGCGCGTTCATGGTGATGCTGGCGTTCGGGTACTCGATCAATCTCCTGACTCTGCTCGCGCTCGTGCTCGCGATCGGGCTGGTGGTCGATGATGCGATCATCGTCGTGGAGAACATCGACCGGCACATGAAGGAGGGAGTGAATCCCTTCTCGGCGGCGATCCTGGGAGCTCGCGAGCTCGGCGGTCCGATCATCGCCATGACCGTGGTGCTGGTGGCCGCGTATGCGCCCATCGCCTTCCAGGCCGGCCTGACGGGCGCTCTGTTCACGCAGTTCGCCTTCACCCTGGTCGGCGCGATCACCGTCTCGGCGGTGATCGCGCTCACCCTCTCGCCGATGATGTGCTCGCGCATTTTCAGAGCGGAGATGGAGGAGGGGCGATTCGCGCGGCTGGTCGACCGCTGGTTCTCGCGGCTGCGCTCGGCGTACCAGCGCATGCTCACGAGCTGGCTCGAGACCTGGCCGGTCCTCATCGTGCTGCTGGTGCTGCTGCTCGCCTCACTCCCCTACCTCTTCATGACCTCCACCTCCGAGCTCGCGCCGCAGGAGGATCTGGGCTTCGTCGCGTACCAGCTCATCGGGCCGCCCGATGCGACCAACCGGCAGATGGAGACCTATTCGCACCAGGCGCTGGCCGCGGGCGAGACGCTGCCGGAGTACCGCGGCGCCTTTCAGATCGTCGGCTTCCCCTCGGTGACGCAGGGGCTCGGCGGCATCCTCTTCAAGCCCTGGAGCGAGCGCAGCCGCAGCGCGGATGACCTGCAGAAGGCCCTGCAGCAGAAGTGGAACCACATCGCCGGCGCGGAGATCGCGGCGTTCCAGTTCCCGCCGCTGCCGGGAGCGCAGGGAATGCCCGTGCAGTTCGTGATCGCCAGCAGCGAGCCGATCGAGAACCTCTACCAGGTGGAGCAGCAGGTCCTGAATCGCGCCAAGGCGAGCGGCCTGTTCTGGTTCGTCGACGGCGATCTGAAAGTCGACGAGCCGCAGCAGACCATCGTGGTCAACCATGACCTGGTGGCGGAGCTCGGCCTGACGGAGCAGCAGGTGGCCTCGGTGCTCGGCGCGGCCATGGGCGGCGGCTATGTCAATTATTTCACCATCGCCGGCCGCTCTTATCAGGTGATCCCGCAGGTGCTGCAGAAGTACCGGCTGAACCCCCACCAGGTGTTGCAGCAGTATCTGCGCGCCGCCAACGGCTCGCTGGTGCAGCTCGGCACCATTGCGCACCTGCAGCGCGAGACCGTGCCGGAGTCGATCAATCACTTTCAGCAGATCAACTCCGCGACCATCGCCGGCGCGCCCGCCGTGTCGCAGGGCGCCGCGCTCGCCTTCCTGCGCAAGACGCTGGCGGAGGTGGCCCCGAGCGGCTACAACGCCGATTACTCGGGCGCGTCCCGCCAGTACATGCAAGGTTCCAACAGCTTCCTCTACACCTTCGGCTTCGCGCTCATCATCGTGTATCTCTCGCTCGCCGCCCTCTTCGAGAGCTTCCGCGATCCGGTGGTGATCCTGGTGTCCGTTCCGGCGGCGCTCTTCGGCGCGCTGCTGTTCATCAACATCGGCGTCACCTCGCTCAACATCTACTCGCAGGTGGGCCTCGTGACCCTCCTCGGCCTGATCAGCAAGCACGGCATCCTGATGGTGCAGTTCGCCAATGACGAGCAGCGGGCCGGCAAGCCGAAACTGGCGGCCATCATCGAGGCGGCGGCGGTGCGGCTGCGGCCGATCCTGATGACGACCGGGGCGATGGTGCTCGGCGTATTGCCGCTGGTCATCGCCACCGGGGCGGGCGCGGCGGGACGCAAGGCGATGGGTTGGGTGATCTTCACGGGCCTGTCCATCGGCACGATCTTCACCCTCTTCATCGTGCCGGCCGTCTACCTCCTGTTGGCGGCCGATCACGAGAAGAAGCGGCAGGAGCTGGCCGAGCCGGCGATGCCCGCCGCGGCCGATTGACCCCGCCAGGCACGGGGATACGCCCCCGCCGCCGCAGGTCGCAACTAAAACCTGCCGGCCTGATAGTCCTCGAAGGCCTGGATCAGCTCGTCCCGGGTGCTCATGACGAAGGGCCCGTGCTTCGCCACGGGCTCCCGCAGCGGACGGCCGGCGACCAGGATGGCCCGGCTTACTCCGCTGTCGCGCGGCGGCTCGCGGCCTTCGAGCTGCACGGATTCACCCTCGGTCAGCACCGCGAGCTCGTGCGCGGCCACCGTGGCCGCAGACTCCCCCGTGCCGACCCGCACCGCGCCCTCATAGACATAGAGGAACGCCGAGTGGCCGGCGGCGAGCGGCTGCGAGAGGCTGGCGCCGGGCTCGAGCTCCACGTCGAGATACAACGGGTCGGTCGCGGGCTGCGCAATCGGTCCCGTGACCCCCGCGACCTGCCCGGCGATCACCTTCGCGCGCGCGCCGCCGCCGAGATCCACCGACGGGATCGTCTGCGGCCCGAATTCCTGGTACTTCGGCGCCGTCATCTTGTCCCGCGCCGGCAGGTTGATCCAGAGCTGAAAGCCGCGCATGCGGCCTTCCTGCTGCTCCGGCATCTCGGAATGCACGATGCCCCGTCCCGCGGTCATCCACTGCACGCTGCCCGGCACGAGCACGCCCTCGTGCCCGTGATTGTCTTTGTGGCGCATCCTGCCATCGAGCATGTACGTGACGGTCTCGAAGCCCCGGTGAGGATGGTCCGGGAAGCCCGCGATGTAGTCGCCCGGGTTGTCGGTCCCGAACTCATCGAGCATCAGGAATGGATCGAGATCCGGCAGCCGCGGCTGACCGATCACGCGCGTCAGCTTGACGCCGGCGCCGTCGGAGGTCGGCAGGCCGCGCACGACCCGCGAGACACCGCGTACGGATTGAGTGTTCATTCGAGTCTCCCACCCGCCGTGAAGCGGGGTTTCGGGTGCTGATATGGGGTCCGTTTCAAGGGGCCGTAGCCCGCTCACGCGGCCAGCCGCGCAGCCTCGGCCGTGGCCGCGGCGATCGCCGCCTGGCGCTGGTCGGCGCTGACGTTGACACCTTCGGCACGAACGAAGGTGATGTCGGCGACGCCGAAGAAGCCGAAAATGCCGCGCAGATAAGTCTCCTGATGATCGAGGGAGGCCGCGGGCGAGTCCGGGCCGTAGAAGCCGCCGCGGGAGGAGGCGACGATCACCTTCTTGCCGCCCGCCAACCCCTGCGGACCCTTCTCAGTGTAGCGGAAGGTCCGGCCCGCCACGGCCAGGCGGTCGATCCAGGCCTTGAGCTGCGACGACACCGAGAAGTTGTACATGGGCGCCCCCACGACCACGATGTCGGCGTCCAGGAAGTCTTCGAGAGCCTGCTGTCCGCGGGAAACGTCCTGCCGCAGGGCCGCATTCTCGGCGGACAGGCCCTGCGCGGCGGCGAGGTGCGCTCCGGTCAAGTGGCCGATCGGCTCGGTGCCGAGATCGTAATAGGTCACCGCAATCCCGGGGTCGGCCTGGCGGAGCCGGGCGACGATCGCGGCGCTGAGCTGGCGGCTGACGGAGCTCTCTCCGAGGATGCTGGCATCGATGTGCAATAGTCTCATGACGAGCCTCAGGTGGTGGTATACAATTGTGACTGAGGCTAATTATGTGAGTATGACCGAGGCCGGTTCAAGAAGGCACACGTATGCGACCGAGTAAATTGCGTGTAACCGCCGCCGGGCACCTGCCGAGCGGGGAATGTCCCAGGATCAGTCAGGTGTTGGCACGCGTCGGGGAGAAATGGAGCGTGCTCATCATCATCATGCTGACGGACGGGCCGCACCGTTTCTCCGAGCTCAAGCGCGCGATCGGCGGGATCTCGCAGCGGATGCTGACGTTGTCGCTGCGCGGGCTGGAACGGGATGGCCTGGTGAAGCGCACGGTCTTCCCGGTCGTGCCGCCGCGGGTCGAATACGAGCTCACGGCGCTCGGCCGGTCATTACATGCGCCCGTCAGCGCGCTCGGCGAGTGGGCGCGCAGCCACCTTGCCGAGATCGACGGCGCGCGCGCGGAGTTCGATCGGCGCGAGGCGTCGGCAGCCGACAAACCTCCCTATCGGCAGGAACACGCAGGCTATTCGCGTTGAGGGCCGCTGCGGGGCCTGTCAGGCTGTCATCGAAGGCGGTGACCCGACGTTACGAGGAGTAGAAGTCGATCGGTGCGGACGGGCGGTCCCTGCGGTACGGCTCATGGCATAAGTCACTGATCCGGCAGGAAAACCCCTCCGCGGAGAGTCCCGGCTCCCCCCCTTTCGGGGGAGAGCCCGAGGATTGAGTTCCCGCTGCCCGCCCCGACCATAGGAACCGAGGCAGGAGCCCGAGCGTCAATAGTAGAGAGGAGAGCGCATCGTGCAGACAAGTAAAGTCGAGCAGCAGCAGGCACACGTTGTGGATTACAGCGCCGCGCGGGCCAAGGCCATCGAGTGGCTGGGCGACCGTTATCTGCTCGCCAGGCCGATCAATCGCAAATCGTCTCCCCCCACCAGCGTGCCATCATCAACCCCTGGCACGCTGGGACTGCAGCCGGCGGGATCCCCCTCCCGCCGGCCTTTTAATCACCTGCGGGTTGTA
Source organism: Steroidobacteraceae bacterium (assembly GCA_035552895.1). GTDB lineage: Bacteria > Pseudomonadota > Gammaproteobacteria > Steroidobacterales > Steroidobacteraceae > 13-2-20CM-66-19. The sequence goes on from DATNEU010000035.1 coordinate 49,775, forward strand.
GGAGGCTCGTATGAATCGTCAAATGATTCTGTTGCGAGTAGAGCAGGGAGTATGGGAAGGCTGGCAATGGATGGCGCTGGATGATTTCCTGCAGCGCGTGCGCCTCGATGCCTGGAAGGAAGATGAGGAATCCATGGTTGGGATGATCCTGCCGGCGGCGAGGCAGGCGGCGGGAAAGCTCAATTGAGTTGAGCGCGGTCCAGGGAACGGCGTTACTCGGCCGGTCCTTGGCCTCGCCCCTTTGGGGCCGATGCTGCGCGCCGTTCAAAATCGCTCCCGGCGATTTTGTGGGCCGCAGCTGGAGGCGATCATGAATATCGGTTTCATCGGGCTCGGCAACATGGGCAGCGCGATTGCGGGCCGTCTGCTCGAGGCCGGGCATTCGCTGCGTGTCTGGAACCGCTCGCCGGAGCCGGCGCGGCGCCTCGCGGAGCGGGGGGCGCAGGTCGCCGCCACCGCCGAGGAGGCATTCCGCGGCGATGTCGTATTCTCGATGCTGAGCGATGATCAGGTCACGCGCGCGGTGTTGATCGACAGCGGCGTGCTCGCGCGCGCCAAGCCGGCTGTGGCCCGCGTTCACGTCAACATGGCCACGATCTCGGCGGCCCTCGGCGATGAGCTCGCCGAGCGTCACCAGGAGCGTGGGCTCGGTTATGTCGCCGCGCCCGTGCTCGGCCGCCCGGATGTCGCCGCCGCCGGCAAGCTGACTGTCCTTCTGGCCGGGCCGCGCCAAGCCGTCGAATCCGTGCAGCCGCTGCTCGAGGGAACCGTCGGCCAGAAGGTCTGGCGCTTCGGCGAGCGGGCCTCGCAGGCGAACGTCGTCAAGCTCGCCGTCAACTTCATGCTGGCGGCGGCGATCGAGGCCATGGGTGAGGCAGCGGCGCTTACGGCGGGCTACGGCATCGAGGCGCGCGAGCTCTTCGAGCTCATCGGCCAGAGCGTCTTTCCCGGCCCGGTGTATCAGGGCTACGGGCGCCTCATCGCAGATGCCCGCTTCGAGCCGGCCGGCTTCAAGGCCCGCCTGGGACTGAAGGACGTGCGCCTCGCGCTGGCGGCAGCCGAGGCCGCTACGACACCGATGCCCCTCGGGAGCCTCATCCGCGATTCCATGCTCGAGGCGCTGGCGCGCGGGGAAGCCGATAAGGAGTTCGGCGTGGTGCTCGGCCGGGCCGCCATGCGGCGCGCCGGGAAGTAGGGCGACTATATAATCGACGGATGCCCGAGCTGTATCTGGCCGCATGAGGCCCCGTCCGACCGTTCTCCTGACGGATTACGCCTGGCCTGATGTTGCCATCGAGGCGGGGATCCTCGAGGAGGCCGGGTTGCGGCTCGTCACCGGTCCGGCCAGAGCCGCTTCCGCCCCGGTGATCGAGGCACTCGCGGTCGAGCATCATCCGGCGGCGATCATGACCAACTGGGCGCCGGTGAGCGCCGCCGCAATCGCGGGCAGCCCGCCATTGCGCATCGTTGCGCGGCTCGGAGTGGGGCTCGACAACATTGCGGTCGAGGAGGCCACCCGGCGCGGCATCTGGGTCACGAACGTTCCGGATTACTGCATCGAGGAAGTCTCCGATCACGCCGTCGGGATGCTGCTCGCGTGGGCGCGCGGACTCATTCGATTCGATCAGGAGGTCAAGGCCGGCCGTTGGGAGCCGGCGAGCGCGCGGCTGCACCGGGTCAGTGACCTGACCTGCGGCATCATCGGGCTCGGACGCACGGGCCGGCGGACGGCCGAGAAGTTGCGGGGTTTCAACGTGCGTCTGCTGGGGCACGCGCGCAGCGCCGGCATCGGCGTCGCCGGGGTCGCCGGCGGAATCGAGACGATCACTCTGGAGGAGCTGTTGCGCCGTTCCGATGTGGTGATCGTCCACGTTCCACTGACCCCCGACACCCGTCATCTCCTCGATCGCGAGCGGCTGGCCCTGATGAAGCCCGGCGCTTTCCTCATCAACGTGAGCCGCGGTGCCGTGATCGAAAGCCAGGCGCTCGTCGCTGCGCTCGCCGGCGGCAGGCTCGCCGGCGCCGCGCTCGACGTGTTGGAAGACGAGCCGCGGGTGCCGCCCGGGCTGCTGCGGCCGAACGTCATTCTCACTCCCCATGTTGCCTTCTCCTCCGAGGCCTCGCTGCGCGATCTGCGGCGCAAGGCGAGCGAGGAGGTGGTGCGGGTGCTGCGGGGGGAGCCGCCCCGGCAGCCCCGCAACGAGCCGCAGCAAGCCGCTCACTGGGCCGCACCTTGAGCTACCGGCGGCGGAGCTCCGCCGCCGCGCTGGACCAGCCGGCGGGCGGATCGAGATGGAATGCATACTGCTCGAGACAGCAGCGCAGGAATCCGGTCGCGGTATGACCCGCGCGGCGCAGGACCGCGCGATGCGATACCCAGACTGCGCAGGCAGTGCCGCAGAAGAAGGCGCGGTGAGCGAGCCGGATCAGGCTGCGCCGCAGCGCCGGCTTGCTTGCCCGCAGCTGCAGGATGAGCTCCGACTCGTAGCCGATGTGTGCGAGCTCGTCGGCGATCAGCGCGCGGCAGAGGTCCCGCAGCCGCTGGCAGCCGGTCACGGACTCGAGCGCGCGGTAGTAGACGTTGCCGAGCAGCTCGGCAGTGATGAGCACGTGCAGGTAGAGCTCGAAACCGGCCAGTCGGCGCGCGCGGCGGAACAGGGTATCGGTCCAGTGCAGGCGCTTCGCACGGATGCCATTCTCCTCCATGAAGGCGCGCAGCAGGAGCGCGTGGCGCTGCTGCTCGCGAATGAAGAGCTCCGTGATGCGAGGCAGCAGCTCATCACCGTGCGCAGCCGCGAAGCGGTATGCCGCGCGCAGCAGCCCGCTGCCATCGGACTGCTCGCCCAGTTGGAACGCGGCGATGGAGCCCGCAATGAGCCGGCGCTCCTCGGGCCTGAGGGCGCTCATCGCGCCGCGGGCCGCCCCGCGCGGCTGCTCGGCGTGATACTCGAAGTGGTTCAGCCAAATCCTGAGATGGGTGAGCATGGTAAGGTCCGCCTCCGAAGCCTGAGGGGAGAGTCTCGGCGCCGATCCGGCGCCCGCGGTGGCGGAATCATGGCGAATTCGGGCAACGGGAACCCCGAGCGGCTCGCCGGGTCAACCTCGATGAATCACAACAGATTTTCGGAGGGCCGCATGAGCAAGCAGGGGCTCGCGATAGCGGCGGCAGCGTGCGCGCTGGCACTGGGCGGCAGCGGTGCAATCGTGCCTGCGGGCGCCGCTCCCGCCGGCCAGGCGCGGCCGTCATCGGCCGATGGGGTGCCCGCCGCCATCGCGAGGCCGCAGCCCGCGATATGGCGGACATACGACATGCTCGTCAACTTCCAGAACCTGCCGCGCACCTATACCTGCGACCAGCTCTGGTACGAGTTCGACGGCATTCTGCTGCGCCTCGGGGCGCCGCGCGTGAGCATCAGCATCCTTCCGTATCACTGCAGCCCATCGCCGGTCGGTGACCTGAGGTCACCCAGCGTGCAGGCGCGATTCGCGCTTCCTTTCGTGCTTCAGCCCGGCGTGAGAGGGTTGTTCACGGCCGTCGAGCGCACCGTACGGCTCGCGCCCGGCGAGCCGAAAACGCTGCATGCCTCGGACTGTCAGCTCTTGCAGCAGATCGATCAGACGCTGTTGGCTTCACTGCCTCTCCAAGTGAACGCCGCGCATTTCGACTGTTCCGCGCCGCCGCGCCGCTCCGGCGGGTTCGCCGTGACGTTGACCCTGCCTGTCGATTCGAGCATCGCCGCGACCATCCGCACGAGCCCCGCGGGTTGAGCTGCGGGGCGGGGCTGGTTGCGGGGCGGGATGGAGCGATAAGATGGAGCGATAAAGATCCAAAAAGGGGGCATGAGAAGGTCATGGGCAATGAGCGCACCTCATACCGTCTTCTGAGACTCATCGGTCTCATCTTCGCTCTCGGCATCGGCTTTCCGCTCACCCACTGGGGCGAAATCTACGTCCATGCCGGGGATCTCTGGACCGCGGAGCTGCTGTGGTGGGTCGCCGTGCTCGTGCTTCTGGACTATGTGCTCGCCGCGGAGCGCCGACCGCTCAGCTCCGTCGGCCTTCGCGCACCCCGGGGCTGGGACATCGGATGGGGCCTGATCTTTGGCGTTGCCCTGCTCGTCGGCGCTGGCGTCATCGACTCGGTCCTCCTGCCCGCGCTACACCTGCAGATCAATCTGTCCACCTATCAAACCATCATGGGCGCGCCCCTGGGATACCGGGTCGCGCTGGTCACGCGTGCGGCAGTGTGTGAAGAGATTCTGTTCCGCGGCTATTCGATCGAGAGACTCAAGGAGTGGAGCGGCAGCGTCTGGCTGGCGGGTCTGATCTCCGTGGTGGTATTCACCCTGCTGCACCTTTCGTCCTGGGGCGCGCCGCAGCTCATCGTGGCCGGCTATGGCGGCGTGCTGCTGACCGTGCTTTATGTCTGGCGCCGCAATACCTGGGGCAACTTCGTGGCGCACTGGATCGGGGACTGCGGGTTCATCCTGGCGCCCCTCCTGATGGCGCACCACCTTTGAGGAGCCTGTGGACTTAGTCCATTGACTTAGTTCAACTGGCAGGGTACAGTCGCGCCTCATGAAGATCGTCAACGTGCACGAAGCGAAGACGCAGCTGTCGCGGCTGCTCGAGCGCGCTCACGCGGGCGAGGAGATCACCATCGCCAAGAGCGGAGCACCGTACGCGCGGCTGGTGCCGCTCGACATTCGAGCGCCGAAGCGGCAGGCCGGAACGCTCAAAGAGCACGTCGAGATTCCGGATGAGTTCTTCGAGCCTCTGCCGCCGGAGTGGACCGGCGAGAGTTGACGGCGGGCAATGGATCCACCGAAGCTCCTTCTCGACACGCACGCACTGATCTGGTGGGCCATTTCAGACAAGAGGCTCAGCAGGAAAGTCAGGAGCCTCATCGAAGACGAACAAACGGTGGTGTTCGTAAGCTCTGCCAGCGCCTGGGAAATTGCAACCAAGGTCCGGCTCGGCAGGCTCACGTGGAGCAGTCCCGGCTCGGTGGAGTCTTATTGCAGGAATCAGGGTTTCGAGCTCCTGTCGATCAGCGTCGCCCATGCCGAGCGGGCCGGATCCTGGCCGCAGGAGCACGGTGACCCATTCGACCGGATGCTGGCCGCGCAAGGCGAAAGGGAGCAGCTGCCGGTCGCGACGAACGATCCGAAGATCAAGCTGTTCGACGTCGCGACGATCTGGTAGCCGGGCACCGGTCCGGGCAGGAGCGCTGATCCAGTGCCCGTTGGCTACTGTGGCGGCGGGCCCTCGCTGACCCTGACGAGATCCGCCGGCCGCATCCATTTGCGGAACGCCGCCTCGATCTGCGCGGGCTGGAGCTCGATATAGCGCCGGGCTGCGATCGTCGGCTCATCGAGCGGCAGACCGAGATCGGTGCGGCTGATCATGCCGCCGGCGATCGCATCCACGCTCGATTCCTCCAGCGGAATCTGTCGCACCAGCAGCTCCTTGACGCGCAGCAGCTCGTCCTTGCCCACGGGCGTGGTCCGCATGTCGGCGATCTCGCGCCGCACCATCGCCGCGGCCTTCACGACATTGGGCGGATCGCAGGCGTACTCCACGAGGTAGGCGCTGCGCGTCTTGCCGGCCTCGAGCGCCGAGTCCACCGAGTAGACGAGACCGCTCTGCTTGCGCAACGCGATGCTGAGGCGCGTCGAGTAGAAGCTGCCGCCGAGCACCGCATTGCCGAGCTCCAACGGATAGTAGTCCGGATTGCTGCGCGTGAGCGGCAGGGTCTGGGCGAGGACCACGATGTCCTGCACGCGACTGGAGTCCGGCACCGCGACGACGTCCGGTCGATTCAACGGCGCCGGCGGCAACTCCGTCGGGGGCTGCGGTCCCGTCGCCTTCCAGGAGCCGAAATACTGCTCGATGACCGACAGCGCCTGCTGCGGCGACACCTTGCCGATCACGACGATGGTGGTGAGATCGGGACGGAAGACCTTGCGGTAGTACGCCCGCACCTCCGCGGGAGTGAGCGCACCCACGCTGGCCGGTGTCGCCATGCGAAGGCTGGGATCGGCTTTCGGGAATAACGCCTGGCGCAAGGAGTGCCGCGTCAGAAAACCGGGACTCTGATTGCGGGCTGCGACACTTGCGGCGAGCTGAGCGCGCAGAACCGCCATGGGTTGGGCCGGCAGGTACGGGTTAAGCTCGTTCTGCGCGAGCAGCTGCACCCCGCGATCGAGATTCTCGGGGAGCACCTGTACGCTGAAATCGGTGCCCGCCTGCTCGCTCGCGCCGATGGCATCCAGTGCCTGCTGGAACGGCAGGCGGTGCAGCTGCTGGCTGCCGAACATGAACATCCGCTCGAGCAGGTCGCTCACGCCCTCCTGCCCGTGCGGCTCCTCCAGGCCCGGCTGGGTGCGGATGTGTCCGTAGACACTCACCGTGTTGCTGACATTCTCGGTCTGCACGATCAGCGTCAGGCCGTTCGGCAGCCGCGTGACCACCGGATGGAGGGTCGAGGGCGGTACGCTCAGCCGGCTCAGCGCCACCGCCGCCCAGGTCGGAAGCGAGGTCGGTTTCGCAGCGCCGAGCGCGATCGACTCCTGCCCGCCGAAGCCGCCGCGCGCCGGCACGGGCTTGCCCGATCCGCGCGGGAGCATGACGGCGGTGATGGCATGATCGAGGTCGAGATACTGCCGCGCCACGCGGTTGACGTCCGCAACGGTGACCTTCTCGATCTGCGCGAGCTCCTCATCCGGCGAGCTGACCTTGTACAGCGTCAGGGCGTCGGACCATTCGGCGGCGAAGTCCTCGATGGAATTCTTCTGGAACTCGGCCGCGCGCCGCTCCTGCAGCTTTGCCGCCGCGACCAGATCGGCGGGCACTCCGTGTTTCACCACGCCGGCGAGGATGGCGCGGATGCCGGCCTCGAGCGCCTTCGGATCCTGCCCAGCGGCGAACGAGACGGTCGCATAAGCGATGCCGGCCTGCGGCAGGGGAGCGAGTGAGAAATCCGCATCCAGCGCCTTGCCCTGCGGCACCAGACCGAAGAGCGCGAAGCGGCGACTGTCGAGGACGTCCGCGAGCACATCGAGCGCGGCGAAGTCGCGACTGTCGAGGCCAGGGGTGCGCACCGCAATCATGACCGTGCCGTTCGGCTGATCCGTGCTCATGGTGTAGGTGGCGGCGCGCGGGGGGGCGAGCCGCACCGGCGGCCGGGCGGGCAGCTTCTTCGGCGGAATATCGCCGAAGAGCCGTTTCACTTCGAGCAGAGTCGATTGTGGATCGATGTCGCCGGCGATCACCAGGACGGCGTTGTTCGGCGCATACCAGGTGTCATGGAACCGCTGCAGCATCGCCGCCGTGGTGGCGTTGAAGGACGGGCGGGTGCCGAGCGCGTCATGGGCGTACGGCGTTCCGGCAAACATCTCCGCGCGCATCTTCTCGTAAAGGACGTAATCGGGGCTGGAGAAGTCCTGCGCCACCTCCTGCTCGATCGCACCACGCTCCTGCTTCCACTCGCTGGCCGTATCCAGCACGCCGCGCATGCGGATGGCCTCGATGTGCAGCGCGACCTCGAGATCCTCGGCCGGCACGGTGAACAGATACTGAGTGATGCTCTCGCGCGTGTCGGCGTTGAAATTGCCGCCCATGATGCTGCCGATGTCGGCGAGCTGGTCGGCGGTGAGGCCAGGGCTGCCGCGGAACATCATGTGCTCCTGCGCATGCGCCATCCCCGGGAATCCCCGCGGCGCCTCGTCGGACCCCACCAGGTAATTGACCGAGGTGGACACCACCGGCGCCAGCGGATCGCGTACCACGACCACCCGCAACCCGTTCGCCAGCGTCTCGCGGGCGACCTGCGTCCCGAGCGGATTTGTTGTGGCTTCCGACCGCGACATGCCGAGCGCCAAAGTGCAGGTGAGGAGCAGGCTGATTATCGTTGCGCGCATGTGTTTTCCCGTGGCACCGTGCGAAAGCAAGTCAGTAAGCGGCCCCGGGCCGCTCCCGGGGCCGCGAGAGGAATCCCGGTCACTGGGCTGGCCGCGCAAAGCGGCAGGATGCCGCTCTTTGCGCCAGTAAACAAAAACAAAGGGAGCCGACCCCGTGACTAGCAGGGCCGGCTCCCCGGCTCTCAATGCCGTCCGCGACCGGGACCAACCCATGACGGCCGCTGCGGCATCATACCTCTGACCGGAGAGACGCTTATTGGTTCATCTACGCGCTCTTCAGCTGCTGAGCCGCGAACTCGTAGTTCGCCAGCCTGGCCAGGAAATTATCGGTGAAGTCCGGTCGGCGGTTGCGAAAGTCGATGTAGTAGGCGTGCTCCCACACGTCGAGGACGAGGAGCGCCTTGCCTTCACCGGTGGCGAGCGGCAGACCGGCGTTGGCGGTCTTCGAGACTTTCAGACGCCCGTCCTTGCCGAGGACCAGCCAGGCCCAGCCGGAGCCGAACTGGCCGGTCGCGGCCGCCTTGAAGGCTTCCTTGAATTTCTCGACGCTGCCGAAGTCGCCGGCGAGCTTCTTCTCGAGCTCTCCGGGAATGCCACCGCCCGAAGGCGAGAGGCAGTTCCAGAAGAAGCTGTGGTTCCAGTGCTGTCCGGCGTTGTTGAAGACGGGAGTCAGATCATCGCGGCCGTGGGCGAGCTTGATCACTTCCTCGAGGGTCTTGCCCTTCAGCGCGTCGTTCTTGTCCACCAGCCCATTGAGCGCGGTGACATACGCCTGATGGTGCTTGCCATGATGGAACTCGAGGGTCTCCTGGCACATGCCGCGGGCGGCGAGTGCGCTGGGCGCAAACGGAAGCGAGGGGAGGGTGAAGGTCACGGGTGCTCTCCGGCAGTGAGTGAAACGAGGGGTTCGGGCTGAGTGTGATCCCGAAGGCTAGGAAATCGTTCCGAATTTGTCTACTTTCGTCACTATCTTGTTCAGCCTCCGCTCAGCGAGGGGCTGCGAGAATGCATAATTGCCCGACTCGGGATCGAGGTTGGGCCAAAGCGGAAGATGCACCTCCAGGCACGAGAGTTCGCGCGCGTACCTCTGTCGCTGCTGACGCGGCTGCGCCTCGTCCTGTTCGGCCACGAAGACCTGGCCAGCATCGTGTTCTGGGCGACGCTCGTCGGACTGGTCGGAGCGCTCGCCAGCGTGGTCTTCCGCGAGTTGATCCGGCTCTTCACCAAGCTCTTCACCGGTTATACGAGCATCGCCGAGCACGGCTCCGGGCTGGTCGGGGCCGCCTCGAGTCTGGTGTGGTGGCATCGCGCCCTGGTGCCGATCGTCGGTGGCATTCTGGCCGGCTCGGTGCTGCATTTCGTCGGCCGCACCTTCGTCTCGCACAAGGCCGTCGACTACATCGAGGCGGTGAAGGTCGGCGACGGGAAAATAGGCTTTCGCGCCTCCATCCTGAAAAGCTTCGCGTCGCTTCTGACCATCTCCTCGGGCGGCTCGATCGGCCGCGAAGGCTCGATGGTGCATCTCGCCGCCATGCTCGGCTCCAGGCTCGGCCTGCTGGCGCGTGCGCCGGTGCCGCGCCTGCGGCTCATGGTCGCCTGTGGCGTCGCAGCCGGTATCGCTGCCGCTTACAACGCGCCCCTCTCGGGCGCGTTGTTCGCTTCGGAGATCGTTCTCGGCTCGACGAGCATGGAGAGCTTCGGGCCGTTGGTGATTTCCTCGGTGGTCTCCAATTCCACCATCCATCGCTTCCTCGGGTACGGGGCGGTCTTCACCTTTCACCACGTCGTCTTTGCATCGAACTGGGAACTGATCTTCTACGTCTTCCTCGGGGTCCTTCTCGGCCACCTGGCTCCGCCGTTTCTCGCCCTCCTCGACTTCGCGAAGTCCCAGTTCGTGCGGCTGAAGCTGCCGCTTTACTGGCAGCTCGGCCTCGGCGGAGTGATCGTCGGCGCCATCTCCGCCTTCAGGCCCGAGGTCTGGGGCAACGGCTACAGCGTGGTGAGCCACATCCTGCAGGGGCAGGTCCTGGGCCTCGCGCTGCTCATCATCCTGCTCGCCAAGGTGCTCGCGACGGCGGCGACCGTGGGCTCCGGCGGCGTCGGCGGCGTGCTCACGCCTTCCCTCTTCGTCGGCGCGGCGATCGGCGCGCTCTTCGGCGGCGTTTTTCACGACCTCATGCCCCACATCGCCTCGGAGCCGGAGGCCTACGCTCTCATCGGCATGGGCGGATTCCTCGCCGCGACGACGCAGGCACCGCTCACCTCGATCGTGATGATCTTCGAGATGACGCTCGACTACAACGTTCTGCTGCCCCTGATGCTCGCCTGCGTAACGGCGCACTACACGGCGAAGGTCTATCGAAAGGGCCAGTCCGTCTATCACGCGACCCTGAACCGCGCGCTCGCGGCGGAGCACGGTGACGATTGGCGCCTGCGGACCGTGGAGCAGCTCGTCAAGCCACCGGCGGCGGTCGTTTCCGGCACGACGAGTCTGGCCGACATCTACGACCAGCTGCCCAAGCGGGCTCTGCAGCGGGTCTATGTCACGAACGGCGACGATCTGGTCGCGTGGTTCGACCCCCGCAGGGTGCTCGAGCGCCTGCAGAAGGGCGAGATCGACTGGGGGCTGCCGGCCGAGGCGGTCGCCCTGCCGGTGAATTTCGCCCTCTCGCCCGACATGTCGCTTTGCGAGGCGCTGGATGGCTTCCTGCGGGAGCAGGCGACCGCACTGCCGGTCACTCCCGGGCAGTGGCGCCACACGCTGCTCGGGGAAGTCTCGCGCAGCGACGTCCTCCTCGCCATCCAGGACCGCCTGACGTATCCCAAATAGCTCCCGCCAGGATTCGCCACCAATCATCATCGGACTGGCCGGTTTGTGTCATCACCGGCACCCGCCCATGGCTTGTACTGATCCTCGACGGCGCGAAGCGCCACCTACAGCAAGAGGGTCAGCCTATGAGCATCCTGAGCAACAAGGTACGTGTGGGACTGGGTATCACAGTGGCCGCGGTGTCCCTCACCGCTTTGCCGGCGTCCGCGGCCCAAGCGGCTGCCGGTGAGCAGCACGCGTCCAAGCAGGAAAACATCGGTGTCCTCACCGGCGCCGCGGTCGGCGCGGCGGCGGGCGGGCCGATCGGCGCGATGGTCGGCATCGTCGCCGGTGCACTGCTCGGCCATCACTATCACCAGCAGAGCGTCGCCAACCGCTCGTTGGCGGTGCAGAACCACGATCTGGCGGCGCAGAATCAGGCCCTGAGCGCGAGCCTCGGCCAAAGCGAGCATGAGCGGGAGGGGTTGGCCGGGAAGCTGAGCGTGACGACTCAGTCGCTCGCCTCGATTCAGGCGCAGCGCGCGGAGCTCGACCGGACGGTGCAGCTCTCGGACGACATCGAGACCGATGTCGTCTTCAAGACGGCCGATGCCTCGATCAACAGCCTCGAGCTTCCGGCGCTCAACAGGATCGGCGCGCTTGCCGCATCCCTCCCCCCCGGAGCCAAGGTGCGGGTCGACGGTTATGCCGACCCGAGGGGACCCGCGACGCTCAACGATGACCTCTCACTGCAACGCGCTGAGGCGGTCGCGGTGGCATTGCAGAAGGCAGGCGTGCCGCAGGATCGGTTGGTGGTCGCGGGACATGGCTCGTCGCAATCGACCAGCCCGCAGGGAGACCTGGACGCCTATGCATTCGACCGGCGCGTGACGGTGCGGTTGCAGGGAGCGCCCGCCGTTGCCGGCACGAGCGGCGTTGGAGCGTCGGGCCCCGAGGTCGCTGATGCGACACCGGCCGCATCCGGCTCGCCGTGACCGCCGCATGCGACATAACGGGCGGGCCGGGTGACGAGCGTCGCAATTCGGCGTCGCGCCGCTTCACCCGGCCCGCGGAGGCTGGCAGCCTCTCACATGAGCGAAACTCCGAATGTGCGGAGAAGTGTCATGTTACCGACAGTCACCATCGAATCGACACGGGCCATCTCGACGTTCGACATGGGGCTCCTGCTGGGCTGCCTCATCGTCGTCGCCGCCATCGCATGGATGACGGTGGCTCATCGTAGACACCACCGTCACCGCTGATTGCGCAGCACCTCGGCCTCCGAGGTGCTGGCGCAGTGGCTGGAGCGGGTGGTGAACCTTATGATAAGGAGATGCACCAGTTCCTGGCGAGTGTTCCGCGCGGCCTGGCGGATCTGCTGGCGAAAGAGTTGACGGGCTTGGGCGCGGCCGACGTGCGGGAGCGCACGACCGGCGTGGCGTTCTGCGGCACGCTCGAGACCGCGTATCGCGCCTGCCTCGAGTCGCGGCTCGCCAACCGCGTATTCCTCGAGATCGCGCGCTTCGAGGCGGCGGGCGCCGACGACTTCTACGCCGCGGCCCGGGAAATCGACTGGACCCAACACTTGGGTCCCGGGACGACGCTCGCCTGCGATTTCAGCGGCAGGCATCCGACGATCACGCACAGCCATTTCGGGGCCCTGAAGCTCAAGGATGCCATCGTGGATACGCTGCGCGATGCGAGCGGCGCGCGACCCGACATCGTGTTGGATCGGCCGGGGGTCCGCGTACACGCGCACGCCCACGACGCGCGCATCACGCTGTCCATCGATCTCTCCGGCGAGAGTCTGCACCGCCGCGGCTATCGCGGCGCGGCCGGCGAGGCGCCGCTGAAGGAGAATGTCGCCGCCGGCATGCTGGTGCGCGCCGGATGGCCGGAGCTGGCGGCCGCGGGCGCGCCGTTCCTCGATCCGATGTGCGGCTCGGGCACGCTCGTCATCGAGGCCGCACTGATCGGCGCGCGGTGCGCCCCTTCCCTGCGGCGCGAGTATTTCGGGTTTCTCGGCTGGCGTGGGCATGACGCGGCGCTCTGGCAGCGGGTGCGCGATGAGGCGAAGGCTCGCTGCCTCGCCGACGGGCAGCCGACGGTCATCATCCGCGGGCGGGACCGCGACCCAACGGCCGTGCGGGATGCGCGTGCCAATGCCCAGCGCGCAGGCATCGGGTCCTGGGTGCAGCTCGACGTAGGGCCGCTGGCGCAGGCGACGCCCGAGGCGACCCGGGTCGGCCGCGGCCTCCTTTGCACCAATCCTCCCTATGGCGTTCGATTGGAGGATCTCGATACGTCGCGGGCCATTCACCGCGAGCTCGGCGAGGTGCTCCGGGAGAGGTTCCAGGGATGGCAGGCGGCCGTGTTGACCGGCGCACCGCAGCTCGGCATGGAACTGGGGATCCGCGCGGCGCGTACCCACACCCTCTGGAACGGCGCGATCGAGTGTCGGCTCCTCAGGATGACGGTGGAGGCGGCGAGCCTGCGCCGGCCGGGCTCGCTGGCGCGGGACGACTCGCCGCTCAAGGACACTCCGGGCGCGCGCATGTTCGCCAATCGGCTGGCGAAGAATCTGAAGCGGCTGAGGAGTTGGGCCGAGAAGAGCGGTGTGTCCTGTTACCGGCTGTACGACGCCGATATGCCGGAGTACGCCTTCGCGATCGACATCTACCACACCGTGGAGCCCGAGGAGACATGGCTCTACGTTCAGGAGTACGCGGCGCCCGCCGAAATCGAGGAGGAAGCGGTCCGCCGCCGCCGCGGCGAGGCGCTCGCGGTGTTGCCCGGCGCGCTCGGGGTCCCGCCGGAGCGCATCAAGCTGCGCACGCGCCGGCGCACACCGCGTGGCGAGCAGTACGGCAGGGTCGCGGACCGCTCCGACTTCCACGTAGTGCTCGAAGAGGGCCTGCAGCTCATCGTCAACTTCGACAATTACCTGGACACCGGGCTGTTCCTCGACCACCGGATCACGCGCGCCCGCCTGCGACAGGCCGCGGCGGGCAAGCGCTTCCTGAATCTCTTCTCCTACACGGGCACGGCCACTGTATACGCGACCGCGGGCGGCGCCGCCGCGACGACCTCCGTCGACATGTCGCGGACCTACCTCGACTGGGCGCAACGCAATCTCGCGCGCAACACTGCCGCGGTCGCGCCGGCGGCGCACGAGTTCGTGCAGGCGGACTGCCTGGAATGGCTGCGCGAGGACGCGCGCGCCCGCGAGCGTTACGACCTCATCTTCCTCGATCCGCCCACTTTCTCGAACTCCAAGCGCATGCAGGGGGTGCTCGACATCGAGCGCGACCATCCGGCGCTGATCGACGCCTGCATGCGCCTGCTGGCGCCGGACGGACTGCTCGTTTTCTCGACCAATGCGCAGCGCTTCCGACTGGATCCGGCGCTGGCGGAGCGCCACGCGATCCGTGACGTTTCCGCCGCGACTCTGCCGCGCGATTTCGAGCGCAACGCGCGGATTCACCGCTGTTTCGAGATTCGGTCGCGCTGAGTCGCGCGGGTGCGAAATCCCTTTACAGCCGCCCACGCTTCCGGTAGCGTCGGCCGCCGTATGTCCGCTCTGATGAAAACGCGCAAGATCACCTTCGAGAAGCCCCGCCCGGGGGCCCTGGTGAATCTCGCGCGCGCCTAGCAGAGCCGGAACATCGCGAGTCAATCAGAGGCCCCGCCGGCACCGCCGTCGGGGCCTCGTTCGTTCTGGAGTCCGTCCATGCAGTCTGGTCGTTCAGCAGGCTCGGCGCCGGTGGTTGCGATCGTCGGCGCCACAGGCGCCGTCGGTATCGAGCTCATCCGCTGTCTCGAGGAGAGGCGCTTCCCGCTGGCGGAGCTGCGCCTCTTCGCCTCGGCGCGCTCCGCGGGCAAGACGCTGGCCTTCAGCGGCCAGGCGCTGCCCGTGCGCGAGCTCAAGGAGGACAGCTTCCGCGGCGTCGATATCGCGCTCTTCTCCGCCGGCGGCGGCACCTCCAAGCGCTTCGGGCCGCTGGCCGTGGAGCAGGGCGCGGTGGTGGTCGACAACTCCTCCGCCTTCCGCATGGACCCGGCGGTGCCGCTCATCGTGCCGGAGATCAACCCGGAGGCGGTGCGGTCCCATCGCGGCATCATCGCCAATCCCAACTGCTCCACCATCATTGCGATCACGCCGCTCTGGCCGGTGCACCGGATCAACCGCCTGCGGCGCATGATCGTCTCGACCTATCAGGCCGCCTCCGGCGCCGGCGCCGCTGCCATGGAGGAGCTGCGCGAGTCGACCCGCGCGTATCTCGAGGGCCGGCCCTACGAGAACACCGTGCTGCCGCACCCGTACGCTTTCAACCTCTTCAGCCACAACGCGAAGGTCGATCCGCAGACCGGCTACAACGAGGAGGAGACGAAGATCGTGCGCGAGACCCACAAGATCTACGGCGACGATTCCATCCGCATTGCCGCGACCTGCGTGCGCGTACCGGTGCTGCGCGCGCACTCGATCGCGATCAACTTCGAGTGCGAGCGCGCGATTGCCCCGGAGCAGGTGCGTGACATCCTGGAGACCGCGCCGGGCGTGAAGGTCGTCGATGACCCGGAACGCAACTACTTCCCCATGCCGAAGGACGCCTCCGGACAGGATGCGATCCTGGTGGGCCGCATCCGCGGCGACATCAGCGACCCGAGCGGCCGCTCGATCGCGCTCTTCGTCGCCGGCGATCAGCTGTTGAAAGGCGCTGCCCTGAATGCCGTGCAAATCGCAGAGTTGCTCGAAAGCAAGTGAGTAAGTGGCCCAGGGCCGCTCCTTGCTATAACAGGTCCCGCAGCCGGTAATACAACATCGCCAGCACCAGCAGCGGGCGGCGCAGGAAAGCTCCCCCCGGGAAGTCGCGGTGCGGGATACGCGCGAACACGTCGAAGCGCTCCGCCTGGCCCGCGATCGCCTCGGCCACGAGCTTGCCGGCGATCCCGGTGAGCGCGATGCCGTGCCCGGAGAATCCCTGCAGGAAGTACACGTTCGGCATCAGCCGGCCGAAATGCGGCGCCCGATTGAGGGTAATGTCGACGTAGCCGCCCCACGAGTACTCCACAGCCACGTTGGCGAGCTGGGGAAAAACCTTCAGCATGCGGGTGCGTGTTGCGCCCGGTGCCTTGAAGGAGTTGAGGCCCGAGTAACTGACCCGGCCGCCGAAGAGCAGCCGGTGATCGGCCGAGCGCCGGAAGTAATCGAGCACCCAGTTCATGTCGCTGACGGCGGCGTTGTTGGCGATGAGGGCGCGGGCGCGCTCCGCGCCGAGCGGCTCCGTGGCGATGATGTGGGTGCCGACCGCCATGATCTTCGCGGTGAGGGCCGGTGCGGTCTGGCCGAGATACACGTTGCCGCAGAGCACCAGGTGGCGGGCTCGGACCTCGCCGCCCGGCGTGCGCACGCGCGCTGAGGTGAAGCCGAGTGCCCGCGTGCCCTCGTGGATGCGCACGCCGGCCCGCTCCGCGGCTGCGGCCAGACCCAGCGTGTAGTTGAGCGGATGCAGATGGCCGCCGTTGGAATCGTAGAGTGCGCCGAGGTAGCGCCGGGTGGCGAGCGTCGCCTGCACTTCCTCCCGCGGCATGTAGCGCGCGCTCGGGTACTGCAGCTTCCGCTGCAGCTCCTCGAGCTCCCGGCGCAGCTCCCGCTCGTGGCGGGGCTTCACCGCCGCCAGCAGGGTGCCGTCGACCCAGTCGCAGTCGATCCGATGGCGCGCGATGAGCTGGCGCATGAGCAGCAGCCCTTCGACCGAGACGTCCCATACGGCGCGCGCGGCCGTCCGCCCGATGAGCCTCTCCAGCTTGGTTTGCCCGGCAGCGACGCCGTGGATCGCCTGGGCGCCGCTGCGGCCGGAAGCGCCCCAGCCGATCCGATGCTGCTCCAGGAGCACCACGGAGTAGCCCCGCTCGGCAAGATGCAGCGCCGCCGAGCAGCCGGCGATGCCGCCGCCCACCACGCAGACGTCGCAATCCACAGAGCCGGCCAGGGCGGCCCGCTCCGGGGCCGGGCGCGCCGAGGCGGCGTAGTAGGAAGCGGCGTGAGAGGCGGTCATGGGCGGTGACGGAGCGATATTATGTAAAATTATGGCACGGGTCTCGAGCCGGAAAAGAATAGCGAGTGGGCAGCGTGAGCGGCAATCGAGCTGTGGTCTAATTGGCTCCCCCATGGCATCGGCTCGCCCCCTCATTGGCCTACCCGCAGACCGGCGGATGCTCGGCCTGCACCCCTTCCACGCGGTCGGGGAGAAGTACACCCGGGCGGTATTGGATGCTGCGGACGGATTGCCGCTCCTCATTCCGGCGCTCGCCGAAGAGCTGCGCCTCGATGAGCTGGTGGAGCGCCTCGATGGACTTCTTTTCACCGGCAGTCCCTCGAACGTGGAGCCGCATCACTACGAGGGGCCGCCCAGCCACCCGGGAACCCTGCACGATCCGGCGCGCGATGCCACCACGCTGCCGCTCATCCGCAAGGCGGTGGGTGCCGGCGTGCCGGTGCTGGGCATTTGCCGCGGCTTTCAGGAGGTCAACGTCGCCTTTGGCGGCAGCCTCCACCAGCGCGTCCACGAGGTCGCAGGGCACCTCGATCACCGCGACGACGAGAGCCTGCCGCTCGATCTGCAATACGGGCCGGCGCACGAGGTCGAGCTCACTCCCGGAGGGATGCTGCGCTCGCTGGCCGGGACCGACCGCGTGCGGGTCAACTCCCTGCACTGGCAGGGCATCGAGCGCCTCGGCCAGGGACTCACGGTGGAGGCGCGGGCGACCGACGGCCTGATCGAGGCCTTCAGGATCGAGGGCGCGGCGCATTTCGCGCTCGCCGTGCAGTGGCATCCGGAGTGGAAGGTCATGGAGAACCCGCTGTCCCGCGCCCTGTTCGCGGCTTTCGGCGCCGCCTGCCGCGAGCGGGCCGAGTCCAGGCCCAGGTGACGAAAGGCATACGAATGGTGAGCGAGATCCGCCAGTTCTTCCGCGACCACGGCATCTCCGAAGTCGAGGCCATCATTCCCGACATGGCCGGGATCGCCCGCGGCAAGATCATGCCGGCGGAGAAGTTTGCCGAGGACGGCGGCATGCGCTTGCCGGAAAGTGTCTTCCTGCAGACGGTCACGGGCGATTACCCGCCGGAGACCGGTGCAGCCATGAGTCCGGCGGAGATCGACATCGTTCTCAAGGCCGATCCGAAGACGGTGCGGCGCGTGCCCTGGGCGGCGGAGCCCACCGCCCAGGTGATCCACGACTGCTTCTATTCCGACGGCCGGCGGGTGACCATGGCGCCGCGGCACGTGCTGCGCAACGTCGTCGAGCTGTACGCCCAGCGGGGCTGGGAGCCGGTGGTGGCCCCGGAGCTCGAGTTCTACCTGGTGGAGCAGAACAAGGACGCCGACTATCCGCTGCGGCCGCCGGTGGGCCGCTCGGGCAGGGCGGAGCCCGGACGGCAGTCCTACAGCATCGCGGCCGTGAACGAGTTCGATCCGCTCTTCGACGACATCTACCAGTTCTGCGAGGACGAGGAGATCGAGATCGACACGCTGATCCACGAGGATGGGCCGGCGCAGATGGAGATCAACCTCATCCACGGGCCGCCGCTCGACCTCGCCGACCAGGCATTCCTCTTCAAGCGCACGGCGCGGGAGGCGGCGCTGCGCCACAAGATGTACGCCACCTTCATGGCGAAGCCACACGCCAAGGAGCCCGGCAGCGCCATGCACATCCACCAGAGCGTGGTGGACGCGAAGACGCGGCGCAACATCTTCAGTAATCCCGACGGCACCCCCTCGGCGCTCTTCTTCGCGCACATCGGCGGGCTGCAGAAATACATGCCCGCGGCCATGGCGCTCTTCTGCGCCAACGTCAACTCCTATCGGCGCCTCACCCGGTACCTGTCGGCGCCGATCAACGTGCACTGGGGGTATGACAACCGCACCGCGGGGCTGCGCGTGCCGATGTCCGGGCCGGAGGACCGGCGGGTGGAGAACCGCGTGGGCGGCGCCGACGCCAATCCCTACATCGCCATCGCGGCCTCGCTCGCCTGCGGCTACCTCGGCATGGTCGAGGGACTGCAGCCGAGCGACCCGATCACCGGCAGCGCGCACGAGCTGCCCTTCGGCCTGCCGCGCTCGCTCGATGAGGCGCTGCGGGAGCTGCGCACGTGCGAGCCGCTGGTGAGGCTGCTCGGGGAGCCCTTCATCTCCGCCTTCACGATCGTCAAGGAAGCCGAGTACGAGGTCTTCCTGCAGGTGATCAGCTCCTGGGAACGGGAGCACCTGCTGCTGAATGTCTGACGATTCGAGGCTGACCGGCGATGAGGCCCAGTTTGTGATCAGCAGGTGGCGCGCCGCGGCGCTGGGTGCGGCTTTGGCGGCAATGCTCGCCGCCTGCTCGGGCGGATCGCCGTCCGCCGAGAAGGTGGTCAACGTCTACAACTGGTCGGACTACATCGACCCGCAGGTCGTCAAGGACTTCGAGAAGCAGTACGGCATCAAGGTCAACTACGACGTCTTCGACAAGAACGAGGTGCTCGAGACGAAGCTTCTCACCGGCAACACCGGCTTCGACGTCGTGGTGCCGTCCGCCCCGTTCCTCGAGCTCGAGATCCGCGCGGGGGCGCTCGAGAAGCTCGACAAGGCCGGGATTCCGAACCTCAAATACCTCGATCCCGCCGTCGAGCGCAGCGTTGCCGGATACGATCCGGGTAACCAGTACTCCGCCGACTACATGTGGATCACCTCGGGCCTGGGCTACAACCTGCAGGCGGTGAAGGCGCGCATCCCGGACCCACCCCTCGAGAGCTGGCGTCTGCTTTACGACCCGGCGTATGTCTCGAAGCTCAAGGACTGCGGCGTGACGGTGCTCGATGAGCCGACGGAGGTCATCGGTACGGCGCTCCTTTACCTCGGCAAAGACCCCAACAGCGAGTCGCCCGCGGACCTCGCGGCCGCCATGAAGGTGCTCATGGCCATCCGGCCATACGTGCGCTACGTCAACTCCTCGCGCTACATCGACGATCTGGCCAACGGCGAGATCTGCCTCGCGCTCGGCTGGTCGGGGGACGTGAAGCAGGCCAAGGTGCGGGCGGAGCAGGCCGGCAGAACCTACACCATCGCCTACTCCATCCCGAAGGAGGGCGCCGTCGAGAACTTCGATGTGCTCGCCATTGCGGCCAACGCGCCGCATCCGCGCAATGCCAATCTCTTCATCAACTACCTCCTGGACCCCCGCGTCGCCGCGCGCAACTCCAACCTCGTGAAGTATGCCAACGGCGATCTGGCGTCCCGCCCCTATCTGCAGAAGTCCGTACTGGACGACCCGGGCATCTATCCGCCGCCCGCCGTGATGCAGACGCTGGTGCCGGAGAGGGCGAAGTCGATGCAGTTCATGCGGCTGCTGACCCGCGCGTGGACGAACTTCAAGAGCGGGGGCTGAGGGCAGGGGTGAACGCGCAACCGTCGATGTCGCCCGAGCCGGCGCCGCCCTATGTGCGCCTGGAGGCCGTCAGCAAGAAGTTCGGTGAGTTCCCGGCGGTCGATGGTGTGTCGCTCGAGATCCGCCGCGGCGAGATCTTCTGCCTGCTCGGAGGCTCGGGCTCCGGCAAGACCACCCTGCTGCGGATGTTGGCGGGATTCGAGACGCCGAGCGCCGGGCGGGTTTACATCGATGGCGAGGACATGAGCGCGGTGCCCCCTTACGAGCGGCCCGTCAACATGATGTTCCAGTCGTATGCGCTCTTCCCCCACATGACCGTGGAGCGCAATGTCGCCTTCGGGCTGGAGCAGGAGCGGCTCGGCCGCCAGGAGGTGCGCCGGCGCGTCGGGGAGATCCTGGAGATCGTGCAGATGAGCCCGTACGCGGCGCGCAAGCCGCACCAGCTCTCCGGCGGCCAGCGGCAGCGCGTGGCGCTGGCCCGGGCGCTGGCGAAACGCCCCAAGCTGCTGCTGCTCGATGAGCCGCTGGCCGCGCTCGACCGCAAGCTGCGCGAGCGCACCCAGTTCGAGCTCCTCAACATCCAGGAGCGGCTCGGCGTCACCTTCATCGTGGTCACGCACGATCAGGAGGAGGCGATGACACTGGCTACGCGCATGGGCGTCATGGACCGCGGGCGGATCGTCCAGGTGGGCACGCCCACGGAGATCTACGAGTCGCCGGTCAACCGCTTCGTCGCGGATTTCATCGGCTCGGTGAATCTCCTGGAGGGCAGGGTGGCGGCCGTCGGCGCCCAAGATCTCACGGTGCATTGCGAGCCCTGCGGCTGCACGATCCGGGCGGCGCGGCGCGTCGAGTGCGCGCCCGGAGAGACGGTGTGGGCGGCGATCCGGCCGGAGAAGATCGTCCTCGCGAGCGACGGATCCTCCGGCGAGCTGGGCCACAACCGACTGCGCGGCAAGGTTCGGGAGGTCGCCTACATGGGAGATGTGTCGATCTGCCTGGTGGAGATCGAGTCCGGCAAAACGGTGCGGGTGACGCTGCCCAACCGCTCGGGACTGGCCGCGCACCGCGAGCTGCGACACGCGGCTGTGACGCTGTCATGGGACGCGGGGAGTCCCATGATCCTGACGAAGTAGTCGCTCTTGGACACAAAGCCGCACGAACGAGCATCGCAGGCACCGGGATGTGCCCCGCCGCCGCAGGGCGAGGCGGTGCCTTCCAGCGAAGCACCGCTTCGCCCGCCGAGCGAGCCTCGGGCAAAAACCGCGCTTTTTGCCCGAGGCGCGCTGGGCCGGGCAGGACCCCGGATCCAGCGCTTCATCAGAGCGCGGCAGCTCATCGCGGGCATCCCTTCGCTGTGGCTCGCCCTCTTCTTTCTCATTCCGTTCCTCATCGTCCTCGAGATCTCCTTCTCCGAGCCCCGGCTCGCCATTCCGCCGTATGCGCCGCTCATCGCCTGGCTGCATGGCTGGCCGGTGCCGCACATCCATCTCTCGAGCTACGCGGAGCTCTTCACCGATCCGCTCTACCTGCGCTCCTACCTCTACTCCATCATGGTGGCGGCGGTCTCGACGCTCATCTGCCTGGGTCTCGGCTACCCGATGGCGTATGCCATCGCGCGTGCCGGCGAGGCCTGGCGTACCTTCCTCCTGATGCTGATCATATTGCCGTTCTGGACCTCGTTCCTGCTGCGCGTTTATGCGTGGATCGGGTTGCTGCAGAACGATGGCCTCATCAACGATGTGCTGCTGCGCCTCGGCCTCGTCCATCATCCGGTCACGCTGCTGCAGACCGACTTCTCGCTTTACATCGGCATCGTCTATTCCTACCTGCCGTTCATGATCCTGCCTCTCTACGCCAACCTCGAGAAGCACGATCCGGCGCTTCTCGAGGCCGCTGCCGATCTCGGCGCTCGTCCGCTCACCGCCTTCCTGCGTGTGACGTTGCCGCAGTCGCTCCCGGGAATCGCCGCCGGGTCGCTCCTCGTCTTCATCCCCGCGGTCGGGGAGTACGTGATTCCTACCCTGCTCGGCAGGACGGATCAGATCATGATCGGGCGCATCCTGTCGGATGAGTTCTTCGACAATCGCAACTGGCCGGTGGCGAGCGGGGTGGCGATCCTGATCCTGCTGCTCCTGGTCGTGCCCATCGTGCTGTTGCAGCGGGTCGAGCGGCGGCAACTGGACGCGCAGCCGGTGGAGGAGGCCGGAGCATGAGAGCGAAGGGAGTCTTCTCGCGCACCGTGCTCGTGCTCGGGCTCGTGTTCCTCTACGTGCCGATCCTGTCGATGATCGTCTACTCCTTCAACAACAGCCGCCTGGTCACGGTCTGGGACGGCGCGCATTCGCCCACGCTCAAGTGGTACGGCGTGCTCCTCTCGGACGGCGAGGTGCTCGATGCCGCGTGGCTCTCGGTGCGCGTGGCGCTCTGCGCGGCGACCGTGTCGACGATCCTCGGCACCCTGGCCGGCACGGCGCTCGCGCGGCTCGGTCCCTTCCGGGGCCGCTCGCTCCTCATCGGAATGACGACGGCGCCCATCGTCATGCCGGAAGTGATCAGCGGCCTCTCCCTGCTGCTGCTCTTCGTCGCCCTGGAGCAGGCAATCGGCTGGCCGCGGGGGATGGGGGCACTCACCATCACGCTCGCCCATATCTCGTTTTGCATGGCGTATGTCACTGTGGTGATACAGTCGCGGCTGGCCGGGTTCGATGAGTCGCTCGAGGAGGCGGCCCAGGACCTGGGCGCCCGTCCGGCGAAGGTGTTCTGGCGCATCACGCTGCCGCTCATCCTGCCGGCGGTGCTCGCGGGATGGCTGCTCGCCTTCACGCTCTCGTGGGATGACCTGGTCATCTCGCAGTTCGTCGCCGGGCCGGGCTCGAGCACGCTGCCGATGGTGATCTTCTCCAAGGTGCGCCTCGGGGTCAGCCCGGACGTGAACGCGCTCGCCACCCTCATGGTATCGGTGGTGGCGAGCGGAGTGGTGGTCGCCACGGTGTGGATGCGCCATCGACAGAAGCGGCGCGAGCGCGACATGCAGCTTGCCGCCGCTGCCAACCTTTGACCGGAAAAACGCATATGACACGCAGACTGTTGGGCATCGACGTCGGGGGCTCCTTCATCAAGGCGGGTGTGGTGGATGCCGAGGAGGGGCGCCTCGTCGGGGACCTCATCTCAGCGCCGACGCCGCAGCCGTCCAGCCCCGAGGCGATGATGCCGACGATCGCGGGGCTGGCCGCGAAGCTGCCGGAGGCGACCGGGCCCGTGGGTCTGGCCTTTCCGGCGGTGGTGAAGAGCGGCCGGGCCCGAACGGCCGCCAACATCGATCATTCCTGGATAGGGGCCGACGGCGCGGCGCTCATCCGGCGCACGCTCAACCGCGATGCGCTCTTCCTCAACGACGCGGATGCGGCGGGTCTCGCGGAGATGCGCCTGGGCGCCGGCCGGGGAATCAACGGCTCGGTGGTCATGCTGACCTTCGGCACCGGCATCGGCTCGGCGCTCTTCGTCGGGGGCAGGCTCTTTCCCAACACCGAGCTCGGGCACATGGAGCTGAACGGGATGGATTCGGAGAAGTACGCTTCCGCGCACGTCAAGGCTGCTCTCAACCTCGACTGGGCGGCCTGGATGGACAGGGTGAACGTCTATCTCGATCGGATGCAGGCGCTGCTCTGGCCCGACCTTTTCATCCTCGGCGGGGCGATCAGCGAGCGGTTCGCGGATTTTGCGCCGCTGCTGCACTGCGAGGCGGAGGTTCGGCCCGCGCATTTCGGCAATCAGGCGGGCGTGCTCGGCGCGGCGCTCGCCGCCGCGGAAGCGGATGTCTAGCAAGCTCCCCGACGTCGGCACGACCATCTTCACGGTCATGTCGCGTCGTGCCCGCGAGCTCGGGGCACTCAATCTGGGGCAGGGCTTCCCCGACTATGACATCGACCCGCGGCTCGCCGAGCTCACCGGCGAGGCCATGCGTCAGGGACACAACCAGTACGCCCCGATGGAAGGCGTCGCGGAGTTGCGTGAGCGCATCGCGCGCAAGCTCGCCGCGAGCTACGGAGGCGATTTCGACCCGCAGACGCAGATCACCGTCACTCTCGGCGCCACCGAGGCGATCTACTCCTCCGTGCAGGCAGTCGTCGGCCCGGGGGACGAGGCGATCGCATTCGATCCCGCATACGATTCCTACGAGCCGGCCGTTCGCCTCGCGGGCGGACGATGCATTCGTCTGCCGCTGCTGCCGCCCGAATTCCGTTACGACTGGGATCGCGTGCGAGCGGCGATCACGCCGCGTACCCGGCTGGTGCTGTTCAATTCACCGCACAACCCGTCTTGCACCGTCGTCACGCGCGGTGACCTCGATCAGCTTGCGGCGATCGTTCGCGGCCGGGACATCGTCGTCGTCTCCGATGAGGTCTATGAGCACGTGGTGTTCGATGGCCGCACACACGCATCGGTCCTGTCGCATCCGGAGCTGCGCGAACGGAGCTTCGCCGTATTCTCCTTCGGTAAGACCCTGCACGCCACCGGACTGCGTGTCGGCTACGCCGTCGCACCGCCGCCGCTCACGGGCGAGCTGCGCAAGGTGCATCAGTACAACACGTTCAGCATCGCGAATCCCCTGCAGCACGCGATCGCGGCCTATCTGACCGAAAGGCCGGACACCGGCCGGGAGCTGCCGGCGTTCTTCCAGGCCAAGCGCGATCGTCTGCGCGGGGCGCTGGCGGGCTCCGGCTTCGTGCTGCCGCCGGCGCAGGGCACCTTCTTCCAGCTGCTCGACTTCGGCGCGTTGCTGCCGCCGGGAGATGTGGAGTTCGCCGAGCGCGCATTGACGGCGGGCGGGGTGGCCACGATCCCGCTGTCACCCTTCTACGCCGAACCGCCGAAGCTTTCGGTCGTGCGGCTCTGCATCGCCAAGCGGGACGACACGCTCGATGCGGCGGCGGCACGCCTGGCCGACCTGGCGGGGCGGCTCAGCCGGGCGGGCGCATGATGCGGCGCAGCACGAGGCGCGGCATGTGGCCGTTGGCACGGAGGGAGTCGTCAGCGTGCGCGTGACGCTCGCCCAGCAGCCGCTCGCCTGGCAGGATCCCGACGAAAACCGCGGGCGGTTCGAGGCGCTGCTCGCGCCGCTCGCCGGCGAGACGGACCTCGTCATCCTGCCGGAAACATTCACGACCGGGTTCACCATGGAGGTGGAGCGTGTCGCCGAGCCGGCCGATGGCCCGACCGTGGCATGGCTGCAGCGACTCGCGCACCGACTGGATGCAGCGGTGGCAGGCAGTGTCATCACGGCGGAGCAGGGCAGTTACTACAACCGTCTGCTGTGGGCAGAGCCGGGCGACGGCCTGCGCCACTACGACAAGCGGCACCTGTTCCGCATGGGCGGCGAGCACGAGCACTTCACTCCCGGCCGCGCCGCGTGGACGGTGCAGTGGCGCGGTTTCAGGATCTGTCCGCTCGTCTGCTACGACTTGCGCTTTCCGGTCTTCAGCCGCCGGCGCGCGGACCTCGACTACGACCTTCTCCTTTATGTCGCCAACTGGCCGGCCGCGCGGGCTTACGCCTGGCGTCAGCTCCTCATCGCGCGCGCCATCGAGAATCAGGCGTTCGTGGCCGGTGTGAACCGTACCGGCGAAGACGGCTGCGCCGTCGAGCACCGCGGCGACAGCCTGGTCTGCGATTTTCTCGGCCAGCCGCTCGCCGAGCTCGCCGCGATGCCGGGGCTGCGGACCGTCGAGCTCGACCTGCAGGCGCTGCGCGCATTCCGTGAAAGGTTTCCCGCCCATCTGGATGCGGATCGGTTTACCCTCTGCGCGCCATGAAAAAGCCCACGCGCGTCAATCATCCGCCGCCGATAGAGCTCGCCGCCGACAATCGCCCGGTGATTGCCCCGATCTATCAGAGCGTCAAGTTCGAATTCGATACGCTCGAGGAGACCGAGCGTTATCTGCGCGGCGAGCGGCCCGGATTCTTCTACAGCCGCGCCTCCAATCCCACCACGCGCCAGCTCGAGCTGCTGCTCGCGGAGCTGCAGGGTCGGGAAGAGTGCCTGGTGACCGCCTCGGGGGTCGGCGCCGTCGCGCAGGCGCTGCTTGCGCTGACCAAGCAGGGAGATCACATCCTTTGCTTCGTGGAGACGTATAACCCGACGCGTTATCTCATCCGTCGCCTGCTGGGGCGCTTCGGTGTGACGCACAGCATGCTGTCGATCGAGGACGCCGCAGGCATCGAGCGTGCGCTGGCGGCGCATCCGACGCGGCTGGTGTGGTTCGAGAGTCCGACCAATCCGGTCACGAAGGTCGCCGATATCGGGGCGATTACCCGGCTGGCAAAAAGCGCCGGGGCGCTCGTGGCGATGGACAATACCTTCGCGGGACTGCACCAGCACGGGGAGTACGACATCGATGTCTTCGTGCACAGCCTGACCAAGTACGCCTCCGGGGCGGGCGATGTCCTCGGCGGCGCGGTGATCGGACGCGGAGATCTCATCCGCTCGATGCGCACGGATTTCGGCATGCTCGGTGGAACGCTCGATCCGCATGCCGCGTATCTCATCCTCCGGGGCCTCAGAACCTACTTCGTGCGCTACCAGGCCCAGTCGGCGAGCGCACAGCGCATCGCAGAGCTTCTCGCGAGCCACCCGGCGGTGGCGCGCGTGCACTACCCGGGATTGCCCTCGCACCCGCGGCATGAGCTGGCGCGCGCGCAGATGAAGGACTTCGGCACCATCGTGACCTTCGATCTCAAGGGCGGGGCGGAGGCGAGCGGCCGGTTCGCCGATGCGCTGCAGCTTTTCGCCATGACGGCGAGTCTCGGGTCCACCGAGTCGCTGGTCGTGACGGCGCAGATGATGGGCGGGCGCGATCTCAGCGCCGATCAGCAGGCGATCTCGGCGATCACCGAGGGCACCGTGCGCCTCTCGATCGGGCTCGAGGACATCGATGATCTCATCGCGGATGTGACCCAGGCGCTCAGCGCCTGAAGATCCACGCCAGGACGGAGAGGACGAGGCTCACGATCAGCATCGTGGTGAGCGGAAAGAAGAACTTGAAATGCGGCCGGTCGATGATGATGTCACCCGGCAGACGGAAGAGCGGCAGCCGCCTCACCCACGGCCAGAGCAGGCCGATGACGATCAGAACGGTGCCGAGGACGACCAGGAGGCGGCTCATGGGCTCATTCTAACCGCTCGCGACGCGCACGCGGTGCGGGTGGTACGGCAGGACCTCCAGCACCTCGCCATCCAACAGCCGCCGCTGCACCTGGCGCCAGAATCTCGCCGTGAAGATCTCCCCGTGGGTGCGCAGGAGCGCCTCGCGTTGCGCGTCATCGAAGGCGACGAAAGGGATGAAAGTCTCCGGAAAGACATCGTGCTCGCCGACGTAGAACCAGGGCTCGCCACGCATCTCGTCCTCGGGATTGGCGGGCCGCGGCAGGTCGCGGAAGTGGCAATCGGTCACCAGGCAGAGCTCGTCGTAGTCGTAGAAGATCACGCGGCCGTTGCGGGTGACGCCGAAATTCTTCAGCAGCAGGTCGCCCGGGAAGATGTTGGTATTGGCGAGATCGCGGATGCACTGGCCGTAGTCGAGGGCCGCCTGCCCGGCGGCGGCCGCGGAGGCGGCGCGCAGGTAGAGGTTGAGCGGCGTCATTCGCCGCTCGATGTACATGTGCTCGAAGACCAGGTGCTCGCCGGCCTCGCGCACCGTGAGCGCGGCTTCGGCGAGCAGCTCCGCCAGCAGCTCCGGCGCGAAGAGCGCCTTCGGGAAGCGCAGCCGGCGGAATTCCTGCGCATCGACCAGCCGGCCGGCGCGATCGTGGCGGAAGACCAGCCGGTATTTCGCCATGACCTCCTCGCGCAGGATGCTCTTCGGGTAGGGAAAGCGGTCGCGGATCACCTTGAAGACGACATCGAAGGAGGGGAGGGTGAAACACACCATGACGAGACCGCGCTCGCCGGGGGCCTGCACGAAGCGATCCGGCGTACCGGCGAGATGACGCATGATCTCGCGATAGCGTTCCGTCTTGCCCTGTCGGGCGCGACCGAGCACCGTGAAGAGCTCGCTCACCGGCTTCCTCGGCATCAGCGACTTCAGGAAGACCACGGCCTCCGCCACGTGCTCGAGGTCGGCATGGAAATACGAGCGGGAGAAGCTGAAGACGATGCTGACGTCGGCCTCCGCGAGCATCACCGCATCGACCAGCATGCCGCCGTCGGAGTTCTTGAGGGCGATGACCAGCGGCACGAGGAAATTGCGCCCGATGAGCCGCCCGACGATGTAGGCGCGGAAGATCTGGTAGAAGACCGGCCGGATCACCTCGACCCGCTGCACGGCTCTCTGCTCTGCGCGGGCCGCAAGATGCGCCAGCACCTCGCCGGTCACGTGGCGGATGCTCTTGTCGAGGTCTTTCCATGGCGTGTGGAAGCGCACGTCGCCGAGCACGTCCTCGAAGAGGAGTGCCAGCGACCCGTGATTGATGTACGTGTTGGTAGTGACCGTGGAGGTCACACGCGCGAGTGGATCGAGATCGGTGGCGACGAACTCGATTTCCGGATCGATGCCCACCGTGCCGAAGAGCCGCCGGCTGATGGAGCTGAAGAAGGTTTTGATGAACTCCGCGTCGGGCAGGCCGGCGACGCGCTCGGCGAAGTCCTCCCGAATCCGCATCCAGATGTCCCGATCGTCCGCCCGCGGTCCCAGCATCTGCCTGAGCTCCGCGACCGTGCGGGTGACGAACCGGTCGTAGAGCTCGATGCGCTCGACGGCATCGCGCTGACTCTCTTTCCAGTCGCTGGCGTCGAAACGCGCGGGCGCGCGCCGGGTGATGGCCCGGAATTCCGCGTTGTAGTCGACGAAGGCAGCGGCAATCCGGCGCGCGGCGAGCCGGGCGATGTGCGTGCCGAAGGGCGGGGCCTGCTGCGCGCGCGGGTCAGTCAAAGTCGGTCGGCAGCTCCGGGTGAAGGTGATGTTGGTGCAGCCGCTCGATCTGCGAGGCGAGCACGCGGCCGGTGGAGAGCTCGGGCAGCGCGTGGATGCCGAAGAACTGCACGGCGTCGGTTTCGCTGCTGACGGCGGGGGCGCCGCCGGTGCGCTCGCAGAGGAAGAAGAGCTTGTAGATGTGATGGATGCCGGGGGGATGCGGGTGGCGGCGCTTGTCGACCAGGGCGGCGAGCTTGATGGCGCGGGCGCGATAGCCGGATTCCTCGAAGATCTCGCGGGCCACGGCGCCTGAGGGGGAGTCGTTGACGTCGACCCAGCCGCCCGGGAGGGTCCATTTGCCATCGGAGCGCTCGCGGACCAGGAGGACGCGGTCGTTCTCGAAGATGCCGCCGCGGACGTCCACCTTGGGGGTGGCGTAGCCTTCCTCTCCCGCCCAGAAACCCTTGGCCTGGGCCAGCGGGATGTCGAGCTCGGAAGAGAGGATCGAGGCCACGAGCTCGGTGAGCTGGGTGTAGCGCTCACGGTCGAACTCGTCCTGGGTGAAGGCCAGTCCGCTTTGGGCGACGGCCTGCACTTTGCGGGCCCAATCGAGGATCGTCATGCGTCGGCGCCCGCGGGACCCTGTAGTTACATGTTGCGGATGAGGGCGTCGCCGAAGGCGGACGTGGCAACCTCGGTCGCGCCTTCCATCAGGCGGGCGAAGTCGTACGTCACGGTTTTCTGGGCGATGGTTTTGTCCATGGCGCGGATGATGGCGTCGGCGGCCTCGGTCCAGCCCATGTAGCGGAACATCATCTCGCCGGAGAGGATGACGGAGCCGGGGTTGACCTTGTCGAGATTGGCGTACTTGGGGGCGGTGCCGTGCGTGGCCTCGAAGACGGCGTGGCCGGTCAGGTAGTTGATGTTGCCGCCGGGGGCGATGCCGATGCCGCCGACTTGCGCGGCGAGCGCGTCGGAGAGGTAGTCGCCGTTGAGATTCAGAGTCGCGATGACGTCGAACTCATCGGGGCGGGTGAGCACCTGCTGCAGGGTGATGTCGGCGATCGCGTCCTTGACGATGATCCTGCCGCCGCGCCTGGCTTCGTCCATCTCGGCGTTGGCGGCCTTCTCGCCGGAGGCGGCCTTGGTGCGCTCCCACTGCTCCCAGGTGTAGGTGGCGCCCGGGAACTCGCGCTCGGCGAGCTGGTAGCCCCAGTTGCGGAACGCGCCCTCGGTGAACTTCTGGATGTTGCCCTTGTGGACCAGCG
Source organism: Steroidobacteraceae bacterium (assembly GCA_035552895.1). Lineage (GTDB taxonomy): Bacteria > Pseudomonadota > Gammaproteobacteria > Steroidobacterales > Steroidobacteraceae > 13-2-20CM-66-19. Next base: position 80,115 of record DATNEU010000035.1, read on the forward strand.
TGACGCTGCGGCGCCTGTTGGTGACCGCGTACTGGATGGCGGAGCGGATCAGCCGCTCCGAGCCTTCCTTCGATACGGGCTTGATGCCGATGCCGGAGCTCGCCGGGAAGCGGATCTTGCCGTAGGCCTTGGGGAAGTGCTGCTGGAAGAGCTCGAGGAACTTGCGGTTCTCCTCGGTGCCGGCCTCGAACTCGATGCCGGCGTAGATGTCCTCGGTGTTCTCACGGAAGATCACCATTTCCACCTTCTCCGGGTGCTTCACGGGCGAAGGCACACCCTTGAACCAGCGTACGGGGCGCAGGCAGACATAGAGGTCGAGGAGCTGGCGCAGCGCCACGTTGAGCGAGCGGATACCGCCGCCCACCGGCGTGGTTAGCGGACCCTTGATCGAGACCAGGTAGTCGCGGCAGGCGGCCACGGTCTCATCGGGAAGCCAGCTGTTGAACTGGCGGTTCGACTTCTCGCCCGCGAACACCTCCATCCAGTGGATCCTGCGGCGGCCGCCGTACGCCTTCTGCACCGCAGCATCCATGACGCGCACACTCGCGCGCCAGATGTCCGGGCCCGTGCCATCACCCTCGATGAAAGGGATGATGGGGTTCTCGGGGACGACGAGCTTGCCGTCGCGCAGGGTGATCTTGGCTCCCTCGGCGGGGGGCGTGAGCTTCAGGGGCGCGGCCGTGGACATGACGTGGACACCTCGAGGAATTCGAATTGCCGCCGGGTGAACGAACCCCGCGGCCGAGCGCCGCATGCTAGCACACGAATGCCGCGGACCAGGCACACGGACTGCGCCCCGCCGCCGCAGGTGGCGGCGGGGGCCGGGCAGGGGGTGCGACGCATGCGTCGCACGGGCGTCCATGGATGGACGCCCCGGGGGCTTGCGCGGAGCATGGATTGTGCAGCGCAATGCCCGGATCCAGCGCAATAAACGAGTACAATCCCTCAATGTACAACGCGACCGATGGCGGCGCCCAGCCGGCTGCCAAGTCCTCCGTTCTCAGCAAGCTACTCGCGGTCCGCCCGGTGCAGGCGCGCGATCTGGCCGGCGCCGAGCGCCTCAAGCAGGCGTTGAGCGCGTGGTCGCTCATGTCCATCGGCATCGGCGCCACCGTCGGGACGGGCGTCTTCGTCCTCACCGGCACGGTCGCGGCCAACCAGTCGGGACCGGCCATCACCCTCTCGCTGCTCATCGCCGCGTTTGGCAGTGCGCTCGCGGCGCTCTGTTACGCGGAGTTTGCGGCATTTCTGCCGGTGCCGGGCAGCGCCTACAGCTATACGTACGCGACGCTCGGCGAGGCGATCGCGTGGTTCATCGGCTGGAACCTGCTGCTCGAGTACGGCATATCGGCTTCCGCGGTGGCGGTGAGCTGGTCAGGGTATGTGGTCAATCTTCTCGCCGGTTGGCACATCCACCTGCCGGCCGTCTGGGTCAACGCACCCCTGCAGGAGAGCGCGACCGGGCACCTGGTCGCGACCGGCGCCATCGTCAATCTGCCCGCGATGCTCATCATCGCGGCAATGAGCTGGGTCTGCTACGTTGGCATCAGGGAGACGGCCAGCATCACCAACATCATGGTGGCCCTCAAAGTCGGGGTGATCGTGGTCGTCGTGCTGGTGGGGTTGAAGTTCATCGATCCGGGCAACTGGCATCCCTACATTCCGCCCAACACGGGAACGTTCGGTCACTTCGGGTGGACCGGGGTGCTGCAGGGCGCCGGGATCATCTTTTTCTCCTACGTGGGGTTCGATACCGCCTCGACCACGGCGCTCGAGGCGCGTAATCCCCAGCGCGACTTGCCGATCGGAATCATCGGCACGCTGGTGGTTTCCACGCTGCTCTACCTGGCGATGGCGGCCGTGGTCACTGGCATGGTGCCGTACTTCAAGCTGAACGACGCCGAGCCGGTCGCCGTGGCCCTGGACGCGCATGCGGCGCTCTCGTGGCTGAAAGGGCTCCTCGTGCTCGGCATCATCGTCGGCATGACGTCGGTGATCCTGACCTCGCTCCTCGGACAACCGCGCATCCTGCTTTCCATGGCCGATGACGGTCTCTTGCCGCCGGCCATGAGCCGCTGCCACCGCCGTTTCAAGACGCCGCACGTCGCAACCGCGGTCACCGGCATCGGCGCGGCGCTGATCGCCGGGGTGTTTCCCCTCGACGTGCTGGCGGACCTGATCTCCATCGGCATCCTGCTGGCCTTTGCGGTGGTCTGCATCGGGGTGCTCGTGATGCGCCACACCCGGCCGGATGTCCACCGTCCCTTCCGCGTTCCGGCAGCCTGGCTGTTGTGCCCTCTCGGGGCGATCGTGTGTGCGGGCATGACCTACTTTCTGTCGAATGCCACCTGGATCCGGCTGCTCCTCTGGACCGTGCTCGGCACCGCGATTTACGCTCTCTACGGCTACAAACACAGCAAGCTGCGCGCGACGCCGGAGAGCTCATGATTCCCGAGGAAGAGGATGAGCTAGGCGAGGACCATTGGGAGACGGTCGATCAGGAGACCTTCGATCTGCGCGACAAGACACCCGCGGCCGAAGGCTACTGGATGCCCGCGGAATTCGAGCCGCACGAGACCACCTGGCTCCTCCTGCCGGAGCGCACCGACAACTGGCGCGAGGGCGCCCTTCCGGCGCAGGAGGCCGTGCTGCAGGTCGCCTCGGCCATCAGTCACTTCGAGCCCGTGATGCTCGGCGTCAGTCCGCGAAAGGTCGAGGAGGTGAGGGAGATCGCACCGCCGGGTGTCAATATCACAGGCATGGAGTACGACGACATCTGGGTCCGGGACAGCGGCCCGACGTTCGTGGTCACCGAGCGACCCGACAAGCTGCGCAGCGTCCAGTGGCGCTTCAACGCCTGGGGCGGTCTCTATCACCCGTTCACGCGGGATCTGCTGGTCCCGCGCGCGATCTCATCGGAAGCCCTGAGCACGGAGATGCGGGATCGCTACGCCGCGCCGATCGTTCTCGAGGGCGGCGCCATTCACGTCGATGGGGAGGGTACGGCGCTCCTGACGGAGGAGTGCGTGCTCAATCCCAACCGCAACCCCGGCATGACGCGCGATCAGGTCGAGGCGGTGCTGCGCGAGTACCTGGGTGTCCACCATTTCATCTGGCTGGGCAAGGGCGTTTTCAACGACGAGACCAGCGGCCACGTCGACAACCTGGCCTGCTTCGCCGGACCGGGCAGAGTGTGCCTGGGCTGGACGGAGGACAAGAGCGATCCGCAGCATGCGATCTCGCTCGATGCCTGGGAGCGGTTGAGCGGTGCGCGTGACGGTCGCGGCCGGCGCCTGGAGGTCTTCAAGGTGCCGATGCCAGGTCCGCTCTACATGACGGCTGAGGAGGCGGCGGGACTGGTGCCGAGCGAGTCGATGAAGCGGCGCCACGCCGGCGACCGGCTGGCGGCGAGCTACGTGAACTTCTACATGGTGAACGGCGGCATCATCATGCCGCTGCTCGATCCGCGCACCGACCAGCAGGCTGCCGAGGCGCTGAGCCGGGCCTGCCCGGGGCGGCTCATCGTCGGCGTTCCGGCGCGGGAGATTCTGCTGGGCGGCGGCGGCATCCACTGCATCACGCAGCAGGTGCCGAGCCTCGGCGTCGCGCGCACGCGGCCGGGACCGGGACCGGGCACCAAGCTGCATTAGCCATTGGCGCAAATCGCTCCCCGGCGATTCGCGCGGCCAGCCCATTGATCATTTCGCACTCGCGGCCCAGGGACGGCCCTGGGCCGCTCATTGGCTTGCTTTCGGACGGCGCGGGTAATCCATCAACCCGCCAGCCTCGAGGCGACATCGAGCCAGGCGCGCTGCGCGCGCCGGTAGTGGCTCGGCGCGATCCGCGCCTGCTCAAGGAGCTCGCGGGCTACCTGGCGCGCTTCGTCCCGCTGCCCCTGGGTGTCGAGGAGTTGCGCATACCTGACCGCGGCCTCCGCGCCCGGATAGGAATGGGCCAGCTCCCGGTATTGTGCCAGCGCTTTCTCCACGTTCCCCTCGGCCTCGAGCGCGCGCGCGTAGAGGAGATGTCCCTCCGGCGAGCGGAAATCCGGGTTGTTGCGCAAGAGCTCCTCGAGCGTGCCGCGCGCCGCGGCCGCCGCGTTGCTGCCGAACTGCGCGCGCGCGAGCCCCAGCATGAGGTTGGGATCGTGCACGTAGAGTCCGGTCATCGCCTGCCGGTACTGCTCGCTGGCTTCGTCGTAGCGCCCGTGGCGGACGAGCTCATCGGCATAGCGTTGCCGCGCGGCGACGTTGCCGGCGATGCGGGCCTCATTCTCGAGCCGTCGCAGGTCCGCGAACGGATCGACGGCGCGCTTCAGTCCCCGGGCAGTGCGCTGCGCCGTGCGGCTGCGGAAGAGGTCGGGAACGATCTCCACCGCGATGTAGGCGAGGGCGCCAATGAAGCCGATCCCCGGCCAGATGAGCACCCAGATCCAAAGCGTATTGCGACCGGCCTTGATGCAATGGACGATGGCCGTCCCCTGGACGATATAAGGCAGCAGGAAGTAGAGGATTCCCATCCCGCCATCGTAACGCATCTCGATGCGGCGACCGGCGCCGGGCCTCGCCCGCCGGCCGATGCGATATGCTCGGCCCCCATGGGGTTGTCACGATCGGTCGGGAGCCGCCGGGTGTTGCAGGCTCCGCACAAGCGGGTGGCGTGGATCCTCGTGTGGCTCGCGTTCCCGATGCTCGCGGCCGCGCAGCAGCAGCCCGCTGCGCCGAGCGCCGTCGCCCAGGCGGTCGAGCCGGCGACCGCGGCGGCGCCGCATCGGTTGCGGATCGGACTCGTGCTCTCGGGCGGCGGCGCGCGCGGCATCGCGCACGTGGGCGTGCTCGAGATACTGGAGAAGCTGCACGTGCCGATCGACGCCATTGCCGGCACCAGCATGGGCGCCGTGGTCGGAGGGCTGTACGCGAGCGGCCTGTCGCCGGATGAGATCGCGAAGACGCTCCGCTCGATGAACTGGCAGGAGGCATTCCGCGATCGTCCGCCGCGGGAGGACCTGACGCTGCGGCGCAAGCAGGAGGACGAGAACTTCCTGGTCAAGTTTCCGATCGGCATCAAAGGCGGGCGGCCGGTGTTGCCGGAGGGGCTCATCGAAGGGCAGAGCCTCACGGAAATCCTGCGCCGTCTGACGCTCCCCGTGGCGCGGATCACGAGCTTCGACGACCTGCCGACGCCGTTTCGGGCCGTGGCGACCGATCTCGAGAGCGGCCAGGAGGTCGTCATGGGTTCCGGCGATCTCACCAGCGCGATGCGCGCCAGCCTGTCGGCGCCAGGCGTGTTCGCTCCCGTGGAGCGCGGCGGGCGGCTGCTGGTCGACGGCGGTGTTTCGGACAACGTGCCGGTGGATGTCGCGCGCGCGATGGGTGTCGACGTGCTGATCGTGGTGGATGTGGGATTCCCGCTCTTGCCGCGCAACAAGCTGAACAGTGTCACGGCGATCTCCAACCAGATGCTCGCCATCCTGATCCGGCGCAAGTCGGAGCAGGAGCTTGCGCATCTGGGGCCGCACGACATCCTGATCCGTCCGTCGCTCGGCGACATCTCATCGTTTGACTTCGGCAACGTCAACCAGCTGCTCGGTGTCGGCGCGAGCGCGGCGGAGCAGATGCGCGACCGCCTGGCCGCGCTCTCGGTGAGCCCGGCGCAATACGCGGCGTACCAGGCTCGTCGCGAGGCCCTGTTGCGGCCGCCGCCGCGGATCGACTTCGTCAAGGTCCAGACCGGTCCGAACGTCTACTCGCAGCCCATCGAGAAGCTGTTCAAGGACTTGGTGGGCAAGCGTTTGAATCCCGACGCGGTCGGACAGCGGATCACGACCCTCTATGGCGAGGGTGGGCTCGATACTCTGGACTATCGCGTCCTACCGGAGGATGACCGCTACGGGCTTCTGGTCGATGCCCGCGGCAACTCCATCGGCCCCAACTACATGCGCTTCGGCCTGAGTCTCCAGGACGACTTCGAGGGCGACTCCACCTACGACGCGGCGGCGCGTTACGTGATGTCGGAGATCACGCGCGCGGGAGGCGAATGGGTGACGGACGCGGAGATCGGTCAGACGGAGCTGCTATCCACGGAGGTTTTCCTGCCGCTGTCACAGTTCTCCGGCTGGTTCGTGATGCCGCACACGGCGATCGAATCCCGCAATCTGCCGTTCCTCATCGGACAGAACGAGCGCGCCCAGTATCGGGTGCACACGCTCGACTATGGTCTCGATGCCGGCAAGCAGTTCGGCAACTGGGGCGAGATCCGCGCCGGCGTCTATCGGGAAGAGGGCCACTCGCGCCTCACCATCGGCGATCCGAGCGATTCGCGGCTGCCCTTTCCGCCATTCCAGACTTTCGGCTCCCGCACCTACTTCGCGCGCTTCAGTTACGACACGCTCGATGACATCAACTTCCCGCATTTCGGCGAGCGGGCCATGCTGCAGTGGAGCGGGGCGCGCAACGTGCCCGGCGGCGAGACGAACTTCAACCAGGTGACGCTCGATTTTCTCGCGGCGCAGACCTGGAGAGAGCGCAACACGCTCGCGCTCTCGCTGTCAGGCGGCAGCACGCTGAATCGCGTGACGGACCTGCGGATGGAGTTCCCGCTGGGAGGCTTCCTCAACCTCTCGGGCCTGAGGCAATATTCCCTGTACGGGCCGCACTATGGCATCGGCCGGCTGATGTTCTATCGCCAGGTGGGCCGGGGCGGTCCAGGTTACCTCGACGTGCCGATCTACCTCGGCATGTCGTTGGAGGCGGGTAACGTGTGGCAGAACATGAGCGATGCCAAGCTCACCAACCTGCACGAGGACGCGAGCGTTTTCCTCGGACTGGATACCTTCCTCGGGCCGGTCTACCTGGGCAGCGGCTTCGATGACCACGGCAACCAGGCGTTCTACCTGTTCCTCGGCCGGACTTTCTGATCAGCTGATCCCGCGGCTCTCGGCGAGGTTCTCGATCTTGTCGAAGACGAGCGAGGGCCTGTCGCCGGCGCGCGAGTACGGGTGGCGGCGGCTCATCTCCGCGAGGGCGGTGTCGCGGTCCTGCGGCGTGGGATACCAGTGGATACGGTGCCACTCCGGACCGAGGATCTTGCGGAACGGGTCGCCCGGCGGAAGGCTGACGCGGATGCCGTATGGCCGAAGCTCCTCGACCATCGGCGCTCGGAGATTCTGTGGCTGGCTGATACCCATAGGGGCGGGAAGCTTAAGGTCGGGGCGGATGCGGCGCAAGGACGGGCGTGGCGGCCGCTTGAGTTGCCAGCCGAAGGTCCCCACACTGGGGATATCGCCGCCGGAGTCCCTGCCATGGCCCCCATCCACGAGAAGTCCACCCTGCCCACCGCCGCGCAAGCGCTGCCCGGTCGCAGCACGCCGCTGCAGGTGCCGCCGACGCATTACGTCAACGGAAATCGCATCCTGCCGCCCTTCCCGCCGGGATTGCGCGAGGCGGTGTTCGGTCTCGGCTGCTTCTGGGGCGCCGAGCGGCTGTTCTGGCAGCTGCCGGGCGTCCATTCGACTGCGGTCGGCTACGCCGGTGGCCTCACCCCGAATCCAACCTACGAGGAAGTCTGCACCGGTCGCACCGGTCACGCGGAGGCGGTTCGCGTCCTCTACGATCCCGAGAGGATCGATTACGAGGATCTGCTCAAGGCGTTCTGGGAGTCGCACGATCCCACGCAGGGCATGCGCCAGCAGAACGATATCGGCACGCAGTATCGCTCCATCATCTTCGTGACGGACGCCGCGCAGCGTCAGGCCGCCGAGGATTCGGCGCGCGCCTACCAGGCCCGCCTCAGCGCCGCGCACCGGGGCACGATCACGACGGAGATTCGCGACGCGCCGCAGTTCTATTACGCCGAGGACTACCACCAGCAATACCTTGCTAAGAATCCGGATGGGTATTGCGGTTTGAAGGGCACCGGAATCGCCTGTCCGATCGGCGGCAACCTGCAGGTGGCCGCGCACTGACGAGTAGGGGCTTACCGAAGCACGGGTTACGCTTCAGCGGTCGATAGCTCTTCCCGATACAGCCTGGTGAGCGCCGCATAGTGTCGTTCCGCCGCTGCGCGGTCGTAGACGTCGAAATCATCGACCGCGTAGCCGTGCTTGGCGTCGTATTGCTCGATCTCGTAGCGAACATGGCCCAATTCGAGCTCGGCGCGCAGTTTGGCCTCGGCTTCCGCCGGCAGATCGCCGACGGCCGGAGCGAGGTAGAGGCGTGACTTGATCGTCCTTACGCGCGTGTGCGGACTGTCCGGCTGATCCGTGACGAGGCCGCCGGGATGGAACGCGGCGGTTGCGGCGATCCGCTCGCCAAAAACCGTCGCGGCCCGCACGCTGGCATTCCCTCCCATGCAGTAACCGGTCGTGCCTACCTGGCCTTTGAAGTCGGGACGAGTCGCGATGTGGTCGAGGACGGCGCCGATGGTTTTTCCCAGATTCGCATAGTCGAGCGCCGGAAGGTAGTACCCGGCCATGAATTTGCCACGCAGGTCGGGATCCCGGAAAAGCTTCATTATCGAGGAGAAGGTGACGGGCGCCCCGATCAGTGTCGAAAGCGCAGGCGAGCGGTGGAACAGATCCGGCTGCAACACGAGGTAGCCGCCGGAAGCAATGCGCTCGGCGATGCGAGTCTGCGCGGGCCGCAGTCCCCCCGCATCGAAGAATACGATGACTGCAGGCCACGGCCCGCCGCCGGGAGGAACCACCACCTCGGTGGTGCAGAGGCCATCCGGGGTCTGTATCTGCGTCGTTGAAACCTTCATCGGAGCACCTTCCGCCTTCTGCGCGCCGCCCGCGTCCCGATCTGGAATGCAGGGATCGTGACAGCATGCCGCACCGATAGGAAGTGGTTTGCCGTGGACGCTTGGCGCCGGCACAGCCTCAGTCTCCGTCCGCCCCTCGCCTCCAGCCCCAGCTCGGCACGCTTCGTGCTGAGCAGACGTCAAAGCCTTCCGTTTGAAGGGCGACCATTTTGACCGTCTTCGCCGGCTGTGTGCCGGCGGGGTGGGGAATGACAATCAACAGTTGCGAGGCCTCGTCATGAAAATTCTTGGCTGCGGACCCGATGCGGCCGCGTGCGGCGCGGATGTCACTCAGGAGGGGAATTTCCGGTCCCCTGTAAGACTTGCCAGGATGGCGGCGCGCATCCGCCGCGGAGTTGGTCTGGGCGCGACAGCCGTCGTCGCTCTGGCGCTGACGGCGTGCGGTGGCGGCGGCGGATCTTCCGGAGGCAGCACTCCGCCACCGCCTCCTCCCACTCAGTATTCGATCGGCGGCTCCGTGACCGGGCTCACGGGCACGGGGCTCGTGCTGCAGAACAACGCAGGGGACAACCTCACTGTGGCGAAGAGTGGTACGTTCACCTTTGCCACGAAGGTCAACTCCGGTGCCGCGTACGCCGTCACCGTGATGACGCAGCCCTCCGGGCAGACGTGCACCGTGTCAAATGGCAGCGGAACGGCGACCGCCAATGTCACCAATGTGGCGGTGTCCTGTGCCGCCTCGGGGTCGAACGTGACCATTGGCGGAACGGTCACCGGGCTGAGCGGCACGGGCCTGGTGCTGCAGGACAACGGCGCCGACAATCTCACCATCAAGCAGAACGGGGCCTTCACGTTCGTGACCGCGCTGGCGACCGGCAAACCCTATGCGGTCACGGTGCTCACGCAGCCGACGTCGCCCAGTCAGACGTGTACGGTGGCGAATGGAACCGGCACCACGGCCAGCGCCAATGTCACCAACGTAACGGTCACCTGCAGCGGCGGTACGGCGTCGGTCGGCAAGTTCGCCTACGTGGCGAACAATGGCGATGGGACGATCTCCGCCTACACGATCGATTCGAGCTCGGGCAAGTTGACATCCGTCGCCGGCCCCTATGCCGACGGCACCGCGCCGGCGGCGGTGTCTCTGGCGCCGAACGGCAAGTTTGCATACTCCGCGAGCAATAACGGCAAGCAGGTCTACGCGTTCACGATCAACCAGACTTCGGGTGCGCTCACGCCAGTGGCCGGCAGCCCTTTCAATACGGGCTTCGCCACTGGATCGACTTACCCGGACATCGCGGTCGACGCGCAGAGCGCGCATCTTTATCTCGCGAGCGCGGGCGACAATGAGGTCGCGGGATTTGCCATCGACTCGACGAGCGGTGCGCTCACGGCCTTGCCCCGCAGCCCGTACGCTGCAGGGGCCGGAGCGGGCGCGATCCCGGCATTCAGCCCGGACGGGAAGTTTCTCTATGTGATGGATCAGGGTACCACCGGGGCCACTGCCAATACCGTCTACGGATATGCCATCGGAAGCGATGGATCCCTGACTGCGATCTCGGCCAATGGCTTTCCTGCGGGAACGAAGCCGTCGTGGATCATCTTCACGCCCAACGGGAAGTACGCCTACGTGGCTGATTCGGGTGCGGACGCGATATCGGCCTACTCGGTGAATGCCACGACGGGTGCACTCACGCCGTTGGCGACTCCAACATTTGCAACGGATGAGCATCCGCAGGACCTCACGATGGATTCGAGCGGGACGCATCTGTACGCGCCCGTGGCCAACGGCTCGACTGCGGGGGCGGTCGATTGGTTCACCATCAATGCCGATGGAACGCTGACAGGCGGACAGGCGGGCGGCGACAGCATTCCGGCGGGAGTGAGTCCCGTCTATCTGGATATCGATCCGGCAGCCCCGTTCGCCTACGTCTCGAGCGCCGGTGGCGCGGAAGTGTACGGTTACGCGATCAATGCGACCACGGGCGCGCTCACCGCCATTTCGGGTAGCCCCTTCAGCACCGGTGCCGGCAGTCTCCCGCAGTTCATCACCATCGACCCGAGCGGCAAATTCGGCTACACCGCCAACGAGGGCACGGCGAACCTATCCGAATTCACGATCGACCTGACACATGGCACGCTGACCCCGATAGTGGGCAACGCGACCATCACGGCGGGCCTGAAGCCGATCTTCGTCTCGATCTCGCCGGAGGCACCCGGTATCCGCGACTGAAGTCCGAAAGAGCAATGATCGAAGGATGCGGCCCAGGGGGCAATCCCCTGGGCCGCCTGCATCGAGCAGGGCCCAGCGTATAATACGCGGCCCCGACGCCGGTCCGGAGAGTAAGTGCGCATACTCGTGATGGCTCTGATCTCGCTGCATGCGCTGGCCGGCGTGTTCTGGGTCGGCTCGACCCTGGCGCTGACCCATACCTCGCCCTCGCACAAGATCACCCCGGAGCTGTTTCGGGCGCAGATGTCGGCCGCCGTTCTGGCAATCGTGGCCGGCGGCGCGCTGTGGGGAATCGTGATTCGCGGGGCGCGCGGGCCCATGGAGAGTACCCTCGGGATCGGAGCGCTGTGCGCGATCGTGGCTGCGGGCGTTCAGGGCGGCATGCGCAAGTCACCGCTCATGGCGCAGCGGATCGCCGCGGTGTTGCTCTCGGCCACCGTCGTCTGCATGGTCATCTCCCCTTACGTAACCTGACACCATAGGTGCCTTCATGGCCGGTATGCGGGGTCGACGCTCTCTCGTCATCCTCGCCATCGTCGCGGGGCTCGTCGGGTTGTATGCCGCGGTGGGCTTTCTGCTGGTTCCGCGCTGGACGCGCTCGGAGCTGGTGGGGCTCACCGCTCGGGATTTCGGCAGGAAGCTCTCGATCGGCGATGTCAGTTTCAATCCCTTCACCTGGACGCTGGACATCGCGGATTTCTCCTTTCCGGATACCGACGGCCGGCCCCTGATCTCCTTCCGGCGCCTGCAGGTCGCCGTGGGCATCTCGAGCGTGCCGCGGCTCGCGCCGAGCTTGAGCGCCATCATCCTCGACGGGCCGCACGTGAATGCCGTCGTGCGGCGTGACGGCAGCCTCAACCTCGTGGATCTGGAGAAACCGTTCGTGCAGCCTGCCGGAGCCAAGCCGCAGGCGGCCGCCTCCAAGCCCTTCAAGCTGTTCGTCGACCGGCTCGCGGTCGAGAACGGCAGCGCGACCTACGAGGATGATTCGCGGCCGTCGCCGTTTCGGCTCGATCTCGATCCGATCGCCTTCGAGCTGCGCAACTTCAGCACCACCGGCGGCACGGCCGGAAGCTATCAGCTGAGCGCCACCATCGGCCAGGGCGGGCGGCTGCAGTGGACCGGCACGGTCCGCGCGCAGCCGATCTCCCTGCATGGGAACCTCCAGCTCACGGGCTTGAGCGCGCCCACGGTGGGCAAGTACCTGGGTTCCTCGCTGCCCGCGGAGATCTCGCGCGGCACGGTGTCGCTCCAGGGCAGCTTTGCCATCGACGCCGCTCCCTCCGGCTCCGCCAGCCCGGGTGTCAGGATGACCATCGACGTGCCGCAGGCGCAGGTGAGCGGCCTTGGCGTGAGGCCGCGCCAGGCCGGCTCGGATTACGTACAGCTCGACCGCTTCACGCTCGGCCACGCGCACATCGATCTCGGCCAGCACTCCATCCGGGTGGGCGAGATCGCGCTCGCCGGCGCGGATATCCACGGCTGGCTGGATCAGGGCGGACGGCTCAATCTGCTGCAGCTCCTCGGCTCGTCCGCCGCGCCGGCCCCTTCGCCGGCCTCGGCGCGAGCGCCGGCGACAATGCCCGCACAGGCGCCAGCGCGCGCAGGGTCCCCGCCCTCATCGACGTCCTCACACAGGGCATCCCACGCTCCCGCCTGGCGCATCGCCGCGCCAGACATCCGCATCGCGGACACGAAGCTGTCCCTGGAGGATCGGGGCGTCAAGCCGGCGGCGCGCCTGACACTGGGACCGCTCTCGGCGCGGATCACCGGCTACGACACCACGCCGCGAAGCCGCATCGCCGTCTCACTGCAATCGGCCGTCAACGGCACGGGGCGGCTGCGCCTGAGCGCGCAGGGGACCCTGCAGCCGCAGGCGCTGAGCGCGAAACTGGACGTGAGCCGCATCGACCTGCGAGCGCTGCAGCCCTACCTGAACAAATACACCGCTCTGACGCTGGCCAGCGGCCTGCTCGGCAGCACACTCGATATCGACCGGCGCGCCGATGGCGGGCTCGGCGTCAAGGGGCAGATCGATGTCACCGGGCTGCGCACGGTGGATGACGACCTCAAGCGGGACTTCGTCAAGTGGCAAAGGCTGCACATCCTCGGTTTCCGGTATGACTCGAGCCCGGCGGGCCTGCACATCGAGCGCATCGTGGCGGTGGCGCCTTATGCGAGGGTCATCATCGGGGCCGATCAGACGCTCAACGTGTCGGAAGCCCTGCATCCGCGCGGCGCGCGAGCGAAGTCCGCCGCCGGGACGGCCGCTGCCCGGAAAACCGCCGCCGTGAAGAGCGCGCAGGCGCAGGCCGCTGCCGCCGGCGAGCCGCCGCCCGCGCGGCCGGTGGCCGCACCGATGCCGATCACCATCGGCCTGGTGCGGATCGCCAACGGCACCGCCGATTACGCCGACCTCTCGATGCAACCCAACTTCGCGACCGGCATCCAGGATCTGCACGGCACGATCAAGGGCCTCTCCTCCGACCCGAGCTCGCGCGCTACCGTCGACCTGCGGGGCAAGGTGAACAGCCACTCGCCTGTCGAGATCAGCGGTGTGATCAATCTCCTCGCCGCCACGACCTTCGCCGACGTCCGGATGTCGTTCCGCGGCCTCGAGCTGACTCGCATGACTCCTTACTCCGTGCGCTTTGCGGGCTACGAGATCGCGAGCGGCACGCTCGATGCCGACCTGCACTACCAGGTGGATCATGGCAGGCTCAACGCCGATCACCGGCTCGTCATCAACCAGTTGCAGCTCGGCGAGCGGGTCGCGAGCCCGCATGCGACCAAGCTGCCCTTGCGGCTCGCCATCGCCCTGCTCAAGGACCGCGACGGGGTGATCCGGATAGGATTGCCGGTGACCGGCAGTCTCAACAATCCGCAGTTCAGCCTCGGACCCCTCATCGCCAAGGCCCTCCTGCACGTGCTCGAGAAGGCGGTCTCGGCTCCTTTCGCCATGCTCGGGCGGCTGGTTGGCCGCGGATCGGACATGGACCGCATCGACTTCGCGCCGGGCAGTGCAACCCTCCTGCCGGGCGAGAGTGCGCGGGTGACGGCGGTCGCCAAAGCCCTCGCGCAGCGGCCGCAGCTACAGCTACAGGTTCCGGCGGTGTTCGCCCCGGATGCCGACCGCCCGGCCCTGGCGCGCCGGAAGCTGCGGGATGAGCTGCTCGCCCTGGCGCGCAGCGGGGCAGGCGCCCGTCGCAGCCCAGGACGAGCCTCTCGTGGCCCGCAGCCGCCGGCGCCAGCGACGGCAGGCCGGGAAGTGCTGGAGCTTCCCGGGGAGCACTACCGCCTGTTGCGCGCGGCCTATCGGAGCGCCTTCGGTCCGAGCGCGCCGCTGCCCCCGGCAGCGCAGAAGGTGCCGCCATTCGAGCCCGCCATTGGGGCTCTGCGATCGGCGCTGCTGCCACGGATGGTCGTCTCCGACGCCGACCTGCAGGCACTCGGCGAGCGTCGGGCGCAGGCGATCCGCGCGGCCATTCTCTCGGCCGGGGGTGTGGATGCCGGGCGAGTCGCCATCACCCCGGCCAGGCCGCAATCCGCCGCCGCCGGCAAAGTACCCGTCAAGCTCGGTCTAAAATAGCGGCGGCCGGGCGCAGTAAGTGCTTGGCCACAGAGTCGGCAATAGGGTCTCGGAACGAGGAACAGCGATGCATCGACGTGGATTCCTGCGCGCGGGCGGCTCCAGCATGGCGGCTTTCGCGCCCTGGCCGTGGGTCTTCAACCGGCGCAAGCGGCAGGCCGCCCCTCCCAAGGGCGTGGTACTCACCGGCAAGCCGCAGCCCTTCAGCTACGCCACGTTGAAGGGGCTCGCCCGATCGATGGCCGTCGGGCCCTACCAGGAGCCGTTCAAGCCGCTGTCGCCCGCTCTGCAGCACCTGACCTGGGACCAGTGGGAGTCGATCACCTTCAAGCCCGATCGGGCGCTCTGGTACGGGGACGACCTCCTTTACCGCATTCGCTTCGATCACCTCGGCTACACCTACAGCAAGCCCGTGCGGATGTACATCGTCGAGGGCGGGCAATCCCGTGAGATCCTGTTCGACTCCAGCATGTTCGACTACAGCCGCTCGGGCCTGAAGCCCTCCGATGTGCCCAAGGATCTCGGCTTCGCCGGATTCAACATCCTGTTCCACACCGACTGGACGGCCGATCGGGCGGTATTTCAGGGAGCATCCTACTTCCGTGCGGTGGACGGCGACGGCCAGTACGGCATGTCACAGCGCGGTCTCGCGGTCGACACGGGCATGCCGCAGCCCGAGGAATTCCCCGACTTCGTCGCCTTCCATCTGGAGACGCCGCCGAAGAATTCGACGCTGCTCACCCTGTATGCGCTGCTCGACTCGCCGAGCATCGCGGGCGCGTACCGGTTCGTCGTCGACGTCGCCAATACGCTGGTCATGGATGTCGACGCCGCCCTCTACCCGCGCAAGGAGATCCAGCGCTTGGGGCTCGCGCCCGGCACCAGCATGTTCCTGGTCGGCGAGAACGATCACCGCGTGAACGACGACTGGCGCCCGCAGATCCATGATTCCGACGGGCTGCAGATGCACACCGGGGCCGGCGAGTGGATCTGGCGTCCGCTCACAAACCCGCGCGTGCTGGGCGTCAATACCTACGTCGATGAGAATCCGAACGGATTCGGTTTGATGCAGCGGGAGCGGCGCTTCTCGCAGTACCAGGACGACGGTGTCTTCTACAACAGGCGCCCGGACTGCTGGGTGCAGCCCAAAGCCCCGTGGGGCAAGGGCGGGGTGATGCTGGTCGAGATCCCGACCGCCGACGAGACGATGGACAACATAGTGGCGTTCTGGTGTCCCGCGGAAAAGACCGTCCCCGGCCGGGAATACCTGTACGGATATCGACTCTTCTGGTGCCGTGAGAATCCTTTCGAGTCTCATCTCGCGCACGTACGTGCCACGCGCGACGGCATCGGCGGGGTGGTGGGCCGCAAGCGGACCTATTTCTCGTGGCGGTTCGTGATCGACTTCGTGGGCGGAAATCTCGGGATGCTGGGACCGGACACCAAGGTCGTGCCCGTCATCAGCACCTCGCGCGGACGCGTCGAGATCACGTCGGCCCGGCCGCTGGTACCGATCAACGGCTGGCGCGCAATGTTCGATCTGGTGCCGGACGAGAGCGAGCAGCCGATCGACCTGAGGCTGTATCTCTCCCTCGACGGGCAGGCGCTGACGGAGACCTGGATGTATGAATATGGCCCGCCGGCGCCCGCCGAGCGGGCAAAGTATCTATGACCGGGCGGTCAACGCGGAACCCTGCAGGCGCGTTGCTGTCGATAGCGGATGAGGAGCCTGCCATGAGCGTTCGTCGATTCGTTTCACGATGGGCTGCCGCGGCTGCGGCGGCGACATTGCTGGCCGCCGTGCCCGCCTGGGCCGCGGCCCAGGACGGCGTGGCCGCCGTGTGGGTACCGAAGCACGTCCAGTTCATCTACCAGGGTTTCACCACCCGCTACTCCTGCGATGGACTGCGGGACGAGATCCGAACGATGCTGGAGAAGCTCGGCGCGCACGATCTGAAGGTCCAGGAATACGGGTGCGTCAGGTTGACCGGTCCCTCACCGTTCCCCGGCGTCAACGTGCACATGCAGGTCCTCGTGCCGGCCTCCGCCGCGGCGGCGTCCAAGAGCGGGAATGCGGGCTCCGCCGTGCAGGCCCACTGGAAGAACGTGGTCCTGATGCCTGCCAACGCCGATATCCAGGACCAGGGCAAGTGCGAGCTGATCGAGCAGTTCAAGGAGACCTTCCTGCCGCTCTTCAGCGCCCGCAACGTCAAGTACCGGTCCACGTGCGTCCCGTACCAGCTCACGCTGGGGACCCACCTCAGCGCTGAAGTGCTGGCCCCTCAGGCCTGAGCGCGCCGGACGACACCCGTACTGTCGACATCGGGAAGGAATCCCGCCAGCAGTCCAATGACCGGCAGGAAGGCGCAGATCTCGTACACCAGGTTGATGCCGAAAGCGTCGGCGACCTTGCCGAGCACCGCGGCGCCGATGCCGCCCATGCCGAAGGCGAAGCCGAAGAAGAGTCCCGCCACGGTGCCGGTGCGTCCGGGCAGCAGCTCCTGCGCATAGACGATGATGGCGGGAAAGGCGCTGGCCAGGATGAGGCCGATGGGGATCGTCAATACTGCCGTCCACAGCAGGTTGGCATGCGGCAGGAGGAGCGTGAAGGGCAGCACGCCGACGATGGAGCCCCAGATGACGTACTTGCGTCCGATCCGATCCCCCACCGGCCCGCCGAGAATCGTGCCGAGCGCCACGGAGCCCAGGAACACGAACAGGTACACCTGCGAGGCCTGCACCGAGACATGGAAGCGGGTGATGAGGTAGAACGTGTAGTAGCTCGTGAGGCTCGCGAGATAGAAGTACTTGGAGAATATGAGCGCGAGCAGCACGCTCAAGGCAACGCGCACCTGCTTTCGGGTGGGCGTCGCGTGCGCGCCGGCACTGCTCGCGCGGGGCTTCAGACGCGCGATCCCGTGGAGCTTGTACCAATGGCCCACGTTGAGGAGCACGAAAATCCCGAGCAGCGCCGCGCAGGAGAACCACAGCACGCTGCTCTGGCCGTGCGGCAGCACGATAAAGGCGGCGAGGAGCGGGCCGACTGCGGAGCCGAGGTTACCGCCGACCTGAAACACCGACTGCGCCAGGCCGTGTCGGCCCCCCGAGGCCATGCGCGCGACGCGGGACGATTCCGGGTGGAAGACGGAGGAGCCGGTGCCGATCATCGCCGCCGCGAGCAGGAGCAGGGGGTAGGTGCGGGCGGAGGCGAGCAGGGCCAGGCCCGCGAGGGTGAAGCCCATTCCGGTGGCCAGTGAGTACGGACGCGGCTTGCTGTCCGTATAGCGCCCGATCATCGGCTGCAGGAGCGACGCCGTGATCTGGTAGGTGAAGGTCAGGATGCCGATCTCGCCGAAGCTGAGCGCATAGGAAGTCTTCAGCATCGGGTACAGCGCCGGCAGGAGCGACTGCATCATGTCGTTCAGCAGGTGACAGAAGCTGATCGCGGCCAGCACCGAGAAGGCGGTGCGGCCGGCGGCCTCCGCCCGATTCATGTTTGCTGCCGCTTCGCTCATGGGCCCACTGTGCCGGATCACGCCGGAGAATCCCATCTCTCCGGCGAGATACCGCATCAGGTTTCGGGCCTGACCCGCTCGTCGGCCGTCAGCTCGAGCAGGTCGATCTCTTCCTCGGCCAGGTGAAAGGCATCGTCACCGATCACCGAGCGCGCCCGCAGCTCTACCAGGGCGCGGCGCTGGGCGGCCACGGCCCGCTGCAGCGCCTGGGCCAGGGTGGCCCCGGACGGTGTGACGCCGGGGTGCTGGGACTCGGTCTCGCCGAGGCGGATGCGGGCCTCGTATTCCCGGCGCAGAATCTCGAGCGACTGGGAATCCCGGGGGCCGTCGAGCGCCTTCAGCGCCGCCCGGGCGGTCTCCACCCTGGCGAGGCGCACCTCCCGGTCGACACTGCCGTCGTCCTTCAGCCCGATCCATGCCATGAGAGGACGGAGCGTCATTCCCTGCAGGACCAGCGTGACCAGCACCACGGCGAAGGCACAGAAGAGGATGAGGTCCCGATCGGGGAACGCCGTACTGGCCGAGCCATCCGGGAGAGCCATCGCCGCCGCGAGAGTCACGATCCCCCGCATGCCGCACCACGAGATGACCAAGCCGCCGCCCAACGTGGGCATCGTCATGGGGCGGCCGTGCTGCTCGCTGGCGCGGTGCGTGGCCTGTCGGCGACGGAGTCCCCAATGCGCGATCCGGTTGTGGGACATGACCCAGAAGAGGCGCACCAGGATGACGGTCGCGCACACGGCCGCCGCGGACCACAGGTAGACGTGCCATTGGGTCTGCGGCACGCGCGTGCGAATATCGCGCAACTGCAGTCCGATCAGCACGAATGCGAGCACGTTCAAAACGAACACCGCGACATCCCACACGGCGTAGGAGGAAATCCGGCGCCGCGCGTCGACGCGTCCGGGGGCCCTGCGGGCCAGCGTCATCGCGTAGGCGATCATGGTGATGATCGACGACAACCCGATGCGGCTCGCGAGCACCCAGACCGCGAAGGTGCCGATGAACTGCAACATGACGGAGATGGGAATATCCCGCACCCGGCGGGTCGCCCACAGATAGAACCGGGCGAGGACGATTCCCGCCACCACGCCGCCGCCGCAGGTGAGCAGAAACAGCGGCACGACGCTCCAGCCCTCGATGACACCCGTCATGGCCGCCGTGGCGGCGACGCGGTATGCCAGTAGCGCGCCCGCATCATTGAAGAGGCTCTCTCCCTCGAGGATCACCACCATGCGGTGGGGAGGACGCAGGCGTCGCAACACCGCCACGGCCGCGGAAGCGTCCGGCGGCGCGACGATGGCTCCCAACGTCAGGGCGGCGGCCCAGCTCATGCCGGGCACGATCCGGTGGATCACCAGCGCGACCGCGAGCAGGGTGGCGAGCACGGCGGCCACCGCGAGACTGCTCACCGCCGCGAAGTTACGTTTCAGATCCCGCGGCGAAGCGTCGTAGGCCGCATCGAGGAGAATCGGCGCCACGAAGAGCGCCAGGGCGAGCTGCGGATCGAGGATCACCCGCGGCGTGCTGGGAATCAGTGCGAGCGCCGCACCCGCGAGGGCCAGCAGCGCGGGGTAGGGAACGCCCAGCCGGTCGGCCCAGAGGGAGAGGACCGCCCCGACCAGGAGCAGCGCGATGACCAGCTCGAAGAGCGCCATGAGTGGTGTTGTAGCGCAAATCGTGAGGCGCAGGCACAGGGATGTGCCCGCCGCCGAAGGTGGCGGAGGTCGCGCTCCGCGCTGGGCCGGGCAGGGTGCGACGCATGCGCCGCACGGGTGACCATGGATGGTCACCCCGGGCTTGCGCGCAGCAGGGACTGCGCAGCGCAATGCCCGGATCCAGCGCTTTAATTAGTCGGATTGCTGCCCGGCGTCGTGTCCTGCAGCGGGAACGTCTGGGCGGGCGCTCCGCTGCGCCGGGCCGGGGCGGCAGCGGCCGGGGCCGGCGCGGAGCTCGCTACCGAAGAGGCCGGCTGCACGCCGGTGCCCTGGGTCACGGCCGTCATGAAGCGTCTGGCGGCGTCATCATCCGAGCTGACCGAGCCCGAGATGATGTCGGAAGCGAGGAGGCCCGGATGGCGATAGAAGTCCGCGTTCGAGGACTCATCGATGGTGAGCGCCGCGCCCGACAGCGCGAGGCCGGCGAAGATTCCGGACGTGTGGGAATACGAGTACACGCCCGCATTGAAGGCCTGGTCGGTCGCCGCGGAGGCCTGCCGGCCGACGGGGCCCGCTGCGACGGAGACATCAGCCCCGAGCGTCAGCTTGCCGCCGGTGATGCCTTCGACGCCCTTGCGGGAGGTGAAGACCAGCACGAGGTCGGTTTTCTGCACACCCCACTGGAACCCGAAGCTGCCGCCGGTCAGGGTCACGAAGATGGGGCTCGAGAAGCGGCCGTTTGCATTCCTGACGACGAGCACGCCGTGCCCGCGCGAGCCGCCCAGGAAGAATGCCACCTTGGTGAAACCGGGGATGACCGCGATACCGTAGGCGCGCTCGAGCAGCCGCTCGGGAATGCCTTGATCGCGGGAGGCGGTGGCGTCGTCGAGCACCTGCGTCGCGAGGAGGAGTCTTCCTTCCTGCAGCGCTTGCGCGTGAGCTGTGATCGCGGTGAAGGCGAGCGCCACGCCGGCGAGAGCAGTGAGCAAGGAATAACGGATACGCATGCCTTTGATCCTCATGCCGTCGCCGGGAACCGACAAGCCGGGGCCGGCGGCAGCGAACGCGCGAAGCTTACCGCAGATCAGCAGGCCGGAGTGAGTCTGCGCCGATGAGCGGGCCCGTTCAGGGCGCGTTCAGAACCAGAGCGACACGTACGCCTGAAAGACGCTGGCGTCCAGGCTGTAGAGCGGCTCATCGCCGGCTTTGAAGGCGGCGGCATCGTACTTGGAGTAGAGCGCGTCGTGGTAATCGAGGTAATCGATCATCATGCGATCGAACCGCAGCGTCGCGGTGCTCTTCTGGATCCAGGCGAGGCGCGGGATCGAGAAGGCGTACGAGGCCTCGACGCCCAGGGTGATGCTGTGGAAGGCGGCGAGCTCGCGGTCGCGCGCCATGTAGTTGGAGTAATTGGCGTAGGGGAAGAGGTCGCTGAAGAAGCTGGCCGCCCCCTGGCGGTAATAGCGGATGTTGCCGTCGAGGGTCCAGCGGTGGAAAACGGGCTGCACGTAATCGACCTGCAGCGTGTGCGCGACGATGCCCCAGGAATCGGTGAAGAAACGGTATTTGCCCGTCAGCGAAGCCCTGTAGGGAAGATAGTACTTCAGGGACGCCGAGACGGCGTCCATGGTGCGTGTGTTGGGGTAGATCTGGGGGGCCAGCGTGTAGCCGGTCGGGTTGCTCGGATCGAGGTAACGGATCTCGCGGTAGGGGTTGGCCAGATAGCCCTGGTCGGTGGAGAGCTGGTAATTCACCGTCCCGATGAGATTGCGTGTCAGGATCTGGCTGATGCTGAATCCGTAGACGCGGTGATCCGCCCGCTGGTGGAACGTCGGATCATTGACGATGTCGCCGTTCACCTTGATGTCGCGCAATATCCGGTCCCAGCCGCGGCTGTAGCTCAAGGTGACGGTGGTGAGGCCGCCGAACATGTCCTGGCTGACCGAGTAGTAAGAGGTGTTCGCCCTGTAGTCCGGCTCGACGCTGTTGATGAATCCGGCGCTGTAGGTCGTATTGCCGTGAAGATACTGGGCGCCGACGCTCTTCTGGGTGCGTGTCTCCTTGTAGGGACTCGCGGACAGCAGGACGTCGATCGAGGCGCTCGAGATCATGTCCTGATAGTAGTTGGCGTTGACGGCGAAATGATCGCCGATGCGCTTCTGCACGAGGATGGAGGGCCCCTGCACCGTGATGCCGCCGCCCTGGTAGCGATGATAGAGGAGATCGACGCGATCCTCCGGCAGCACGCCAGCCACCGCCGGGACGCCCGCGAGGCAGAGCACCGCCAGAGTCCGCCACGAAGTGGCGAGCTCCCGCGCGCGGCCCCGCGTATTGCGGCTCAGTTGCATCCGCAGCCGCCGCCCACCCCGCCGGTGGCGCCCCGCGCGCCCTCCCGAGTCTCGAATACGTGGTCGAGGTAAATGCTCGAGACCGGATTGCGATCGAGCGCCATGATCGGATCGGCGAGGTGCTCGCGCTGATACGGCTTCACCCACGGGCGCACCGGCGCGCATCCCGAGACCGCGACGAGCAGCGCCGCCGAGCCGATGATGATCGATGTGCGCATGGCGGTCACTGCACGATCAGGGATCTGATGCTGTTCATGTACTGGTTCTCATCGCCCGGGAGGTAGCCGTTGTGCACGTAGCGCACGACGCCCTGGCGGTCGATGATCACGGTGGTGGGCATGGCCTGTACGTGATAGAGCTGGCTCACCTGGCTCTTGGTATCGTACAGGATGGGATAGCTCACCGGCGTCTGCATCAGCCAGGCATTGGCATCGTGCGAGCTCGGCTCGACGTTGACGCCGAGCAGGACGAAGCCCATGTCCTTGTACTGTTTGTAGATGCTGTCGAGCAGCGGCATCTCCTGCCGGCAGGGGCCGCACCAGCTCGCCCAGAAGTTGATCATGACGACGTCGCCCTTGAACTGCGTCAGGGTCACCACCTTGCCGTCGCGGGCCGGCAGCGTGAAGCCCGGCGCCTGCGCGTCGGCCATGCCCGCCCAGGCCGGCAGCGCCAGCGTCAGGATGGCCAGCAGGGCCGCGATTCGATTCCTCATGGCGTGTCCTCCGAGCCTCAAAAGTAGACTGTGGTGCCGAGACCTGCCTCGAAGTTGTGGGTCAGCTTGTGGGCGCCCAGCAGATCCGACTGAAACATGTGGTCCTCGAAGCCTATGCGAACCGCCAGCCAGTCGAGCGGCAGCACCTGGTAGCCGGCGCCGACGGTGGCGGTGAACTTCTTGTCACCGCCGAACTGGGTGGCCCCCGCGCCGCCGATGACGTAGAACGAGCTCGTCATGGCGCGCTTGCGCCCGAAGAAGGCCTCGCCCGGCAGGAAGTTGTATCCCAGTCCGAGATCATAGTACGTGAACTTCCTCTCACCTTCGGTCAGGAGTCGGATGTTGCCGCCCAATGTCTCGAAGCTGGTGAGCCCGCCGGTGGAGCGGCCGGCCTCCGCGCGGACGAAGAAGTCCTCCGTCATGTGATAGGCGAGATCGAATCCGTACGCGGGGTGAGAGCCGAAGTCCTCGATGGAGAGGATGCCATAATGCACGCCGAGCTCGACGTTGGAGCTGCGGATCTTCGGTACGGTGACCCTGCGCCGTGCAATTTCCGGTTGGATCACACCCGGCGGGACGCTGTCGCTGCCTGCCGACGGGTTGGCTTGTGCGGCCTCCGCGCGCGCCTCTTCCCTGGCTGCCCGGACCTCCGCGCGGTGCTCGCGCCAGCGATGCACCGTGGCACAGCCCGGCAACACCGGCAGCGTCAGCAGCGCCGCCGTCAGAAGAAGACCGCGAAGCCGAGTTTCCATTCATCCTCCACCTGGTTTCGATTCTGCGTCGTGATCACGACATGCGTCTTGTACTCGGCGCGCACGAAGACGCTGCGCGTGAGGTAAAACCGGACTCCGCCGCCCACATAGGCCGTCTGCTCGGTCCGGTTCGAAGGCTGGACCAGCGTTGCTTTCGGCTCCACGTGCAGCACCCCCAAGCCGATCATCAGGAAGGGGCTCAGGCGCCACTGCGGCATCGGGACGTGAGTGAAGCCGATATCGGCGGTCACGCCGTTCGAATATCGGCCGAGGAACTGGCCGACCGACGCCTCGATGGCCAGCTGCGAATTGAATGAATAGGACGTGTAGGCGGAAACGAGGCTCGCTCCGCCGTACGCGCCGGCGAAGGCTCCCGCCTCGAAGCGATGCGAGGTGAAGCCGGCGCGGTCGCCGATCCGCAACGGGAGGGTCTCGCCGTCGGCGAGTACCGTGCGCATCATGTCATCCTCCGATGCCCAACCCTCCACGCCCCTGCGGGTGCGGACTTTGAGCCACTGCGTGCGGCGGAAGAGCACCAGGACGCTGTCGCCTTGCTTCACGACATCGAATACCGGGTAGCCCCGGCCGGGTCCCGTGCGCAGCTCGAGATAGGGAGTGCGGACGAACACCCGGACCTCACGCCGCGGGCGGTGAGCGAAAAGATGCCCAAAAGGGTGTGCGCCGCACACGGCGGATGCCATGAGCGCGGCGAGCAGCAGCAGGAGGGCGGCGGCAGGGCTTCGCAAGCTCGTCCTAATTCTTCGGCACGTTCGGATCGAACGGATTGTTGAAATTCTGCGCCCCGATATCGAGCCACTCCGAGATCAGGCGCAGCTCCGCGGGCGAAAGGATCCCCGCGTGGATGCTATCACCGCTGCCAGCCGCGAACAGCGCCAGCGAGGCGCTCGAATCAGGGCCATTGGCGTCGCCGGCATCGAGAAACGGCCCGACGGAGATCGTGGTCGGGACGCCGTTGACCGTGGGACCCGGCACGTTGTGCGCAAACAGCAGGTCCACGTAGGAGACCAGCTCGTCCGCGTCGGCGTTCGAGGCCGTGTTCGACAGATCCAGGTTGCCGGCCGGCTGTGCGGCAGCGCCGGCGGCGTTCGTCGGGCTGTGGCAGCCGCCCTGCGTGCAGGTGTGGTCGGCCGTGACATTGCCCGAGGAGTCGGTGACTTTCCGCGGCTCGTCCCAGATCGGCTGAATGTGCTCCGGATAATCGATGACGACGCGGCAGTTGGAGGCCCAGGCGCTCTCGCAACCCGGCGTTGCCGTCGGGATCGGCGCCACCTCGCCCGTCGGCAGGCTGGAGTATTGATACGCGAAGGACGGATTCGCCGTGAGGCCGAGCGACGTATCCGTCCAGACGTCCGAATAGAAGACGTCGATGCTGGGTGTCATGCTGCACTGCGCCGTGGACAGCGCGCTGCCGACACAGCTTACCGCCGCGCGCGCTTCCGCCATGGTCTGTCCGGCCGCCGGCAGGTAGGTGGCGACGCTGTCCGGGAATGGAGCCCCGCCCGCCGCCCCCGTGTAGGCGGCGGCAAACAGGCCGTCGCGGCCGTGCGAGTAGGGCTTCGCCTGGGTGGGTGGCGTGTGGCATCCGTTGCAGGTCACCACTTCCCCGGCCCGCACCTGCAGCCAGTCGCTATGCTCGGGGAAGGCGGGCAGGCGGCGCGCGTTGGCATCCAGGATCTCGATCTCGAAAGCCACGTCGGCGGGGACCTTGATCTTCACGGAGCCGTCCGGCTCGATCGGGGCGTAGCCCATGATCTCGCGCATGTAGTCGGATGCGCCGAACGCCTCCTGCGCGAGATCGATGACCGTGCGGTCGGGGATCGAGACTGCCTTCACCAGGCGAATGAAGCGGGCAGGCCGGTCGGCGGCCGGCGTCTTGCCGTCGGACAGGGCGGTGATGCCTCCGGGCGCCGTATCGACCCCATCGAAGTCATACACGCTCCTGATGTCGATCTCGCCCACGCCTTCGCCCTGCAGCTCCGGATCCGGCGTGATGGCGGGGATGATCGTCGGGATCGGCCGCGGTTGCGCGGCGGCGACATCGGTGATCATCACCCCTTCGGTCGGCTGGATGACCGGAGCGAAGGTGTTCTGGCCCGGATCGAACATCCACAGGCTGTAGAGCGGCGGCGCCGTCTGTGCGGCCGGGTTCTGCAGCGCTTTGGCGGTGCAGGGCACGATGGCCGGCGGGCTCTGGGTGTCGTCGAGCAGCCGGCACTCGGACCAGCTCACCAGGATCCGTCCGGTCCCGTCCCAGAGCGGCCACGCGGAGTTGAATCTGCCGCCCGCCGAAGGCCCGGGGAGGGTGCTCACCGGGTTCGCCGTCGCGGGCGTCTGCGCCGGCCCCGCGAGCCCGGAATCGGCGAGCAGCGGCTGCGTGTTCTCCACGTAGTGGCTGCCGTCGATGATCTCGAGCTGTCCGCCGAAGTCGACGCCGGTGTACTGCCGCGCGATCGCCAGGATCCGGCCGTCCTGCATCTCGTGCGGGTGGGCGAACTCGATCACGCTGGCGTTGGTGCCGGTCATGTGGCTCTGCGCGCCGTAATACAGCTCGAGGCCGGTGCCGTCGGGATCGATGGTGAAGAGATCCATCTGGTCCTTGCCCGGCGTATGGTTCCAGCGCGTGAAGAGGATGCGGCCGTCGGCAAGCACGGTGGCGTCGCGATCGTGGCTCTGATTGAAGGAGATCTGGTCGATCCTGGTGCGGTCGGGATTGATCACGTGCAGGTCGAAGATCGGCTCCGTCCGCGCCTCATCCTCGGCGACGAACTGCGGCTTGCCCTCGTTGATCAGGACCGCCTGCGAGCTGCGCTGGCGGGTCGAGGAGAATACGATGCTGCCATCCGGCAGATAGTGAGGCGACACATCGTTGACGGTGTCCGGGGCCGTGTCCGCGGAAGGATCGATCATCGGCGCCAGCGTATTGGTCGCGATGGTGTATTCGTAGATTCGCCAGGAGGGGGGCTTGGCCGGGTTCATGTTCGCGATGATGGGACCACGCATCGCGAACGCGACCTTGGTGCCATCCGGTGAAACGTCCACGTCCTTAACGTCGTAATCGGCGCCCGCGGTGATGCGCGCGGTGATGTTGGTCTCCGGCGCGCTCGGCGATGCAGCCGAGCGCATGTACAGATCTGCGTGCGCAAACGCGACCCGCATCATGCGCAGATCGTCCTGGATCACATCGCCGGCCGCGTTCATCGGGACCGTCCGCTTGACGTAGAAGATCGGGAAATCGACGGTACCGGGATCGGGCCCCTGGCTATTGGCGATGTTGACGCTGCCACCGCCGCTGCCGCCGCAGCCGCCGAGGACGAGCGCGAGGGCGAGGCAAAGGACGAGCGCCGCCGCGGCGCGGCGGCCCACCGCCGGAACCTGCGGTTTTTGTGAGAACGGCGTCACGATTTCACGCTGCAAGCTCATGCAACCACTCCGGACGACCGCCCGCGGCCGAGCTCCGGTCAGCGGTCAACGTAACATAACATCAGGCGTCGCCGCGGCCCCGATCGCAGCCGTGTCGATCCGGTCACGTTTCCCGCCGGTCCGCGAATCCGAGCGGCGCTAGTAGGCCCTCTTATGTCAGTGCGCCGCCGTGAACGGACTCGCACTTTGGCCGCCGCCGCCCGCGATGCCGGCGCGCATGCGACAGCGATGGACGGATTGTGTTTGAAACTGACGGCAAACAACAACGATGTCGGTGTCCTGCGACGTTGGTTTCCGATTTTTACTGCCGGTATAGTGGCGCCCGGCATCGCATTGGGAGTGAACGGGCGCCATGAAACATCCAGCGAAAGATCGACGCCGCCGCGGGCCGCTCGCGCCGCGCGCCGTTTGTGGCGCGGTCGCCCTGGCGCTGTTGGCAGCGCAGGCTCCTCTGCCCGCGCTCGCGGATGCCTACTCGCAGGCGCGCCGCATCTACGAGCGGCTGGACGGAGTGCCGCCGTCGAGCGCGGTGCTGGCGCAGATGGTGCAGAAGATCCAGAGCGGAGGGGGGAGTCAGAGCTCGCTCCTCGAGGCCGCGGCGATCGCCACCGACCCCGCGACCGGCCCGGACTTCTACGATGTGACGCTCAAGGAATTCGTCAATCCGTGGACCAACCGCAATCAGTCCGCGTTCGTCCCGTTCAACGACTACACCGCGACCGTGATCGGCATGGTGCGGGACGACGTGCCGTTCAACACGGTGCTGTCGGCGAACATTCTCTACACTGTCAACTCGCCGGGCCTGCCGCCGGCTTCGCCCGCCAATAACGATCACTACGCGACGGCCGAGGCGGACGGCGTCGATTTCGCCAGCGCTCTGCAGAAGAGCACCCAGACGGCGGTGTACGGCACGCCGTCCCAGGGAGTGGCCGGCGTGTGGACGACGCGAGCGGGCGCCGCGGCGTTCTTCGTGCTCGGCACGAACCGGGCGCAATTCCGCTTCACGATGCTCAATTACCTCTGCCACGACATGCAGACGGTGATGGACAACACGCGACCGACCGACCGGATCCGCCAGGACGTGGCGCGCTCTCCGGGCGGTGACAGCCGGGTGTTCCTCAACAACTGCGCCGGCTGCCACAGCGGCATGGATCCGATGGCGCAGGCGTTCGCCTATTACGATTTCAACACCACGACGAGCCAGCTGGTGTACACGCCCGGGCAGGTGCAGGCGAAATACCTGAAGAATCCGCAGAACTTCCCCTGGGGCTTCGTCACGCCCGACGACAGCTGGTCGAACCGCTGGCGCTCCGGGCCGAATGCCGACCTCGGCTGGGACACGAGCCTGCCGGGAAGCGGTGTGGGCGCCGCCTCCCTCGGCCAGGAGCTCGAGAACACCGAGGCATTTGCGAGCTGCCAGGTCGTCAAGGTCTTCCAGCAGGTGTGCCTGCGCGCACCGGCCAGCGCGGCCGACCAGACGACCGTCAAGACGATCGAAAATGACTTCATCGATAGCGGCTACCACCTGAAGCAGGTCTTTCAGGAGTCAGCCGCCGCGTGCGCCGGAACTTGAGCCCCTCCGGGTCAAGAGGTAAGCCATGAGCCGCCTTCAGCCTGCTTTCACGACTGCGCGCCGACTGACCGCGGCTGCCGGCCTGCTGATTCTCGCGCTGCTGACCGGCTGCGGGCCGAGCGGCCCCGCGACGCAGGTCAATCAGCCGACCGGAACGGGCGCGACCAGCAATTACACCGGACCCGCGCCGGCCAGCAAGGACGTTCAGGCGTTCCAGGTCAGCCTGTGGAACAACATCCGCTCCTCCGACCGCTGCGGCGGTTGCCACTATGCGGGCGGACAGTCACCGCAGTTCGCTCGCTCCGACGACGTGAATCTCGCCTACCAGGCGGCCCTGCCGCTGGTGAACGCCTCGCAGCCCGGCGAGTCGACGCTGGTGCAGCAGGTCGGCGGCGGCCACAACTGCTGGGTGGCCTCGCCGCAGGCGTGCGCCGACACCATGCTCACCTGGGTCCAGAACTGGCTGGGCGGCGGTGCCGGCGCGGCGGAGAAGGTGCAACTGGTGCCGCCGCCGGATCAGGCGGTGGGCGGCACCAAGACGTTCCCGAGCAGCTCGAGCAGCTTCGCATCGACCGTCTATCCGCTGCTGAGGCAGTTCTGCTGGGAGTGTCACGATCCCAACTCCTCGACGCCGCAAGCACCGTATTTCGCCAGCTCGGACGTCGATCAGGCCTACATCGAGGCACAGCCGAAGATCAATCTCGACGATCCGGCCGCCTCGCGCTTCGTCGAGCGCCTCGCCACCGAGTCGCACCACTGCTGGCCCACCACGGGCACCGCGCCGGACTGCCCGGGGAGCGCCGCGAAGATGCTGGCGGCCATCACCACATTCGCCAATGGGATCGCCGCGACCAGTGTCCCCTCCTCCTGGGTGATCTCCAAGGCGCTCATGCTGCAGCAAGGCATCATCGCCTCCGGCGGCAGCCGCTTCGACGCAGACACGATCGCCAAATACGAGTTCAAGGAAGGCTCGGGTAGCGTCGCCTACGACACGAGCGGCGTCAGCCCCGAAGCCGATCTCACCGTCTCCGGCAACGTGACGTGGGACCAGGCCTGGGGAATCATCTTCGGACAGGGAAGCCGGGCGCAGGCGCTGACCACCAGCAGCCAGAAGATCGCCAATCTCATCCAGACGACCGGCGAGTACTCGATCGAGGTGTGGGCCTCGCCCGCCAATATCACCCAGACGAAGGCCAACATCGTCAGCTATTCCGGCAGCGATAGCGCGCGCGACGTCACCCTGGGCCAGAATGCCGTGCAGTATCAGGCTCAGACCCGCAGCGCCAAGACCGATACCAACGGCGATCCGCCGCTGCTCACCTCCGAGACGGCCAGCGTTGCGCAGGCGGCTCTGCAGCACATCGTCCTCACCTATGACCCGGTGAACGGACAGCGCCTGTACGTGAACGGCCAGTTCACCGGCGACGTCGATCCGAACGGCGGCGGCTCGCTCGCCAACTGGGACAACACCTTCGCGCTGGTGCTCGGCAATGAGACCACCGGCGACCGCCAGTGGCTGGGAGAGATCAGGTTCCTCGCCATCCACGACTCGGCGCTCTCCGCCGCGCAGATACAGCAGAACTACAGCGCCGGGGTCGGGCAGAAGTACTTCCTGCTCTTCGACGTGAGCAGCATCGTCGGCATTGCGCAGTCCTACATCATGATGACCGCGGCGCAGTACGACAATTACAGCTATCTCTTCTACGATCCGACCTTCATCAGCCTCACCGCCAATGCGCAGCCGCAGAGCATCCCGATCAAAGGCATGCGGATCGGCATCAACGGCCAGATCCCGACGGTGGGCCAGTCGTTCTCGACGCTCGACACGACCATCGGCGGGTCGGCCTATACGGCCGCCAACGGGCAGCTCCTCTCGAGCGTCGGCGCGGTGATCGGCGTCGACACCGGTGTGAAGAGCGACATGTTCTTCCTGTCGTTCGACCAGCTCGGCAACCAGACCAACGTCTACGTCGAGCCGGCCGTCCCGGGCAATCCGGCCCCGACTGCCGACCCCTCGCCGCAGCCGGATCTCGGCGTGCACACCTTCGCTGAGATCAATGCCGCGATGTCGGCGGTGACCGGCGTGCCGGTCAACGACTCGGTGGTCGCGACGACCTACGCCTCCGTGGAGCTGTCGCTCCCGGCCGTGCCGCAGATGACCGCGTTCACGGCTTCGGAGCAGACGGCCATCTCGCAGCTTGCCGGCGCCTACTGCAGCGAGCTCCTGGTCAATCCTTCGTATCGCGACAAGCTCTTCGGCACGGGCCTCGACTCGGCCATCGCCGGCAATGAGACGTCACAAACGTTCTTCAATACGAATGGCCCGAACGCCAGCCAGGATCTCGTGATCAATCCGCTGGTGGCCAACCTCGCGGTCAGCTCCACGGTCGATCCGACTTACGCGGCGGCCCTGCAGAATGAGCTCGCCGCGCTGCTCAACCGCATCCCCAGTCTGCCCGGTGGGACCTCGACCTCAGTTTCCGTGGCCGCCCAGGCGGCCTGTCAAGCTGCGCTCGGCAGCGCCGCTCTCACCCTCAAGTAGCCGGGTGCGAGGAGACCAGCCCCATGCTCATCCGAAAGAAACCTCCCCGTGCACACGGCCCCCACGAGCCGCTCCTGCATGAAAATCACAAGCGGCCGGTCACGCGCCGCGAGCTGCTCTCCGCCGGCTTCATGGGCGCCTCGGGCCTCGTGATGGCGCCGGCATGGCTCGGCGCCCTGCTGAAGCCGGGCGCCGCACACGCGGGCGTAACGCTCGATACGGACATCCAGAACCTCGTCACCGACAAGGAGCAGTGCAACATCACGCTCGGGGCGGGCCTGATCCCCTTCATCTGCTTCGATCTCGCAGGCGGGGCGAATCTGGTCGGGTCCGAGGTCATCGTGGGCGTGCAGGGCGGCCAGGCGAATTTCCTCTCGACCGCCGGCTACGGCAAGATGGGCGTCCCGGGCAACATGGTGCCGAGCTCGGCCGGCTTCGTGAGCAGCGCGCTCGGCCTCCTCTGGCATTCGGACGGGGCGATCCTGCGCGGCATCCTGTCGAAGGCGACCACTCCGGCCACCGCCGCGGGCACCAACGGGGCGGTGTTTCCGGCGCTGTCGGAGAACGACACGGACATCAATCCGCACAACCCGATGTACGGCATCGCGACCGTTGGCGCCAACGGATCGCTGCTGACGCTGGTGGGCACGGAGCCCACGGTCTCCGGCGGCAACTCCATGGCGCCGCCCAATCTCGGCGGCGTCGCCATCAACTCCGCCCTGCAGCCGAGCACCATCGATCAGCCGAGCGATGCCATCGGCCTGGTGAGTAGCGGCGGCGGCGGCGCCGACGCGCTCTCCGTGGCGGTGCAGGAATCGCAGGTGCGCATCAGCAGCGGCACCGCCTACACGCCCGGGGCCGCATCTCCGGATGCCGACTTCACGGGTGTGCTCACGCAGCCCAACGGTGGCACCGCCGGAGTGCAGCTCTATACCGACTCGACCTCGGACGCGCAGCTCAAGAATCAGGTACGCTGCAACTACGTGAAAGCCGCCTACAACTCGGCCAACTTCGGTAATCCGTCGGACCTCGATCCGAGACAGGATTCGCTCATCACCGGCGGCGCGACGCCGATCTTCACCGCCTCGGACTTCAGCGACTCGGATGTCGCGATGACGGCGACCGTCATGAAGCTCGTGCTCAAGGGCTACGCGGGCGCCGGCACGATCTCCCTCGGCGGGTTCGATTATCACGACAACACGCGCGCGACCGGCGAGACGCGCAACTTCAAGGCGGGCCAGATGATCGGCGCGGTGCTCGAGTACGCCCAGCGCCTCGGCAAGCCGGTCATGATCTATGTGTTCAGCGATGGCTCGCTCACCTCGAGCAACATGGTGGACACGAGCGCTGCGGGCCGCGACAAGCTCGCCTGGCAGGGCGACTCCTCGGCGGTCGCCTCGACCTTCTTCCTGCTCTACAACCCCAAGGGCCGCACCGCGCCGCTCAACGGCGCCGCCAGCCAGCAGATCGGCTATTTCAGCTCCGACGGCTCGGTGGTCAGCACTTCGAGTCCCGGCGCCAATTCGGTCGTGCAGCTGGTCGAAATGGTGGTCCTCAACTATCTCTCCCTGCACAGCACACTCCAGGGGCAGTTCAGCACGTTGTTTCCGCAGCAGGGGCTGGGCGCCAATCTGGAGGCGCTCACCGCCTTCCCGGCGATCATCTGAGATGCCTGGGCCGCGGGCACAGGTTCCGGGCCGGCGCCGCCGCCTCGCGCTGGCCGCGGTGCTCGCGATGGCCGGGACCCTGCCGGCGATTGCCGCCCGCTCCCGGGCGCTGCCGGGCATGCCGGCACCGGATTTTGCGCTACGGGCCGTCGCCGGCCCCAACGTACGCCTGTCGGAGCACGTCGGGCAGGTGGTCGTGATCTCGTTCTGGGGCAGCGACTGTGACGGCTGCCGGGCGCAACTGCGGGCCCTCGAGCAGGATTTCAGCCGCTACCGGGCGCAGGGGCTGCGGGTCTACGGAGTGGAGGTCGCCGACGATCAGGCGGCGGCGCTGCGCTTCGCGAGCGGGACGCATGTCACATTTCCGCTGCTGCTCGATCCGGCCAAAGGGGTCGCCCGGCGATATGACGTCGACAACCTGCCCGAGACCCTGTTGATCGACCGCGACGGAAAAATTCGCCAGGTAGTGCGCGACTTCAATGAAACGAGCCGCCGGGCCTGCGAGGATGAGCTGCGCAAGCTCCTCGCCGAATGAACGGACCGCAACCATGCCCGAAGTCCCGTTGCCCCACGCTCGCCGGCCGGCCGGCAGGTGTCTGATCGTCAAAGTGGCGCTGCTCGCCGCGCTCGCGGCGCTGGCGGCCGCTCCCGCGGCGTTCGCCCAGACTCCCGCCCCGGGGGCCGCGGTCGATGAGCAGGTGCAGTCGCTGAAGAGCGACGTGCTCGATCTCAACCGCGATCTGTTCGTGCTCGAGCAGGAGCTGCTCTATCCCGCCAACACCCAGGTGGCCGTGTTCGTCTCCATGGATGCGGGCACGTTCTTCGGCCTCGATTCGGTGCAACTGAAGATCGACGGCAAGGAAGTCGCCAACTATCTCTATACGCCGCGGGAGGTCCATTCTCTGGTGCAGGGGGGCGTGCAGCGGCTCTACGTCGGTAATCTCAAGGTCGGCAAGCACCAGCTCGTGGCCTTCTTCACCGGCAAGGGACCGCACGATCTCGACTACACCCGCGGCGCCACCCTGAACTTCCAGAAGGACATCGGCGCCAAGTACCTGGAGCTCACGATCAGCGACGATCAGAAGAAGCTCCAGCCGGAGTTCCGGATCAAGGATTGGGATTGACCTTGGCTCGCGCGGCGTGCCTGTGGGTTCTCGCCGCCGTGGCGCTGCTCGCCGCAGCGGCGCCGGCCGCGGCGCGCCTGCACGATCCGGAGGCGCTTCCCGAGGTGCGCATCCAGGACCTGCCCTATGGCGACATGCTCTTTTATTACTATCAGGGAAAGGACTTCGAGGCGGCCACGCGCCTCCTCGCCTATCAGCACTGGCAGCAGATGCCGCACCACGAGGCCGACGCGCGGCTGCTGCTCGGCGGGCTCTACCTCTCGCTCGGGATGTATGACCGGGCGAACCAGGCGTTCCAGGAGCTCTTGACCCGCGACGTGCCGACGGGCGTGCGCAATCGCGCGTGGCTCTACCTCGCCCAGGCGCTCTATGCCCGTGGACAATACGCCGAGGCGGAGCGCGACCTCGTCCGCATCAGCGAGCGCATGTCACCTCATCTCGAGTCGCAGAAGGAGCTGCTGCTCGCCAACGTGTGGATGCGCGAGGGGCGGTTCGATCAGGCCTCGCAGTTGCTCGAGCGCTGGCGCGGAGCGCAGCAGGGTTGGACGGCTTATGCCCGCCTCAACCTCGGCATCGCGCTGGTGCGCCAGGGAAGGTTGGCGGAGGCGGCGCCCATTCTGCATTCCGTGGGCACGATGTACGCGCTCGCGCCCGAGATGCTGGCCGTCAAGGATCGCGCCAACCTGACGCTGGGTGTCGCCTACCTGCAAGCCAAACAGTCCGCTCTTGCGCGGGAAGCCCTCGATCGCGTACGACTCGACGGGCCCTTCTCCGACGAGGCGCTGCTCGCCGACGGTTGGGCGGATGCGGCCGACGGCAACTACCGCGCGGCGCTCACTCCGTGGCTGGCTCTCCACGGCCGCAGCCCGCTCGATGCGGCGGTGCAGGAGGCCGATCTCACCGTCCCCTATGCTTTCGTGCAGCTGAGAGCGCCGGGGCAAGCCGTGCAGTACTACAAGACTGCGCTGAGCTCCTACGATGCGGCCTCGGCGCAGATCGACGGCGCCATTGCGCGCATTCGCGGCGGAAGCCTCCTGGCGCAGCTCCTGGCCCGCGACGCCGACGGTCCGACCGCGAGCAGCGCCGGCAACGATCCGCTCGATGACGATGCGCTGCCCGATCGGCTGGACTACGGCTGGTTCTGGCAGCTCGCCCGTGTTCCCGACGACCCGGAATCGCACTATCTCTATACGGTGTTCGCCGAGCCCGATTTCCAGGAGGCATTGCGAAACTACCGCGACCTGAAGCTCATGCAGCGCATGCTCGGGCAGTGGTCGACCAGCATGGATGCCTTCCAGCAAATGATCGCGGCACGACAGCAGGCGTTCGCCGAGCGCCTGCCGAAAGTCGATGCGCTGCTGACTTCCGGCGCGCTCGGCGCCCTGCAGCAGCGTCATGCCGCGCTCGCGAGCCGCCTGGCACAGGTGGCGGGCGCCCGTGACGTCGCCGCGCTCGCCACCGGGCAGGAGCGGGCGCAGTGGGAGCGGGTGCTCGGCGCGCAGGCGAAGCTCGCCCGCGATCCCGACACGCCGGCGTATGCGAAGCTGAGAGAGCGGCTGCGCCTGGTGCGAGGCGTCCTTCTCTATCAGATGGACCAGGAGTTTGCGGCGCGCCTGCGGCACGAGCAGGTGCAGCTGCATGCCGTCGATGTCGCGCTGGCGCAGGCTCAGGCGCGCTGGGCGGGGCTCGAGAGCAGCCGGCAGGGCGCGCGGGCCGCGACCGGCGATTTCGCGCAACGTGTGAGCGCGCTGCAGCAGCGCATCGGTGATCTGCAGGTGCGGCTCGCGGCCGCCGAGACCGCCCAGAGCGGGGCGCTCGCGGCGCTCGCGGTTCGCAGCCTCGAGCAACGCAAGAAGCGGCTCCTGAGCTACCGGGTGCAGGCGCAGTTCGCCCTCGCCACGATCTACGATCAGGCCGCCCACGCCGGCGACAGTGGGGCGGCTGCGCCTGACGGCGCTTCGCCGGCCGCGGTACCGGGGACGCCGCGGTCATGAGATGCGCCCACCTGATCGCTGCGCTCCTCGGGGTGGTGACCGCCAGTCTGGCGCTCTGTCCGGTCGCCGAGCCGCGCGGGAGCGATCCGGCGCACACCGCCACCCTCCAGGACCTCGAGTCCCACCCGGTCCAGGTGACACCCGGGGGCAGGGTGAATGCCAGCGACTCCACCGCGATGGCGAGCTACCAGCGCTTCCTCGCCCTGCAACACACCGACCCGAAGCTGAGGGCGGAGGCGCTGCGGCGGCTCGGCGATCTCAACCTCGATGCCGGCGATCTGCAGCGCATGGAGAGTGAGCTCTCCTCGGTCGATGTGCACGGCGCCGCAGCCATCAAGCTCTACACGACGCTGCTGTCGGTCTACCCGGATTACGCGCACAACGACGAGGTCCTCTACCAGCTCGCGCGCGCCTATGACACGACCGGCCAGCCGGATCAGGCGCTGCGCACGCTCGAGCTCATCGTGCGGCGTTATCCCGACTCCAGGAACATCGACGAGGTGCAGTTCCGCCGCGCGGAGCTGCTCTTCTCGGCCCGCCGCTACCCGCAGGCGCAGCAGGCCTACGCGGCGGTGATCGCTCACGGCGCGGCCTCACCCTTCTACGTGCAGAGTCTCTACAAGGGCGGCTGGGCGCTCTACAAGGAGTCGCTTCCGGAGCAGAGCCTGCCGATCTTCGGCAGGCTCCTCGACATCGAGCTGTTGGGACCGTTCGGACGGGAGCGGCCCCTGGCCGACCTGCGGCGCGCGGATCGCGAGATGGTCGACGACTCGTTGCGCGTCATGAGCATCACCTTCTCCCGGGACTCCGGCTCGCAGTCGATCGCGCGCTTCATCGGCCGCTACGGTGCCCGGCCCTATGATGCGCTGCTCTATTCGAGGCTGGGCGATCTTTACGTCGCGAAGCAGCGTTACCAGGATGCCGCGGCCACCTATCAGGCCTATGTCGACGGCAATCCCCAATCGGATGTGGCGCCGGACCTCGCCGCGCGCGCCATCCGGGCCTATGCCAAGGGAGGCTTCAGTGAGCTCGTATTCCAGGCCAAGCGCGATTTCGTCGAGCACTATCGCTTCGGTTCCGCCTACTGGCGCTTGCATGCGCGGGCGGACCATCCCGAGGTCGTCGCGGAGCTCGAGACCGATCTGAGGGACGTGGCGACTTATGACCACGCGCTGGCTCAGCGCACCCGCGATGTGCGCGCGTACGCGGAGGCGGCGCGCTGGTACCGGGAATACCTCGACTCCTTCCCGGCGGCGCCCGATGCGGCGAAGTTGGATCATCGGCTCGCGGATGCCTTGTTTGCCGCGAAGGAGTACGCCCCGGCGGCCGCGGAATACGAGCACGCGGCCTATGACTATCCGCGCAATCCGGGATCGGAGAATGCAGGCTACGCGGCGTTGACCGCCTATCAGCAGGCGCAAGCGAGCCTCTCCGGGCAGGCGCTGGCCGACCTGCGCCGCCGCGCGATCGATTCCGGCGTGAGATTCGCGCAGGCGTTTCCGGATCATCCGGACAGCGCCGGCGTGCTGACGCGCGCCGACGAGGCGGTATTCGCCGCAGGCGACCTGCCACGCGCCGTGCAAGTCGCCGCCATCCTCCTCGCGCGCAAGCCGCCCGCCGATCCGGCGAAACGGCGCATCGCCTGGACGATTACCGGCGAGGCCGATTACAACCAAGGCAGGTTCGCGCAGGCGGAACCGGCTTTCCTCCAGGCGCGTGAGCTCGCCGCTTCCGACCCGAAGATGCGCGCCGACCTCACCGAGCGCATCGCAGCCGCCGTGTACCGTCAGGGTGCGGCGAAACGGCAGGCGGGCGATGGTGACGGCGCGGTGCGGGACTTCCTGCGGGTCGAGCAGGTCGCACCGGGCTCGAGTGTCTGCGCAACGGCTCTCTACGACGCCTCCGCCGAGCTGATCCAACTGAAGGAGTGGCGCCGGGCGATCCAGGTCCTGCAGGATTTCCGCGCCAGGTTCCCCCATAGCGGCCTCTCGGCCGACATCGATGACAAGCTGGCCGTCGCTTATGCCGGCGCCAACCAGCCCCTGCAGGCGGCGCAGCAGTTCGAGGTCATCGCCGCGGAGCCGGCGCAGACGGCGCCGGTGAGAAAGGAGGCGCTCCGTCGCGCCGCCGACCTCTACGCGCAGGCGCATGAGGTGCCCCGCGCAATGACGGTGCTCGAGCGGCTGGTCGCCGACTACCCGACCCCTCTCGCCGATGCGCAGGAGACTCGCCAGCGCCTCGCCGATTACGCTGCCCAAAGTGGCGATCTTACGGCGCGCGACCGCTGGTATCGCGAGCTGGTGAAGTCGGACGCCGAAGCCGGCGCGCAACGTACGCCCCGCACCCATTATCTCGCCGCGAAGGCGCAACTCGCGCTCGCCGCGGAGCCGCGCGATGTCTTCCGCGCCATCCGTCTCACTCTGCCCCTTGCCCGGACGCTTAAGGCGAAGCGCAGGGCAATGGAGCGCGCGATGTCGGCCTACCGGCTCGCCGCCTCCTACGGGGTGGCCGAGGTCACCACGGCGGCGACTTACGAGATGGCCGATCTCTATCAGACACTGGCCCACGACGTGCTCGCCTCCGAGCGGCCGCGCAAGCTGACCGGCGAGGAGCTGGACGAATACAACTCGCTGCTCGAGGATCAGGTGTTCCCCTTCGAGGAGCAGGCCATCAAGGTTTACGGCGCGAACGCAGTGCGGGCGAGTCAGGGCATTTACGATCAATGGGTGCGCAAGAGCTTCGCTGCGCTCGCGCAGCTCGATCCGGCGCGCTATGGCAAGACAGAGCTGATGTCAGATGTGGTCACGACAATCAATTGAGCGCTGGATCCGGGCATCCTGCCCGGCCCAGCGCGGCCGCGGGCAAAAGCGCGGTTTTTGCCCGCGGCCTCCGCCACCTACGGCGGCGGGGCACGTCCATGTGCCTGGGCGGGCCACAATTCTCAGCGGCGTGCTGCTGCTCGCGGTCCTGGCGGCGTGCTCCGTCATTCCGCCGCGCGCGGTGCAGCCTGCGCGGCCGGCGACTGCAGTCGCGCACCCGGTGCGCGCTGCCGGTCCACCGCCGGTACCTGCCCAGGCGAAGGCGGAATTCGACAAGGCGTTGGCATTCGCCCGCGCCGGCAATGACGCGGCGGCGGAAGCGCAGCTCTCGATCCTGGCCCGCCGCTATCCGCAGTTCCACACGCCGCTGGTGGATCTCGGCATCCTCTATCGCCGCGGCGGCGATCTCGACGCGGCGACGAAGGCTTTCCGACAGGCGCTCGCGCGCGATCCGCACAGCGCGCGCACCTGGACCGAGCTCGGCGTCGCCGAGCGCCTCAGCGGGAAGTTCGCGGATGCGGAGCGCTCCTACACCCAGGCCATCACGGTGGATCCGGCGTACGCGGCCGCATACCGCGACCGGGGGGTCCTGCGCGACCTCTATCTGGCTGAGCCGGCGGCCGCGCTCGATGACTTCGAGCAATATCGCAAGCTCGCCGCCGGCGACAAGCCCGTGGCAATGTGGATCGCGGAGCTGCAGCACAGAACCGGTGTACGCGAGCCGCCCCGGACGGAGCCGTCGGCGAGCACCGCCAGCGCGAGCGCTCAGCCGCCTGCCGCGGGCGGCGCGGCGGCGGCTCCGCACCCCCAGGCGAGGAACTGACATGCGCCCGACATTATCGCTGCTGGTCATGAGCGCGTGGGCGGTTGCCGCCGTCGCGCAGGCGCAGACGGCTGCCACGACTGCAGCCGTCCACGCTCGAGAGACGGCGAGCCCGCAGGCAGTGAGCCCGCGGGCGGTGAGCGGATCAACGGCTCCGACGGCCCGTCACCGGGCGCGCGCACTCGAGAACCCACGACGCGCCCGATCTGCGACGGGGGTCACAAATGCAGTCGCGCCGACAGGCCGGGGTAGTGGCGTCCTGGCGCTCGGCGCGAGCGACATCACGGGCAACAAGGAGCTGCCGAAGGTCATGGTCATCGTCCCGTGGAAGAGCCCCGCCGATGCCGGCGGCGTGGTGCCGCCCGAGGACAGCGTGATGAACGAGGTGTTGGGGCCCGTAGATCGGGGAGTCCTGCAGCGGCGGATCCGGTACTACGGGCAACTCGACGCCGCCGGCGAGCAGCCGGCCTCACGGCGGGTGGCGCCAGTTGGCGACAGCCGCTGACAGGGTGTCCGCTGAAAGGGCCGCAGGCCGTTTTCAGCCGGTGAAAGTGGGAGGGCGATCGCAGCTTTTTGGCCGGTCGTCAGTCAGTTTGAGCGGGTGTGGACCGGCGGCCGGCCGGACCTCAGGGCGGGTCTTACGCGGAGTGTCATCATGGGTCTGTGGAATTTGATCGTCAGATTCTTTCAAGGCGGCGGGGACTTCATGTACCCGATCGCCGTGGTGCTGGTCGTCGGCGTGGCGATCGCGCTCGAGCGCTACGTCTACCTGACCCACACCGCGGCCCGCAACCGCAGGATGTGGAACGAGATCGTGCCGCTGCTCGCGCAGGGCAACTTCCGCCAGGTCGTGCAGGTCACCTCGAAGTCGGACACTCTCGTCGGACACATCCTGGATTACGGCCTGGCACGCGTGCAGTCCGCCCGCCGGCGCGATGACATCGAGAAGGCGATGGAGGAGAGCATGATGGAAGTCGTGCCGCGTCTCGAGAAGCGCACCCACTACATCGCCACC
The DNA here is from genome assembly GCA_035552895.1 of Steroidobacteraceae bacterium. Lineage (GTDB taxonomy): Bacteria > Pseudomonadota > Gammaproteobacteria > Steroidobacterales > Steroidobacteraceae > 13-2-20CM-66-19. Next base: position 120,680 of record DATNEU010000035.1, read on the forward strand.
TTCGCCAATCTCGCGACGCTGCTCGGGCTGCTCGGCACGGTGATGGGGCTCATCCGCGCCTTCGCGGCGGTGGCCACCATCGATCCGGCGCAGAAGGCCAACCTGTTGTCGGCGAGCATCTCGGTGGCGATGAACTGCACTGCCTTCGGGCTGATGACGGCCGTGCCGCTGCTGCTCATCCACGCGGTGCTGCAGACCAAGACCACCGAGCTGATCGACAGCCTGGAGATGGCCTCCGTCAAATTCCTGAACTCGATCGTCGAGAGAAAGGCGCCGGTGCAGGCGCCCGCCGCCAGAGCCGGGGCCACCGCCGCGGCCGTGGCCTGACCGGGCCCGCCCGCAACCCGGCACGCAACCGCAGAGGACACCGCGATGCGCCGCTCCTATCAGGCGCGGAAACTCCTGAGGCACCAGCACAAGCCCTCGGGGCTGATGCTCGTGTCGATGATCGACATCTTCACGGTGCTGGTCACGTTCCTGCTGATGACGGCCGTGTTCTCCCACACGGTGATCCTGCAGCTGCACCTGCCGAAACCGCAGTCGCAGTTCCGCGCGCCGCCGCCGGGTCTGGTGCTGGAGGTGATGGTGCGCAAGGACCTGCTGCAGGTTGCGGACCGCAACAGCGGGCCGCTCGCGACTTTTCCCAACACGGCGCAGGGCTATGACTATGCGGGGCTCAGCCAGTACCTCGAGCAGGTCAAGGCACGCTTTCCCACCATGACGGCGGCCAGCATCCTGCTCGAGCCCGACACTCCCTACGACACCCTGGTGCAGGTCATGGATCATGTGCGCGTCTTCGAGGCGAGCGAGGGATTGCAAACGATCCAGGCGGAGCTCTTTCCGGACATCTCCGTCGGCGACGCGCCGCCGGTCGCGCAGGTGTCGCGGTGAGCCTCTCCAATCGCGCGCGCCGCATGGCGCAGCATCACCTGCGGCACCGGGCGGACGCCGAGCTCAACCTGGTCCCGTTCATCGACATCCTCACCGTGATGGTGGCGTTCCTCCTGGTGTACGCGACCCAGGTCGAGGTCATCCACAACGCCAAGGCCATTCCGCTGCCGGAGTCGATTGCGAAACAGCAGCCGCATCCCACGGTGGTGGTGACCGTCACCAGGAGCGACATCTACGTGCAGGGTGAGCTCGTGGCCACGGTGCCGCAGGTTCTCGCTCAGTCGGGCAATGACATCGCCGCGCTCAGAGCCGCCCTCGACAGCCGGCAGGTCGTAGGCGCGACGACTACGGGCGCGGACCCGGCGCATCGGGAGCTCACCATCATGGCGGACAAGACGCTGCCCTATGCAGTCCTGAAGAAGATCATGTCGACCTGCACCGGCGCCGACTACAGCCACATCGCCCTCGCCGTGCTCGAGAAGGAAAAGGCGGTGACGGCCGCCGAGCTGAGATCCTCCTAGTCCGCCAGCCGAAGCCACGCATGGCCATTGCCGCCTACCATCGTCTGTACGAGCTCGCTTGGGACGGGGATCCCGAGTCCAGCCGGCGGTTTCGCCGCATTCTGCAGATACTGCTCGTCGTCGTCGCAGTCTTCGGAGTGTTGTTTCCGCTGTTACCGACACCGGAGCCCACGGCCGTGGAGACGGAAGTCCCGCCGCAGCTCGCGCGTATCATGATCGAGGAAAAATTGAAGCCGCCGGCCCCTCCCAAGCCGGTGGTCAGGCCGAGAGTGACGCCCCGTCCCACTGCGAAGGAGGCCGTCAGACCGGCTCCGGAGCGCGCCGAGGTGGCTCGCGAGCGCGCGGAGCGCTCGATCGATCAGTTCAAGGACCAGCTCGCGGCTCTTCGCCAGCAGATGTCCGACACGCCCGTCGAGACGAGAAATCTCACCGGCGCGGTTCATGCGCGCTCCCATGCCGAGCGCTCGCTCATCACCGCGCAGGCGGGCGAGGCCAGCGCGGGGATCACCGCCGCGCCGATGAGCCGCGGCTTCGGCGGCGGCGCCGGCTCGCTCCGCGGCCCGGATGCGACCCGGGTCACTTCCTCCATCATGCAGTCGGGACTGAACGCGCGCTCGCCATCGGCGGGGCGGGGCGGGGCGGCGGGCCGATCGGCGGAGGAGATCGCCATGGTCTTCGACCGCAACAAGGGCGCGATCTACGCGCTCTATGAGCGCGCGCTGCGGATGAATCCGATGCTGCAGGGCAAGCTCGTGCTAGAGTTCACCATCGCGCCGAGCGGCACGGTGACGCGATGCCGCGTCGTCTCGAGCGACCTGCACGACCCGGCGCTCGAGCGCGAGATCGTCGCGCGCGTGATGCTGTTTCGCTTCGAGCCGGAGAAGGTCGATCCCACCACCGCCACCAAGCCGATCGATTTCTTCCCGGCCTGACGCCTTCGGGGAATGAATGAGAATTGCGCTCATGAGACGCCTCGGGGCACTCGTCGGATGCATCCTTTGCCTCGCCGTCGCGCCGGCCCCGGCGCATGCCGCGTGGTATTCGCGCACGGAAGCGATCATGGATACGCGGATCTACGTCGAGCTCTGGGACACTGACCCAAAGCACGCCAATGCCGCCATCGATGCCGTGATGGCGGAGATGCACCATGTCGATGACGTGATGAGCGACTTCAAGCCCGAAAGTCAGCTCTCGCAGATCAACGAGCATGCGGCGCAGCATCCGGTGGTAGTGAGCCCCGAGCTCTACGACCTCATCAAGCTCTCGACGCACTATTCGCAGATCACCGGCGGCGCGTTCGACATCACGATGGAGTCGGTCTGGCGGCTCTATCACTTCCGGCGCCGCATCCATCCGACCGATGCGCAGATCCAAGCCCTGTTACCGACCGTCGGATGGCGCCGGCTCATCTTCGACGATCGCCATCACAGCATCCGCTTCGCCCGGCCCGGGATGGCGATCGGCTTGGGAGGCATCGCGAAGGGCTATGTCGTCGACCGCAGCATCGACATTCTGAAAGCGATGGGCATCCGGCACGCCCTGGTGACGGCCGGCGGCGATACCCGTATTCTCGGCGACCGCCGCGGGCGCCCGTGGATGGTCGCCATCCGCGACCCATGGGATCTCAGCAAGATCGTGACGCTGATTCCGATCACCAACGAGGCCATCTCCACCTCGGGCGATTACTACCGCGGCTTCGTGCAGAACGGCGTGCGCTACGATCACATCATCAGTCCCTTCACCGGGCACTCCGCTCAACTGGTGCGCAGCGCCTCGATCATCGCCCCCACCGCGACCCAGACGGACGGCCTGTCGAAAACCGCCTTCGTGCTGGGTCCGCGCAAGACTCTGGCGATTCTCAGCCGCATGCCGCAGTGCGATGCGGTTTTCATCGACCCGCAGGGGCGTGTGATTTACTCCAACGGACTCACGCCGCCGCCTGGGGCGCCCCCGCCCGCGCCGGCGCCGGAGTCGCCGCTCGCCCTAGCCGTCGCCGGCGGCGCTCCCGGCCACTAGCGCGAGGGCATCGCCCGTCAGGCGAAAGACGGTCCACTCCTCCATCGCGACCGCCCCCAGGCTGCGGTAGAAGCCGATCGACGGCTCGTTCCAGTCGAGCACGGCCCACTCGAGGCGCGCGCAGCGCCGCTCCACCGCGATGCGCGCGAGGTGGGCGAGCAGTCGCTTGCCGACGCCGCGGCCGCGTGCCTCCGGACGCACGTAGAGGTCCTCCAGGTAGATGCCCGGACGGCCCTTGAACGTGGAGAAGTTATGGAAGAAGAGGGCGAAGCCCACGGGCGCGCCGCCGCTGCAGGCGAACACCACCTCGGCATAGCGGCGCTCGCCGAAGAGCGCCTCGGTCAGCTCCGGCTCGGACGCGCAGACCTCGTGCTCGAGCCGCTCGTAGCGGGCGAGATCGCGGATGAACTGCAGGATCGCGGGAACATCGTCGCGGCCCGCAGGCCGGAGGGTGATGGGATCGCTCATGGGGTTCTCGTGTGGGTTGCCGCCGCGCCTCAGGCAATGCTCTGCAGCCCCTGGGCGATGCCCCCCGCGCTCGCGAGCAGGGCCTCGAAAAGATCGCGGTCGGCGCGGTCGCTGGCGCGCCAGCGCTGCAGCAGGTCCACCTGCATGAGATTCATGGGATCGATGTAGGGATTGCGCAGGCGGATGGAGCGCTGCAGCGTCGGCTCGCCATCGAGCAGGTCTTTGCTTCCCTTCAGCGATAGCACCTGCTCGCGGGCCTGCGCGTATTCGGCGCGGATCGCGGCGGAGAATCGCCGCAGCGGCTCCGGCACGAGAACATCGTAGGCGGCGGCGATCTCGAGATCGGTGCGCGCCAGCATCGCCTCCACTTCATCGATGAGGTTGCGCAGAAAGAACCATTCGGCATAGGCCGTGCGCATGTGCTGCGCCCCGTGCCGTTCGACCGCCGCGGCGAGTCCCGCGCCGGCGCCGAACCATCCGGGGAGCATGTGGCGTGTCTGCGTCCAGGCAAACACCCAAGGCACCGGCAGCAATCCCTCGAGGCTGCGGCCGTCCTCGCGGTGCACCGGCCTCGAGCCGACCTGCATCCTCTCGATCACATCGATCGGTGTCACGGCGCGGAAATAGGCGTGAAATTCGGGATCGTCGTGCACGAGGCGCCGGTAGGCCTCCCGGCTCGCCCCGGCCAGAGTCGCGGTGCACTCGAGATGGGCCGCGGCGTCCTGTTCCGCGCCGGGCGGCCGCTGCCCGCTGTCGCGGCCGGCGACGGTCGCGAGGCTGAGCGCGTTGAAGGCGCGCTCCAGGTTGCGCATCGCGATCGGCCGCAAGCCGTAACCTTGCTTGACCGTCTCGCCCTGCTCGCGAACGCGCAAGGTGCCGTCGACCGCGCCTGCCGGCGCCGCTTTCACCAGCGCATCGATCCGCGAGCCGCCGCGGGCGATGCTGCCGCCGCGCGCATGGAACACCAGGTATTTCCCGCCGCCCGCGGCGGGCATCCGCGCGAGCGCGCGCTGCGCCTGGTGAATGGCGTAACGCGATGCGCACAGCCCTCCTTCCTGGTTGCTGTCGGAATAGCCGAGCAACACACACTGGCGCCGGTCGTGCGCCTCGAGATGCCGCACGTATACGGGCTCGGCGAGCAGCTCGCGCAGGGTGTCGCCGCATTGCTCGAGCGCCTGCAGGGACTCGAACTGCGGCGCGATATCGAGCGCAACCTGTCCGGTGCGCTTGTCGTACACGGATGCCCAGCGCGCAAGGGCCAGTGCCGCCAGAACATCGTCCGCCCCGCGCGCGCCGCTGACGATGAAATAACCCACCGCGCCCGGCCCGTAACGGTGCCTCGCCTGGGCGAACGCTTCGAAGACGGCGAGATTGCGCCTGCCGAGCGCATCGAGATCGACACGCGGGCCCGCGTCCTTCTCGATGATTCCAGCCAACAGTCGACGCCGCTCGGCAGCGGGACGCCCGAGCCAGCCCGGATCATCGTTGCCGCGCGCGATCACTTCGTGCAGCACACCCGCGTGCTGGCGCACATCGAGGCTCGCCAGGTGAAAGCCGAACGTGTCGATGCGGCGCAGGAGCCTGCGGATGTAGAAGAGGCCGGCGTTGGCGCCCTTGTTGGCGGCCAGACTGCGGGCGATGAGCTGCACGTCATCGCGGAACTGACGCGCGCTCTCGTAGCCGTTGGCGCGCCCTTCGTAGGTCAGGCGGAGGCGCTCGCCGATCTGGGCGAGAAACACCCGGTACGGCATGCGGTCGTGCCGGGCGGGGGTCACGCTGCGCGCGCTCGGCGCGAGCGTCATGTAGTCCTCCACCCGCTGCGCCAGCTCCGCGGACACCGCGATGCGCCCGGCGCTCTGCGAGAGCCGCTCCGCGACCCTGCGGCAGTCCTCGAAATAGGTGTTGAGGATCACCTGCTGCTGCCGGGCGAGCGTCTCGCGGATGGTTTTGGCGTGAACGTCCGGATTGCCGTCCATGTCGCCGCCGACCCAGGAGCCGAAGCCCAGGATAGCCGGCAGCTCGATGGTTTCCGCGGGCACACCGTAGTGTTTCTCGAGCGCCTGCACGATCTCCTCGTAGAAGGCGGGCACCACGCGATAGAGGATCTCGATCAGATAGAAGAGGACCTGCTCGCGCTCGTCGGCCACGGTCAACCGCTCGCGCGGCAGCTCCTCGGTCTGCCAGGCCGTGGTGAGCTCGACGCGGATGCTGCTCCAGAGATTGCGCGAGTCCTGCGGCGTCAGCATCGGGTCGAGCCGGTCGAGCAGATGATGCGCCACCCGTTGTTGCTTGCGCAGCAGCGTGCGGCGGGTCGATTCCATCGAGTGCGCGGAGAACACCGGCTCGATGCGCAGGCTTCCGAGCAGCGCAAGGACATCCTCGAAGCGCAGCCCGTCGGCTTTCAGGCTCGCAATGCCGTCCTCCACACCCGAGGGCTGCGGGCGGCCGCTGTCCTGGCGGAAGTATTCGCGCCGGCGGCGGATGCGGTGCACTTTTTCCGCCAGGTTCACGGCCTGGAACCACATGGAGAAGGCGCGAACGAGGTCGCGCGCGAGTGCCGGCGGCCGATCACGGACCGAGGCAGCCAGCTGCAGAGCCACCGGGCTCTCCCCGTCGCGGCGGCGGATGGCGGCCTGGCGGTCGAGCTCCACCAGCTCGAAGAGCTGCTGCCCGCCCTGCTCGCGCAGGATTTCCCCGATCAGCGCGCCCAGCGCGTGCACGTCCTCGCGCAGGGCTTCGTGCTTCGGCGGAAAATGAATGTCGCTGCGGCTCACGGAGCCGCGAATGGTAGCAGGCTTATCCAGCCAGCAGGACGGACTCGGCGCGCTCGAGCTCCTCCGGCTGGCCATAAAGGACGACGACGTCTCCGTCCCGCAGCATCGTGTCGCCGGCCGGCTCGCGGCCGAGGATCCCCTGGCGGCGAATGCCGGTGAAGGTCACGCCGACACCGCGGCTGCGGACGTCGCGCAGCGTCCTTCCCACCGCCCACGCCCCGGGTGGCACGACCACTGACTTGATCTCCTCGCGGTACTCGTGGCTCTCATCGAGCGGCCGCGCATCGCCGCGGCGAATGATGTTCCTGAGGACGGAGTAGCGATGGCTGCGGATATCGCCCATGGTGCGGACGACCCGCGAGACCGGCACGTGCAGAAGTATCAATACGTGTGAGACGAGCATCAGGCTCGCCTCGAACGTCTCCGGCACGACATCGGTCGCGCCGGCTTCCTGCAGCTCCTTGATGCGGGTGTCATCCTGCGTGCGCACCAGCACCGGCACGTCGCGCCTCAACCGGCGGATGGTGCGCAGGATGCCCACCGAGGTTGCCGGGCTCGAGAAGCTGATCACCACGGCGGAGGCGGTCTCGAGACCCGCCTTGATGAGGATCTCCTCGTCGGCGGAGTCGCCGAACATGACCGGATCGCCGGCCTGGCGAGCCGCGGCGATGCGCGCGGGGTCGAGGTCGAGCGCGATGTATTCGAAGCCTTGTGACTCGAGGACGCGTGCCACGTTCTGACCGACGCGCCCGAAACCGCAGAGGATGACGTGGTCGCGCTTGCCGATCTCTACCGTCGCGGCGCTTTCGCGCTCGAACGCGGTGCGCGGCGGCCCATACTCCCACAGCAGCAAGCGGGCGATCCGCTTGTTGTTGTTGAGAACCAGCGGGCTCAGGATCATGGAGAGCACCATCGCGACGAGGAGCGGCTGGCCGAAGGCCACCGGGATGAGGCCCGTGGCGAGCGCGATCGTGCCGAGCGCAATGCCGAACTCACCGCCGATCGAGACGACGATGCCGGTGCGCAACGCCTTGAACCGCGAGCCGGTGAACGGCCGGCTCACGAGCGCCGCGACCGCGGTCTTCAGGATGAGCATGGCGGCGAGCCAGTAGATGACCGCGCCGAGCTCCCCGGCGAGCAGGCGCACATCGAGCAGCATCCCGACCGAGACGAAGAAAAGCCCGAGAAGAATGTCGCGGAACGGCCGGATCACCGACTCGATCTGATGCCGGTACTCGGTCTCGGCGAGCATCATCCCGGCGAGGAAGGCGCCGAGGCCCGGCGACAACCCGGCGAGGCTCGACACCCAGGCGGCGGCCAACACCACCAGCAGGACGGCCAGGGTGAACAGCTCCCGCAGCCTGCTGTGAGCCATCTCGCGGAAGAGGGGCCGCAGCAGCCAGCGCCCGGCGGCCAACACCGCCGCGATCGCGAGCACGCCACCGGCGACCGCCTCCAGGCTGGCGCGCAGGTCGAAGCGTCCTGGTCCGGCGGCGAGCGCCGAAGCCAGCGCGAGGAACGGAACGAAGGCCAGATCCTGGAAGAGGAGGATGCTGAAGGCGAGCCGTCCGTGGGTGCGGTTGAGCTCGGCGCGCTCGGTGAGCTGATGCAGGAGGATGGCCGTCGAGCTCATGGCGAGCGCGCCGCCCACCACGATGGCCGCCGGCCAGGGAATGCCGCCGAGCCGCGCGAGCCCGGCGAATACCGCCGCGGTCGCCGCGACCTGGGCGGAGCCCAGCCCGAATACCTCGCGGCGCATCGCGATCAGGCGCGGCAGGGCGAACTCGAGGCCGAGCGTGAAGAGGAGGAATACGACACCGAGCTCGGCGAGAACGTCGGTCGTGGCAGTGCTGTCCACGACCGCGAGCGCGTGCGGACCCAGGGCCAGCCCCACGAGAAGATAGGGAATGGTCGTCGGCAGCCCGAGCCGCCGCGCCACGGTGACGAGCAGCACCGCGGCCGCGAGAAGGATCAGGACCTGGCTGAGCGGCTGCATGGGCATATTCTATGTTGGATGCCCATGCAGGAGGACCCGGGGTAGCGTCTGGGCCGCTACCCCGCCGATGCAGACGTCAGCGGCCGATCAGAGACCCAGGGAGGATGGAATGGGAGACCGCCGGCCCGCCAGCGGAAAGTCTTCCAGCCGCACTTCTTCCGTGTACTCCGCGTCACGCGCCAGAGGCATCGGCTGCCGCCCCTCGAGCAGCTCGAGCAGCGTCTCGCGCGCGCGCGCGACGCGGCTCTTGATCGTGCCCACCGCGCACCCGCAGATCTCCGCCGCCTCCTCGTAGGAGAAGCCGCTCACGCTCACCAGGATGAGCGCCGTGCGTTGGCCCGGCGACAGCGAGGCGAGCGCACGATTGAGGTCGCGGAGCTCGAGCTTGCCGTCGTGGTCGGGGGGCACGCTGGGCTCGGGCAACAGCTCGATGTCCATCCCCTGCGCCTCGAACTTGCTGCGCCGCAACTGCGAGTAGTGCTCGTTGCGCACGATGGTGAACAGCCACGCCTTGAGGTTGGTTCCGGGCTTGAAGCGCTGGATGTTGTTGATTGCGCGCATGAGCGCTTCCTGCACCAGATCGTCCGCGCGCACGCCGTCACGGCACAGCGAGCGGGCGAAGGTGTGAAGCTGCGGCACCAGAGCCACCATGTCGTCGGTCACCATTTGCACCCCTTCCCCGGCCCCGCCAGGGGCTCGATTGGTTTCATTGCACATGCGGGCAAGTTACTTGCTGCCGGGCGCCGTTGAAGTCGGCCAGGGCGCGGAACGGACGGGGGATGCTTCCCAAGCTGCTGTCGGACGATTCCTACCGGGACTTCGCTCCTGTTGCCGCAGACCGACAGTCGGACGGCTCCTACGCCGGCATCGGATGCCGCTCGGGCCGCCGCGCCCACCGACCGATGGCGCATCCCGGCGGATGCGAGTGAGCATCGGGAGACTCTTTGGAAACGTCGCGGAAACGGAGACGCCATGTCAGAAACAGCAATACTCGGCCGGCCACTCATGCGCCGGCAGCGCGCCGCCGGTGCCCGCCGGGCGATCTGCGCAGCGGCGATCCTGGCCGCGTCGGCTCTCGGTGCCTGTGCGAGCCAACCGAAGCCGACTGCCCAGCTCGTGCGCGCGAGCACGCTCGTCGGCCAGGCGGAGAAGGACCGGGCTCAGCGCTACGCGGCGGCGGACCTGCAACGCGCCCGCGATGAGCTGGCCAGCGCACAAACCGCGGAATCCGACGGCAAATACGAGAGCGCACGTCGCCTCGCCGACCGGGCGGCGGCCGATGCGGATCTGGCGAGCGCGCGCGCCGCGAGCGGCAAGGCCGAGGAGTCCGCCACGCAGGTGCGCCACAGTCTGGAGACCTTGAGGCAGCAGATGCAGCAGAGTCCGGCACCGCCCGCCGAATCGGCTCCCGGCGCGAGCGGCGCCGGTCCGGATCATCGATAGGAGGCGACCGTGACACATTCCACGAGTTACTGGGTGCTCATCGCGGCCGGCGGCGCGCTGCTCGCCGGTTGTGCCTCGACGCCGCGGCGCAGTCCCGAGCTGGCGCGGGCGCGCAATGCGGTCGAGACGCTCTCGAGCCAGCCGCAGGCCGATGAAGCCGCTGGGCCGGACCTGAAGGCTGCCCGCGCGGAGGTCGACCGCGCCGAGAACGCCCTGCGCAATGGCAAACCCATGCGTGAGGTGAACCAACTGGCCTATCTCGCGTTGCGGCATGCCCAGGCCGGAGAGGCGCGCGTCGATGCGGCGCGCTCCCAGTCGGAGGTCGCGCAAGCGACCGAGGAGCGGCAACGCCTGCTCCTCGAGGCACAGAAACGCCAGGCAATGGCGGCGCAACAGGAGGCGCAGAGCGCCAACCAGCAGGTGCAGGCGGCGAGAAACGAGGCGCAGCAGGCGCGCGCCGAGGCTCAGTCGGCCCAGGAGCAGCTCGCGAGCGAGCGGCAGCAATTCCAGCAGCTGCAGAAGGAGCAGCTCGGCGCCCGCGAGACCGGCCAGGGCATGGTCGTCAGTCTGAGCAACGTGCTCTTCAGCACCGGCAAGGCCACTCTGCAGCCCGGGGCGCATCTGCAGCTCGATCGTCTGGCGAGTTACCTGAAGGACCATCCCAGGGAGCGGGTGCTCATCGAAGGTAACACCGACAACACCGGCTCCGCGGTCAAGAACCAGCAGCTCTCGGACGCGCGGGCGCAGGCGGTGGCGCAGGCGCTGCAGCTGCGCGGCGTGCCGGCAGAGCAGTATCGCACCATCGGCCTGGGCGAGGCATACCCGGTCGCCTCGAACGACAACGTGGCCGGCCGACAGCAGAACCGCCGGGTGGACATCGTGTTCTCCAACGCAACCGGGCAGTTCTCCGAGGCTGCACTTTCCCGTCAGAGCACGATCCGGAGGTGATTGTCATGAAATCCGAACAGGACAGGAGCACCGCCCGGCGGCGGCATCATCCGTCGAAGAACGGCGAGCAGCGCACCACCCGTGAGCGCTTCCAGGGCCAGTACGAGAAGGACCCCTGGCGGCCGGATCCGCGGCGCGGCGGGCAGGACCAGCCGGGCGGGCAGGAATACCGCGTCCAGCCGCCGGCCCGGCATGGGCGCGGCTCCGAGGATGAGGAGCCCTACGAGCCGAACGAGCGCTACGAGCCGTTCGAGGCCGGTCACCCGCGCGAGGAAGGTACCGCTTTCGGTGCCGGTCCTGCGCCGCGTTATCTCGGCACCGGGTTCCCGGGGCGCGGCGGGCCGGGATTCACCGGCGGCTACTATGGCTTCGGCGCGGGCAGCCTCGAGCCGGACTGGCGGGCCGGGCGGCGCCATCCGATCGGGGAGGAGGGACGGGAGCCCGACTCACGCCGGGAGCGGCGCTATCCGCCGGGACCGAAGGGATACCAGCGCTCCGACGAGCGGCTGCGGGAGGACATCTCGGAGCGGCTGATGGAAGCGCGCTACATCGATTCGAGCGACGTGACGGTCGAAGTCGCAGGCGCGAAAGTGGTGCTGGAGGGCACCGTGCCGGAGCGGCGGATGAAGCACGCGATCGAGGACCTGGTGGACGCCTGCCCGGGAGTGCAGGACATCGACAACAGGATTCGCGTACGGCGCTAGGCCGGAAGATCAGGCCCGCCGGAAATCCACGGCGGGGAGCTGCATCGAGCGGCGGTATTTGGTCACCGTGCGCCGCGCGACCTTCACGCCCCTGTCGGCGAGCAGCTCGGTGAGCTGCACGTCCGACAGCGGGTTGCGCCGGTCCTCGGCGGCGATGAATTCCCGCAGCAGCGCGCGGATCGCCGTGGCGGAGCAGGAGCCGCCGCTCGTCGTGGCGAGCTGGCGGGAGAAGAAGCGCTTGAAGGCGACGACGCCCCGCGGCGTCGCCATGAACTTGTGGCTGGTGGCGCGCGAGACGGTGGATTCGTGCAGCCCGAGCTCATCGGCGATCTCCCGCAGCGTGAGCGGCCGCATCGCGAGATCGCCGTACTCGAAGAAGTTGCGCTGCCGCGCGACCACCGCCTCGGCGACCCGCTGAATCGTGAGGAACCGCTGCTCGAGATTGCGCACCAGCCAGCGGGCTTCCTGCAGATGCTGCGCGAGGAGCGCCGTCTCGCCGTCGCGCGCCTGCCGGAAGTAATCCGCGTACTGTTGGTTGACGCGGATGCGCGGATAGATCGCGGAGTTGACCGTGACGATCCAGCGCTTCTTGTCCTTGCGCACGATCACATCGGGAACGATCGCTCGCGGCTCGAACGTGCCGATCTTCGATCCCGGGCGCGGATCGAGGCTGCGGATCAGCTCCATGGCGAGACGCAGCTGCTCCTCGGAGCAGCCGAGCGCATCGAGCAGGCGCGTGTTGTCTCTCGCCGCCATCATCGACAGCCGGTTCTGCACCACCTCGAGGGCGATGTCGCGCCCCGGGGTGTCGCGAGCCATCGCCTCGAGCTGCAGCGCGAGGCATTCCCCGAGGTCGCGCGCGGCGATGCCGCTCGGCTCGAGCGTCTGCACGATGCGCAGCGCCGTCTCGATCTCTCCCGGCGGCGCGCCGGGCACGAGTGCCGCGACATCCTCCAGCGGCAGGCGCAGGAAACCGTCATCATCGAGAGCATCGATGATCAGATTCGCGAGCACGTGATCGCGCTCGGTGAGCCCGAGCAGGAGCAGCTGCTCGCGCAGGGAGTCATGCAGGGTCGAGGGTGAGGCGGTCCATTCGGTCCAGTCGGGCGTCTCCTCGCCACCGCCGCCACCGCCGCCACCGCCGCTCGAGGAGAAATCGAGGTCCGCGCGCGAGCCGTCCTCGGCCGCCTCCTCGCGCTCCGCCCGCGAGTCCGAGGATTCCGCGCCCTCCGCGCCCTCCTCGAGGAAGGGATTCTGCGCGATCGCCTGGTGCAGTTCTTGCACGCATTCCAGAGCGGAAAGTTGCAGCAGTTTCACCGACTGCTGCAGCCGAGGTGTCAGCGTGAGCTGCTGCTTCAGGCGCAGTCCCAATACGGCATTGGACATTCGAGGAACCCTCTCTCGCAAATCAGCACCACCCCGCCCTCGGCGGCGCAGCAGCGAAGCCTGGACGCCAAGCGTGCCGCCGGGGGAGAACTTGCAACGGCATGTAAGAACGCCATGCGCGCCGAGCCCTGGCTCAACCTCCCGTCGAGCGACATGACATCAATTCACGACGACGAACCCGGTTCCCGCTCAGATGCGGCGCGCGCTGCGGCCGCGTGCCCGCTGCCGCCGGCGTGGGAGCGCCTCGCGCGCTGCAAGGACGCGCTGGAGACGGTGCTCGCGGCAGGCCGGATCGGTTACTGTCATTTGCGCGCCGATCGCACGCTCGAAGCCAACTCGCAATTCAAGGCGGAGTGGGGTTGGCCGCCCGATGAGGCGCTTTGCTGGGGCGACCTGGAAGCGCGCGTGCACGCGCACGACCGCGGCCGCTTCGAGAATGCGGTGCGGCAGGCGCTCGCGAGCGGCTCGCGCGTGGATCTGACCTTGCGCGTGCGGCCCGCGCCGGGGAGAGGCGAGACCCGTTGGCTCGCGTTGCAGGGCTGCGCCGTCAGCCACGGCGACGGTGCAGGGTCCGCCGATCTGGTGCTCACCTCACGCAACGTCACTCGCGAGCAGCAGCACGCGTGCGACGGCGCGCTCGAATTCCTGGCGGTGGTCTCGCACGAGCTGCGCTCGCCGCTCAATGCCATCCTCGGCTGGAATCGCATTCTCGAGCTGAAATGCGCCAACGACGCGCAGGTTGCGGCCATCGCGCCGCGCATCGAGCAGAGCGCGAAGGCGCAGTTGCGAATGGTGAACGATCTGCTGGATGTGGGACGGGCAAGCGCCGGGAAGCTCAAGCTGCAGCCGCGGCCGATGCAGCTCGCGCAAGTGGCGCGGCTCGCGATCGACGCGGCGCGGCCAGCGGCCGCCGCCAAGGGGGTCGAGATCGTTACCCGCTTCGTTGCGGGAGCGGGTGCGCTGCGCGCCGATCCGGAGCGCCTGCAACAGGTGATCGGCAACCTGCTCGCGAACGCGGTGAAGTTCACGGACTCCGGCGGGCGGATCACCGTCGGGCTGCGCGACGATGGCGCAGTCAGCGAGCTCACGATCGAGGACACCGGCCACGGCATCGCGCCGGAGTTGCTGCCGGAGATCTTCGACTGTTTCCGGCACGACGGCGACTCGAGCACGCGCCGGACGGCCGGGCTCGGACTCGGGCTGACGCTGGTCCGCGAGATCATCGCCCTGCACGGCGGATCGGTTGCCGCTCACAGCGCCGGACCCGGCACCGGCGCGACTTTCAGCGTGCGCTTGCCGGCGGCGCGCGTCCCGGTCGACTCGCCCGGGCAGGTGAACGGCGCGCCGCGCGAGCGGTCGGAGAGCCGAGGGACGCTGGCGGGATTGTCGATTCTGGTCGTGGATGACGAGTTGGATGCGCGCACGGTCGTCGCCGAGATGCTGCGGCTCGAGGGCGCCTCGGTCACGATCACCGACTCCGCTGCCGCGGCGATGCAGCAGCTTCAGGCCCAGGGTGCGCACTTCGACATCATCGTCACCGACGTCGGCATGCCGATGGAGGATGGCTACTCCCTGGTGCGCAAGCTGCGCGCCAGCCAGACGGGCAGGCGGATGCTCGCGATCGCCGTGACCGGTTATGCCTCACGCAGCGATGCGGCGGCGGCCCTCGATGCGGGGTTCGATCTGCACGTGCCGAAGCCCGTCGACTTCGACACGTTCGTGCCTCTCGTACGCCGCCTGGCTCTCTGGCACCGCCCCGGGTGAATCCTATCGGTTTCGGCTCATATCCCGGATTGCCAGGTGCTCGGCATGCCGGCGGTCTCGATCGCCTGCTCGATGGTGAGACAGGCCTCGCGTGCCTCCGGCTGCGCGCGCAGACTGCGGGCGATGGAATTGAGGAAAGTGCACATGAGGGCGGTGTTGGGATGGGAGCAACGCAGCTGCTCCTCCACCCTGTCGATGAGCTCGATGAGATCTTCCTGATCGCACAGCGGAAAGGTCATCCCGGTCACGGCGCTCTGCACTGAGGTGAGCGCCTGGTGGATGGCGGCCTGCGTCTCCCCCGTCATCATCTGATGCATTGGCGGCCCTCCCGCATGCAGTGCCCGGCAAGAATCTGAACCTGCCAGCGCGCGAAAGCAAGCCCGCGGGACGCAGGCAAAAAAAGAGCGGGCTGGTCGCACCACAGCCCGCCAAACGGGGGGTCTAGCCCCTTGATGCAATGGCCATGCCAGCCGCGTTTTGGCTGTCCTACCGCGCTCCAGCGCGCCAGAGGGGCGCAAAACCTCTGTAAAAAGGTACAGGAGATGCAATTTGTGCAGCCGCATCCGCCACGCGGCAGCGGCCGAGCTGCCGGCGCTCCCCGTTACGACGCGGCGGCGGCGATGGCACAACTCCTGCTTGGAGACTCGCCCCTGTTCCCAGCTCCTGCCAGCACGCCGTAACAAAAGCAAGTCGATCAGCGGCCCAGGGCATGAATCATAAGTACACGATCGCAGCGCTGAGTGAGCTCATTTGCGTTCGCCGTGACAGCGAGCACGCGTTGCGGACGTGCGCGGCTTCATTGCCGGCGGGTCCGCTGGAAGCGCTGTGTCTGCGCAGCGCCGCGGAGTGCGCCGACGCCATCTGTGAGCTGGAGGCGTTGGTCGCGCGGCTGGGGGCCGGACTGCAGCCGTACGGGACGGCAGCCGCCTTCTGGCGCAGCGGTTGGGCAGGGTTGCGTACCGCGCTTGCGCGCGGCGAGGATGGGGCTATTCTCGAAGTGTGCGAGCGCGGTGAGAGCTGGATCCTGGAGGCCTACCGCAACGCGTTGGACGATCACCTCCCGGATTTCGTGCGCGATGCCGTGCTGCGGCAGTTCGAGGTCCTCATGAGCACTCACGATGCGATCCGCGGCTGTCGCGCCGAGCGAGCCGTCCGCGGCGATACGGCGGCTTCCGGTGCGCAAGCAGGTAGACAGTAGGACCGAGTTTCCTCTGACACGATGGTCCACCAGCCCCGTCATTCTCGGGATCGGTGTGGGCGTGCTCGCGGGGCCCATGGGTCTGCGGCTCGTCCAGCCGCAGCTCGCCGAGGACTCCGCGCTCATCCAATCGGTGAGCGAAGCGGTGCTGTTGACATGCCTCTTCTGCGTCGGCCTACGCCTGCGGGCGCCGTTCGAGTGGGCGCCTTGGCGCGCGCCGCTGCAGCTCGCCTCGCTGACCACCGTATGCGCGGCGCTGCTGTCGGCGGGAGCCGCCTATCTCATCTTCGGGATGAGTCTGCTGCAATCCGTGCTGTTGGCGGTCATCCTCGCGCCGACGGATGCGGTGCTCGCCTCGGACGCGCACGCGGCAATGGAGAGCGAACAGGAGCTCGTGCCGTTCGCCCTTGCGGGCGAGGGGGCCGTGACCAGCGCGATCGTGGCACCCATCGTCGTGTTGGTGCTGACGCGTATGGGCATGACGGGTGCCGGCGCCGCGGTGCTCGGCTCGCTGACGCTCACCGTGGTGTGGTCTCTCGCCGGCGGCGCGGCGGTCGGCTGGCTGGCCGGCGCCACCGCCTCGCGCTGGCTGGCGCTCATCGACCGCGACCGCCAGGGCGACCTGCTCGAGGAGCTGATCGTGCTCGCAACGGGCGCGCTCGCATACGTCTGCGCGCTCGCTCTGCGCGCCGACGCGCTGCTGGCGGCATTCACGGCTGGCCTCGCGCTCTCGCACGGTGGACGCCGGCAAATGCGGCGCAAGCAGGCGCTCGGGCCGCGCGTCCTCAGGTTCGCCGCCCGGGCGGAGCGCGGTGCCACGGTGCTGCTGATGGTGTTGCTCGGATCGCTCCTGGGCGCAGCGGATTTCACTCCGCGGGCAGCCCTCTACGCGGCGGTGCTCCTGATCCTGATCCGGCCGCTGGCGGTACGTCTGGGACTCGGCCGGCCGCTGGTCACGGCGGCGCAGCGCCGGACGCTGGAGCTGTTCGCGGCGCGGGGGCCGGCGGCGCTCTATTGCCTGGCGCTCGCGGCCGCCCACGAGCTGCCCGCGCCCTTCGGCAGAGAGCTGCGGGATGCCGTGCTCGTCGTCATCGTGGTGTCGGTCATCTCCGGCGCGGTAACGGCGCTCACCGCGAGAAAGCCGAGTCCGGGAGCCGCCGTGTGAGGCGATCCACGGCTCCGCTCGCGCTTGGCGGCGCGCGGCGGAGGGCATACAGTTGACCGCCCTTTACCGGGCTGAAGGCGAGCACATGGCACACGCTTTGATCATCGATGACGACGCTGACGTAGTGGAATGGCTGCAGGAGGTGGCCCGCATGGAGGGCTTCACCGTGGCTCGTGCCCAGAGCCTGCGCGATGCGCGCATCGAGCTCGGCCGCCAACGACCCGACGTTCTGCTCACCGATCTGCAGCTTCCGGACGGTGAAGGCATCGAGCTGCTGCGCGAGCTCGAGAAGCCCGAGGCCACGGAGGTCATCGTCGTCACGGGCCACGCCACCGTCGACAGCGCCGTAGCGGCGCTGCGAGCGGGCGCCAGCGATTACCTGGTGAAGCCCGCCGATCTCGAGCGCGTCCAGGCGGTGCTGCGGCACGCGAAGAAAACCTCCGCCCTGCAGCACGAGATCGGCGAGCTGCGGGACGAGCTGCGGCGGATGGGCCGCTTCGGGCGCATCCTCGGCAGCTCGCAGCGCATGCAGGTGCTGTACGATCAGCTGACACGGGTCGCGCCGACCTCGGCCACGGTCATGTTGATCGGCGAGAGCGGCACCGGCAAGGAGCTCGCGGCCCAGACCATTCACGAGCTCTCGCGGCGGCGCGGCAACGCCTTCCTGCCGCTCAACTGCGGCGCCGTTGCCCCGCAGCTCATCGAGAGCGAGCTCTTCGGCCACGAGCGCGGCAGCTTCACCGGCGCCGACCGCCAGCACAAGGGATTCTTCGAGCGCGCCAACGGCGGCACGATCTTCCTCGACGAGATCACGGAGATGCCAATGGAGCTGCAGGTGAAGCTCCTGCGGGTGCTCGAGACCGGCACCGTCAACCGCGTGGGCGGCACGCAGCCGATCGCGAGCGAGGTGCGCGTGATCTGCGCCACCAACCGCGAGCCGGAGAGAGCCGTCGCCGACGGCAAGCTGCGCGAGGACCTCTATCACCGGCTGAACGTATTCCCGATCCGGCTGCCGCCCCTGCGCGACCGGGAGACGGACATCGAGCAGCTCGCGCAGTTCTTTCTCGACGAGCTCAATCGCGCCGATGGCACCCACAAGACCTTCTCGCGCGATGCGCTGGTGCGCCTCTACCAGTACGGCTGGCCGGGCAACGTCCGCGAGCTGCGCAATTACGTGCAGCGCGCCTTCATCATGGCCGACGATGTCATTGAATGTGACATAACGCCCACCGACGCGCCGCCGAAGGCCGACGACGGAACCACCATCACGATCCGGGTCGGCACCCCGCTGGAAGAGGTGGAGAGGCGGGTCACCATGGCCACCCTCGCCTATTGTGGCCATGTCAAGCGCAAGGCGGCGGAGATCCTCGGCGTCAGCCTGAAGACCCTGTACAACCGTCTGGAAACCTACAATGGCAGGGACTCGGGCGGCCGACCCTCCGCGGACAAGGAGGAAGAGGCCGACACCGGCCGGGATTCCCTCGGTTGAGCGGCCGTGCCGCGTCGGACGATTCCTACAGTCCGTTGCGTTTCAGCCCCCGTTGCCGCTTCCGCAACTCCCATAGGCGCGGTCGCGCCTGGGCGCCTACCCTGAGGTGAAGGACGTGCCGGGTATTCGAGTCGCAGTCGTGGACGATCATCAGCTGGTGCGCATCGGGTTGCGGCAGATCATCGAGGCACAGGCGGATTTCGTCTGGGCCGGCGAGGCGAAGACCGGGCGCGAGGCGCTGACGCTGTTGCGCTCCACCGGCTGTGACGTGCTGCTGCTGGACCTCTCCCTCCCAGACATGTCGGGACTGGATGTGCTGCGGCAGATCAAGTCGCATCATGACTCGGTGGCGACGCTGGTGTTGAGCGCCTATCCGGAGAGCCAATACGGCTTGAACGTGCTGCGGGCAGGAGCGAGCGGCTTCGTGAGCAAGAGCGCCGACGACGGGGAGCTCTGCCGCGCGATCCGCGCCTCGGTGCGCGGCGGCCGCTACGTGAGCCCGGAGCTCGCAGAGATGCTGGTGAGCGGGATGCAGGGCGGAGCCCCGGGCGAGCCGCGGCACAGCGCGCTTTCGGAGCGGGAATTCCAGATCTTCTGCAAGCTCGCCGAGGGGCGCAGCGTTTCCGAGATCGCCGCCAGCCTCTTCCTGAGCGTCAAGACCATCAGCACTTATCGCACACGGATACTGGAGAAGATGGGGATGAAGACCAACGCCGACATCACCTACTACGCCATCAAGAACAACCTGTTGCAGTGAGATGTGTGGTGGGCGCTGAAGCGCGATCTGCGGCCGGCAACGGATCCTCGAAGACCGAGCGGCGCATCCTGCTCATCGAGGATTCCGCGGTGCTGTCGCGGCGGCTGATCGATCTGCTGTCGGAGCCCGGCCGCGTCTGCGTCACTGCGCAGGCGGCGACGCAGTCGGAGGCGCTGCTGCGATTGCAGGAGGCCAGCTACGATGTGCTGGTCGTCGATATCGAGCTGGCGGAGGGCAATGGCGTGGCGGTGATCCGCCAGGTCCGGCAGCTCTATCCGCCCGATGCGCAGCCGCTGGTCGTGGTGCTGACCAACTACGCCTCGGACTTCGTGCGCGATCACTGCTTTGCCGCGGGCGCGGATTACTTTCTGGACAAGATGCGGGATATCTCGCTCCTGAAAGCGGTGGTCGCCGACGGCCACTCGAAATGGAGCCAGAGCTAGCCGCGGGGAATGCCCACGCGCAGCGTGGTGCCGGACCCCGGCGCCGACTCGATGACGAACTGGCCGCCGAAGGCGCGCACCCGCTGGCGCATCCCCATGAGGCCGTGCGACCAGCGGAATTTCGGGTCGGCGGCATCGAAACCGCGGCCGTCGTCGTTCAGGGTGAAACGGCAGGCATCCCGCTCGAGGTCGCAGCGCAGGGTGATGCAGCGCGCGTTCGCGTGCCGGATGATGTTGGTCACGCCTTCCTGGACGATTCTGAACAGAGCGATCGCGATTTCCTTGGGCATCGGCGCGCCGTCGTCGGGCAGGGTGAGGTCCGCGCGCAGTCCCGCCTTGGCGCATGCAGACTCCACGTAGGCGCGCAGGGCCGTCGGCAGTCCGAAGTGATCGAGGAGCGACGGCCGCAGGTCCTCGACCACGCGGCGCTTGAGGTCCATCGCCTCATCGAGCACCGCCCCGAGCTGCGTCAGCCGATCCTGCAGCGCCGCATCCGGCACGCGCGACTGCAGCCAGGAGAGATCCATCTTGGCGGCGGTGAGCAGCCCGCCCAACTCATCGTGCAGATTACGGGCGAGCTCCGACTTCTCCTTCTCCGAAAGCTCCTGCAAATGGGTGGAAAGCGCGGATAGCTCCCGGGTGCGCGACTCGATCAGGCTCTCGAGGTCGCGCGCGTGCCGTTCCGAGGCGGCGCGCAGGCCTTCGCGCCGGACGGCATCGGCCGCCAGCAGCCGGCTGAGCGCGATGAGCAAACCCACCGCGAGGAATGCGAGGAAGATGACCGCCGCCCGGGTGGGCGGCGCTTCCGCCAGCCTCTCGGCGATGGCCGCCGATGCCAGGGCAGCCAGCAGCACTCCGAGCAGCGCCAGCCACGCCCGCAGCGGCAGCAGCCGCAGCGCCGACCACCCCGCCGGCTCGCCGGAGTGTGCCGCCGGATGCAGATGTGCCGCCGGGGGAAGCGGTGCGCCGGGCGCCCTGGATTCCATACCCGCTATTGTGCCCCGGCGGAAAAAAAAAGCCCCGCGCGAGGCGGGGCTTTTTTCGGCTCGAAGGGCCTTAGGCCGGCTTCTTGGCCTTCTTCTTCGCCGCATGGTGCTTGGCCATGTGGTGCTTCATGCTGTGCTTCATTGCATGATGCTTGGCGGCCTTGTGGTGCTCCGCCTTGGCGGGGGCGGCGGGGGCCGTTGCCGCCGCCTGGGGGGCGGCAGCCGCCGCAGTGGTGACCCCGATGACGGGGCTGGCGATCAGCATCGCGCCGAAGACGGCGGGAACGAGCTTCTTGAGCATCGACATCTCCAAAAAATAGACGAGGATTGAGAGCAGTTGATTTCGAGTCGGCCGGGCCTCAGGCGCCGGAACCGCGCGCATTATCCTCGCTGGCGGGGCAGGACCACCCTGCATGACCGGAAAGTAATGTTGAGGCCCCGGCCCTGGGCCGCTGACGGGTTGCCCGCGGCCTAATGTCCCTGAAAAGCGACAAGCGTCCGCACAGGGACGTCCAATGCTTCCAGCCGGCGGGTGCCGCCGAGCTCGGGCAGATCGATGACGAAGCAGGCCGCCAGGATCTGCGCGCCGAGCGAGCGTAGCAGCTTCACGGCAGCCTCAGCGGTGCCGCCTGTGGCGATGAGGTCATCGACGAGGATGATCCTCTCGCCGCGGGCCACGCCGTCACGGTGCATCTCGATCTCGTCCAGGCCGTACTCGAGGGAATAGGCGACGCGCACGGTCTCGTGCGGCAGCTTCCCCTTCTTGCGGATGGGCACGAAGCCGGCGGCGAGCTGGTGCGCGATCGCACCGCCGAGAATGAAGCCGCGCGCCTCGATCCCGGCGACCCGGTCAACCTTGGAGCCCGTCCACGGCCGCACGAGCTCGTCCACCGCGCGGTGGAACATCCCCGCGTTGCCGAGCAGGGTGGTGATGTCCCTGAACTGGATGCCCGCGCGCGGATAGTCCGCAATGGTGCGGATCGAGGCTTTGAGTTCCTGCAGATCGGACGGGTCCATGGTCCCGACTCTACACGGAATCTGGGACAATGAATGTCATGCAAGCGATCGACGCACTCCTCAACCGGCGCTCCGCCAAGACCCTCACCGACCCGCCGCCCGATGAGGCGGCTCTCGGGCTGATGCTCGAATGCGCCGCGCGCGCGCCGGATCACGGCCGGCTGCGCCCATGGCGCTTCATCGTGATCCGCGGTCCCGCGCGCGAGCGCTTCGGGGAGCTGATGGTCGAGCAACTGCGGCGCGCGCAGCCGGCCGCGAGTGCCGAGGCCCTGCAGCGCGAGCGGCAAAAGCCCCTGCGTGCGCCGCTCATCATCGCAGTGGCGGCCGTCTGCAACTCCGCGGCCAGGATTCCGGCGATCGAGCAGATGCTCGCGGCCGGAGCCGCGGCGCAGAACCTGATGCTGGCCGCTACGGCGCTGGGATTCGGGGCCATGTGGAAGACCGGCGATGCCGCCTACGATGATACGGTCAAGGAGGCGCTCGGCCTGGAGCGCGCCGATGCGATCGTGGGATTCATCTACGTCGGCACGGCGGCGGCGCAAGCGGTACCGCCGCCGGCGCGCGGTGAATGGCAGGACAGGGTGACTTACTGGTAGTCAGGGCTTCACCACGGCCAGTATGACGATGGCGATGAGGAGCAGTGCCGGTACCTCGTTGAAGAGGCGGAACCAGCGTTGCGAGTGGCGGTCGCGGCCGTCGCGCAGGTCCTGCAGCAGCTTGTAGCACCAGATGTGATAGAGGATGAGCGCCGCGACCAGCGCGAGCTTCACTCGCAGCCAGAGAAAATCGAGATAGGCAGGCGCGGCGGCAACCATGGAGATGCCGAACGCGACGGCCAGCACGGCACCCAAGGTCATCAACGCGAAGAGCCGCCGTTCCATCACCACGAAGCGGTCGCGTCCGACGGCGTCCGTTGCGGCTGTGTGATAGACGAAGAGCCGCGGCAGATAGAAGAGGCCGGCGAACCACGTCACTACGAAGATGATGTGGAAGGATTTGAGCCAGAGCATTCCGCATGTTAGCTCAAGCCCGCGGCGGTGTGCCGGCCGGCGCGGGCCGCCCGCTCAGGGGTGCCAATGACGCCCGCGGGCTGCAGCCTCCGCACGCGCGTCGAGCGGCTCGCCCGCCATCCGATCGCTGACGGCCGCGACGATGGCGGGGGGCTGGGATGAGGCCGCCTGTCGATAACCGCCGGTGCCGCCCCCTGATGCGTCCGCGGCAGCCAGCGCCCCGAGCTGCCAACCATCGGCCACGCGGCAGGCCAGTCCCGCCAATGCGGCCGGTTGCCGCAAGGTGAACGTGCGGCAGTAGTGGCCCGCCTTCGACCGGAAGCTGACACCGATCCGTACCGCGCCGGCGGCCGGCTGATTGGCGGCGAGCTGATTCGACAGGGCGTCGGCCAGCACCCCGCGGGCCAGGATGCGGCCGTCCCGGAGGGCGATCACTTCCGGGGTACGCGAATGAACCCACACGAGCCGCCCGGCGAGCACGCCGATGATCAGGCTGGCGGCGATTGCGCCCCACCGGGGCAGGGTCCAACTCCGCACCGGCTGGCGGCGCAGGGGCACGACATGGGTCGGGCCCGTTGCGGGTTTGTCCCGCGCGGCGGATGGCGCGCTGCGCACGACCTCCAGCAGACGCACGGGCACCGGCTCGCCGGCGACCTCCTCGAACGCGGCGTGAACGCGTTGGCGCAGCGCCTTGTGCCGTGCGATGCGGTGGGCGATCTGCGGGTCCGAAGCCATTGCGGCTTCGACGGCAGCCCGCGTGCGGGCGTCGAGCTCCTCGTCCGCGTAGGCCATGAGCACCTCATCAGAGAAGGTCATCGCTGCACTCCGGAAGTCTCCGACAACAGGGCTTGCAGAGCCTCGCGCCCCCGCGCCAGCCGGCTGGTCAAGGTTCCCATGGGTACCTGCATGATCTGCGCCGCCTCCTTGTACGACAACCCCTCCACCAGGACGAGGGCCACCGCCAGGTGCTGGTCCTGCGGCAGGCGCGCGAGCGCATCCTGGAGGCAAAGCAGCTCCGGATGCGAGCCCGCCGCCGTGTCTGCGACCCGCTCCGCGAGCGCCTCCGGCTCGAGCAGCGACTCGCGGCGGCGTCGGCTGCGGCCTTCATCGATCCATGCGTGGCGCAGAATGCCGAACAGCCATCCTGCCACGGAGTGGCCGCTACGGAGCTGGGCGGAGCGCGCCAGGGCGCGCTCCGCGGTGATCTGAACGAGATCGTCCGCATCCTGGACGTTGCGCGCCAGAGAGCGCGCGAACCGTCGCAGACGCGGCAGCAGCTCGATGATGCAATCACGCAGTTCCTCGCCGGATGAATCCATGCCTCTCGATCGTAGTTACGGTGACTGTGGCCATTTTCTTCCATGTGCGGACACATTCAACTAGCTTAGCGGCATGATCCGGGCGCTCATCCTCACCTTGCTGATGCTGTGTCCCGTGGCCGGAGCGCAAATCCTGCCCGGTCCGCCCGCGCACATCCTTCCGGGCACCCTGCCGGGCGGTCTTCCCGGGAGCCTGCCTGGGGAGCCCGGCCTTTCCGGGCTGGCGCAGCAGACCGGCGGCGCGCTGACGTATGAGGTCACGCGGCTCGAGCATGCGCGCAAGCTCCAGATCCGGCTGCTGCTGCGCCGCTACGCGGATGCCGTAGAGGCGGATCCGGACGGCAACCCTATCGTCCGCGGGGAGGTGTTGGTGTTCTCACCAACCGACGCCGCGCTCGCGGGCGCTCGCGCCGCCGGATTCTCGGTGCTCAGCGACAACGCCCTGGCCACGCTCGGCATGCGCATCGTTACATTGGGCGTGCCGCGCGGCAGTTCCACCAGCCGAGCGTTGAGGCGACTGCGGCGACTCGATCCGCAGGGGACCTACGATTTCAACAGCATCTATATGGAAAGCGGCGCCGGTGCCGGCGAATCGACGCCCACGCCGAGCGGCGCGGCGCCGAGCAGCGCGGCGGCAAAGCCTGTCGCGCGCAGCGCGGGCGCCGATGATGCGATCGCTCTCGGGCTGATCGACGGTGGCGTCGGGACCGCGCAGCCCGTCTTCAAGGAGACCGTCGTCCATCAACACGGCTGCGGCGGCCACGCAGTGCCGAGCGCGCACGGGACCGAGGTGGCCTCGCTGATGGTCGGCCGCTCCCCGCAATTCGGCGGTGCCGCGCCGGGCGCGGCGCTGTATGCGGCGGATGTCTATTGCGGCAAGCCGACGGGCGGCTCCGTCGCGGCGATCGTCGAGGCGCTCGCCTGGCTCGTGAGCCAGCGGGTACCGGTGATCAATATCAGCCTGGTAGGACCGCCGAATGCGATGTTGCAGGAAGTGGTTGCGCGCGCCGTCACCCGAGGCGTCCTGATCGTGGCCGCGGTGGGCAACGATGGTCCTGCGGCGCCGCCGCTCTATCCGGCAGCTTACCCCGGCGTCATCGGCGTGACGGCAGTGGACGCCCGGCGGCACGTGATCTTCGAGGCGGAACGCGGCCCGCAAGTCGCGTTCGCCGCGCCGGGCGCCGACATCGCGGCGGCCACCGAGCCCGACGGGTTCGTCAAAGTTCGGGGAACTTCCTTTGCCGCGCCGCTGGTGGCGGGCCTCCTCGCGACGCGGCTGCATGAGCTGAACCCCGCGGCGGCCCGCGAGGCGGTGCAGGCGCTCGCGAACTCTGCGATCCACCTGGGTGCGCCGGGACGCAATCCCATTTACGGCTACGGACTGGTCGGCGCCGATCTGCCCGCGCCGCAACCCCTTTCGGACGCGGATTAAGTCAAGCCGAAAAAACGGCCCGGTGCGGGAAGAAATCGGCCCCGAGGGTCGTAGTTTCCTTCGAAGGTCGCGGATGGGCCGCGGCCTCGAGAGGAGAAACGACATGACTCGACATCATCTTTTCGCGAGTGCCGCGGTTGCCGCCCTGTTTGCCTTCACGGCGCCGGCGCATGCGCAGCTGCTCGGCGGCGCGGCTACCGGTGCCCTCGGCGGCGCGATGGGCGGCGCCCTGGGCGGCGGCTTCGGTCCTGCCGGCGGCAGCCTCAACGGCGGCGGCTGGGGCACGATGAGCGGATCGCTGGCCGGCGAGAGCCACGGGCTCAGAGGACTTCGCCATGTTGGCAGGTCGGGAGCGTCCGCGGCGCGCGGCACAGCCACTGGCACGGCGAGCGGTGCCGCGCAGGGCGGCGGAGCCCTGGAAGGGCGAGCCTCACGACTGGCGGCGAAAGGTCACAATGTAGCCGCCGACGCGGCGGGGTCCGCGTCCACCGGCGCGGCGGGTGCGGTAGAGCGCGCCGACAGCGCGCCGCCCAGCATGGATAATCACGGCATGCCGGCGGTCGGCAATCTCGATGCCGCAGGTGGGATGGCGGGGACGCTCGCAGGCACGGGGCAGGCATCGATGTCGAACCCGTCGAGCTCGAAGTCATCGAGCCCTGGCTCGGCGAGTACCCGTCCGCGGACGACGGGCGCGAATCATGGACACAACTCCAACGGCTCGGGTTCCGCCGCCAGCGGCGACCGCGGCAGCAGAAGCGGGCTCGGAAGTGCACTCGGCGGCGGAGCGGATGGCAGCTTCGGGGGCAGCGCTGGCGCGCAGGGATCCGCGGGCAATACGTCGGCGCAAGGCGGCTCCTCGCTGAGCGGTCAGGCAGCGGCCTCGCGGCATCCGTCGGCTTCGGCGACGGCCTCCGGGGCTGGAGGCGCCTCCACGACCGCTTCCACCCAACAGTGAGGCTCCGCGGGAACTATTGCAGGGGGAACGGGTCGGCTTGGCCGGAGACACCGATTCCGGCGACAATCCGGAGATGCCGTCCCGTTCCCGTTCCAAGCGCCCGGCCACATCGAAGCCGCCCGACCCGGCGCACATCCTCGTCATCGACGTCGGCGGCTCGCACATCAAATTGCGCATGGGCCCGCGCGGCCGCATCACCAGGTTCGAATCCGGCCCCGACATGACCGCGGCCGACATGGCCGCCCAGGTGCGCGAGCTCGCCCGCGACCTGCCCTACGAGGCGGTGTCGATCGGCTACCCCGGGCTGGTGTTGCGCGGGCAGATCGCCGCCGAGCCTTTCAACCTCGCTCCGGGTTGGGTCGGCTATGACTTCGGGAAGGCTCTCGGCCGGCCAGTACGGGTGATCAACGATGCGACGATGCAGGCGCTCGGCAGCTATGAAGGCGGCCGGATGCTCTTCCTCGGGCTCGGCACGGGCCTCGGCGCGACGTTGATTCTCGACGGCGCGGTGGAGCCCATGGAGATCGGTCACATGCCCTACAAACACGGCCGCACTTTCGAGGACTACATCGGCGAGCGCGGCCGCAGGCGGCTCGGCAACAAGAAGTGGCGCAAGGCCGTGGCGGAAGTGGTGACCCGCCTGAAGGAGGTGCTGGAGGCCGACTACGTGGTGTTGGGCGGTGGCAATGCGCTGCGCCTGAAGAAGCTGCCGGCGGGGGTGCGGCTCGGCGACAACCTCAACGCCTTCAAGGGCGGGCTGCATCTTTGGCGGGGTGACGATCCGCTCGCCGTCGGCGTCGCGCGCCGCCAGCGGGCGGCGTCGCCGGCGGGGCGCGGCCGATGAGCGCGCCGGAGGCGCCGGGCGCGCCCGGCCTGCCGCCCACCTGGTGCAGCAGCGCGAAAGAGATGGTGGGCTGCTCGCTCGGGCCCTCGCGCCTCTGGTTCACGGTCGGCGGCGGCATTCTCAACGAGGTGTATCACCCGCGAATCGACATTCCACAGATCCGTGACCTCGGCATCATCGTCGCGGACGGCAAAGGCTTCTGGGTGGAGGTCAAGCGGATGTACCGCCACACCCTGTCGCTCGCCGGGCCCGGGGTGCCCGCGGTGCTCATCGTGCACCAACACGAGCGCTTCGAGCTCACGCTGCGGATGGTGCCCTCGCGGGAGCGCGACGTGCTGCTCCTGGAGATGGAGCTGACGGGCGATGAGTCGCTCCGTCCCTACGCGCTGCTCGCCCCGCATCTTGGCGGCACGGGCCACGACAATTCGGCGGCGATCGCCGGCCATCGCGGGCATCGGGTGCTGTGGGCGCAGCAGGGGCCCTTTGCGCTGGCGCTCGCGGCCGTGACGCAGGACCAGCAGGACGCCTGGGGCCGTGCGAGCTGCGGATTCGTCGGGACGAGCGACGGCTGGCAGGACTTCGCGCGCAACGGCGCGATGACCTGGGAGCATGCGAGCGCCGGCCCTGGCAATGTCGCGCTGATCGGAGAGCTGCCCCGCAGCGTCGTGTTGGCCCTCGGTTTCGGCAGCAGCACGGAAGCGGCCGCGACGCTGGCGTTGAGCGCACTCTTCGAGCCATTCGAGGCCACGTGGCAGCGTCAGATCGAGGACTGGAGCGGCTGGCACGCGCAGTGCGCCGCGCACGCGCGGCTCGCTGACGGGTTGCCGCCGGAGTGCGCACGCGAGTTCAGGCTCTCGACCATGGCGCTGCGGGCGCATCTCGATAAGACCTATCCGGGAGCGATGGTGGCGAGCCTGAGCGTCCCCTGGGGCAACACCAAGGAGGAGCGCGAGGGGTACCACCTCGTCTGGCCGCGCGACCTCTGTGAATGCGCCGGCGCGCTGCTGGCGGTGGGGGCGAGGACCGAGCCGCTCGATACCCTGCGTTATCTGCGCGCCACGCAGCTCGCGGACGGCCACTGGAATCAGAATCAGTGGCTCGGCGGGAAGCCCTATTGGACCGGTGTGCAGCTCGATGAGACCGCTTTCCCGGTGCTGCTGGCCGCGCAGCTCGAGGAGCGCGGCGCCCTCGATGGCATCGAGGTCGGCGACATGATCCGCCGCGCCCTGTCCTTCATCGTGTGCAACGGACCGGCGAGCGACCAGGACCGTTGGGAGGAGGACGCCGGAATCAACACCTTCACGCTGGCGGCGTGCATCGCGGCGCTGGTCTGCGGAGCGGCGTACCTCGACCCGCAGGCGCGCGGGCTGGCGCTCGCCGTGGCGGACTACTGGAATGCGAGCCTCGAGGACTGGACGGCCGTCGCCGGCACGCCGCTCGCGGATCGCCACGGGTTGCCGGGCTATTACGTTCGGGTGGCACCGCGCGATGCCGTACGCGACCACGGCGCGCTGCAGCGTGTGCTGCCCGTCAAGAATCAGGCGCTGGATCCGGGATTGCCGGCGTCGGCGCAGATCGGTGTCGACTTCCTGCAGCTCGTGCGCTTCGGCCTGCGGCGCGCCGATGATCCGTTGATCGCGGCGACCGTGCTGCTCGCGGACATGCTCCTCAAAGTCGACACGCCGAGCGGCCCGAGTTGGCATCGATACAACGATGACGGCTATGGGGAGCACGATGACGGGTCGGCCTTCGACGGCACCGGCAAGGGCCGTGCATGGCCGCTGCTCACGGGCGAGCGCGGCCACTACGAGCTCGCCGCCGGCCGGGATCCGTTGCCGCTGCTGCTCGCCATGGTGCGCATGGCCTCCCCGGGCGGCATGCTGCCGGAGCAGGTCTGGGATGCGGCCCCGGTGCCGTCGCGCGGCCTCGAGCCCGGGCGCCCGACAGGGAGCGCCATGCCCCTCGCCTGGACGCACGCGGAATTCATCAAGCTGGTCGTCTCGCGCGCGCTCGGCAGACCCTTCGACCGGCCGCAGCGGGTCTGGGAGCGCTATGCGGGCCGGCGCCCGCGCCTCGAGCGCGTCATCTGGTGCGCGCATGCGCCGGCCTCCGAGCTGCCCGAGGGAGCGGCGCTGACGGTGGCGGTCACGGCGCCGGCGACGTTCCGATGGGGCTTCGATGGCTGGAAGGACATCCGCGAGTGCCGCACGACCCCGACCGCCCTGGGCCTTCACGTCGTGGAGATCGACACCCGCGCACTGAAGAGCGGCCGCTCGATCGATCTGACGTACCGCCTCGAGCCGAGCGAGCAGTGGGCCGGGCACGATTTCCGGATCGCGGTCACGCCGGCAGGTCCATCGAGGGCGTGAAGAAGGCGCTTGCGGGGATCGCGCAAGCCTGAGAGGCTTCCCCCATGCCATTCACCCTCGCGCATCCCGCGGCTGTCGTGCCGCTGCGGCGCGCGCCGCTCATGCGCACCGTGCCGCTCGTCCTCGGTGCCATAGCGCCGGATGTGCCGTACTTCCTGCCTTGGCGGATCGCAAAGCACATTCCGGACGGCATGACGCATACGGTGCTCGGCACGTTTACCCTGGACCTGCCGTTCGGGATCGTGATGCTGCTGTTCGTGTGGTTGCTGAGAGTGCCACTCGCCGCGCCGCTCGGACCCGCCGCCCGGGCGAAGTGCCTGGGCGCGCTCGAGCGCTTCGGCAGCCGTCCGATCAACTGGCTCGTGGCGCCGCTGTCGCTTCTCGTCGGCTCCTGGACGCACCTCGCCTGGGATTCCTTCACCCATGCAGACGGCTGGATGGTGTCGCGGATTTCGGCGTTGAGCGCGCCGGTGTCCTTCTTCTCCTACACCGCGGAGCTCTGTCACGTGCTGCAGTACGTGAGCTCCGTATTAGGGCTCGCCGTCCTCGCCGTCTGGTTCCTCATGTTGCCGGTGCCCGAGACCGGGGTCCCCAATGCCGGCCGCTCCCCGGGCGGCCCGCTGTTGCTGGCATCGCTGCTCGCGGCGGCGGCCGCCGCGGGCGGGATCATGACGTGGGCGCACCTCGGGCGGCCCATCCCCGCGAGCTACCATCTCGTCTACCTGCTGCTCACCCGGGGCGGCGCCTCGTTCGCGCTGCTCTACACGCTCACCGGAATCGTCATCGCGAGCGGGCGGCGGCGCGCCGCCGCGCCTGCGATCGGCTGAGCGGCGCGGCGAAATCCTCGGTCCAGTCGATCACCTGGGGGTTCGCCGGGTTGACGGCGAAGGCGATGCCCATCTGCCGGAATCCCGCGGTCATGATGTTGGTACAATGGTGCGGGCTCGCGAGCCATCCGGCGACGGCTCCCCTCGAGGTCGGCACGCCACTCGCGATGTTCTCGCCCACCGTGCTCCAGCGGTAACCGGCGCGCGCCACCCGCTGGCCCGGATCACTGCCATCGCTGCCGGTATGACTGAAGAAGTCGTGCGCGGCCATGTCGAGTGAATGCGCGCGCGCCGCACGGGTGAGCGCGGCTGACAGGGAGAGCGGCGGCGCCGGCGGGAAGCGCCGCTCGCCGCAGGTCCATCCGTGCGCGCGCGCCTGGTTGGTGAGCGTGAGCACCCGCCGGCTCACGGCCGCGGCGTCCCGCTCGGGCGGAGTGCTGAACGGTTGCGCCACGACGATCCAGAGGCCGCCCGCGCCGCCGTAGGCGCCGATCTGACGCAGTCGCCGATCGGCGAGCTGGCCGCAGAACTGCCGGCTCACCATCCGCTCGACCGCCGCATCGTCCTTCGCGCCGGTGATCTCCATCCAGAGCGCCCGGGCGGCGCGATAGCCGGCGCGAAGCTCCGCCCGATCGAGTGGCTCGCCGTGCGCGAGCAGGCGCGCGATCTCATCCAGCCCGTGGCTCTCCCTGAGGGGAGGATAGCCGGCGCGCGCGAAGTCGCAGTCCGCGGCGCGCGCGCGATTGACCGCCGCGATCGCGCTCGCCAGCGCCGGTGTCGGCGAAAGATAACCCGCCAGCACGAGAATGACGGCCGTGCGCAGCAAACGGGATCGTCCCCGACGATGGCGGGCGCGCCCCTGCGGATCAGCGCCGGGTGGCGGCGGGTGGCCGCGGAAGCGGCACGGGAAGTGACGAATACAACTCATCGGTGCGCACGAAGGAGAGCAGGAAGGAGGAGAGCACGGTCATCTGCGTGTGATATTGGCGCACGGCTTCCAGCTTGTCCTCTTCCTCGAGCGCATCGAGATCGAAGGCCACCAGGCCGAGACCTCGACCCCGCGGCGGCGGCGGCAGCGACAGTTTGGTCCGCAGCGCGCGCGGGCTTGGCCAGTCCGGGCCGCCGTGCACGATCCAGAAGCGGGCGGCGGCGAGCTCATGACGGCGGCTCAGCACCTGCAGTGTCAGGATGCCCGCAGCGCGATGATCGGGGTGCGCATCGCGCGGGCTCGGCGCGAGCACCAGCGTCGGGTGGACGCGATCGAGCACCCGCGCGAAATCCTTTTCCAGGCTCTCACCGGTGTAGGGATGGCCGGCGTCCATCGTCCCGGGATACGGGACGCGAGCTACGCCGCTGAAGCGGGAGTAATAGGGTACCGTGAAGTGACCCGTGAGCAGCGGCAGGAGGCCGCCGTCAGGATAGCCGAGGAAAAACCGCCGCCCCGGCGGCACACCGAGGACCGCGGCCGCTGCCTGAGCCTCGCGCATGCGCTTGTCGGCGAGATCGCGCATCTTCTCCGGATGGATCCGGAGCGACCTCTCGATGAAGAGCGAGCCGAGCTCGGATCCGTCGCCGCTCGTCAGCCAGACGATGCTGGCGCGACCCCCGGCCGCCAGCACTCGCCGGATCACTCCGGCGCAGCAGAGCGTCTCATCGTCCGGGTGCGGAGCGACGACCAGGAGCGAGGTTCCGGAATCGATGGGCGGAATGCCCGCCGGGGGAGTCGGCATGTCGGTCCTCGTCGCCGCGCAGGCTGCGGACAGGCCGAAGGCGGCAGCGAGGAGGAAGAAGAGGGCGCAGCCGCGCCTGGGAACGATGGTCATGGCGGCCCGGAGTGTACTATTTCATGGCGCTGGATCCGGGCTCCTGCCCGGCCCAGCGCTCCGCCACCTGCGGCGGCGGGGCACATCCGTGTGCCTGGGCGGTGCTTAGGCGCGCCGCCGGCTGTGGCGGCGGGGCACAATCCTTGTGCCTGGTGGTGAGCCGTCAACCGTGTGAACCCGGCGACGTTTCAAAGGTCTGACACTGCAGAGGTGGACATGAATCGGGTCAAGGTTCTCGCCTTGTGCGCCGCGATGGCGCTGGTCGCGGCTTGCGCCACCGGGCCGCAGGTGCGCACGCGGGTGGCCGAGCAGGTGGATCTCGGCAGCTTCCACACCTATGCCTTCGTGCCGAAACCCGGCACCGACAGCGGCGCCTACAGGTCCCTCACCACCCAGCAGCTCGAGAAAGACGTCGGCCAGGAGCTCCAGTCCCGCGGCTACGTGCCGGCCACGGCTGGGGAAGCGCCGGATCTGCTGATCGATTTCAGGGTCGGCACGCACGATCGCGTCGAGGGCACGGTGGGCGCTCCGCCCTTCGGCCCGCGATTGGGGTGGGGATGGGGCTGGGGTTGGGGACCGTACGGCGGTGGACCCTGGGGTCCGTGGGGCTGGGGTGGCGGCTATTACAGCGATGTCCGGACCGTCACCACCGCATCGCTCACCATCGATCTGATTCAGCGGACCGACCAGTCCGTGGTCTGGAGCGGCACCGCATTCTCCGAGCTCACCCGCCAGATGCTCGATCATCCCGCGCAGTCGATCGACGAGGCGGTGCACCAGATCTTCGTGCACTTTCCGGTGGGCGCCCGACACTAGGGCCCCGATCTTGCTGAGCCGTTTCCTCGGCCGCTTCCGGCAGCGGAGAGGAAACGTTGAAGATCGCGATCCTCAATCAGCCTCAAGACCCGATCGCGGCCGGAGAAGAGCAGCGCGGCTCGGTGGCGATCGTCAATTGGGAGCTCGCCCGCTGCCTGGCCCGCCGTCATGAGGTGACGGTGTACGCGCCGCGCGCGCGCGGCCAGCCTGCGCGTGAGCGTTGGGGCGCCATCGAGATCCGCCGCATCCCTTTCGTCGCGCGCCGCTTCCATCAGGCGGTGCAGCTCCTCGCGGGGCGTTTCGGCCGGGGCGCGCCGTATTTCACTTCCAGGCTCTACCACCGGGAGTACTTCTCGCAGGTTGCGCGCTGTCTGGCATCGAGCCAGCCGCAGATCGTGCATCTGCCGAATCAGCTGCAGTTCGCGTCGCTCTTCAAACGTGCCTCGCCGGGAGCGAAGGTCGTCATTCACGCCCATCAGGATGAGCTTGCGACAGTCGACCTCGACCTGCTGCGGCGCGACCTGGCGGACGTCGACGCGGCCGCGACGGTCTCCGAATACGTGACGACGCGCGCCCGTGCGCGTTTGCCCGAGATGGCTGCGCGAATCCACACCGTGGGCAACGGCGTGGACGTGCTGCGGTTCAGCCCCGCCGCCCGCGCGCGCGAAGCGCACGGGCGCGAGCATCGTTCGCGTCCGTTTCGTCTGCTCTATGTCGGTCGGATCGCGCCGGACAAAGGAGTGCACCTGCTGGCGGAGACCGTCGACCGGTTGATCCGCGAAGGTGTCGCTCTCGAGCTGACGCTGATCGGCAAGCCGGGTCTCATGCCCTACGATCTTCTGAGCCGGCTGCTCGACGGCGACGCTCCGGCGCTGCAAGCCGTGCGGCCGTTCTATGGCCGCTCGCTGCGAACCTGGCTCGAGCGGGAAATCCTCCGGCAGGGTCGAAGCTACCGTGACGCAGTGCGCGCGCGACTCTCACCGGCGGCGGCAGCGCGTGTGCGCTTCATCGGGACCGTGCCTCTGCACGAGCTCGTCCGTGCCTACCGCGCGGCCGACGTTCTCGTGTTGCCGTCGATCTGGCAGGAGTCGTACGGTTTACCGGTGGCGGAGGCGATGGCCTGCGGCGTCCCCGTGCTCGCGAGCGCGAGCGGTGGAGTGCCCGAGCTCATCGAGGACGGCGTGACGGGCAGGCTCGTTCCGCGCCTCGACGCCTCGGCGTTGGCTCGCGCGCTGCGTGAGCTGGCGGCCGATCGCGAGCGCCTGCGCGAGATGGGACGCGCGGCGCGCAGCCGGGCGGAGCAGCTGCTCACCTGGACGCGCAGCGCCGAGCGCCTCGAGCGGCTCTACCTTACGCTGCTCGCAGCGCAGCCGGAATCGCCGCGCACCGCCTTCGCCGCGGGCAGCTCCCGCTCCGCCGACCTCGCCTGAGGAGCGCTGCGTCCGCCGCTGCGGGACCGGAGACGGGACCAGGATACATTTTTGCTCCAACAATAAAGTTGAAGGAACACGAGAGGCGAGCGTGATCGAAGCGGTGATGTTCTGGAACGAGCCCAACAACAAGTCGCACTGGAACTTCGTGGAGCTCGATCCGGAATGGGGCATCTTCTCCGACATGGTGACACTCGCTGCGGATGCGGTCGGCGCGGAGCGGCCGGGTCTCACGCGCGTCCTCGGCGGCATCTCGCCCATCGATCCGCTCTTCATCCGCCGCATGCAGGCGCACGGCGTGCTCGACCGCCTCGACGCCGTCGGCGTGCACGGCTTCCCGCTCGACTGGAATCACTGGAACATCAATGAGTGGCCGGCGAAGATCGCCGCGGTCCGCGCCGTCACGACGCTTCCGGTGTGGGTCTCGGAGGTCGGCGTCTCCACCTTCGGCGCCGACGAGGTGCAGGAGTTCGGCCTCGAGCGCACCGCGCAGCTGCTGCACGGCCGCGCCGAGCGCATCCACTGGTACAGTCTCTATGACCTGCCGCGCGCGTGGCCCGCGACCACCCGCCACCGCGAGGCCGAAGGGTCCTCCTACTACCGGCACTTCTACATGGGCCTGCTGCGCGAGGACGGCTCGCCGAAGCCGGCGGCGCATCGTTTCGCGGCCCATGCGCCCGAGCTCGGCATCTGTCAGTGGTTTCATTTCGAGGATCATCGCCTGGAGGATGCGGCGCGCTGGCTGCGGCGGCTCGGCGTGCGCCACCTGCGCACCGGACTGAGTTGGGCCGACAGCCTGCGGCCGGGCGCGCTCGAATGGTTCGATCGGCAGATGGGCGCGCTGGAGGAATTCGCCGTCACGCTGACATTCTGCTTCACGCCGGAGAGCTGCGGCATCCAGCCGCATCACACGAGCCCACCGCGTGAGATCGCGCGGTTCGCCGAATTCTGCGCGCGTATGACGCGCCGTTATGTTCCCCGCGCCGGGGCACTGCGCATGAAAGTCGCTGGCGAGGGATGAGGTCGTGGTCAGACACGGAAACGGTGGCATGGCGGTCGGCTCGATGGGGGCCTCGCCGATGGTGGTCGCGGGCGGCGCGGGATTCCTCGGCTCGCATCTGTGCGAGTGCCTGTTGCGCCGCGGCCATTCGGTGCTCTGCATCGACAATCTGACCACGGGCGATCTCGGCAATCTCGATGAGTTGATGGCGCAGCCGCGCTTCCGGCTGCTGGTGCACGACATCGCCGAGCCGCTCGAGATCGAGGAGCCGATCGGCATCTTCAATCTCGCCTGTCCGGCTTCGCCGGTGCACTATCAGGCCGATCCCGTTCGCACCACCCTGACGAGCGTCAGCGGCACCTACAACCTGCTCGAGGTGGCGCGCCGCCGCGGCGCGCCGCTGCTGCAGGCCTCGACGAGCGAGGTGTACGGCGACCCGACCATCCATCCGCAGTCCGAGTGCTACTGGGGTTACGTCAATCCCGCCGGCGTGCGCTCCTGTTACGACGAGGGCAAGCGCTGCGCCGAGAGCCTGTGCTTCGATTACCGGCGCACCAACGGCGTCGACGTGCGCGTGGCGCGCATTTTCAACACCTACGGCCCGCGCATGGCCGTCGGCGACGGCCGGGTGGTCAGTAATTTCATCGTGCAGGCGCTGCGCAACCAGCCGCTCACGATCTACGGCAACGGCAGTCAAACGCGCTCCTTCTGTTATGTCGATGACCTCATCGAGGCGCTGGTGATGCTGATGAGCGCCCCGCGCGGGGTGAAGACGCCGATGAATCTCGGCAATCCGGAGGAATTCACCATTCTCGAGCTCGCCGAGCTCGTCATCGAGATCACCGGATCGCGCTCGCCGATGGTGTTCCGGCCGCTGCCGAGCGATGACCCGCTGCAGCGCTGTCCCGACATCGAGCTCGCCCGCCGGGAGCTGGGCTGGCGGCCGCATATTCCACTGCGCGAGGGCCTGAA
This sequence comes from Steroidobacteraceae bacterium, assembly GCA_035552895.1. Lineage (GTDB taxonomy): Bacteria > Pseudomonadota > Gammaproteobacteria > Steroidobacterales > Steroidobacteraceae > 13-2-20CM-66-19. Next base: position 157,443 of record DATNEU010000035.1, read on the forward strand.
GCGCACCATCGCCTATCTCGAGGCCGCGCTCTCGCGCGTCCAGGGGGCGAAGACCACGCGCGTGCCGCGCAAGCCGCGGCTCGCGGCCGCGGATTCGCCCGGCGGCGCGCGGGGAGCGCGGGTGCCGGCGGCGGGACGGCAGGTGAGCGATGCGCGCGGACGCTAGGGTCCTGGTGACGGGCGGGGCCGGTTTCATCGGCTCGCATCTCGCCGATGCGCTGCTGCTGCGCGGTTACCGTGTCCGGGTGCTGGATGCGCTCACCGAGCAGGTGCATGGCAGCTCGGGCAGCTTCCCGGCGTACCTTTCGCACGATGTCGAGAGGTTCCGCGGCGATGTGCGCAATCGCGAGGATGTTCTGCGGGCGCTGGAGGATGTGGAAGCGGTATTCCATTTTGCCTCGGCTGTCGGGGTCGCTCAGAGCATGTACGAGATCGAGTCGTACACCGACGTCAACAACCGCGGTACGGCGGTGCTGCTCGAGGCGTTGCTGCGCCGGCCGGTCGCCAAGCTCGTGGTCGCATCGAGCATGAGCATTTACGGTGAAGGGCTCTACCGGGCGGCCGACGGGCGTCTCTCGAGCCCGAAGCCGCGCTCGCTCGAGCAGCTGAAGGCCGGCCGCTGGGAGCTCACCGACGAGCGCGGCGAGCCGCTCGAGCCCGTGCCGACTCCGGAGAGCAAGCCCGCGGCGCCCGAATCGATCTATGCGCTCTCGAAGTACGACCAGGAGATGATGTGCCTGATGTTCGGGCGCTGCTACGGCGTGCCGGCGGTGGCGCTGCGGTTCTTCAACGTGTATGGCGAGCGCCAGGCGTTGTCGAATCCCTATACCGGCGTGCTCGCCATCTTTGCCGCCCGTTATCTCAACGGTCGCGCGCCGGTGATCTTCGAGGATGGCCGGCAGCGGCGCGACTTCGTGCACGTGCGCGACCTGGCGCGCGGCTGCGTGCTCGCGCTCGAGAAGCCGGAGGCGCGCGACACGGTATTCAATCTGGGAAGCGGCGAGGCACGCAGCATTCTCGAGATCGCGCAGCGGCTGGGCGCGCTGCTCGGGCGCGGGCACCTCGAGCCCGAGGTGCGCGGCCGATATCGCGCCGGCGACATCCGCAACTGCTTCGCCGACATCTCGCGCGCCAGGGCGGTGCTCGGCTACCAGCCCGAGGTGCCGCTCGAGACGGGCCTGGAGGAGCTCGGCGCGTGGCTGGAGGGCCGACGGACGGAGGATCGGACGGAGGCGGCCGATGCGGAGCTGCGCAGCCGGGGGCTCGTGGCATGACGGCGGGCAAGGGGTCTCGTCACCGGCGAGCCGGCACCCCGGAGGGGCCGCTCACGATCATCACCGGGGGCGCCGGATTCATCGGCACCAACCTCGCCGATCGGCTGCTGTCGCAAGGCGCCCCGGTGCTGGTGCTGGACGACACCTCGCGGCCCGGGGTGGAGCGCAATCTCGCGTGGCTGCGTGCCCGCCATCCGGGACGGCTGCAGGTCGAGATCGCGGACGTTCGCGATGGACCGGCCGTGCGCCGCGCCGTGGACCGCGCCGATCGCATTTTCCATCTCGCGGCGCAGGTGGCGGTGACGACCAGCCTCACGGATCCGCTGCGCGACTTCGAGATCAATGTCCGGGGCACGCTCAACGTGCTCGAGGCTGCGCGGGCGCGGCCGCGCCCACCGCCTCTCCTCTTCACCTCAACCAACAAGGTCTATGGGGCCCTGCCGGACGTGGAGCTCGAGCGGCGAGACCGGCGTTACGTTCCGGCCGATCCGCGGCTCGCGGCCACCGGGATCGATGAGGGCAGGCCGCTCGATTTTCACAGCCCCTACGGCTGCTCCAAGGGAGCGGCCGACCAGTACGTGCTCGACTACGCACGCTGCTTCGCAGTGCCCGCGGTGGTGTTCCGGATGAGCTGCATCTACGGACCGCATCAGTGCGGCACGGAGGACCAGGGATGGGTCGCGCATTTCCTCATGCGCGCGCGCGAGCGGGGGATGCTCACGATTTATGGTGACGGTTGTCAGGTGCGCGATGTCCTGTATGTCGATGACCTGGTGGATGCCATGCTGCTCGCGATGCGCGGCATCGATCGGCTCGCCGGCCAGGCTTTCAACATCGGCGGTGGACCGGGAAACTCGCTCAGCCTGCTCGAGCTGCTGGACATGATGGCCGGGCGGCTCGGGCTCGCGGTGCGCATGGAGCAGGCCGACTGGCGCAGCGGCGACCAGCGCTACTACGTCACCAACAGCGGCAAATTCTCCGCGGCCACCGGATGGTCGCCCACCATCTGCGCGGCCGAGGGAGTGGCCCGCCTGCACGATTGGCTCGTCTCGTCGCAACCCGTGGACGTGGCGGCTTCCGGGCTCACATCCCGGGCGGCGCTGTCGTGAGCGCGCAGGCGAGGGGCTGCCGTGCGGTCCGCTTCCGCCAGCCTCGTGCGCTGGCGATCGAGCGCATCGAGGCCCCGCCCCCGGGCGCCGGCGAGGTGCGCGTCAAGCTGCAAGGCTGCGGCGTCTGCGGCTCCAACCTGCCCGTCTGGGAGGGCCGGCCCTGGTTCGGGTACCCGCTCGAGCCCGGCGCACCGGGTCACGAGGGGTGGGGCAGGGTCGATGCGGTTGGCGAAGGAGTGGAGGGTCTGCGGCCCGGCGATCGGGTGGCGCTGCTCTCCTTTCACGCGTATGCCGAATACGACCTCGCGCCGGCATCGGGGGTGGTCCGATTGCCCGAGACGCTCGGGGAGCGCCCGTTCCCGGGCGAGGCTCTGGCCTGCGTCATGAATATCTTCGAGCGCTGCGCGATCGAAGCCGGCCAGACGGTCGCGATCGTCGGCGTCGGCTTCATCGGCGCGGCGCTCACCGCGCTCGCGGCCGGCGCCGGTGCGCGTGTGCTCGCGCTATCGCGGCGGCCGTTCGCCCTGGAGATGGCCGAGCGCATGGGCGCCAGTGCGCTGATCCGGCTCGATGACGCCGCGCGCGCAATCGCGCAAGCCCGGGCTATGACGGGCGGGGAGGGCTGTCGCTGCGTCATCGAGGCGGCCGGAACCCAGCAGACTTTGGATGTTGCGACCGAGATCACCGGCGTGCGCGCGCGCCTCGTCATCGCCGGCTATCACCAGGACGGACCGCGTCAGGTCAATCTGCAGCAGTGGAACTGGCGCGGCCTGGACGTCATCAACGCGCACGAGCGCGATCCGGCGGTCTATCGCCGGGGCATGGAAGCGGCGGTAAACCTGGTCGTGCGCGGCGGCTTCGATCCCGAGCCGCTCTGGACGCATCGGTTTCCATTGGAAGAGGCGTCCGCGGCCTTCGAAGCGTTGGCGCTCCGTCCGGCGGGCTTCATGAAGGCGTTGATCGAGTGTGGATGAAGGTTGCCCGATGAGCCCGCCCGAGCCGTGTCAGTTGCCTTGCGCGGCGATCGGTCCGGCCCGCGCACGCCCTGCCCGCCTCGGCTTTCTCGGTGTCGGCTGGATCGGGCTGAGCCGCATGCGCGCCGTCGTGCAGGCCGGGGCGGGACAGGTGGCTTGCATCGCCGATGCGGCGCCGGACTCGGCCGGCCGCGCCGCCCAGGCGGCCCTGACCTCCATGCAGGCTCCGCCGCGCACCGTGGCGAGCCTCGAGGCACTGCTCGAGGAAGAGCTGGATGGGCTCGTCATCGCGACGCCGAGCGGACAGCATGCGCGCCAGGCGATCACGGCGCTGACGCGCGGTTGGGCGGTGTTCTGTCAGAAGCCGCTCGGCACGAGCGCGGCGGAGGCGGGACGGGTGGTGGGCGCCGCGAGGGCGCTCGACCGGCTGCTCGATGTGGACTTCTGCTATCGCACGGTCGCGGGCGTCCCTGAGATTGCACGCCTGGTGCGCGACGGTGAGCTCGGCGAGGTGTTCGCCGCCGACCTGACCTTCCACAACGCCTACGGTCCGGACAAGGCCTGGTTCTACGACCGGCAGCAGTCGGGTGGCGGTTGCGTGATGGATCTCGGCATTCACCTCATCGACCTGCTGCTCTGGGCGCTCGGATATCCGCAGGTCATCGAGGTGCGCAGCCGCCTGTATGCGGAGGGCAAGCGCCTGGCCGAGCCGCAATCCGCGCTGGAGGATTACGCGAGCGCCGAGCTGCTCCTGGCCTCGGGCACGGTGGCCCGCCTGGCCTGCTCCTGGAGGTTGGCGGCGGGACGGGACGCGGTGATCGAAGCGGCCTTCTATGGCACCCGCGGGGCGGCCATCCTGCGCAACGTCAACGGCTCTTTCTACGAGTTCACGGTCGAGCACTGCGAGGGCACGCGGCGCCGCCTGCTCGCGGCGCCGCCGGATGACTGGGGCGGCCGCGCGCTCTGCGCCTGGGCGCGGCGTCTGCGGGAGGATCCCGGCTTCGATTCCGCCGCCGAAGGGCTGGTGGCGGTCTCCGCGGCCATCGATCGGATCTACGGCCGATGAGAGTCCTGATGACAGCCGATCCGGTCGGCGGTGTCTGGACGTTCGCGCTGGAGCTCTGCGCCTGCCTCGCGCACGAGGGGGTCGATGTCACGCTCGCGACCCTGGGCGCGCCCCTGACGTCCACGCAACGCTCCACCGCGGCCGACATCCCCGGTCTCGAGCTCGAGGAAAGCGCCTTGAAGCTCGAGTGGATGGCCGAGCCGTGGGCGGATATCGAGCGCGCGGGGTGTTGGCTGCTGCGGCTCGAGCGCGAGCACCGGCCGGACGTGATTCACCTCAATCACCTGGTCCATGGCGAGTTGCCGTGGCGCGCGCCCGTCCTCGTGACCGGGCATTCCTGCGTGGCCTCCTGGTGGGAGGCAGTGCACCGCAGCGCACTGCCGGCGGATTGGGCGACGTACAAGCTTTGTGTTGCGCGCAGCCTGAGGGCCGTGGATCGCGTAGTGGCGCCGACGCAGGCAATGCTGTCGCAGCTTCGCCGGCACTACGGCCCGCTGCCGCCGGCCGCCGTCGTGCCGAACGGCCGCGATCCCAGCCGTTTCCAGCGCGGCGGTCGCAAGGAGCAGCTGGTGTTGTGCGCGGGAAGGTTGTGGGATGCGGCCAAGAACACCCAGGCACTCGCGGCGGTGGCGCCGCTGCTCGCCTGGCCCGTTTGCATCGCCGGCGAAGCGGTCTCTCCCGATGGCTCGCAGGTGCGGATGGTTGGCGGGAATCTGCGCCTCCTCGGCGCGCTCGCGCCGCACGACCTCGCGAGCTGGTACGGACGCGCGGCGATCTACGCGCTGCCGGCCCGTTACGAGCCGTTCGGTCTGACCGTGCTCGAGGCGGCGCTTTCCGGGTGCGCGCTGCTCCTCGGAGACATCGCCTCGTTGCGGGAGATCTGGGGCGATGCCGCCCACTATGTGGCGCCCGACGATCACCGGCGGCTGCGCCAGGCGTTGGCGCACCTGATCTCGAGCGAAGCTGCGCGCACGGAGCTTGCGGCACGTGCCGCGGACGTCGCCGCCCGGCTGTCGCCCGAGAGCATGACCCGTGGCTACCTCCACCTCTACCGCAAGCTGACCGAGCAGCCGGTCAGGAGTGTGACGCATGCCGCGCGGGCTTAGATTCGTCTTCTTCACCCACTCGCTGATTTCCGACTGGAATCACGGCAATGCCCACTTCCTGCGCGGCGTGGCGAGCGAGCTGATCGCCCTCGGGCACGGCGTGCGCGTGTTCGAGCCGCTGTGCGGCTGGAGCCTGCGGAATCTGCGGCAGGAGCGGGGTGAAGCCGCGGTCGAGGCATTCAATGCGGCCTTCCCCCGGCTGCGCAGCACTTTCTACGAGCCGGCGACGCTCGATCTGGATCGTGCGCTCGAGGGCGCCGATGTCGTGATCGCCCATGAGTGGAACCCGCCGCAGATGATCGCGCAGCTCGGCCGCCATCGCGCGCTCGTAGGCGGCTTCAGGCTGCTCTTTCACGATACGCATCACCGCATCGTGAGCGCGCCGCAGCAGATGCGCGCGCTCGATCTTTCCAATTATGACGGCGTGCTGGCGTTCGGCGAGGCACTGCGCAGCCGCTACGAGCGGCTCGCGGCCGTGCCCCGCGCCTGGACCTGGCACGAGGCAGCGGACACGCGCATTTTCCGGCCGATGCCGGGGATGGACAAGCCGCTCGATCTCGTCTGGGTGGGCAATTGGGGCGACGGGGAGCGCAACCGGGAGCTCACTGAGTATCTGATCGATCCGGTGCGCGATCTCGGGCTGCGGGCGCGGGTCTACGGCGTGCGTTATCCGGGCGAGGCCATCCGCGCGCTGTGCGATGCGGGAATCGAGTACGGCGGCTGGGTCGCGAATTTCCGGGTGCCGGCGCTCTTCGCCTGCTCGCGGATGACGGTGCACGTGCCGCGGCGATTCTACCGGGAGCAGCTTCCCGGCATCCCGACGATCCGTGTTTTCGAAGCGCTGGCGTGCCGCATGCCGCTCGTGAGCGCGCCCTGGCACGACAGCGAGGGGTTGTTCACCGCGGGGCGGGACTATCTGGTCGCTCACGACGGCGCGCAGATGCGCCAACATCTCAGGCGCCTGCTGGATGATCCGCCGTTCGCGCAGGAGCTGGCGGAGAGCGGCCATCGCGCGGTGTTGCGCCGGCATACGTGCGCGCATCGCGTGCAGGAGCTGCTCGGGATATGCCGGGAGCTCGGCGTCGGGGAGTTGTCGCATGTCGCGTGATCCGGGCCGGGCGATCCGGATCGCGTTCTTCGGCTCCAGCCTGGTCTCCGCCTATTGGAACGGTGCCGCAACGTATTACCGCGGCATCATTCGCGCGCTGCACGGGCGCGGGCATCGGGTGACGTTCTACGAGCCCGATGCCTTCGATCGACAGGCGCACCGCGACATGGAGGATCCGCAGTGGGCGCAGGTGGTCGTTTACGGCGCGAGCGGCGAGTCCGCGGTCATGGCCGCGCTGGAAGCGGCGCGCGGGGCCGATGTCATCGTGAAGGCGAGCGGGGTCGGAGTGCACGATGCGCTCCTCGAGCGCGAGGTGCTCAACCTGCGCCGCCCGGGGAATGTCATCGTGTTCTGGGACGTGGATGCGCCGGCGACGCTCGAGCGCGTCGCGCGGCAGCCGGAGGATGCTTTCCGGCCGTTGATCGCGCGCTACGACCTGATCCTGACCTACGGCGGCGGCGATCCCGTGATCAGCGCCTATCGCGCTCTCGGCGCGCGCGAATGCGTCCCCATCTACAACGCGCTCGACCCCCTCACCCATCATCCCGTGGCGCCGGAGGTGCGGTTCGAAGGGCTCCTCGGGTTCCTCGGCAATCGCCTGCCGGATCGGGAGGAGCGCGTGCGGCAGTTCTTCTTCGGCGCGTCCGCGGCCTATCCGGGAGAGACCTTCCTCCTCGGCGGCAACGGCTGGGACGCCTCGTGCGGCGCCCCGGCCAACGTGCGCCTCCTCGGTCACCTCTACAGCCGCGATCACAATGCGTTCAACTGCACGCCGCGGGCGATCCTCAACATCAACCGCGACAGCATGGCGCGGTTCGGGTTCTCGCCGCCCACGAGAGTGTTCGAGGCGGCCGGGGCCGGCGCCTGCCTGATCACGGACGAGTGGCCCGGCATCGAGTCGTTCCTGGAGCCCGGCCGCGAGGTGCTGGTGGCGGGCAATGGCGCTGAGGTGGCCTGCCATCTGGGCGAGCTGACGCCGCAGCGCGCTGCGCGGATCGGTCGCGCCGCGTTGCAGCGCGTGCTCGCCGAGCACACCTACGCCCATCGCGCGCGCGAGGTCGAGCGCATCCTGCGCGCCGGCGTGCGGGCGGAGGCGGCCGCGTGACGACACCGCGCACCCTGGATATCGTGGTGTTCGGGCTGTCCATCACTTCGGCCTGGGGCAACGGACATGCGACGACCTATCGCGCGCTCCTGCGCGCGCTGGCGGAGCGAGGGCATACGGTGCGCTTCTTCGAGCGCGATATGCCCTGGTACGCGAAGCACCGCGATCTTCCCGATCCGCCCTACGCCCGGACGGTGCTCTATTCGAGCCTCGCAGAGCTGCGCGAGCGCCTCGGCAAGGAGATTCACGCCGACCTCGTCATGATCGGCTCCTACGTGCCCGAGGCGGTGCGGCTGGCCGAGTGGTTGCTGCCGCGTGCCACCGGTCTGACCGCATTTTATGACATCGATACGCCCGTCACCGTGGGGCATCTCGAGAGCGGCGAGTGCGAGTATCTGACTCGCGGCCTGGTGCCGCGATTCGATCTTTATTTCTCGTTCGCCGGCGGTCCGCTGCTCGAGCGGCTGCGGACGCATTTCGGGGCGCGGCGGCCGCGGCCGCTCTACTGCAGCGTGGATCCGCGCGACTACTATCCGGTCCGTGCGGCCCGGCGTTACCGCCTCGGCTACCTCGGGACCTACAGCGCCGATCGTCAACCGGCGCTCGAGCGGCTGTTGCTCGAGCCCGCGCGCCGCCTGCCGCGGGCCCGCTTCTGCGTGGCCGGCGCGCAGTATCCCAAGGATATCGACTGGCCCGGCAACGTCCTGCGGGTCGAGCACCTGGCGCCGGCCGCGCATCGCGACTTCTACAACGGCCAGCACTTCACGCTGAACGTCACGCGCGCGCGCATGGTCGCCGACGGTCATGCGCCGAGCGTGCGGCTCTTCGAGGCCGCGGCCTGCGAGGTGCCGATCATCACCGACGAATGGCCCGGGCTGGAGGAGTTCTTCGTCCCCGGACGCGAGGTGCTGGTGGCGCGGACGACCGACGATGCGCTGCGGCTGCTCGACCAGATGGACGATGAGGAGGCCGCGCGGATCGCCTGGCGGGCACGTGAGAAGGTCCTGTTGGCTCACACCGCGACGGTGCGCGCCATGGAGCTGGAGCGCCACGTCGAGGAGGCGTGCGGGCTGGCTGTCGAGATGGCCATATGAGCCGGCCCGACCGGATGCAGACTGCGCGCCGCGCGTACGGCCGGCTGGAAAGCGATTCGGCGATTCGCGATGACCTCGCCCGGCTGGGACCGTGGTTTCACAACCTGCATCTGCCTGATGGCACCCAGACCGCGCCACAGCACCTGCTCGGCGACTTCCCGGCGGTGAAGTGGCGTCAGGTCGCGCCGTGGCTGGCGGCCGATCTGCGGGGCTGCCGCGCGCTCGATATCGGTTGCAACGCGGGCTTCTACAGCTTCGAGCTGGCGCGGCGCGGGGCCGAGGTGACCGCGATCGACATCGAGCCGCGATATCTCGAGCAGGCCCGCTGGGCCGCGCGCCAGCTCAACCTCGAAGCGCAGCTCACCTTTCGGCGGGCCTCGGTCTACGAGCTCGCGGGCACGGGCGAGCGCTTCGATCTCGTCTGCTTCCTCGGCGTGTTGTATCACCTGCGCCATCCGCTCCTCGCCCTGGATGTGGTGCGCGGCGTCACCGGCGGCAGGATGATCCTGCAGACCCTGACCATGCCCGGCGAGGAGGTGCTCACGCCTCCGGAATCGATCGGGCTCGGCGAGCGCGAGCTCATGCGCGCGCCCGGTTGGCCGCTGATGGCCTTCATCGAGGGAGAGCTCGAGGAGGATCCGACCAACTGGTGGGCGCCGAACCACGCCTGCGTCGAGGCGCTGGTGCGCGCGGCGGGATTCCGCGTCGTCGCGCGCCCGGGGCACGAGATCTATCTCTGCGAGCCCGAGCCGGATGAGCCCCGCCTCAAGGCGCAGCTGCGGCAGGCGGAGCTCGCCACCCTCTTCCCACAGGCCGGCGACGGCCAGGAGGAATGACATGCGACATCCTGCGATCCATATCGTGCCGCCGCGCGGGCGGCTGGGCGTGATGCTGGTCGGGCTGGGCGCGGTGAGCACGACGTTCGTGGCGGGCGTGGCCGCGATCCGCAAGGGGCTGGCCCAGCCCTACGGCTCGCTCACGCAGCTCGGGACCATCAGGCTCGGCAAGCGCGCCGAGCGCCGCTCGCCGCTCATCCGCGAGCTCGTGCCGCTCGCGTCCCTGGAGGACCTCGAGTTCGGGGCCTGGGACATCTTTCCGGACGACGCCTATCGGGCCGCCGCGCACGCGGGCGTGCTCGATCCGGCGCTGCTCGAGCGGCTGCGCGGGGATCTGGAAGCCATCCGGCCGTGGCCCGCGGTCTTCGACCGCCGGATCGTCAGTCGGATCGACGGTCCCAACGTCAAGCGCGCCGCCGGCAAACGGGAGCTCGTCGAGCAGCTGCGGGCGGATATGCGGGACTTCATCCGCGCGCGCAGCCTCGACCGCGCGGTCGTCATCTGGTGCGCGAGCACCGAGGCCTACTGCGAGCAGGGGCCTGCGCACGCGACCACCGCCGCATTCGAGGAGGCGTTGGACGCGGACGATCCCACCCTCACGCCGAGCATGCTCTACGCCTATGCGGCGCTCATGGAGGGTTTGCCATTCGCCAACGCCGCTCCCAACCTGGGGGTGGACGTCCCCGCCCTCACCGAGCTGGCCAACGAGCGGCACGTACCCATCGCGGGCAAGGATCTGAAGACCGGCCAGACGCTGCTCAAGACGATCATCGCGCCGGGGCTCAAAGCACGGATGCTGGGCGTGCGCGGCTGGTACTCCACCAACATCCTGGGCAACCGCGACGGCGAGGTGCTGGACGATCCGGCGTGCTTCCGCACCAAGGAGGTGAGCAAGAAAGGCGTGCTCGATTACCTGCTGCAGCCCGACCTCTATCCGGCGCTCTACGGCGGGCTCTGCCACCAGGTGCAGATCAACTACTACCCGCCCCGCGGCGACAACAAGGAGGGCTGGGACAACATCGACCTCTTCGGCTGGCTCGGTTACCCGATGCAGCTCAAGATCAACTTCCTCTGCCGCGACAGCATCCTCGCGGCACCGCTGGTGCTCGACCTGGCGCTCTTCCTCGATCTCGCCCAGCGCTCGGCGCGCAGCGGCATCCAGGAGTGGCTGTCGTTCTACTTCAAGAGCCCGATGCATGCCCCGGGGCTGTATCCCGAGCACGACCTCTCGATCCAGCTGAAGAAGCTGAAGAACACGCTCCGGCACCTGAAGGGGGAGGAGCTGGTCACGCACCTGGATCAAGAGTACGGCGACTGAGGGCGGCCCGCGGCCAGGCGGTCGTAGAGTCCGAAGTACTCCTCGATCATCCGCTGCGCGCAGAAGCGCTCGCGCGCCGCGCGGCGGCAATTCTCCGGATCGATCCGCCCGGCGTCGCGGACGGCGTCGGCCATCGAGGCGACATCCTCGGCCATGAAACCGGTGCGGCCGTGCTCGACGATCTCGGGCAGAGCGCCGGCGGGATAGGCGATCACGGGGACGCCGGCGGCCAGCGCCTCCATCGCGACCAGCGAGGAAGTCTCGGCGATGCGGCTCGGGATGAGCACGCAGCGCGCGGCGGCCAGCAGGCGTCGCTTGCGGGCACCGGCGATCCACCCGATCCAGCGGTGGGTACGGTCGAGGCGGGGCGCGATCTCGGTAGCGAAGTAACTCAGGTGCTCGGGGTAGTCGTAAACGCCGCCCGCGAGGAGGAGGGGGCAACCGGCGCTGCGTGCGGCATCCAACGCATCGGCAAAGTTCTTCTCCGGGCAGACGCGACCCAGCGCGAGCGCGTATCCACGGTGGGCGTGAGGCCGGCACGGGGGCAGATCGACGCCATTCTCGATGGCAGGCAGGAGCGGCAGCCCTGGACCGTCGCGAGCCTGGCTCGCCGATACGGGAACGAGCCAGGTGTCGGTGCGCGCGGGACGCAGAGCCGCCGCGGGGTAGAGACTGAGCGGCAGGTGCAGGGTGACCAGCACGGGCACCCCGGGCGCCGGCAGGTACTCGGTGAAATCGAGTCCATGCAAATGGATCAAGTCGATGCGCTCCCGCGCCAGCACCGCGCTCACCGCCATCCTGACGTTGGAGTAGGCGCGTGCGCGGGCGGCGGAATCGATGATGCCGGTGACGGCTGGTATCGCGACCAGATGCCCCGCGACATTCGAGCCATCGGCGGCGATCACCGTCGAGCGATGTCCCGCAGCCGCCAGCGCACGATCGAGCTGTGCGAGGATCTGCTCCGCTCCGCCGATTGCGTCCATCCGCGCAGGCGCGAACGGGTAGGCGATGCTGAGCACGGACAAGGGCTTGCGTCCCGTCATGGGTTGTCTTCCAACAGCGCCCGCGCCCGCTGCCGCCACGACTCGCCCGTGACCGGCCAGCGGAAGCGATCGTAGAGCACCTCCCCGGGTGGCGGCGGGCGGGTAAAGTCGTAGTGCGGCGCGAGACGCAGCCGCTCCGGACTCGGCGCAAAAGCGGCGATGACGTCTCGCTGGGTGGCGAACGCGGCGAGCGCCGCGCGCTTGCGGGTGCGCTGGCAGATGCCGAGCGGCAGCACGCTTTCCCGGCACTCGGCCGCGGGCCAGAAGACACCGGTTGCCATCGACCCCTCGCGGGCATGATAGGAGGCAAACTCGAGCCGCACGGGAGCCTCACGGCCGGCGCGACTCAGGCGCTCGCAGGCGCATTGCACGATGAGCGCGCAGGCGTCGTGGTCCGGGTGACCGCCTTCGTACGGATGGGTGATGACCGCCGTTGCGGCGCGAAGCTCCCGTTGCACAGCCGTGAGCAACTCCGGCAGATGCTCGATCGCCTCCTGATCCACCATCCCGAGCGCCTGGCGGCGCGAGGCCGACACTTGCGCCGCCGCGAGGGCGCGCTCGAGCTCGCGCGCACGGGCGAGCGCATAGGCGCTCCTCGAGCCGAATCCCGCCCGCCGCGCGTCGGCCGGGTCCCTCGGCGCGCCATCGGTCACGTGAATGAGGGAGAGCCGCGGAATGTCCGCGAGCTGTCCGCCGAGCCCCAGGACCTCATCGTCCGGATGCGCGGCGATCAACACGATCGGGCCCGTCGCCGAGGAGGCGAACGGCTTCCCGGTAGCCATGCAGGGTTCCCACATCGACATAGGCCTCCCCGGCGCGCACGCCGACGGCTTCCCCGCCTCGAGCGAGCCAGGCGTTGACCAGTGTGCCGACGTACTCGTCGGCCGCGCCGCGCGTGCGCCAGAACTCATGCAGCTCGTGGAACACCCGTCCGGGCATTCTGAAGGCCCCCCAGATCCAACGGGTGTGTGCATCGCGTGATTTGACCTCGACGCGCGATACCCGCCCGCGCTCGTCGGTGACGACGGCGTCGAAGAGCTCAGGGTGGTTCACGGGGAAGAGAAGGAATGACAGGCGATCGTCGGGCAGCGCACACAAGGCGTCGGCCGGAAACCAGATGGTATCCGGCAAGCCGACCGCGACCGGCTCCCCGGGATGGATCAGCGGCCCGGCGCGGAAGATCGCATCGCAGAGGCCTGCGGCCCTCGGCTGCACGACATACGCGAGGTCGGCGCGGCCCACTCGCGCGCCGTAATACTGCAGGATGTCGGATTTGCCCGGAGAGATCACGAAGCAGATCTTGCCGGCCCCGGCGAGCGCCATGCGCTCGATGAGATACTCGCTGACGGCCTTCGGGTGCTCTCCGGCCGCATCCTCGCGGCTGCCGACGGGCAGCAGCTCCTTCGAGAACGCGAGCGGTTGGATGCGGGTGCCGTTGCCGGCCGCCGGGATGATGCCCCACACGCTCAGGCGCTCCCGCCGGCGGCGCCTTCCAGCAGCGAGAGCATCCGGACCGCGCGGCGGTCCGAGGTATGCTCATCGAGCGCGCGCTCGCGCGCGGCGCGGCCGATGCGCGCGAGCTCATCCGGCGGCAGATCGAGCGCCGCCGTCGCCTCCTCGGCGCTGCCGGCGAGGAGGATCTCCTTGCCGGGGGTGAAGAACTGCTCGATGCCTTCCCACTCATCGCTCAACACGGGAGTGGCGCACGCGGCGGCCTCGAAAAGCCTGCCCGAGGGGCAGAAGCCCATCGCGGCCATGTCGCGCCGCGTGACGTTCAGCGTCAGGCGCGAGGAGGAATAGAACGGCGGGTGCTCGGGCGGCGCGACGTGTCGGACGAACCAGATGTTGCCGGCCCAGGGGAAGTCGGGCGGATAGCCCGAGCCGCCGAGCACGAAGCGCTGCGCGGGCCGGCGGCGCGCCGGCTCGACGAAGAGCGTCTCGAGGGCGGGCTGGCGATCCGAGGCGTAGGTGCCGAGATACGACAGATCCGCGGTGAAGCGCGCATCCGGCGCCGCCGGCCGGTGCGCCTGCGGATCGACGTGTCCGTGGAGCGCCGCGACCCGGCGCGCCCCGAGGCGCTCGCGCAGCGAGGCCAGCGCGCCGCCACCGGTATAACTCAACACCAGATCGAAGTCGCGCAAGCCCGCTGCGGGCAGATACTCCACCGTATCGCCCGCCTCGAGCCGGGCGAGCGTCACCGGAGTGTCGAGGTCGTAGAAGACCGGGAGCGCCCCGGGCGCCTGCTCGTGCAGGAGCGCGGCCGCCGCCCTGGCGTCCGGACAATAGGAGGTGACGATGCCGACATCGGCCTGTCGCGCCTCAGTCAATGCCCGGCTCGCGACCTGCGCCCACTCCCGGTAGAGGACGAGGTTGGCGCCCGGCAGAGCCTCGAGATCGCGATGCTCGGCGTAATAGGGCACGTCGCGCTCGAAAAAAACAACATCGTGGTTGCGCCGTGTCAGCGCGCGGATCAACCCCCGCCACAGCGTCGCGTGGCCGTTGCCCCAGGATGAGCTGAGCGTCAGTCCGAAAATGACCAGCTTCATGAGTGCGGCGGGATCCTCCGCGATGCGTGAAGCAAAGCGCGGTCCCGCCGCCCGCCAACGGGCGGAACTGGCGCGCATCGCGAGCCGTTGGATGCGAATGAATTCAACAGCAGCCCGCATCAACCCCGAAGCCGTGCGCGCCTACGATCTTCGCGGCGTGGTCGGGCGGCAGCTCGATCTCTGCGACGCGCGCCAGCTCGGCCTTGCCTATGCGGCGTGGGCGCGTGCGCGGGGGGCGAGGCGCATCGCCGTGGGCAGGGACGGCAGGCTGTCCTCGCCGGATCTCGAGCGCATGCTGATCGAGGGGCTCATCGCCGGGGGCATGCTGGTGCACCGCGTGGGTCTCGGTCCGACGCCGCAGTTGCATTTCGCGGTGCAGACTTTCGGCCTGGACGGCGCAATCATGGTGACCGGGTCGCACAACCCGCGTGAAGAGAATGGCTTCAAGCTGACCCTCGGAGCGGAGCCGGTGCACGGCGAGATGCTGCGCGCCCTGGTGGCGACCGCCGCGGCGCCGGCGGCGGGCGGCACGCTGGTCGACTTTCCAGTAGCGCACGCGTATGTCGATCGCCTCCGGGCACAGGTTCGCGGCGGCCGGCTCACCGTGGTGTGGGACTGCGGCAACGGAGCGGTTGGGGCGGTGATCAAGCGGCTCACGCAGGCGCTGCCCGGCCGGCACTTCCTGCTCAACTCCAAGGTCGACGGCCGCTTCCCGGCGCATCATCCCGATCCGTCGATCGCCGCCAACCTGCGGGAGCTGCGGACCATGGTGTTGGCGCACGAGGCGGATCTCGGCATCGCATTCGACGGCGACGGCGATCGCCTGGGTGTGGTGGACGAGACGGGCGCGATCGTGTGGCCGGACCAGGTGCTGCTGTTGCTCGCCGCCGTGGTGCTGCGGGCGGCCCCGGGGGCGTGCGTCGTGGGTGATGTCAAGTCGAGTCGAGTGCTGTTCGAAGGCATCGCGCGCCTCGGCGGCCGGCCGGTGATGGCGCCGTCCGGGTATGTGCGGGTGCGCGATGTCATGCGCCGCGAGCGCGCACCGCTCGCCGGCGAGATGAGCGGACACCTCTTCTTCGCGGAGTGTTGGGAGGGGACGGACGATGCGCTCTTCGCGGCGGTGCGGCTGCTCGATTGCCTGGCCCATTCGGGGCAGACGCTCGGGCAGTTCCGCCGTGGCCTGCCGCTCACCGCCGCGACACCCGAGCTTCGCATCCCCTGTCCGGAGGACTGCAAGTCCGAGGTGCTGCGGCAGGTCGCCGCGCGGCTGCGCGCGGGAGGAGCGCAGGTCGACACCACCGACGGTCTGCGGGTGACCGAGCCCGACGGCTGGTGGTTGCTGCGCGCCTCGGGCACGGAGGCGAAGCTCACCATCCGCTGCGAGGCGGCGGACGAGCCCGGCCTGCGGCGGCTGCGCGAGAGGGTCGGGGAGCATCTCGGGGCGTGTGGCCTCCCATGCGGGCGAGAAAGCCCGCTAGCGCTATCGCGAGTTCGGTAGAATGGAGGCCAACGGCCCTCGTGAAGGGCCGCACGAGAACACGAAATCATGGCTTCCGGGCGCGCACCCGCACGCAAGACCAGCCGCCGCAGCCGCCGCGGCACGACGATCCACGACGTGGCCCGCAGGGCGGGCGTCTCTCCAATGACGGTTTCCCGCGTCGTCAACGGGGAGCGCAATGTGCGCGAGGCCACCCGCGCCGCGGTCCTCGCGGCGGTAAAAGAGCTGCGCTACGCGCCCAACCCCGCGGCCCGCAGCCTCGCGGGCGCGCAGAGCCTGCGCATCGGGCTGCTCTATGCCAACCCGAGCGCCGCCTATCTGAGCGAGTTCCTCCTCGGCGCCCTCGACGAGAGCAGCCGCAAGAGCGCGCAGCTGCTGTTGGAGAAGTGCGAAGTCAGCTCGCCCTCGGCGGAGCGGGCGGCCGTGCGCCGGCTGATCGACGGCTCGGTGGTGGGCGTCATCCTGCCGCCGCCGGTCTGCGAGTCGCACGTCATCCTCGCGGAGCTCAAGAAGGCGGCCATCCCCACGGTCGCGGTGGCGACGGGGCGCTTCCGGGCCGGCGCCTCCTGCGTGCGGATCGATGACTTCAAAGCCGCCTACGAGATGACTCGTCATCTGCTCTCGCTCGGGCACCGTCGGATCGGCTTCATCAAGGGCCATCCCAACCAAACGGCGAGCGGCGAGCGCTGGCTCGGGTTCGAGACGGCGCTGCGCGAGGCGGAATGCAAGCCGGAGCCGCCGCTCATCGAGCAGGGCTTCTTCAGCTACCGCTCCGGCCTCGAGGCCGGCGAGAAGCTGTTGGCGGCCGAGCCGCGTCCGACCGCGATATTCGCGAGCAACGACGACATGGCGGCCGCCGCGGTATCCGTGGCGCACCGGCGCGGGCTCGACGTGCCGCGCGACCTGTCGGTGGTCGGGTTCGACGACACCGCGATCGCCACGACGGTCTGGCCGGAGCTCACCACCATCCGCCAGCCGACCTCGACCATGGCCGAAGTGGCGCTCGATCTGCTCATCCGCGAGATCCGCAAGCGCCGTGACGGACTGCCCGCCGCAGCCGTCGATCATCTGGTGCCGCACGAGCTGATCGTGCGCGAGTCGGCCGCCGCGCCGCCCGAAGGTGTCTAGGCGGCGCCCGTTTCGCAGAAGAACAGGTGCGCCGGCAGGACGTTGAGCGGCTCGAACTTGCGCCGGACGTAGTGGAAGATGCGCTGCAGGTCTTCGAGCACCCGGGTGGAGAACTGGAAGACGAGGAATGCGCCCCCGGGCGCGAGCGCCGCCGACGTGTTGCGCAGGATGCGCTCGCGGATGTCGGCCGGTATGGTGCTGAAGGGAATTCCCGAGATGATGTAGTTGGCCCGGCCGCGGCCGAAGCGCTCGAGAATCTCGCCCACCGCCTCCGCCGAGCCTTCCACCACCTGCAGCCGCTCGTCAGGCAGGGCCGAGCGCAGGTGAGTCACGAAGTCGGGGTTCAACTCGATGACGATGAGGATGGCGTCGGAGCGCATGCGCCGCAGAATCTCCGCGGTGATGACGCCGACCCCGGGTCCGTATTCCACGATGACGCGCGCCCGATTCCAGTCGATCGGCTGCAGCAGCTGCTTGATGAGGAACCTGGAGCTCGGGACGATCGAGCCGAGCATGCGCGGGTGGCGGAAGAAGTTGCGGGCGAACAGCAGGGCGTCCCCCGCTCGTGTCCGGCTTGGTATTGGCTGGTTCTTCGACACGTTGTGCTCTGCCTGGGTGATGCTCATTGCAAACTCCTACATTATGCGCAGGTTCCGCACGCTCCGTCACCGTGGCCTCAGCCGCCCGACCGCTTGGCATCGTAGCCTAGCCGGCACAGCTCCGCGACCAGCCGGTCGCGGTGCTCGCCCTGTATCTCGATGACTCCCTCGCGGACCGCCCCTCCCGCGCCGCAGAGTCGCTTCAGCCGCCTGGCGAGCGCCTCGAGATCCGGGGCGGCAAGCGGCAGGCCCGAGATGACGGAGACCGC
>DATNEU010000036.1:0-2055 GCA_035552895.1 Steroidobacteraceae bacterium
AGACGAGGAAAGAAGAGAAAGAGCGGGATCGCGAGCGGTATTGCGTAAAGGAGGGTGCGGCCGGCGAGCGCGACGACCTCGAGTGTGCGCAGGCCGGCCGGCGCCGGGAGGGCCCGCTCGTCCTTTTCAGGCCCATAGGCCACCACTGCGAGCGCCGAGCAGCACAACAGAGCCACCGCGCCGTAGAGCGGCACGCGCAGGAGCTGTTGTCCGTCGAGGCATGCGGCGAGAAGAAGAAACAGCGCCCCGCCGATCACGACGTATTGATCGCGGCGGCTGTGCGTCTCGAGCAGCTTGATCGCCGCCATCAGCATGAGCATCGCCGTCCCGGGAGCGAGGCCGTTCAGGGTGTGATACTGAGCCAACACCGCGGCGACGAGCGAGAGTCCGAGTGCGACCCTGACGATGCCGCCCGGGAGTCGCACCTTGTCGCGCGCTGCCGCCAGCCGCCAGCCGACGAGCCCGAGGGCGGTGAGGGTGATCCACACTGGAACCTGCCCGGCGTGCAGGAGAACGGCTGCCGCGCTCGCCGCACAAACCCACAATAGCGGCGAAATGGGTGCCGGGCCGGCGGTGAGCGCGGTGCTCATGAGGCGTAGAGCGCGAGTGCCGATAGGCACCGGTGCCGATGGTCGGGCCCGCGATGCGCCGGGATGGTCTCTCCCGGCAGCTCGAGCCCGTAGAGATCCCCGCCTGCCTCCGCATCGACGATCCAGCGCGCGAGCTGCGCGAGGCGCGACTCGATGTCCGGTTGCCTGGCATCACTCAAAGACAGCAGGCGCAGCGGCGAGGCGGTCGCGCTGTATTCCCTGACGAGCAGGGGCGCTTCGCGCGCATAGGCCTTCCAGGCCACTTGCCGCGGCGAGTCGCCGTCGCGGAACGGCCGCAGGCCGAGCCACTCGTCTGCCCCTGCCGCGACGCGCGGCCACGTGCCCGGCTTGGCGCCCCGGCCGGCCGGCAATGGCAACGAGCCCGTGGGCCGTGGGTAGACGATCACGACGATGGGCGCATGAATCCAGGTCCAGGCCCGGAAGAGGCCAAAGGGATGTGAGCTGCTGAGTCGCAGCCGCTCGATTCGCTGCAGGCCTCTTCTTGCAGCGCGTATCGGCACTTCGATCTGTCCGTGGCCGCCGCCACCCACATCGAGCGTCCGCGAGGGCTCGCCCGACACCGCCGCCTCGATGCGATAGCGCGGCAGTCGCGACCCATTCTCCAGTGTCAGGCGCAGAGTCCCGGCCGAGCCGGCGAAAAGTGGTGCAGCCGCAGCCTCGAGCAGCGACAGGCCGAGGAGGTTGCGATGGCACTCGTGCATGGCCACGACCGCGAAGCCGACGAGCAGGAAGGCGAGGAGCAGCGCCAGACTGTTGGTGTAGTTGAGCCCCGCCGCCAGCATCGTCAGCACGAGCGCTCCGAACCCGACTCCCGCGCGAGTCGGGAGGATGTAGAGACGCCGTCTGCCAAGCGTCAACGGCAGTCTGTCGGGTCCCTGGCGGCGCCGTGCCCACTCGGCGGCCCTCTGTCGCAGGCGTTGCCGGAGCCTCGCGAGAGCTGTCATTGTCTCCCCACGGGTCATCTTTGCCTCCGCCGGCATAGGGATGTGCCCCGTTGGGCCGGGCAGGATGCCCGGATCCAGCGCTTCACAACGGAACCGGCACCGACCTGATCAGCTCCTCGGCCACACCCCCGGCCGGGGCGCCGGGCGAGTCATGTGGCCCGGTCTGGTGACGCTCGAGTCGGTGCGAGATCACGGCAGGCATCACCGCCTGCACGTCCTCGGGCAGCACGGCCGGCCGCCCGGCGAGACGCGCCCACGCCTGGGCGGCACGGATCAGTCCCTGCCCGGCGCGCGGCGAGAGTCCCAGCTTCAGATCCGAGCGGTCGCGCGTTCTCGCGATGAGCGTCTGCGCATAATCTAGCAAAGGCTCTGCCACGTGGATCGCGCGCACCAGCTGTTGGGCGCGCATCACGGCTTCGGGACCGAGAACCGGCGTAAGATTCGGAATCAGGTCGCGGCGGTCGCCACTTCTCAGCAGCTCCCTTTCGTGAGCCGCGTCG
>DATNEU010000037.1:0-44367 GCA_035552895.1 Steroidobacteraceae bacterium
CGCGAGAGCGTATTCACGGCGTCCCCCGGCAGAGCCCTGTGCAAGCGATGCTCCGCGCCCGAGCCCGCGCAGCAGCCGTGAGAGCCGTCAGCTCAGCTCCTCAGCTTGCGCAACCGCTCGATCATCTTCAACTGTGCCGCAGCCCGCGCCAACTCCGCCAGCGCCTCCGCCTGCGTGATGTGGCCGCTGCGGTCCCGAAGGGCCTCTTCCGCCCGCTGCTTGGCAGCCAAAGCCGCCGCCTCATCGATATCCTTCGCCCGCAGCGCCGTATCCGCCAGCACCGTCACCTTGGACGGCTGCACCTCGATGGCTCCGCCGCCCACGAAGAAGTGCTGCTCCGCCCCATCCGGCGTCTGCACCCGCACCTCACCCGGCTTGAGCAACGAGAGCAGCGGCGCGTGCCGCGGCGCCACGCCGATATCCCCCTCGGAAGCCGGGGCGAACACCATGGTCGCCTCTCCCGAGAAGATCTCCCCCTCGGCGCTGACGATGTCGACGTGGATGGTGTGCGGCTCGGCCATACGGAGTCCCCTTACTGCAACGTCTTCGCCTTGGCGACCGCCTCATCGATGGAGCCGACCATGTAGAAGGCCTGCTCCGGAAGCGAGTCGAACTCGCCGCTGATGATGCCCTTGAAGCCGCGGATCGTCTCCGCGAGCGGTACGATCTTGCCGTCCTGGCCGGTGAACACCTTGGCGACATTGAACGGCTGCGAGAGGAAATTGCGCACCTTGCGGGCGCGGTACACGATCTGCTTGTCGTCCTCCGACAGCTCGTCCATGCCCAGGATGGCGATGATGTCCTGCAGCTCCTTGTAGCGCTGCAGCACCGCCTGCACTCCGCGCGCGGTGTTGTAATGCTCCTCGCCGACCACCAGCGGATCGAGCTGCCGGCTGGTCGAGTCGAGCGGGTCCACCGCGGGATAGATGCCGAGCGATGCGACCTGGCGGGAGAGCACCACGGTCGCATCGAGGTGCGCGAATGTCGTGGCCGGCGACGGGTCCGTCAGGTCGTCCGCGGGCACGTACACCGCCTGAATGGACGTGATGGAGCCGGTCTTGGTGGAAGTGATGCGCTCCTGCAGCACGCCCATCTCCTCCGCGAGCGTCGGCTGGTAGCCCACCGCCGAAGGCATGCGGCCGAGCAGCGCCGAGACCTCCGTGCCCGCCAGGGTGTAGCGATAGATGTTGTCGACGAAGAAGAGCACGTCACGGCCCTTGCCGCCATCCTCGCGCGCCTCGTCGCGGAAGTATTCCGCCATGGTCAGCCCGGTGAGCGCCACGCGCAGGCGGTTGCCCGGCGGCTCGTTCATCTGGCCATAGACCATCGCCACCTTGGAGTTCGACAGCGTCTTCGGGTCGATGACGCCCGACTCGATCATCTCGTGATAGAAGTCGTTGCCCTCGCGGGTACGCTCGCCGACGCCCGCGAACACCGACAGGCCGCTGTACTGCTTGGCGATGTTGTTGATCAGCTCCAGCATGTTCACGGTCTTGCCGACGCCGGCGCCGCCGAAGAGGCCCACCTTGCCGCCCTTGGCGAACGGCACCAGCAGGTCGATGACCTTGATGCCGGTGACCAGCAGATCCTGACCGCCCGCCTGCTCCTCGAAGGAGGGCGGCGCGCGGTGGATCGGCAGCTGTTCCGGCGACTGCACCGGGCCGCGGTTGTCCTGCGGGTGGCCCAGCACGTCCATGATGCGCCCGAGCGTGGCCTTGCCCACCGGTACGGTGATGGGCGCGCCCGTCGCGACCACGGACAGACCGCGCCGCAGGCCCTCGGAGGGCCCCATCGCGATCGCGCGCACGATGCCGTCGCCGAGCTCCTGTTGCACTTCGAGCGTCAGGTCGGAGTCCTTCAGCTTCAGCGCCTCGTAGACGAGCGGGATGGCGTTGCGCGGGAACTCGACGTCGATGACGGCGCCGATGATCTGGGTGATGGTGCCTTCGGCCGTGTTAGTGTTTGTCATGGGCTTCGCCCAACTCCTACGGGGTCGCTACGCGACCCCGAACATGTAGCGGCGCTTCGCGCCGAAAAAAAATCTTCATACTGCGGCAGCTCCCCCTACGATCTCGGAGAGCTCCTTGGTGATCGCGGCCTGGCGGGCCTTGTTGTAGATGAGTTGCAGCTCGCTGATGAGCTTGCCGGCATTGTCGGAGGCGGCCTTCATGGCCACCATCCGCGCCGCCATCTCGGAAGCGACGTTCTCGACGGCCGCACGGTAGACCTGCGACTCGATGTAGCGCATCAGCAGCCCGTCGAGGATCCGCGCGGCCTCCGGCTCGTAGATGTAGTCCCAGTGCTCCTGCAGCCCCTGCGTGTCCATGGCCTCGATCGGCAGCAGCTGCTCGACCATCGGCTTCTGGGTCATCGTATTGACGAACTGGGCGTTCACGAGGAAGAGCCGGTCGATCCGGCCCTCCCGATACGCATCCAGCATCACCTTCACGGTGCCGATGAGATCCTTGACGTGCGGCCGATCGCCGAGATGCGAGACATTGGCGAGGACCGGCACGCCGAGGCGGCGGAAGAAGGCCATCCCCTTGGCACCGATCAGGCAGAGGTTGACCGCGGCGCCCTTTGCCTGCCAGTCGCGCATCAGGTAGAGGGTCTGCTTGAAGATGTTGGCATTCAGCGCGCCCGCGAGCCCGCGGTCGGTGGACACCACGATGATGCCGATGCTCTTGACCTCCTCGCGCGGCTGCAGGAACGGGTGGCGATAGTCGGGGTTGGCCTCGGTGAGGTGCCCGATGACCATGCGCATCTTCTCCGCGTACGGGCGCGCCAGGCGCATGCGGTCCTGCGCGCGGCGCATCTTGCTCGTGGCCACCATCTGCATGGCCTTGGTGATCTTCTGAGTGTTCTTCACACTCGAGATCTTGGAGCGGATTTCCTTGGTGCCTGGCATGGGTGCTGGCGCGGCCTCAATAGGTGCCGGTCTTGACGAAGTCCTCGACGCACTTCTTCAGCTCAGCCTCGTTGTCCTTGAGCTTCGGATCCTGGTTGATGCGCTCGAGCAGCGGCTGGTAGCTGGCGCGGGCGAAGGCCTGCAGCGCCGCCTCGAAGGCGACCACCTTCTTCAGGTCCACCTTGTCCATGTAGCCGTTGTTGACGGCGTAAATGGAAAGCGCCATCTCGGCCACCGACATCGGCGCGTACTGCTTCTGCTTCATCACCTCGGTAACGCGCTGGCCGCGCTCGAGCTGGCGGCGGGTGGCCTCGTCGAGGTCGGACGCGAACTGCGAGAAGGCCGCGAGCTCGCGGTACTGCGCGAGGGCGAGACGGATGCCGCCGCCCAGCTTCTTGATGATGTCGGTCTGGGCCGCGCCGCCGACGCGCGACACGGAAATGCCGGCATTCATCGCGGGGCGGATACCGGCGTTGAAAAGGTCGGTCTCGAGGAAGATCTGACCGTCGGTGATGGAGATGACGTTGGTCGGAACGAACGCCGTGACGTCGCCCGCCTGCGTCTCGATGATGGGCAGGCCGGTCAGCGAGCCGGTCTTACCCTTCACGGCGCCCTTGCTGATCTGCTCCACGTACTCCTCGTTGACCCGCGCGCTGCGCTCGAGCAGGCGGGAGTGCAGGTAGAACACGTCGCCGGGGAAGGCCTCGCGGCCCGGCGGGCGGCGCAGCAGCAGCGAGATCTGCCGATAGGCCACCGCCTGCTTCGACAGGTCGTCATAGACGATGAGGGCATCCTCGCCGTTGTCCATGAAGAACTCGCCCATGGTGCAGCCGGAGTACGCGGAGATGTACTGCATGGCGGCCGGGGTCGAGGCGGAAGCCGCCACGATGATGGTGTGCTTGAGGGCGTCGTGCTCCTCGAGCTTGCGCACGACGCCGGCGATGGTCGATTGCTTCTGGCCGATCGCGACGTAGATGCACTTCACGCCCGAGGACTTCTGGTTGATGATCGTGTCGACCGCGAGCGCGGTCTTGCCGGTCTGGCGGTCGCCGATGATGAGCTCGCGCTGCCCGCGGCCGATCGGCACCATGGAGTCGATCGCCTTGTAGCCGGTCTGCACCGGCTGGCTGACGGACTTGCGGTAGATGACGCCCGGCGCCACGCGCTCGATGGGCGAGGTACGCGCGGCATTGATCGGGCCCTTGCCGTCGATCGGCCGGCCGAGCGCATCGACGACGCGGCCGAGGAGCTCCCGGCCCACGGGCACCTCGAGGATGCGGCTCGTGGTCTTGACCTGATCGCCCTCGCGCAGGTGCTTGTACTCTCCGAGCACGACCGCGCCGACGGAGTCCTGCTCCAGATTGAGCGCCAGGCCGAAGGTGTTGCCCGGGAACTCCAGCATCTCACCGTAGCGCACGTCGGCCAGCCCGTGGATGCGCGTGATCCCGTCGGTGACCGACACGATCGTGCCGACGTTGCGCGCCTCCGTGACGGACTTGAAGCCTTCGATCCGCTGCTTGATGAGATCGCTGATTTCGCTTGCCTTGATGGCCATGAGAATGTTTCCCCGGAAATGATTTAACCCGCCAGCGCGTAAGCGATGCGCTCGAGCCGGCCGCGGAGCGAGCCGTCGATGACCAGATCCCCGGCGCGCAGGACGGCGCCGCCGATGAGCGCCGGATCCGTGGCACATTGTAGGCGCACCGAGCGCTTGAGCCGCTGCTCGAGGGCCGCTGCGAGCTTGCGACGCTGCGAGTCATCGAGCGGGGCGGCGGAGGTCACCATCACCTCGACGATGCCCTCGGCTTCGCTCTTGAGCTCATCGAAGAGCGCGGCGATCTCCGGCAGCAGCGGCAGGCGCCGATTGTCGGCGAGGGTGCGCACGAA
Organism: Steroidobacteraceae bacterium; assembly: GCA_035552895.1. Lineage (GTDB taxonomy): Bacteria > Pseudomonadota > Gammaproteobacteria > Steroidobacterales > Steroidobacteraceae > 13-2-20CM-66-19. The sequence continues at coordinate 4,796 of DATNEU010000037.1, forward strand.
GTTGCGGCCCTCCTCATCGAGCTGAGGGCCCGCGATCTCGATGACGAGCGTGGCCAGCTCCTCGGGCGTGACCCGGGGATTGCCGACCAGCGCCTCGACTCTCGCGTCGCTGATGACCGCAGCAGCGGTCCGCAGCGCGTCCGACCAGGGACCCAGCCGGCCATGGTCGCGAGCTTCCTCGAAAGCCGCTTTCGCGTAAGGCCGGGCAATGGTGCTCTTATCCGCCATCGATCATCGCTCCGTCAGATCTGCGCCGCGAGCTTGTTGATGAGATCCTGGTGCGCGCGCGGATCGATCTCGCGCTCGAGGAGCTTGGACGCCGCCGCGACCACGATCTCGCCGACCTCACGCCGCAGCGTCTCGCGCGCGCGCGAGGCTTCGAGCCCGATCTGCTGCTGCGCCGAGGCCACGAGGCGCTGACCCTCCTCCGAAGCGCTGGTCCGCGCCTGCTCCACGATGTCGTCCGCTCGATGCTGCGCCTGCTCGATGATCTGCCCGCCGCGCTCGCGCGCCTCGCGCAGAATGGCGTTGGCACGCTCCTGCGCCTGCGCGAGCTCGTGCTCTCCTTTGTCGGCCGCCGCCAGCCCCTGTGCGATCTTGCGCTGGCGCTCCTCAATCGTGCTCATGAGGTACGGCCAGATCTTGCTCATCGCGAACCAGACGACCAGTGCGAAGACGATCATCTGGATGATGAGGGTGAGATTGATGTTCACGCTCTATTCCTCAATGGCTCGCGTCGATCGTTCGCGGTGCGGCTCACGCAGCCTTATACGCCCTTGAGAAAGGGATTCGCGAACATGAAGAACAGCGCGAACGCGATGCCGATGAAGGCGACGGCATCGAGCAGGGCCGCCACGATGAACATTCTGACGAGCAGAGCGGGCGCGAGCTCGGGCTGGCGTGCCATTCCCTCGAGGAATCGGCCACCGAGAATGCCGAAGCCGATCGCGGTGCCGAACGCTCCCATGCCGAAAATCAATCCGCATGCGAGGGCGGTCATCGCTTCTACGAATGCAACGTTACTCATTTAATTCTCCGTTAGTGATACCGGAATTGTGCGACAGCGAAATGTTTGTCAGTGATGCTCGGAAGCCTGCGAGAGATACACGATGGTGAGCATCATGAAGATGAAGGCCTGCAGGAGTGCTATGAATACATCGAAAAACGTCCACAGGATCCCGAGCACCACCTGCAACAGGACCCATATCCATCCGCTCAGCGAGGTAAGCGCCGCGGAAGCGCTCGAGAGCGTGAGCAGCGCAAGCAGCGCGAAGACCATTTCGCCCGCGAACATGTTGCCGTAGAGCCGCAGCGCGAGCGAAACGGGACGCGCGACGAAGCTCGGCAGCTCCATGATCAGATTGATCAGCGCGAGAGGCACTTGGATGACCCAGTTCCTGCTGCGGAAGGGATGCAGCGTGAGACTGCCGATGAAGCCTCCCAGGCCCTTCATCTTGATGTTGTAGAAAATGATCAGAAAGAAGACCGGGAGCGACAACCCAAACACCACGTTGAGGTCTGTGCTCGGCACGATGCGCAGGTGCCCCAGACCGACCGCCTGCGCCGCGTTCGGCAGCAGGTCGATCGGGATGATATCCATCAGGTTGAAGAGGAACACCCAGCAGAAGATCGTGATGGCGAGCGGCGCGATGAGCGGGCCCGCGCCTGCGAAAGCGTCCTTCACCTGCGTATCAATGAACTCCACGATCATCTCGATGGCGCACTGGAGCTTGCCGGGAACGCCGGAGGTGGCCCGCCGCGCCACGACGTAGAAGAGTCCCGCGAAGACCACGGCAAGCAGGATCGAGAAAAAGACCGTGTCAAAGTTGATGACGCTGAAATCAACGATGCCGTGGGGCGCGTGATTCGTCAGGAAGGTGATGTGATGGGTGATGTAGACGCCAGGACTCTCGGCCGGCGTACCCTCGCTCGCGGACATGAAATTGAGCATGCTGACGCCTCAGCTCCGCGCGCCGCGCAGCGGCCGCCCCATGGCCCGGGCCGGCAATACGACCCCGAGCGCCAGCCAATACACTACGAACGTCGCCCCGAACGTCACGAGCAGAGCGATGGGGGCGGGATGCAGCCAGTGCAGCACGGCGATAAAGAGCACCACAACCAGCACGAGCTTAAGGGCTTCGCCCACGAAGAAACGCCCAAGCAACCGCGCCGGACTCACGGCCGTCGAGCGGCGAAAGGCCACCGCCGCCATGGCAAGGCTCGCCACCGTGGCGATTCCGCCGCCGAGCAGCGCCGACAACGCCACTTCGCGGCTCGCGGCCAACCAGCCAACGAACGCCGCAATGAGGGTCACCGCCGCCTGCCCGAGCACGACGCCGAAGGCCAGCCGCCTGGCAGCCGGCAGATCGATAGCATCCGCCACTCTCTAACAACCCCGTGAGACTTGTTGACGACACGCCCGCACCCCTGCCCGCACGCTCGAGCGTGTCACTCAGTGACGTGGGGTTCGATCGGGGGCCCTTCAGCCCCGGCAAAATGCAGCGCCAGCTGCAAGTTTTGCCTTATCCGACAGATACTTGCGTTCAGCCGGAGGGCAAAGTCGCGGAATTATAGTGATCCGGGTGGCAAAAGGCCATACGCCCCTGGCGGCCGATTCCAAATGGCGCGGTATGCTCAGGAATGGCGCAGTGGCGTGCCTCGCGAGGCAACTCGGCACACGGAGGTGCCCGGCCGCCGCAGACGGCGGAGCTTTGGGCAAAAGCCACGCTTTTTGCCCAAAGCAGCGCTCGGCCGGGCAGGAGCCCGGATCCAGCGCCATCGACTAGGTGATGTGCGCCAGAATGCCGTCGAGCTCGTCGAGGCTGTTGTAGCTGACGACGAGCTTCCCCTTGCCGCCCTGCGAGTGTTGGATCAGCACCTTGGCGCCGAGCTTCTCGGCGAGCTCCTGCTCCAGCCGGCGGACGTCCGGATCGCCGCCGCCGTTCTCCTGCGCCGCGGCGGCCGCCGGCTCCCTGCCCCGCTGCTGCATGCGCCGCACGAGCGCTTCGGTCTCGCGCACCGAGAGGCTCTTTTTCGCCACGAGCGCCGCCACTTCGGCCTGCTGCCGGCGCGCCGGGAGCGCGAGCAGCGCGCGGGCGTGGCCCATCTCCAGCTCGCGCCGCTCGAGGAGCGCGCCGACCTCCGGAGCGAGCTCGAGCAGCCGCAGCAGATTGCTGACGGCTGCGCGCGAGCGCCCCACCGCCTCGGCCGCCTGTGCATGCGTGAGCTCGAACTCGGTGATGAGCCGATCGAGCGCCCGCGCCTCCTCGAGCGGATTCAGGCTCTCGCGCTGGATATTCTCGATCAGCGCAACGGCGATCGCGGCCTCATCGGGGATGCGGCGGATGACCGCCGGAATCTGCGCCAGGCCCGCGATCTGCGCGGCGCGCCAGCGGCGCTCGCCGGCGATGATCTCGTAGCGCTGCGATTCGCCGGCGCCGGGCGCGCCGAGCGGGCGCACGACGATGGGCTGCACCACCCCCTGCGCCCTGATGGAGGCGGCCAGCTCCTCCAGGGATTCCGGCCGCATGTCCATGCGCGGCTGATAACGGCCACGCTGCAGGACATCGAGCGGCAGCCGCGCGAGCTCCTCTGCGGACGGCACGGCCGCGGGGGTGACGGTTTGCGGCTCACCCGCCGGCGCCGCGGGGCGCGGCGGCGTGATCTGGCCGAGAAGATCCGCCAGCCCCCGGCCGAGGGTCGGCTTCTTCTGGATCATGACGCACCGCCCGCGGTCGCGGAGACCGGCGCCGCGGGCTGATGCGCCTCTTCCTCGCGCCGGATCATCTCGCCCGCGAGCGCCAGATAGGAGAGCGCGCCGCGCGATTCCTTGTCGTGAAACAACACCGGCCGGCCGAACGACGGCGCCTCGGCGAGGCGGATGTTGCGCGGAATGACGGTGCGGAAGACCTTGTCGCCGAAATGCATGAGGAGCTGCGCGCTGACTTCGTTCGCGAGGTTGTTTCGCGGGTCGAACATGGTGCGCAGAATACCCTCGATCTCGAGCGCCGGGTTGGCGGCGACCCGGATCTGCTCGACCGTGCCGAGCAGGGCCGATAGTCCCTCGAGCGCGTAATACTCGCACTGCATGGGAATGAGCACGCTGTCCGCCGCAACCAGCGCGTTCACCGTCAGCATGTTGAGCGCCGGCGGGCAGTCGATCAGGATCACGTCGTAAGCGGCACGCACCGTCTCGAGCGCGCGCCGCAGGCGCGTCTCGCGCCCGATCGTCTGCGTGAGGAGCCTCACCTCAGCGGATGTCAGGTCCTGGTTCGCGGGCAGCAATGCATAGCCGCCGTGCTCGACCTCGCAGATCGCCGAGGCGAGCTGCGCTTCGCCGAGGAGCACCTCGAGCGTGCCCCGCGCGAGCTGCGCCTTGTCGACGCCGCTGCCCATGGTGGCGTTGCCCTGCGGATCGAGGTCCATCAGCAGGACGCGGCGGCGGGTGGCCGCCAGGGAGGCGGCCAGATTGACCGCGGTGGTGGTCTTACCGACGCCGCCCTTCTGATTGGCGACCGCGATGACGCGCTTCATGCGCGTGAGTGTACATGTTCGCTTACCGCAGGCTCAGGCCACCATCCGCCGGCCGCCCTGCGCCAGCCGCTCGCGGGCCATCTGGTCTGCGACGGCGCTCGTGGGCCGGCCCTCGCGGCGGGCGCGCTCGAAGATCTCCATGAGGCGCGCGGGGATCTTGTCGATCTCCGCCTTCACCTGGGCCCAGCCGGCATCGCCCCGATACTCGTGCGAGACGCTGATGATGCCGCCGGCGTTGATCACATAATCGGGGGCATAGAGGATCCCGCCCCGCATCAGGGCTTCCCCGTCTTCGTCGCGGGCGAGCTGATTGTTCGCGGCGCCCGCGATGACCCGCGCGCGCAAGCTCGGAATGGAGCGCGCGTCGAGGATCGCGCCGAGGGCGCAGGGGGCGAGGACATCCACGTCCTGCGAGAGAATCGCTGCCGCGGGCACTTCCCGCGCGCCGAGCTCCTCGCAAACCCGCTGAGCGGCGCCGGGCCGCGAGTCCGCCACGACGAGCGACGCCCCTTCCGCTTTCAGCAGCCGGCACAGCGGGTAGCCGACGCCCCCCAGTCCCTGGACGGCGACCTTCAGCCCCTCGAGGCTCGCGCGGCCGAGACGGAACCGGGCGGCTGCCTTCAGGCCGAGAAACACACCGAGCGCGGTCTTCGGGCCCGGGTCGCCGTGGACCGACATCGTCGAGTCCGCGCCGGGCGCGCAATCGCGCGAAAGTCCGCTCACGAAGCGCGTCATGCGGGCGACGTGTCCCATGTCCGTCGTCGTCGTGCCCACGTCCTCCGCGGTGATGTAGCGGCCGCCCAGGGAGTCGACGAGCCGCCCAAAGGCTTCCATCCGCTGCGACGTCTTTTCCCGCACGTCGCCGATGATCACGGCCTTGCCGCCCCCGAAGGGGAGATCCGCCATGGCGTTCTTGTAGCTCATCCCGCGCGAAAGCCGCAGGGCGTCGGAAACGGCGTCCGAGACGGCTGCATACGGCCACATACGGCAGCCGCCAGCCGCGGGGCCGAGGACGGTGGAATGGATCGCAATGATCGCGCGCAGTCCCGAGGCGGCGTCGTAGCCGAACATCACCTGCTCGTGGGCATCGAAATCGCGCATCTGGAAAAGGTCCATTGCCGTGCTCCGCCAGCCTCTTGGAAGGGTCCACCATACCCGCCGCCCCCTGCACGGCGCGTGACAAAGGTTGCCCTTTGGCGCGCTGCGATGAATCATTCATTGCATCCGAGGCTTCACGGGCGAGATGGGCGATGCAAGCAGACCTAGACCGCGGCGATGCGCGGATCCTCGATCTGATCCAGGAGCACGGCGATCTCTCCGCCGCGGAGATCGCGGAGCGGCTCGGTATGACCGCCTCGACCTGCTGGCGGCGGGTGAGCCGCCTCGAGGAGCTGGGCGTCATCCGCAAGCGGGTGGCACTGCTCGAGCGGGAGAAAGTAGGGCTCAACGTGCTCGTGTTCTCGCAGGTGAAGCTGGCCGGCCACGGGCGCGACGCGCTGCTGAGATTCGAGCAGGCGGTGCGGCAGCATCCCGAGATCCTCGAGTGCTACACCCTGATGGGCGAGACCGATTTCCTGCTTCGCATCGTGTGCCGCGACATCAAGGCGTACGAGGCGTTCTTCCTCGATCACCTCTCGCGCTTCCCGGGCGTGCAATCGGTCCATTCCTTCATCGCGCTGTCGGTCATCAAGGAGACGACGGCACTACCGGTTCATGGGCTTCCCTGAGTCGGGAAGCGGCCGAGGGCCCGTTCCCTAATGAGACATACCCGGAGTCAGCACAATGAGACACCGGGCCTCCGCCAGGCCCGGCACGGTGAGGGTGTGCGAGTCGACCACCTGCCAGCGCGGCGGCAGCGCATCGAGCTCCGACTGCGGCCACTTTCCCTTCATGGCGAGCACCCGCGTCTCGCCGCCGCAGAGCGGCGCGACCGTCTCCAGGAGCTGCGGCAGGGGAGCGAACGCACGCGCCAGAACGGTGTCGAACGGCCGTTCGGGGCGCAGGGCCTCGACGCGCGCCTGCAGCGGCTCCGCGTTCATGAGTCCCAGGGAGCGGACGGCATGCGACACGAACCGGATTTTCTTGCCGTTCGAGTCGATGAGAGTGAAGCGCCGCTCGGGGTTCACCAGCGCGAGCGGCAGGCCGGGGAAACCCGCGCCGGTGCCGACATCGGCGATGGCGGCCCCCTGCAGATAGCGATGCACGGCCAGGCTGTCGAGCACATGATGGCTGACCATGCTCTCGAGGTCCGAGAGACCCGTCAGATTGAATCGCTGGTTCCAATGCGACAGCTCCTCGAGGAGCTGCCGCAGCCGCGCGGCGTCATGCTCCGTCAGCGCCACGCCCAGAGCGGCCGCATCGTGTACGAGACGCTGAAGCATCCGGAAATGATATTCCCTTCGCGATGAGGCTGCTCCTCGTAGAAGACGACGCCATGATCGGCGAGGCGATCCGCGCGGGCTTGAGACGCGAGGGCTTCGCCGTCGACTGGTTATACGACGGCGAGTCCGCCAGCCGGGTGCTGCGGACCGAGGCCTTCGACCTGCTTTTGCTCGACCTCGGCCTGCCGCGCAAAGGCGGGCTGCAGGTGCTGAGCGACGCGCGTGCGCGCGGTCAGGAGCTGCCGGTCCTCATCATCACCGCGCGCGATGCCGTCTCCGACCGCGTGCAGGGCCTGGATGCCGGCGCCGACGACTATCTGGTGAAACCGTTCGATCTCGATGAGCTGGCGGCGCGCATCCGGGCGCTGCTGCGGCGCAAGTCGGGCCGCACCGCCCCGGCGGTCGAGCATCTGGGCGTCGTCCTCAATGCCGCGACGCACAGCGTGACGCGGCACGGGCGGGAGATCGCGCTCTCGCCGAAGGAGTTCGCGCTGCTGCAGCTGCTCATGGAGCGGCCGGGAACGATCCTGTCGCGGGCGCGCATCGAGGAGCGGCTCTACGGCTGGGGTGAGGAAGTCGAAAGCAACGCCGTCGAAGTGCACATTCACGGGCTGCGGCGCAAGCTGGGCGCCGACTACATTCTCAACGTGCGCGGCGTCGGCTATCGCGTGAGGCCCTCGTGACGGTCGGCTCTCTGCGCGCGCGCCTGCTGGCCTGGCTTCTGGGCGGCGTCCTCCTCGTCGGCATCGGCGGCGGTCTGGTCGTCTACCGCAACGCCCTGATGGAAGCGGATGCGTTCTTCGACTATCACCTCAAGGAGACCGCGCTCCTCCTGCGGGATCAGCCGGTCGAGTACCTCCTGCCGCCGCCCCTGCCCTCCAACACCGCGGCGTACGACTTCTTCGTGCAGATCTGGACGATCGACGGCGAGCACATCTACACGTCCCCCCGTCCCAACGTCGTGCTGCCCAACTTCACGACGCTCGGATTCTCGACCGTGGCGACGAGCAGCGGCCAATGGCGGGTATACGGCACCGAGTCCCCGACCAAGGTGGTCGAGGTGGCGCAGCCAATGAGCGTGCGCCGGCAGCAGGCGGCGCAGCTCGCCATCCGCACGCTGGCGCCCTTCGCGGTGCTGGTGCCGGTGTTGGGACTGATCGTCTGGCTGGCGGTCGGGCGCGCGCTGCAGCCCCTGCAGCGGCTGGCGAAGGCCGTGAAGTCGCGGCGCGTCAATGCGCTCGAGCCGCTCTCGGACGAGAAGCTGCCGGAGGAGGTGCGGCCGCTGGTGGGCTCGCTCAATGACCTGCTGGTCCGGCTCACGGCCGCTCTCGATCGCGAGCGCGCCTTCATGGCGGACGCCGCCCATGAGCTGCGCACGCCGCTGACGGCACTGCACCTGCAGCTCGGCGCGCTGGCGCGGGCGGGAACGGAGGCGGAGCGCTCGGACGCCATGGGCAAGCTGTCGGAGGGTGTGCAGCGCGCCATCCGACTGGTGGAGCAGATGCTGGCGCTGGCCCGGCAGGAGCCGCGCGCGGACCCGGTCCGGGCCCGGCTCGCGCTCGATGAGTTGGGTCGAGAGATCGCGGCGGAGTTGGTTCCACTCGCCGATGCGCGGCGGATCGACCTGGGGGTATCGGACGCGCAAAGCGTGTTCATCCGTGGAGAGCGGGACGCGGTGGCGACACTGGTCAGGAACCTCGTGGATAACGCGGTGCGCTATACGCCGCCCGGAGGGCGGGTGGACGTGTCGGTGGAGCGCTCGCCGGCGATGCCCGCTCAGGCTCTCATCAGGGTAGTCGACAACGGTCCGGGAGTGGCGCCCGAGGAGCGCGAGCGGGTGTTCGATCGGTTCTACCGCCAGCCCGGAACGCGCTCGCCCGGCAGCGGGCTCGGCCTGGCGATCGTGAAGGCGATCGCGACGGCGCACGGCGCCACTGTGGAGCTGGCGGCGGGAGCGGACGGCCGCGGTCTGGCCGTCACGGTGGCGTTTCCCGCCGACGACAGTTAGTCAGCGGACGAGCCGTCGCGCCCTTCGCGAGCGGCTATTTCTGCAGCATTCGCAGAAACTGAGCCGCCGTCTCGAGGTACGCCCCGCGGTCGGCGGGGCTGGTGAAGTCATTACCCGCATCGCTCGCGCTGAGATACCACACCTGGTTGCCCTCCGAGCGCAGTCGCCAGACGAGCTGTTGGGAGTCGGCGGCGCGGGAGCCCGGGGCATCGAGCCCCTGAACGACGAGCACGGGGCGGTGGATCAGGGCGACGTTGTCCAGCGGCGAGATGCGATCCAGGAAGGCGCGCATGTCCTCGTCCTGGACGTCGCCGAACTCGGCAACGCGCAGAGCGCGCTGCCCGGCCGGCGAGTGGCCGACGTAGTCGACCAGATTGGCGATTCCCGCGACGTCGATGGCACCGCTCAAATGATCGCCGTAGGTGGCAAGGGACGCCAGCGCGAGGAAGCCGCCGTAGGCATGGCCCATGACCGCTACATGATGGGAATCGAGGCCGGGCTGCAGGCCGATCCAGACGAGCAGCGCGCCCACGTCACGCACGGCATCGTCGCGCAGCTTGCCGCCACCGAGCGCGCGGAAAGCCTTGCCGTAGCCGGATGAGCCGCGCACATTCGGGGCGATCACGGCGTAGCCGAGATCGTTGACGATGAACTGGATGAACGGCTGCCAGTCGGGCCGCGACTGCGAATGCAACTCCCGGCCGCCGGGGAGCACGATGAGGACCGGACACGGGCCCGGTCCGCGCGGCAGGTAGACGTAGGCGGAGAGGGTCCGCCGACTCAGCCCGGCGCGGTCCCAGGTCGGATAATGGATGAGCTGCGCCGCCGCGAGGCTGGCGGGATCCACCGGACCGACCTCGCTGTGCGTCCAACGCTGGATCGTGCCCTGGGCGACATCGTAGACATAGACGTCGCGGGGAGACTGGGGCGACTCGTAGGAGAAGCCAACCTTCTGGCCCTTATCGTCGAAGCGGACGTTCTCGATGCGGCCGTCCTGCAGGCCGGCCGGCTTGAATTCCAGATTGCGCAGTGTGTCGAGCACCGTCAGGCGGCTCTGGCCGTCGTCGTTCACGACGTACGCCACGTAGTGACCGCCTGCGCCCACCGCGAACTCCTCCACATCCCAGGGCACGTCGGCGGAAACGCGGCGAGTGCCGCGCGTGATCGGGTTGTAATAGAGAAGCTGCTCGAAATCGCTCTGCGCGTTGGAGATCAGATAGAAACCAACGCCGTCGGCAGCGAAGCTCGCGGCGGTGATGCGGGACTCCGGCACCGCCACGGGCGTCAGGGCGCCGCTCGCCACGTCGGCGACATAGAGCGCGCTCTTCTGCGGCGAGAGCGTATTCAACAGCAGCAGCTTGCTGTCGTCCTGCGACCAATCGAGCGGGCGCCAGCTACCGGCCGCGCCGGCGATTGCCAGCCGGGGAGGGGTGCCGGCGGAGATGTCGACGATGTAGATGTCGTCATTCACGCCGGTGCGGTCGGTTCCGTAGAAGGCGACTTGCCTGCCGTCGTGAGACCAGACGGGGCTGCCGTGCTGATAATTGCCGTGCGTGAGCTGGCGCGCCGCGCCGGCACCCGAATAGTCGTAGAGCTGCGGATAGCCGCCGGTCTGCCGGATGAACACGAAGCCGGAGCCGGTGGGGGGCGCACTCGCATCGGTCACGGAGCCGATGCCGAACGTGAGCTGCTCCCGCATCCCCAACGCAGAGGCGAGCCGATGCACCTGCTCGAAACGGCCGAACCGCGTCGCGATCAGAATGCCGCCGCGGGGCAGCCAGCCGAGGAAGCTGGCCTGCCGCCATTCCTCGTAGTGCGAGAGCTGCGCAGCCAGCGCGGCGTCGGCGGGCGGAATTCCATCGAATACGAGCGTGCCGTCGACGCGGTGGGTAGGGACCGTGAAGGGCTGCGCGTGGGCCGCGCAACCGAACACCAGCCAGAATGCGACGCAGGCCGCCGCGGTCGAGGCCCGGCGGGAGAAGGGGGACTGGATCATGTGCTCAAGCTTGCCTGAATTTTTCCGCGCGGAGGAGTGCTCCGCTGCTCACCTTGGTACCCTACGCCGATGGCACCGATCTGCGGCCTCCCGACCCCACGGCTGTTCCGCCACCCGGACGGGATCACGGCTGTCGACACGGAGTACGTTCATCCGGGACATGCAGCGGCGCATATCGTTCAACACGACGGCCGCGCCGCTTTCGTGGATGTCGGCACCAATGACTCCGTGCCGTATCTGCTCGCCGCGCTGGAGGCGCTCGGCGTGGCGCGCGATGCGGTCGATTACCTGCTGCTGACCCACGTTCATCTCGATCATGCCGGCGGCGCAGGACGGCTCATGCGGGAGCTGCCGAACGCCGTCGCGGTACTGCACCCGCGCGGCGCGCCGCACCTGATCGATCCCGGGAAGCTCATCGCCGGATCGCGCGCGGTGTATGGCGAGGAGCGCTTCCGGCGGCTCTACGGCGACATCGTGCCCATCGCCGCGGAACGGGTGCGGGTGACTCGGGACGGCGACACGGTGAGCCTGGCGGGCCGGGAGATGGAGATCGTGCACACGCCGGGGCACGCGTTGCATCATCAGGCGTTCGTCGACGGGCCTCACGCCTGCATCTTCACGGGCGATACCTTCGGCATCTCCTATCGGGAGCTCGACTCCCCGCGCGGCGCCTTCATCATCCCGACGACGACACCGACGCAATTCGACCCGGAGCAGCTCATCGCCTCCGTCGACCGCCTGCTCTCCTACTCGCCCGAGGCGCTGTACCTCATGCACTTCAGCCGCGTGACGGACGTGCCGCGGCTGGGAGAGTCGCTCAAGGGGCAGATCCGCGAGCTGGCCCGCATCGCCGAGCAGAGCGCCGCGGCCCCCGATCGCGCGGCGGCGATCCGCGCCGGGATGAGCGGCCTGTGGCGTGAGCTCGCCGCGAGGCACGGCTGCCGCCTGCCTCCCGAGCGGGTGCTCGCGATCCTGGAAGGCGACCTGGAGCTCAACACCCAGGGGCTCATCGCCTGGCTCGACAGACGCCGGGGCTGAGCGACCGCGGCGGGAACCCCGCGCTCTTAAGCGTCATTTAAGTGTCGGCGCCTATCCTGCGGGCCGTAGATCCAGAGCGATTTCCCGGAGTAAAGAGATGACAGTCAGGACCGCAGTTCGCAATCCATTGGTGGCAGGCGTGCTCGGCGTCGTGCTGGGCGCCGCGCCGCTGGCCGCGCTCTACGGCGTCGCCGCGCCCGTCGCTGCGCACGCGCAGGGGTCCCCGCCGCCCGCGGCAGTGACCTCGGCCCAGCCGCGGGGCGGCGTGGCCGTGATGCTGCCCGACTTCACCACGCTGGTGAAGAAGTTCGGGCCCGCGGTCGTCAACATCCGGGTCATCGAGAAGTCGCCCACCGAGGGGCAGGACAACCCCTTCGGACCCAACAGCCCGTTCGCACCCTTCTTCCGCGGGCTGCCGATGCCCTTCCAGGCGCCCCCGGAGGAGCCCATACGGGGCGAGGGCTCGGGCTTCATCATCCGGCCGGACGGCATCATCCTGACCAACGCGCACGTGGTCGAGGGCGCCACGCGCGTGACCGTGCAGCTCACCGACCGGCGCGAGTACACCGCCAAGGTGATCGGCGTGGACAAGACCGCGGACGTCGCGGTGATCAAGATTCCGGCGGATCATCTGCCGAGCGTCAACCTGGGCGATTCCAACTCGCTGCAGGTGGGTCAGTGGGTGCTCGCGATCGGCGCGCCGTTCGGCTTCGATAACAGCGCCACCGCCGGTATCGTCAGCGCCAAGGGGCGCACGCTCCCCGACTCCGGCTACGTCCCCTTCATCCAGACCGACGTGCCGATCAACCCCGGCAACTCCGGCGGCCCGTTGTTCGACATGCAGGGCCGGGTCATCGGGATCAATTCGCAGATCTACAGCCGCACCGGCGGCTACATGGGCGTGTCGTTCTCGATTCCGATCAACGTCGCCATGCAGGTGGCGCACCAGCTCATGGCCACCGGCCACGTGGAGCGTGGCAAGCTCGGTGTCGTGATCCAGAACGTCGATCAGGGGCTCGCCGACTCCTTCGGCCTGCCGGAACCCGAGGGCGCGCTGGTCTCCAGTGTCGAGCCGGGCGGTCCCGGAGCGCGCGCCGGCATCCAGCCGGGAGATGTGATCCTGGCGCTCAACGGCCAGCCGGTGCAGACCTCGAGCCAACTGCCGGTCCGGATCGCGAGCCTCATGCCGGGCACGACGGTGCGCCTCACCATTTGGCGCAATCACGCCCAGCGCGAGATCGACGTGAAGCTCGGCTCCATGGGCAGCCAGACGGTCGCCTCCACGCAGCATCCGCAGCAGCAGGGCGGTAGCCTCGGCCTGGCGGTACGGCCGCTCACCGGTGATGAGCAGCAGCAGGCGCACACCCACGGCGGCTTGCTGGTGGAAAGCGTCAGCGGCCCGTCGGAGGATGCCGGCATTCAGCCGGGGGACGTGGTACTCGCGGCCAATGGGCAGCGGGTGTCCTCGGTCGAGCAGTTACGCTCCGCGGTGCAGCGCTCGCGCGGCCACGTGGCCCTGCTCATCCAGCGCGGCAGCGAGCGGATCTTCGTGCCCGTGCAGGTACGGTGAGGGAACGGCCCTGGGCCGCTCAATCACTTGCTTTTACTTGCTTTTAACTTGCTTTTTACTTGCTTTTGCCAGGCTCTGTCCAACCGAAGAAAGGCCGGGACTCCGTGTGGAGTCCCGGCTTCAGGCTGCTGAAGTAGTTGGCGATGGCGGTGATGTCCGCGGGCTTCAGGGAAGCGGCCATGCCATTCATGATCGGGTTCTTGCGATAGCCCGTCTGGTATTCCTTGATGGCGCGCTCGATGTAGCTGGCGTGCTGCCCGGCAAGTGACGGATACATGGGTGTCACGCCGATGCCGTCCCGACCATGGCACGAGGTGCAGACGACCGCCGGCTGCGGCACCTGCGCAGCGCTCGCGGTGCTCGGGGCGACGAGCGGCTTGCCGGCAAGATATGCGGCGACATCGGTGATGTCCTGGTCCGAGAGCGACAGCGCCTGCATGTGCATCGTGGGGTACTGGCGGGCGTCGCTGCGGTATTCCTGCAGCGCGGTGGCCAGATACTGCGCGTGCTGACCGGAGAGGCGCGGCACCGCATAATCCGGGTAGGCGTTGCGGTAGCCCTCGATGCCGTGGCAGCCGAGGCAGGTGGATGCCACGACCTCGCCCCGATGCGGATTGGCCGCCGGCTGGGGTTGCTGTGCGAAGGCCGCCGTCGCCATGAGCGACCCGAGGCCGATCGCCACGCCGACTCTGAGGCCTGTCGTGGCGCTCCGCATTCTGGAACGCACTTGTGAACCCAACCAACGTCCCGCCATCGTGATCTCCGGCTCGGTGCGCAAAACCGCGGCGCATCTTATCGGACCCGGCGTGTCGCGCGCTAGCCGGTTCGCGCGCGCCGGTGCGATACGCTGGCGCCGGCGCGCCATTCCGGCACAGGAAACCATCGCATGATCGGCCTCATCCAACGCGTCTCGCGCGCCTCCGTCACTGCGGGTGGGCGGCCTCTCGGAGAGATCGGCCGCGGCATGCTGGCGCTGATCGGCGTGCGGCGGGAGGATGACCGCGCGGCGGCCGATCGGCTGCTCGGACGGCTGCTCGCGTACCGCATCTTTCCCGATGCGGACGGACGGATGAACCTGTCGCTGCGCGAGATCGGCGGCGGATTGCTGCTCGTCCCGCAGTTCACCCTGGCCGCCGATACGCACAAAGGGAGCCGGGCCGGGTTCAGCACCGCGGCGGCGCCGGGGGAGGCGCGGGCGCTTTTCGCGTATCTGCTGGCGCAGGCCTCCGGAATGTACGCGCCGGTGGCGGCGGGCGAATTCGGCGCCGACATGCAGGTCGCGCTGGTCAATGACGGGCCGGTGACCTTCTGGCTGGAGGGGTGAGCGCGGAGCCTTCATCGAGGACACTTAACGTGTCCTCGATCCGCGCAAACGCCCGGCCCACGGATGGCCGGGCCGGGTGCCCCGCCACCAGGATGGTCAGTGGCACTGCCCAAGGCATGAGCGGCGCAGCCCACTTTCGCCCAAATCCACAAATTCGCGAATTTTTTCGGCCGGAATGAGTCCTTTGGCCTATGATTCCCGTCTCTATTATGTTCTCTCACGCGTAAGCGGAGCGGAGTTCAAGCGTTATGGAAATGAAGGAGCTACTGATCATCCTGGTCGTGGTGCTCGTCGTCTTCGGAGCGAAGAAGCTCCGCAGCGTCGGTGAGGATCTGGGCCATGCCGTGCGCGGCTTCAAGAAGGCGATGAACGACGGCGAGCAGGAGGAGACCGCCGCGTCGCGCCGACAGATCCGCTCGGACGCCCCCGACGCCGAGTTCCCCGAGGCGAAGGTCACCCCCAAGGCCGAGGCGGCCGCCAAAACCGAGCGGGGCGTCTGATCCTCCGGTGACCGCGGGCAGAGGGTCCGGGCGCGCGCGGCGCGCAAGCGTACCTCTGCGGTCCCGCCAAGCCGTCCGTTTCCGCGTCTTTCCGGCCTGAATCTCCCATGTTCGATATCGGGTTCTCCGAGATCCTGGTCATCTTCGTCCTGGCGCTCATCGTGCTGGGTCCGGAGAAGTTGCCGCGCGTCGTGCGCGAGGTCGGCCGCTGGGTCGGCCGGGCGCGCGCCATGGCCCGGCAATTCCAGGAGCAGCTCGAGGAAGAGGTCGATCTCGATCGCAACCGGACGAGCCGTCCGGAGCCCGTGCGGCCAGTGGGCGGCGTGCCGGCCCTGGGCGCTTCGACGCTGACTCCGGAGCCTGTCGAGCCGCTGACACCCGACCCAGTCGAGCCGTCCACCGTCGCCGCACCGGAGCCGGTGTCGGGCATCGCCACGCCATGGCAGACTGCCCCCGGGCCGCTCCCTGAGGCGGCCGCCTCGAGTGGCGAGCCGCCACCCGAGCCTGTGACTCCGGGCACGCATGACCGAGGAATCTGAGAAGCTCGCCGAAGGCACGTTGATCTCGCACCTGCTGGAGCTGCGCGACCGGCTGATTCGGGCGCTGGTAGCGGTGGCGATCGTGTTCGTGCCTACCGCGTTTTACGCCAACCAGCTCTTCACCCTGGCCTCGCGCCCGCTCCTGCAGCGCCTGCCGAAGGGCACGACGCTGATCGCCACCAGCGTGGCGGCTCCTTTCACGACGCCGTTCAAGCTCTCCTTCTTCGTCGCCCTCTTCATCGCGATGCCCTTCGTGCTCTACCAGCTCTGGGCCTTCGTCGCGCCCGGGCTCTACCGGCACGAGAAGCGCTTCGCGCTGCCGCTGCTCGTCTCCTCGATCCTGCTTTTCTATGCGGGCATCGCCTTCGCCTACTTCTTCGTATTCCCGGCGATGTTCCACTTCTTCGCCAGCACGACGCCGAAAGGCGTGACGATGATGACCGACATCTCGCAGTATCTGAACTTCGTGCTGCTGATGTTCTTCGGATTCGGGGCGGCCTTCGAGCTGCCGGTGGCCGTGGTGCTGCTGGTCCTCACCGGCCTGGTGGAGATCGACAAGTTGAAAAGCTACCGCGGCTACGTCCTTCTCGGCGTCTTCATCGCCGCGGCATTCCTGACACCCCCTGACGCGGTGTCGCAATCCTTGCTCGCCATCCCGATGTACCTCCTCTTCGAGGGCGGGCTCATCATGGCGCGCATTCTGCAGCGCTCCAAAGGCCAGGACGCCGAGCAGCCTCAGGCATCCTAGTTTGAAGCGCTGAATCCGGGCTCCTGCCCGGCCCAGCGCCTCGCCCTGCGGCGGCGGGGCACCTCCGTGTGCCTACGCTTCATTCGGGGTCGCGCGAGATCGACGGACAACTGATATAACGCTCCGCATGAATAATATCCCCGATATGGCAGCGCCAAACGCACAGCCACAAGAGGCTACCCTGTTCGGGCATCCGCGCGGCCTGGCGACGCTCTTCCTCACGGAAATGTGGGAGCGGTTCACCTACTACGGCATCCAGTCGATCCTGATCCTGTTCCTGGTCGCGGCGAGCGGCCGCGGAGGACTGGGCTTTGACGACAAGACCGCCAGCGACATCTGGGGGCTCTACGCGGGGGGCACCTGGCTGTTGTCGCTCCTCGGCGGCTGGGTTGCGGACCGGCTGACCGGCGGGCGCCTCGCCGTGGCTTCGGGCGGCATTCTGATCACCGCCGGCAACGCGCTCCTCGCCTGCGCAAGCACGCGCCTCTTCTTCCTCGGCCTGGTCTTCAACGTGCTCGGCGTGGGGCTGTTGAAACCCAACGTCAGCGCCACGGTCGGCGAGCTCTACCCCGAGGGCGGCTCGCGGCGCGATGCGGGATTCTCGATCTTCTACATCGGCATCAACATCGGATCGCTGGTCGCGCCGATGATCGTGCCGATCGTCGCGCAGGACTACGGCTGGCACGCAGGGTTCGGATTGCCGGCTCTCGGCATGCTGTTGGGTGTGGCACAGTTTCTGCTCACGCGCCGCTACCTGGGCGCGGCCGGTGCCGCCCCGGCCAACACCCGGCCCCGCTCCTGGCTCGCCCTGTGGATCGTGGTGGCCGTGATCGTCGCGCTCACCGCCCTGGCACTGGGCGGCGCCGTCACGATCAACGCTGCCGCGCTCTCCATCGCGGTTTCCGAGGTGGTCGGCGCCCTGATGGCGGCCTACCTGTTGTACATGGTGTTTTTCGGCGATCTCACGCGGCCGGAACGCAGCCGCGTATTCGCCATGATGGCGCTGTTCGCCGCTTCCACGGTCTTCTGGATGGCCTACATGCAGATGTTCGATTCCTTCACCCTCTTTGCGGAGCGGTACACCGACCGCAACGTCTTCGGGTGGAGGATGCCGGCGGGAGACATGCAGATGGTCGACCCGTTCTTCGTCATCGCGCTGGCGCCGGTGTTCGCGGCGCTCTGGGTGTGGCTCGGGCAACGCGGCCGCGATCTTTCCTCGCCGGCGAAGTTCGCCTGGGGACTGCTGCTCATGGCGGCGGGCATGCTCGTCATGTACGCGGCGGCGCTGCGCGTGCTGCATGGGGTCATGGTGTCCCCCCTGTGGCTCACGGTCACCTACGTGCTGACCGCATGCGGGGAGCTCTGCCTCTCACCCGTGGGCCTCTCTTCCACCACCAAGCTGGCGCCGGCGCGCTTCGCCGGCCAGACCATGGGGTTGTGGTTCCTCACCATCGCGCTCGGCAGCTTCCTGGCGGGCCAGCTTTCCGGCGACTACGACGCCCGGCACCTCGCGACGCTCCCTGAGCTGTATCTGAAGCTCTTCTGGTGGTGTGCGATCGGCGGCGCCGTGATGCTGCTGATCACGCCCCCGGTGAAGCGGTTGATGGCGGGAGTTCGCTAGGCGGGGCGGGCGGATTGGGCCCGTAATAGTCGGGATCGGCCGCGGTCATGCCCTTGAAGCGGCGGTGGATCCAGAGGTACTGGTCGGGCACGGCACGGACCTGCGCCTCGATCAGCCGGTGAAAGCGCTCCGCATCGGTGCGCGGACAGTCGCTGGGGAAATTCTCGAGCGCGGGCCGGATGAGCACGCGATAGCCGGCGCTCCCCGGCAGCCGTTCCACGAAATACGGCAGGACCGCGGCACCGGTCATCCGGGCGATGCGCGAGGTCGCCGTGTTGGTCGGGCAAGGGATGCCGAAGAGCGACACCATCTCCGCGCCCTTCTTGCGGTAGCTCTGGTCGGGTGCATACCAGACGACCTCATTGTTCTTCAGGGCCGCGATCATCGAGCGGATGTCGTCACGCCGTATCGCATGGCCGCCATTGCGGCTGCGGCCGCGGCGGAGCACGTGCGCCAGCGCCTCGTTCTTCGTCGGACGATAGACGATGTTGACCGGCGTCGCCGCCGCGACGATCCGGCCGCCGATCTCGAGCGGTGTCAGGTGCGCGGTCAGCAGGATCACGCCCCGCCCGCGCGCGAGCGCATCCCGTACGTGCTCCATGCCCTCCACGGTCGAGATCGTCCCGAGCCGCTCGGTGGACCACCACCATGCCATCGCGATCTCCAGCAGTGCGATGCCGAGGCTGCGAAAGTGACGGTTGAGCAGGCGCTTGCGCTCGGCGGTCGCGAGCTCCGGCAGGCACAGATCGATGTTGCGCCGCGCGATCCGCACGAAGCGGACGGGCAGCCGCCGCAGCACCGTGCCGAGCACGACGCCGATGCCGAGCTGCACGCGGTAAGGCAGGAGGCTGAGGCTGCGCAGCACACCGAGCCCGGCCCAGGTTGGCCAGTATCGCGGCGAGAGCAGGCGTCCCCAGCCGGGCGGCGGCGCGACGGTCGCGGAAAGCGAAGCGGAGCGTATGGACATTGTCCCCCGGGTCGCACTGCCGGCGACCTCTGCCCGGAGAATAGCGCACGGTCCCGCGCTTTTATAGCGCTCACGCCGGTGACGGGGAGCTGCATCACGGAATGGCTTTGCGGCGCTGCGCGGCGGTAAGCTGATCGAACCGCGCCCAATCGGGAGATGAGACTCATGATCGCGCACACTACTCTTGCCGTCAGCGACTACCGCAGGTCCAAGGCCTTCTATGGCGAGGTGCTCGCGCCCCTCGGCTACCGCAACAACATGGAGTTCGATGAGGCGGCGGGCTTCAACGACGGCAAGAACACGGATTTCTGGATTGCCCGCAAAGTGACGGTGGTGCCGGTGCACCTGGCGTTCGAGGCGCGAAGCGAAGCTGAGGTCAAAGCCTTCCATGCGGCCGCGCTGGCCGCCGGCGGGGAGGACCACGGGGGTCCGGGATACCGCGATTACTGGCCGGGTTACTACGCCGCATTCGTCCACGATCCTGATGGACACAACATCGAGGCGGTGTGGTACGACTACAGCCGGGTGAAATCCGAGTCTTGAGTCCCGAGCTGCCGCTCTACGTCGGCACGCAGGCTGCGGCGCAGGCCGAGAGCAAATTCCAGTTCCGCGGTGAGGTATAGCGGCGCGACGAGGATCTGAGCCAGGTTGGTCGCCAGCGCGGGCCGGTTGCCCTCGAGCCGGTGACCGAGGAGCTGGAGCGCCCAGCCGAGCACGAAGACCACGGCGGCGGTAATCAGGGCGAGGGAGCTTCCCGTGGCTGCGGTGGCCTCTGCCGCAGCCGCCAGCAGCACGAGAATGGCCGTCAGTGCCAAGCCGATTCCGATGTCGAGCCAGACATACCCCGCCGCGGCGGCCGCGACGACGATGCTGTCGAGTCGCAACGGCGTGCCAAAAAAAGTATGGACGGAGAGCGCCAGCGGGATCAGCACGGAGTAGATGATCGCGGGCACGCCGAGATAGTGAGTGAGGCGATTGCGCGGATCGCGATGGAATCGGCCGTAGGAGGCCAGGATTGCTGTGAGGCGATCCGCGCGCGGCATGTTGTGCATTGTATCGCCCGGTAGGGCGACGAGGGAGTCGTGGGACAGTGCTTGCGCGGTTATGTCCGATCGCGGCTCACCGCGAGCAGCTTCCTGATCTCCGGCAGGCAGGAGCCGCAGTGGGTGCCGGCCCGTGCCCGCTCGCCCACCTGGCGGGCGTCCGTCAGCCCTTCGCTCGCGATGAGATTGCAGAGGGTGTTGCGGCCGACGGCAAAGCAGGAGCAGACGAGCGGGCCGGCGTCCTCTACCGCCCGCAGCGGCCGGCCGGCGACGAGCGCGAGCCGTTCGGAGGCTTGCAGGGACCCACGGACGAAGAGGGACGACAGCCAGCCGCGCGCGGGCAGCTCCGGGCGGCGGGAAAAGTATGCGCACGCTTCCAGACGGTCATTGACGACATGTGCGGCGCGGTAGACGCCCGAGGCGGCGTCGCTGTATTCGAGGAAATCGGCGTCGAGCGTCTGGACTTCCAGTAGGGATCTCACCCAGCCGGCCCAGTCGGGCGGCCGCTTGCGGCCCGCGAGCTCGTAGCGCAGGAAACCTGCGCCGCGTATCAGCGCCCACCACGTCAGATCGCGAGTCGCGATTGCACGGCGCGTCACCATGACGCCGTGCCATTCCACGGGAAATGGCTCTACACGCGCAGGCGTGTGCTTGAACTCGGGCTCGCCGGAGATCGGGTCGACGGCCGGGTTGACCAGCGCGCCTACGCGCGCCTCGGAGGCGTAGGCGTCGCTCCAATGCATCGGGACGAACACCGTGCCGCGAGGGATCTCGCCACTCATCCGGACGCGCACGACGATCGATCCCCATTGCGTGCTCACTTTCGCCAGCTCGCCCTCGCGCACCGCTGAGGCGAGAGCGTCGTAGGGATGCAGGTCGACGTACGGCTCCGGCAGGTGCTCCGTGAGCCGCGGCGCGCGGCCGGTGCGGGTCATGGTGTGCCAATGGTCGCGCACTCTGCCCGTGTTGAGAGCGAAGGGATGGACCTCATCGGGGGCATGGGCGGGCGCGCGTTGACGCACCGGCACCAACCGCGCCTTGCCGTCCGGATGAGCGAAGCGGCCATCCTGGAAGAGCCGCGACGGCGCAGGGGAGCCGGCGAAGCGCACAGGCCACTGGGTTGGCTCCAGAGCGTCATAATCCGAGGCGGAAAGCCCCGCGAGGCCGCTGATGTCGAAAAGCCGAGGCGCAGCGCTCGTGTCCAGCGGGATGAAAGTATCGCCTGGCGAGAGGGTAGACCCGCCAGCCGGCGAGGCCGAGACCGCTCGTCGCGCCGCAAGGCCGGAAAGCCTCGCGTGCTCGTCGAAGATTTCGCGGGACGACCCGTAGCGAAACGCGTCGGCATGGCCCATCCGCCGCGCTACTTCCGAGATGATCCACCAGTCGGGGCGCGCCTCTCCCGGCGGAGTCAGGAAGCGGCGCTGGCGGGAGATGCGGCGCTCGGAGTTAGTTACCGTACCCTCCTTCTCGCCCCAGGTTGCCGCGGGCAGCAGGACATCGGCGAGAGCGGCCGTATCCGTATCCGCTACGCAGTCGGACAGTACGACCAGCTCGCAGCGCTCCAACGCCTCGCGCACGCGGTCCGCATCCGGGAGGCTCACCACCGGATTGGTGGCCATGATCCAGACCGCCTTGATGCGGCCGGCGTGCATGGCTTCGAAGAGCTCCACCGCCTCGAGGCCCGGTTGGGAGGCGATCGCCGGGCTGCCCCAAAAGGCCCGAACGGCGTCGCGATGGTCGGCGGCCTCGAGGTCGAGATGGGCGGCCAGCGTGTTGGCGAGCCCTCCCACCTCACGACCCCCCATGGCGTTGGGCTGACCGGTGAGCGAGAACGGACCCATTCCGGGGCGGCCGATGCGGCCGGTCAGGAGGTGACAGTTGATGAGGGCGTTGACTTTATCGGTGCCCGATGAGGACTGATTGACACCCTGCGAGAAGAGCGTGACGACGCGGTCGGTGGTGCGGTAGAGCCGGTAGAACTCGCCGATCCGTTCCGCGCCGGCGCCGCAAACCGTGGCGACCGCCGCTGCGTCACCGGCGGCGCGTGCTGCATCGAGCGTGTCTTGCACACCCGTGGTATGCATCGCGATGAAGCGCTCGTCCGCAGCCCCGTGCTGGTGCAGATACCCGAGCAGTCCGTTGAAAAGGGTCACGTCCGTCCCGCCGCGGATCGGGAGGTGCAGATCCGCCATTTCGGCGGTGGGCGTTCGCCGCGGATCGATGACGACGATCTTCAGGTCCGGACGGCGCTGCTTTTCGCGCTCGATGCGGCGCAAGAGGACCGGGTGGCACCAGGCGGCGTTGGATCCCACGAGGACGATGAGGTCGGCAAGCTCCAGGTCCTCGTAGCAGCCGGGGACCAGATCCTCGCCGAAGGCCCGCTTGTGGCCCGCCACTGCCGAGGCCATGCACAGGCGCGAGTTGGTGTCGATGTTGGCGCTGCCGATGAAGCCCTTCATGAGCTTGTTGGCGACGTAGTAGTCCTCCGTCAGCAGCTGCCCCGAGACGTAGAATGCGACGGAGTCGGGGCCGTAATCGCGGATGGCGGCGCTGAACCCTTCGGCGACACGGCTCAACGCCTGGTCCCAGCCGACGCGGCGGGCTTCGGCGGGTGGGTCTCGCGGCGAGTGGCGGCGGCGCTCCCGAATGAGCGGATGCAGGAGCCGACCCTCGATCCCCAGCGTCTCGGCCAAAGCCGAGCCTTTCGAGCAGAGGCTGCCCAGGTTGGCGGGGTGGAGCGGATCGCCGGTGATCTCGAACGCTCCTTCTGCCCGCTCGCGCGCGATGACTCCGCAGCCCACCCCGCAGTAGGGGCACGTCGTTCTCATGGCAGCTGACATCCGAAGACTATCCCGCCCGCACCGCACCGGCGCCGGTCTCGGCGCCGTCGGGGCCGAAGAGGAGCTGCTCGCGCAGGGCGCTGATGTCAGCGCCGCTCGCCATGAGCTCGAAGTACCACGGGCCGAGCCGCGCGTCGCCGTAGAGCACCGCCCCCTGCAGGCGATTGTGGCGAACCACCAGGCGCCTGTAGATGCCGAGCCGGTGATCGCGCAGCACCAGCGACTCGCTGCCTTCGGACTCCGACAGATCGCCCGCGGAATAGACCTCGATCCCGGCGACTTTGAGCTGCGTCGCGGTCAGCGAGCCGCGATAGCGGCGCACACCGACTTCCGCGAGGTGGGCGGCACAGACCCGCGCCTGCTCCCAGAGGGGCGCGAGGAGACCGAATACGGTATTGCGGTGCTGAACGCATTCCCCAACCGCGTAAACGCTGGGATCGAACGTCTGCAGGGTGTCATTGACCAGCACGCCGCGCTCGCAGCGCAGGCCCGCACGGCTCGCGAGCTCGATGTTGGGGCGGATGCCGGCCGCCATGACGATGAGGTCGGCCGCGAGCTCGCTGCCATCCTCGAAGCGCAGGCCGGTGGCGCGATTCTCGCCCAGCACGGCAACGGTCGTCGCCGGCATGCGGAATTTCAGGCCGCGGGCCTCCAGCGAGGCTCTGAGCAAGGCTGCGGCAGGCGCATCGAGCTGTCGCTCCATCAGGGTTGGGAGCCAATGGACGACGGTAACGTCCATGCCACGCTTGGCGAGACCGTTCGCGGCCTCGAGGCCGAGCAGGCCGCCGCCGATCACGGCCGCCCTGCGATAGCGTCTCGCGGCGCTCAGCATCGACTCGACGTCCGCCAGATCGCGGAAAGTCACGACGCCCGGGAAGCCTTTCCCCGGGATGGGCAGGACGATCGGGGTCGATCCGGTCGCGAGGAGCAGCCGGTCGTAACCCGCCTCCACTCCCCTGGCGGAACGCACCACTCGTCGCCGCCGGTCGATCTCCACGGCCGGATCGTCGGAGTGCAGCGTGACTGCATGCTCCGCATACCATTCGGGTCCGTGGAGGATGATGTCCTCAGGCCGTTGCTCGCCGGCGAGCACGGGCGAGAGGAGGATGCGGTTGTAGTTTCCGTGCGGCTCCGCGCCGAACACCGTGATGTCGTAGGCTTCGGGCGCGAGGCGGAGCAGCTCCTCCACCGTCCTCATCCCCGCCATGCCGTTGCCGATGACGACCAACCGCCGGCGCCGCGGCCGCTCGGCTTGCTGCGGCTCCACGCTGACCCAAACCCGCCCATCCATGGCGCGGACGGGATAGACGTTGACCGATTCGGCCGGATCTTCGAGGCAACGACCCGTCTGCAGACTGTAGTGATGCTTGTAGAGGGGCGAGGCGACGACGATCTCTCCTTTCACATCTCCGACGATGCCTCGGGATAGGACACTCGCCTCGCTCGCCGGATCGATGTTGTCGAGCGCATACAGCGCCTCTCCCGCGCGGAACACCGCGATCTGCCGCCCGGCGACGAGCGCGCACACCCCCGCCTGCGGCAGGATGTCCCCGACGGCGCAGATGGCGGTCCATGAGCTCATCGCGCGGCGTCCTGCCGGCGCCGGCGCTCGGCGGGAGTGGCCGGGCGGATCTGCGCCCGATCCCGCACGAACACCACGTTGCCATCGCCGGCGTCGCTGTTGATGAAGTGGCGGAAGCGGCGCCGGATCGCGGGATCCTCCACCGCCTTCTTCCATTCGCACTCATAGTTGGCAATGACGCGCGCCATGTCGGCCTCGAGCTCCGCGCCGATGCCGAGCGAGTCCTGGCAGACGACTTGCCGCAGATATTCGAGGCCGCCCTCCAGGTTGTCCCGCCAGGTGGAGGTGCGCTGCAGCCGATCCGCCGTGCGGATGTAGAGCATGAGGAAGCGGTCGATGTAGCGGATGAGCGTCGGCCGGTCGAGATCGGCGGCGAGCAGCTCCGCGTGCCGCGGCTTCATGCCGCCGTTGCCGCAAACGTAGAGGTTCCAGCCCTTCTCGGTGGCGATCACGCCGACGTCCTTGCTTTGGGCTTCGGCGCATTCACGCGTGCAGCCCGAGACGGCGAGCTTCAGCTTGTGGGGAGCGCGTAGGCCCTTGTATCGGCTCTCGAGCTCGATCGCGAGACCGACGCTGTCCTGCACGCCGTACCGGCACCATGTGGAGCCCACGCAGGATTTCACCGTCCGCATGGCCTTGCCGTACGCATGCCCCGACTCGAAGCCGGCCGCGATCAGGTCCGCCCAGATGAGGGGCAGCTCGTGGACTCGCGCGCCGAAGAGATCGATGCGCTGGCCGCCGGTGATCTTGGTGTAGAGCCCGAACCTGCGCGCCACCTCGCCGATGGCGATCAGCTTCTCCGGTGTGATCTCGCCTCCCGGCACTCGCGGCACGACGGAGTACGTACCGTCCTTCTGCATGTTGGCCAGGAAGTAATCGTTGGTGTCCTGCAGCGGAGCGCGGTCGCCCGCGAGCACGAAGTCGTTCCAACAGGAGGCGAGGATCGAGGCGATCGCGGGCTTACAGATGTCGCATCCGAGTCCCGTGCCGTGCCGCGTGAGCACGTCCTCGAAGCTTCGCAGTCCGCCTACACGAACCAGGTGAAAGAGCTGCTGCCGGGAGTGGCGAAAGTGCTCGCAGAGGTGATGGTCGAGGGCCAC
The DNA here is from genome assembly GCA_035552895.1 of Steroidobacteraceae bacterium. Classification (GTDB taxonomy): domain Bacteria; phylum Pseudomonadota; class Gammaproteobacteria; order Steroidobacterales; family Steroidobacteraceae; genus 13-2-20CM-66-19. The sequence continues at coordinate 30,586 of DATNEU010000037.1, forward strand.
GCCGCGGCGCTTCAGCTCCGCCTCGAGGATCTGCTTCACGAGCGGGGCGCAGCCGCCGCAGGTGCTCGCGGCGCGGGTGCTCGCCCTGATGGCGCCCACCGTCGTGCAGCCGCTCTCGACCGCGGCGCAGATCGCTCCCTTGCTGACGTTGTTGCAGGAACAGATCTGGGCCGCGTCCGGCAGCGCACCGAGACCTGAGCCGGCCGCTACGCCGTCCGAGCTCCGCGTCGGAAGGATCAGATCTTCCGGATGCTCCGGGAGCGGCATTCCATTCAGCATGCTCTGCAGCAACGTGCCGTATTCGCCGGCATCGCCGACGAGGACGGCTCCGAGGACCCGCTTGCAGTCGGTGTCGACGACGAGCCGCTTGTAGATCTCGCGCCGCTCGTCCACAAAGGCGTAGCTGCGCGCGCCGGGTGAGGCGGCGTGCGCGTCACCGATGGAGGCGACGTCGATGCCGAGCAGCTTGAGCTTGGTGCTCATGTCCGCTCCGGCGAAAGCGACGTTGGATTCACCCGCGACGTGACGGGCGGCGACCTCGGCCATCTGATATCCGGGAGCGACCAGACCGAAGATGCGGCCCTGCCAGAGCGCGCATTCGCCCACGGCGTAGATGTCGGGATCGGAGGTGCGGCAGAAGTCATCGATGACGATTCCGCCGCGCGGGCCGACGGTCAGGCCCATCTCGCGCGCAAGCTCATCGCGCGGGCGAATGCCCGCGGAGAACACGATGATGTCGGTCTGCAGCACGGTGCCGTCGGCAAACGCGATCACGTGCGAGGGGGGAGTTGAATGAGTCTCGTATACGAGACTCGGCGGATGCGGATGCAGCGGGTCCGGACCGGACTGAGCCGGATCCAGCTGAGACGGACCCCGCGGCGCCGGATCCTGCGGAGCCGGACCCTGTGGCGCGGCCTCAGTGATCGCTTGGGTGATCTTGCCGGTGTGCACCCTGACCCCGAGGGCCTCGATTTTCCGCCGCAGCATCGCCCCGCCGCCTTCGTCGACCTGCAGCGCCATCAGCCGCGGCGCGAGCTCCACCACATGGGTTTCGAGCCCAAGATCGCGCAGCGCGCGCGCGGCTTCGAGCCCGAGAAGACCGCCGCCAATGACGACCCCGACGCGCGCCTTGGACGCGCCGACTCGAATCGCGACCAGGTCCTCGATCGTCCGATAGACGTAACATCCGGTCCGATCGCGGCCGGGCACTGGAGGCACGAAAGGCTGTGAGCCCGTCGCCAAAACCAGCTTGTCGTAGACGACTTCGCTGCCGTCCGCAATCCGTACAGTGCGCGCGGCACGATCGACGGCGACCACGCGCCTACCCAGGCGTACGGCGATACCACACGTCTCGAAGAAGCCCGGCGGCACCAGGTTGAGATCCTCCGCCGTCTTGCCGGAAAAGAACGAGGACAGTTGGACACGGTCGTAGGCCGGCCTCGGCTCCTCGCCGATGACGGTGATATCGAACGTTTCGGCCGCTGGCAGCTTCTCGAGGAAACGCTGCCCGACCATGCCGTTGCCTACTACGACGATGCGCGTCCGCGCGGTCATTGCTGAATGCTCCATGATGAAACAGGCCGGACGGCCACCCTGGAAGGCCGCGCGGCGTTGCACGCGTCCCGATCAACTGCGGTCTGCAAGCCCTCCTTTGGGCCCACCGAGACAAGCGGTGCAACAGCCGTGCCACGCGCTCCGTGGGCGCTTAGCCCACTCTCAGGGACGATCGCGCGCGGCTGAAGTTGCTCAGCTGCTCTCTTACGGCGCACGGCATCGGCCGCTTGCACAAGCGAGAGGCAAAGTGATCCGGCTCGTCTATGCTTGGGACCGATGAACGCTCAGCCCCTTGCAGGCCGCACCATCGCCGTGCCCGAGAGCCGCGAGATCGAGGTCTTCGCGGCGCTGCTCGAGCGGCGGGGAGCTCGCGTCATCCGCTGTCCGCTGGTTGCCATTCGCGACGCCCCCGATCCGGCGCCGGTGCTCGAGTGGAGCCGGCGCCTCGCCGCGGGGAGCTTGGATGATCTGATCCTGCTCACCGGGGAGGGTCTGCGGCGCATTCTGTCGTGCATGGAGCAGCACGATGCCGCGTTGCGAGCGCCCTTTCTGGAGGCGCTGGGTCGAGTGCGCAAGATCAGCCGCGGCCCGAAGCCGGCGAAGGTCCTGCGCGAGCTGGGAATGAGACCGGAGATCGCCGCCGAGCCGCCGACGACCGGCGGCATCATCGAGAGCCTGAGGGGAATCAGCCTGCTCGAGCGCCGCATCGGCGTGCAGCTTTACGGCACCGAGCCGAATCGCCCGCTGATCGAGTTTCTCCAGGGCGCCGGCGCAGCCGTGTGGACGGTAGCGCCGTATGTCTATGCCGATGCAGCCGACGAGCAGGCCGTGCGGACGTTGGTCGAGCAGCTACGCCAGCGCAGAATCGATGCCGTCGCCTTCACCAGCTCCGCGCAGGTCGAGCGGCTGATGGCCGTAGTATCGGAGCAAGATGCCAGATCGGCGCTGACCAACACGTTGGTCGCAGCGGTCGGGCCGGTCGTAGCGGACACTCTGCGCAGGCACGGCATCGAGGCACGGCTGATGCCGCAGGAGTCGTTCTTCCTCAAGCCGCTGACCAGCGCGCTGGAGGAGGCGCTGAGAGACGGTTCGCGTCGCGCAGCGGCGCCGCCCCGGTCATGATCGTCCGCCCGGCAGTACCCGAAGACGCCTTGTCGGTTGCGCGCGTACATGTACGCGCATGGCAAGCGGCTTACCGCGGATTCATGCCCGATTCCTATCTCGATGGACTCAGCGTGGAGGATCGCGCGCGACGTTACAACTTCTCCAGCGCCGATGTGACGCAGCCGAGAACGCTGCTGGCGGAGGAGGCCGGAGCCATATCGGGCTTTGCGACGACCTCACCCGCGCGGGATGAGGATGCCCGCGGACAAGGAGAGCTTTGTGCGCTTTACGTGGAGCCCGAGCGGTGGGGTCGAGGCATCGGTCGAGCGCTCGTCGTGGCGGCCCGTGAGGCGCTCTGCCGCCAGGGATTCACCCGAGCAGTGCTGTGGGTGCTCGCGGGCAATGCTCGAGCGGAGCGTTTCTATCAGGCCGACGGATGGACCGCGGACGGATTGCGTCGAGGGCAGTCCGTGTGGAACGTGACCGTGGATTCGGTGCGTTACCGCCGGGCCACGCTTCGATAACGCTGCCGGACTCCTACTCCGACGTGTCGTCCTCGACCACCGTGCCTTGATGGAACACGATCTTCCAGCCTTCCGCCGTGCGCCGCCAGACGCTGGCCCGGCGCGTCTTGCGTTGCCCCTGCAGCAGGGTGTAGGTGAGGAGGTAGGTGTCGCTGCCGAGCTCCCGGCAGGCGAAGTCGGCCGCTTCCCACGTATCTTCGAGCGCGAGGTGGCTCGCGACCCGATGGCGATCCTCCAGCACGTCGAGAACGTGGCTGCGGCTGTAGCGGCGGCCGGAAGCGCCCACTTCCCAGAATCCGTCGTCGGTCGTCCGCTCGAAGTCCGCGCGGGTGGTGCCGAGCTCCGGGTGATGAAAGATCGGCTCGCGGCTGCGCAGCTCCTGAATGATCTCGCGGAGCCTCGGCTCGGTCGTCAACCACGGTTTCACGTTCTGCACCTCGCCATGAGCGGAAACTGACTCTCAGACAACCTTATCCGGCGTCTTTCTTCGCCGCCGCAGGAGGCCCGCGGCCATGGGGAGGAGCGACACGACGATGATGAGGATGGTCGCCAGGCCGAAGTTGCGCTTCACCACCGGCACGTTGCCGAAGAGGTAGCCGCCCCAGAGAAAGAGCAGCACCCAGGCGAAGCCGCCGACGAAATTGTAGGCCTGGAACCGCCCGTAGGGCATGCGCCCGATGCCGGCGACGAACGGCATGCAGGTGCGGATGATGGGGATGAAGCGCGACAGGGCGACCGCCCGGCCGCCGTGGCGGCGGAAGAATTCCTCCGTGCGGCGCAGGTACTCCACCTTGAGCAGGCGGTGGTGACCGCTGAAGGCGCGCGGCCCCACCAGCCGGCCGACCGCATAATTCGCCGTGTTGCCGAGCACGGCCGCCAGGGCGAGCACGATAAAGATGACCGGTGCGTTGAGCGTGCCGCTGGTGTCGACGGCGGCCAGGGCCCCGATGCCGAAGAGCAGCGAGTCGCCGGGCAGGAACGGGGTCACGACGAGCCCGGTCTCCGCAAAGATGACGGCGAATAGGATCGGATAGATCCAGAGATCGACGCGCGCGACCAGCTCGACCAGATGCCGGTCGAGGTGCAGCACGAAGTCGAGCAGCCATGACAGCACGTTCCAGCAAGCTCCCGACGGCGAGGAAAATGGGCCTCGCAGACTAGCAGGGAGTCCGGATCCAGCGCTTCGAAATTACGGAACGAGATCGTCGGCCGCGAGCCCCACTGGGCCGCTCGCCGGTGCAGCGTCCTTGGCCAGCGTCTTCACCAGATGGCCGCTCTCCGTGCCACCGGGCGCCTCGGCCCGCAGGGTGGTCAGGGCCAACCGCACCTCGGCATCGCGCGACTGCAGCGAGGGAGAGCCCTTCGCGGTCATGACGTCGGCCGGCTGGTGCTCCGGCCCATCCTCGACGATGTCCGGGATGATGCCCTTGCCCTGCACCGAGCCGCCGGACGGGGTGAAGTACCGGGAGGTGGTCAGCTTCACGGCCCCGCCATATTCCAGGGGAATGACCGTCTGCACCGTTCCCTTGCCGTAGGTCTTGTGACCGATCAGCAGTGCACGACCGTGGTCCTTGAGGGCGGCCGAGACGATCTCCGCGGCGGAGGCGGTACCGCTGTTCACCAGGACCACGACCGGGGCGCCGTTCATGAGGTCCCCCGGCGTGGCGTCCATCTCGAAGCGGGCATCGGGGGTCCGCCCCTCGGCGGTGAGGATCACACCGCTGTTGAGGAAGTCATCCGCGACTGCGACGCCAGACTCGAGAACACCGCCTGGATTGTCGCGCAGGTCGAGCACGAGGCCGCTGAGACCGCCAGGATTGTCGCGCTGGAGCTTCGATATCGCGGCACTCACCTCATCGGGTGTGGTGTCGGTGAACTCCTCGATGCGCACGTAGCCATACCCCCGCGCGAGGCTCTCGGAGTCGACGCTATGGACCGCAACGTTCGCGCGACGCAGCGCGAAATTGAGCACGCCGGAGGTGCCGGCGCGGTGAACGGTCAGGGTCACCTCGCTTCCCGAGGCCCCCCGCATGTGCTCGATGGCGCCAGAGACGTCCGCTCCGACGCCCTTGCCGTCGATCGCCAGAATCTCATCGCCCGCACGCAGGCCGGCCCGCTCGGCGGGGGAGCCCGGAATCGCATGGAGGATCTTGACGGCCGAGCCATCCGCGGCCACCTCGATGCCAACCCCCGGATAGGAGCCCATGGTGCTCAGGCGGGTCTCCTCGAACTCCTCGCTGTCGAGGTAGGCGGAGTGCGGATCGAGCGAGGACACCATGCCGCGGATGGCCGCGTCCATCAGCTTGCGGTCGCTGATCTGGTCGACGTAATCGCGCTTGATGTGCTCGTAGACCTCAGCGAAGAGGCGAGCTTCCTGCCAAGGAAGAGCGGTGGGATCGCCGGCGCCCTGGCCGTCCCGGGCATTTTGGCCCGACGCCAGCACGCCGCCCGCGAGAGCGGCCGAAAAGCCGAAAATGGCCCCCGTAAAGAGAGCGATCAGCGTGCGCTTGCCGCTCGACATGTGATGAATCCCCCCGTGGGATCAAAGGCTCGCACGATGCTACGACCTGTCGCGGCGGTCAATGGCTGCCCGACCGTCGGCCGGAATGGTCCGATATTCGTCAGTGATCTCCGCCAGCAGCTCATCGAGCGGCAGCGGCTTCGCGATCGCATACCCCTGCCCGTAGTCGACTCCCAGAGTGGCGACGCGGGCCCGAATGGCCTCCGTCTCCACGTATTCCGCCACCGTGATGAGCGACATGGTGCGCGCGAGCTGCGCGATGGCGCGCACCATCGATTCGGCGCGCGAGTCGCTGACGACATCCCGGACGAAGCTGCCATCGATCTTCAGCATGGTCACCGGGAGCTGGCGCAGATAGGCCAGCGAGGAGAGCCCCGTGCCGAAGTCATCGAGCGCAATGCCGCAGCCGAGCGCGCGCAACTTGCCCATCAGGGCCGTGGCGCGCGCCACACTCGCGATGCTGGCGTTCTCGGTGAGCTCGAAACAGAAGAGCTCCGGCGGCAGTCCGCTCGCGGCGATCCGCTTGATGAGGAAGTCCTCGAAGCCCTCATCGTTGAGCGACTGGCCGGAGAAGTTGATCGCGAAGCACAGCGGTACGCTGGCGAACGTGCGGCTGAAGGCCTTGAGGCGCTCGACGGCGGCGTCGATGACCCAGCGGTCGATGCTCGGCATCAGCTGATAGCGCGTCGCCGCCGACATGAAGCTGTCGGGACCCGCGGCGGTGCCGTCCTCGTCCAACATCCGCACCAGGAGCTCGTAGTGCGGCTTCAGGCGCGAGCTCGCACCGAAAGGCAGGATGAGCTGCGCATCGAGGCGCAGCCGGCCGGAGCTGATCGCATCGTGCAGCCGCCCGACGATGTTGATGTCGGCGAACCGGCGCACCAGGCTGACATCGTTGGCGCGGTAGACCTCCACGCGGTTGCGGCCGCGGTCCTTGGCGGCCTTGCAGGCCGTTTCCGCGGCAGCGAGCGAATGGACGAGCTCACCCTCTCGGGAGTCGAGAGCGGCGACCCCGACGCTGACCGAGACCCGCAACCGGGAGTTGCCCTGCATCCCGCCCAACTGCTCGGCGGCCTCGCGCAGCGACTCGCCGAAGCGCTCGGCGTCATCGAGGTGCCCGGGCACGAGGGCCGCGAAACGATCGCCGGAAATCCGTGCCGCGAACGCTCCCGGCGGCAGCCGGCTGCGCAGCAACTCTCCGAGCTGGCCGAGCACGCCGTCGCCGACGCGCATGCCGAAGTTGTCGTTGATGACGTGAAGCTGGTCGACGTTGATGTAGAGGCAGCTCCAGGTCGATGAGCCCTCCGCGCCCGCAACCTCGAGGCGCACGCGATTCTCGAAGGCCGGACGGGTGAAGAGGCCGGTCAGCGAATCGAAGCTGCCGGCCGCGGTGCTGCGGCGCACCTTGTCGAGCTCCGCGATGTTGTGCTTCAGCCTGCCGATCACCCGGCGCGCCATCAGGTCGCGGCGCAGACACTCCAGGGCAGGCCCGAGCAGCGCCTGCGCAAGCGACAGGCTGCGTGCCTCGACCTCACCCTCGCCGCTCTGCGCGCAGGTGATGGTCACGATCGCAAGCGGATGTCGCGCTTCGTCCCGAATCCAGAAGAGGTAGGCCGGCACGGTGCCCGACAGAATGTGCAGATTGCCTGCACTTTCGGAAGCGGATCGTGCGTCGGCGAGAGCGCTGGCGACGAGGGGCTTCAGCTCGGTTGTGGCGGCCGCATCCGTCGACCAGCGCAGCGCCCCGCGGACATCGAATATGGAGACGCCCTGAGCCCGTGGCAGCAGCGCCCGGCAAAGCTGCGCGTACGGCTGGAAGCCGCTCCAGTCCGGCGCTTTCAGGGGCGCCTCGGACCGGCCGGTCGGGGTTTCAGGCGTCGTTTTGTCTTCCGGAGGCCGGCTCATGCCGCGACAGCCGTGATCGGTTCTGAAAAATGGCTGCCACTGTCGCCCGGCGGCGGGCGGGCGGGCTCTGCTCGAGTTGGCGGTTCGCCCAAGAGGCGCCCCGCCTGGGGCTCAAAGCTTGACCGATCTCACACCTTCAATGCTTCAGCCAGACCCGCGGATCGAGGGGTTTGCCGCCCTTGCGGATCTCGAAATAGAGCTCCGGCCGATCGCTCCCGCCGCTGTCCCCGGCCGCCGCGATGGTCTGGCCGGCGCTGACCCGCTGGCCGACGGACTCATACAGCCGGGCATTGTGGCCGTAGAGGCTCATATACCCATCGCCATGATCGATGATGATGAGGAGTCCGAGGCCCGCCAGCCAGTCGGCATATACCACCCTGCCCTGAGACACGGCCCGCACCGGCGCCTCGCGCTGGGTAGCGAAGAGGTCGCCCTCCCACCTGAGGCCTCCGGCACGAGGCTGGCCGTAACCCTCGATAATCCTGCCGGCCACGGGCCGCGGGAGCCGGCCGCGCAGATGCCCGAAGGGGGAATTGCCCAGGTCCTGCGCCGGCAGGCTCGCCGTCGCGCGGCGCAGCTGCGCCAGGAGCGACTCGAGTCCGGTCTGCTGCCGCCGCAGCCGTGCGAGCCGCGCCGATCGGGTGCGGGTCTGCGAGGAAATGCTCGCCAGCACCTGCAGGCGCTGCGAGCGCGCCTGCCGCAGCGCCGAAACCTGTGCCTGCTGTGCCTGCTGCAGGCCCGCGAGCTTCACATCCTGCGCCTGGAGCTGCTCGTCGAGCTGGCCGATGCGCTGCAGATCCGCCTCGATCGCCTGGATCTGCTGCGCCCGCGCCTGGCCGAAGTAGCTGTAGTAGACGAACATTCGTCCGGCCCGCGCCGGATCACCCTGATTCAGCAGCAGCTCGAGCGGCTCCTGCCGGCCGATGAGGTAGGCGGCGCGCAGCTGGCCGGCGAGCGCCTCCCGGGTGCCCGCGAGGTCGGCCTCGCGCTCGCGCTTCTGCGCCTGCAGCCGGGAGCGCTGCGCGGCACTCGCCGCGCGCTGCTGCCGCAGGCCGGCGAGCGCCGCCTGGGCTTTGCCGACCGACTCCTCCGTGGCGCGCAATTGGACGGTCAGGCGGTCCCGCTCCGCCTGCCCACGGCTCACTTGCCGCGTGATGAGCGCGATCTGGCTGCGGACCGTCTCGAGCTGCGCCCGGGTCTGGCGGGCATCGCCCTGCCGGTGACGCGCCGTGTGCCTGCCGGCCGTGTGGCCCGGCGCGGCAGCGAGCAGACAGATCAGGAGTGAGGCGGTCAGCGCACGGATGCGGACGAGACGCATATGAGCGCTATAATGCGCGCCCTTTTTCCGGCCGGTATGATCTTCTGGTGCCTTCCACATGGACCAGCTCGCCCAATACGTGCAGGTGAATCACTGGCTCGTCCTCGGGACGCTCGCGGTGCTGGTGGCGGTCGCCGTAGTGGAGGTGCGCGCGCGCGGAGCGAGCCTCAGCGCGGTCTCGCCGCAGGACGCCATTCGTCTGATGAACCGGGGCGCGGTGGTCATCGACCTGCGCGCCGCGGAGCAGTATGCCGCCGGCCACCTCGCCGGCGCGCGGCGCATGGATGGCGAGCAGATCCTGAAGGCCGGCGAGACGCTGAAGAAGTATCTGCAGAAGCCGCTCATCGTGTATGACGAATCCGGCTCGCTCGGCACGGCGGCGGCCCGGCAGCTGAAGGCTCAGGGGTTCATGCAGGCCGTCAACCTGCGCGGCGGCGTGGCGGCGTGGCGCTCGGACAACCTGCCGCTCGAGAAGGGGACGAAGGCGAGCGGATGACCCGCCCCAAGGTTGTGCTGTATGCCACGAGCTGGTGTCCGTACTGCGCGCAAGCGCGGCAACTGCTCGAGCGCAAGGGTGTCGAGTTGGAGGAGATCGACATCGAGGCCGTGCCCGGAGCCCGGACGGAGATGATGTCCCGCAGCGGGCGGCGCACGGTCCCGCAGATCTTCATCGGCGCGACGCACGTCGGTGGGTGCGACGATCTCCTCGATCTCGATGCCCGCGGGGGTCTCGACCAACTATTGCAAACTGGAGTGACAGATGACGAATGAAGCTGCCGGCGTCGCGCCGGCGCCCGAGGCCGCGAATGGCCCGGTCCTCGCCCTGCAGAGCGTGTACCTGAAGGACTGCTCCTACGAGGCGCCGAACGGCCCGCGCGTGGACGGCAACTGGAATCCGCAGATCAATCTGGACCTGCACACCGGCGCGGCGAACCTCGCCGCCGATGTGCGGGAGATCGTGCTGACGGTGACCGTCTCCGCGAAGCAGAATGACAGCACGATCTTCCTGGTCGAGGTGAAGCAGGCCGGCATCTTCGTGATGCGCAACCTGTCGGACGAGGACGCCAAGCGGGCCGTCGGCAGCGTCTGCCCCGGGGTGCTCTTCCCCTATGCGCGCGCCGCCGTCTCGCACCTGGTCACGCAGGGTGGATTCCCGCAGTTCCTGCTGCCGCCCGTCAACTTCGACGCGCTGTACGCCGCGAACCAGAATCAGGCGCCCGGACAGACCAACTGACCTGAGAGATCGGGGCCATGAGCGTCGCGGGGAGCGGATCGCCGGTCGCCGTGCTGGGCGCGGGCTCCTGGGGAACGGCGCTCGCCATTCAGCTCGCGCGCAGCGGCCGGCCCACCCGCCTGTGGGGGCGCGATCGCGCGCGCCTGACGGCGATGGCGCGGGATCGGCGCAACGAGCGCTACCTTGCGGCGGGCGTGTTCCCGCCCGCGATGGCTGTGCAGCCGCAGCTGGCTGAGGCATTGCGGGACGCGTGCGACGTGCTCATTGCCGTGCCGAGCCACGCCTTTCGGCCGGTACTCGCCGAGATCGCGCCGCTCCTCGCGCCACAGATGCGGCTCGCGTGGGCGACCAAGGGGCTCGAGCTTGCCTCGGGGCTGCTGCCCCACCAGGTCGCGCGCGAGGTGCTGGGGCCCGAGCGCGCCGTGGCCGTGCTGTCAGGACCGACTTTCGCGCGCGAGGTGGGGGCCGGGCTGCCCACGGCGATGACCATCGCATCCTCGGACGCGGCGTTCGCAAAGACCCTGGCGCAGGATCTCTCCTCCGCGCAGTTTCGCGCCTACACCTCCACCGACATCATCGGCGTCGAGGTCGGCGGAGCGGTCAAGAATGTGTTGGCCGTGGGCGCCGGGCTGTCGGACGGACTGGGCTTCGGAGCCAACACACGGGTGGCGCTGATCACACGCGGACTGGCGGAGATGATGCGGCTCGGGGTAGCGCTCGGGGCGCAGCGCGACACCTTCATGGGGCTCGCCGGCCTCGGCGACCTGGTGCTCACGTGCACGGACGACCAGTCCCGCAATCGGCGCTTCGGCCTCGAGCTGGCGGCGGGCAAGACGGCCGATCAAGCGCTGGCCGGCATCGGCCAGGTGGTCGAAGGCTATCCCGCGGCCAAGGCGTTACGGGCAGTGGCCGCGCGCGCGGGAGTCGAGATGCCGCTCTGCGAAGGGGTTTACCGGGTGCTCTATGAGGGAATGCCGGCGCGGGATGCGGTGCGGGCGCTGATGATGCGGCCGATCAAATCAGAGACGGACTGACTCTGCGCCGTCACAGGCCGTGAATGGCGGCGACGGCGGTGCCGACGATCGCCCCGATGACCAGCGCCGCGACCGGACCGGCAGAGAGCCCGAAGCCGAGCGACCGCTTCCTCGGATCCTTCACATAAGAGAAAAAGTAGACGGCGCGCCCGATGACGTAGATCGCGCCGAGCGCTGCCGCAACGTGGGCGCCGACGTAGAAGCCAAACATCCACATGGACGGCACGAACATGATGAGCAGCTCCAGCGTGTTCATCTGCACCCGGTAGTAACGCTCGAATATCTCGTTCCCGGAGGTCGCTGGAGCCCTCACGTTGTATTTCTCCCTCGCGGTGCCGGTGGCGGTGGCGAAGGCAAAGTATTCCAGCAGGGCGAGCGCAATGATCAGGTTGACCAGGGCCATGGCATCTCCGGGGCGGCGAAGGTGGTCCAGCGTGACCGTGGCGCACTACGATAGCGGTAATTGGCCTTTCCGGATGGCACAATTGCAGCCATGAAGGAGAAGACTCGGGGCTATGCCCACCGGATCGACCTCGCGGCCGATGTACAGACGGTCTGGCGGGCACTGACCGATCCCACGCAGCTCATCACCTGGTGCTCCCCGCAGGCCGAGATCCGCGCGCGAGCCGGCGGGCTCTTCCGGGCCTGCGTCGACCGGGTCACGGAGCTCGAGGCGCACATCGACGTGTTCGAGCCGGAGCGGCGGATGCGGCTCATCTATTTGCCGAGCGCGGCGCTGCCGCCGGCGGACAGCGCGCTGGTCGATGATTTCATCCTGGAGCCGGATGCCCGGGCGCGCGGAACCATCCTGCGCCTCTTGGGCTCGGGCGTCCCGGGCAGCCCGGAATGGGATGCGCAGTACCTGCGGCTGCGAACCGGCTGGCAGGCGGCAATGACCCGGTTGAAGGCGCTGATCGAGGGCGCCGCGAGGCGGGAGGGCACGTGACCGGCTTCGTGCTCCGGGCGCTCATCAGTGCGGTCGGACTGTGGATCGCGACGCGCTGGGTATCCGGCATCCGGATCGACAACGCCGGCACCCTGGTGCTCGCGGGTCTGCTGCTCGGGGTCGTCAATGCGATCGTGCGCCCCATCCTGGTGGTCCTGACTCTGCCGATCACCATCTTCAGCCTCGGTTTCTTCCTGTTGATCGTCAACACGGCGATGGTGGCGCTCGTGGCCCTGATGCTGCCCGGATTCCGCATCTACGGCGGGTTCTGGTCGGCCTTCCAGACGGCGCTCATCGTCTGGATCATCGGCTGGTTGAGCTCCTGGCTGATCGGCCCACGCGGCCGGATAGACGTCCACGCACGCAGGCTTTGAGGTACCGACATGACTCACGCGAATGACCTCCCGGGCTCCCTGCGGCTGAAGTTCTGCGGATTGGACTTCGATTCGCCCGTCGTGCTGCTCTCGGGCTGCGTCGGCTTCGGCGAGGAATACACCCGGATCGCGGAGTTCTCCAACCGCGACGCCGGCGCGGTGGTGCTGAAGGGCACGACGTTCTCGCCGCGGCTCGGCAACCCGCCGCACCGGGTCTACGAGACGCCGGCCGGGATGCTGAACGCCATCGGCCTGCAGAACCCGGGCGCGGAGTACGTCGTGCGCCGCATCCTGCCGGAGCTCGACTTCAGCGAGACGCGGTTCATCGCCAACGTATCCGGCTCCACGGTGGAGGAATACGCCGAGGTCACGCGCCTCTTCGATCAATCGCCGATCGATGCCATCGAGATCAACATCTCCTGCCCCAACGTGAAGGAGGGCGGCGTCGCGTTCGGCAATCATCCGCAGATGTCGGCCCAGGTGGTGGCGGCCTGCCGCCGGGTGACGAAGAAGCCCCTCATCACCAAGCTGTCACCCAATCAGACCGACATCCGCGAGAACGCGCGGCGCTGCATCGAAGCGGGGACGGACGGCCTGTCGGTCATCAACACCATGATGGGCATGGCCATCGACGCGCGCACCCGCCGGCCGGTCATCGGCAACATCCAGGGAGGATTGTCGGGACCGGCGATTAAGCCGATCGCGCTGCTCAAGGTTCACCAGGTCTACGAAGTGGCGAAGCCCCATGGGGTGCCCATCATCGGCCAGGGAGGCATCACGACCGCGACGGACGCCGTCGAGTTCCTGATTGCCGGCGCTTCGGCGGTCGGCATCGGGACGGCACTCTTCTACGACCCGTTCGTGTGCAAGAAGGTGAACGAGGGCATCGCGGAGTACCTGCGCGAGAGCGGCCTTACGAGCGTCAGCGAGCTCGTCGGAAGCCTGCGCACCGACAGAGAGACTCAGGACGCGCCCGTCTCCGGTTGATTGCCGGCTTCCGCTTCCTCCATCCCGAGCTCCTTGAGCTTGCGGGTGAGGGTGTTGCGGCCCCAGCCGAGGACCTTTGCGGCCTCCTGGCGGTGGCCTTGGGTACGCTTCAGCGCCGCGCGGATCAAGACGCGCTCCAAGGCGGGCAGCGCCACGTCCAGAAGGGGGCGCTTTCCGTCCGTGGCCTGCCGGTCGGCCCAACCGGCCAGCGCTTTCTCCCAGTCGGCCTCGCCCTCCGCCGCACCGGCGCCGGCGAGAATCTCGGGCGGCAGGTCCTCCAC
>DATNEU010000038.1:0-26932 GCA_035552895.1 Steroidobacteraceae bacterium
TTTATGGCGCTCCCTACGGGATTCGAACCCGTGTTACAGCCTTGAGAGGGCTATGTCCTGGGCCTCTAGACGAAGGGAGCGCTGTGGCCTCGGGCCGGCTTCAGGAGCGCGGTATTATAGGGAGCTGTGTCCAATGCTCAAGCCGAAAGCTACGAATTGAATTCTACCCAGACGCACCTGGTGGCACCCGCGGCCAAGCCCCGGGTCATTGCCCGGGCCGAGCACACGATCTCCCGCTCGCATATCTCTCCCAATGCGTTGCGGGTGCTTTACCGCCTGAAGGACGCCGGATTCCAGGCGTTCCTGGTCGGGGGATGCGTGCGGGACCTTCTGATCGGCCTGGAGCCGAAGGATTTCGACGTGGCGACGGACGCGCTGCCGGAGCAGGTGAAGCGGCTCTTCCGCAATTGCCGGCTGGTGGGGCGGCGGTTTCGCCTGGCGCATGTCTTCTTTGGCCAGGAGATCATCGAGGTGGCCACCTTCCGGGCGGCGAGCGCGCCTTCCCAGGGCGAGGATCCGCTCGCGGATGCCGATCCGGAGGACGGCGAGGGGCCGGAGCTCGATGACCCGTCACTGCCGGTGGATCCTGCGGATGAGGATACCGTGGAGCTCACCGCCGCGGATCTTCGCGAGGTGGTGCGTTCCAAGGAGGAGCCGCACGAGTCCGGACAGCCGGCGGCCGGTTTGGCAGAGGAGGGAGACACGGCGAGAGCGGGCGCTCCGGCCCGCACAGTCGGGCGGGAAGCGCGCGCGCCGCTCGATGAGCATTCGGAGCGCAAGTTCGATGAGACCGGGCGCATCCTGCGGGACAACCTCTACGGCACCATCGACGAGGATGTGTGGCGCCGCGATCTCACCGCGAATTCGCTCTACTACAACATCGCCGACTTCTCGATCTGGGACTACGTCGGCGGCGTGGAGGACATCGCCGCCCGGCGACTGCGGCTGATCGGCGATCCGGAGACCCGCTTTCGCGAGGATCCGGTACGCATGCTGCGCGCCGCGCGTTTCGAGGCGAAACTCGGCTTCGAGATCGACCCCGCGACGGCTGAGCCCATCGCGCGGCTGCGCGAGCTTCTCGGCGGCGTGCCGCCGGCGCGCCTCTTCGATGAGACCCTGAAGCTCTTTCTCACCGGACACGGCGCCCGGAGCCTGGAGGTGCTGCGGCGGCGGGGGCTTCTCGCCCAGCTCCTTCCCAATGCCGACGCCTATCTCACGGCGCATGCCGGCGGGCTGGTCGAGCGTCTGCTGATCAAAGGCCTCGCCAACACGGATGCGCGCGCCGCCGCGGGCCGTCCGCTCACGCCGACATTTCTGCTGGCGCTCCTCCTCTACGGCCCGATCGCCCAGATCATCGAGGCGATGCCGCCCGAGAAATGGCACGAGCTCTCGGCCATCGGGGATGCGTGCGATCGCGCGGTGAGACAGGCGCAGGCGCATCTCGCGATCCCCCGGCGCTTCTCTCTGGGTCTCAGCGAGATGTTCGCGCTGCAGCCGCGGCTCGAGCATCCGACCGGGAGGCGCGCGCTGCGTCTGCTCACCCATCCGCGCTTCCGCGCAGCCTACGACCTGCTGCTCCTGCGGGCGGAATTCGGCCTGGCCTCGCCGGAGATGGCTCGGTGGTGGACCCAGGTGCAGGAGGTCCCCCATGAGGAGCAGGGGCCCATGGCGGATGCGCTCGCCCAGAGGGCAGGGCCGCGGCCCGAGCGTCCCCGCTCCGGCGGCCGCCGGCGACGCCGGGGCCGGCGCGGCCCGCGAGCCTCGTGAGCGAGCGGACCGCGGCGGTCTGGCAGCCGGCGTACATCGGCCTGGGCAGCAACCTGGAGGAACCGAAGGTGCAGATCCGGCGGGCGTGCGCGGGGCTGCAGGCCGTGGCCGCCACCCGTCTGGTGCGCGTCTCGCCGCTCTATCGCTCCAAACCCTTCGGTCCCGTGCCGCAGCCGGATTTCGTCAATGCGGCGGCGGCGCTCCTCACGCAGCTCGATGCCCGCACCCTGCTCGGTGAGCTGCAGGCACTGGAAAAGGCGCTCGGCCGGCCGGCGCGGCGCGAGCGCTGGGGGCCCCGGATCATCGACCTCGACCTCCTGGTCTACGGCCGGGAGCGTCGCGACGAGCCCGACCTGACCCTCCCCCATCGCGGGATAGTGGAGCGGAACTTCGTTCTGTATCCTCTTGCCGACCTCGCCCCGGACCTCGAAGTGCCCGGGCTCGGCCGGGTAGCCGAGCTCAGGGGGCGCCTTACGTCCGAGGGCCTCGAACGCCTGGGCGAGCCCTGAATCCGATTGGCATTACCGCGTGACACATGACCGGGGCTGAGCACCAGTTCATCGTGGTGGAAGGGTCGATTGGCGTCGGCAAGACCAGCCTCGCGCGGCGTCTGGCCGAGAGCCTGTCGGCGCAACCCGTGCTGGAGGATGCGGCGCAGAACCCGTTCCTCGAGCGCTTCTACAAGAATCCGCGCGCCGGCGCGTTGCCGGCGCAGCTGCATTTCCTCTTCCAGCGCTGCCAGCAGCTCGCAGCGCTCAACCAGCAGGACCTCTTCGCCCCGGTGCGCGTGGCGGACTACCTGTTGGAGAAGGACCGGCTGTTCGCTCGCCTGACACTGGACGATGCGGAGTTCGCGCTCTACGAGCAGATTTACGCCAGGCTCGACGTGCAGGCGCCGAAGCCGGACCTCGTCGTGTACCTGCAGGCGCCGGTGGATGTGCTCCTCGAGCGCATCGCCCGGCGCGGCATCGCCTACGAGCAGCACATCGAGCGCGACTACCTGGTGCGCCTCAACGAAGCCTATGCGCGCTTCTTCCACGAGTTCGAGGCTGCCCCGCTCCTCATCGTCAATGCCGCCTCCATCGATCCGGTCAACAGCGCCGCGGATTACGAGGAGTTGCTGGCCGCGATCCGGCGCAGGAAGCGCGGGCGCCTCTACTACAACCCGATGCGAAGCCCCCTCACCAAAGGCTCGTAGGCCGCGCTATGTACACCCACCTGCAGCTTCGCGATTCCGACCGCCAGCCCGTGACCTTGAGCACGCTCGCGCGCATGAAGGCGGACCGGCAGAAAATCGCCTGCCTCACCTGTTACGACGCGAGTTTCGCCGTGCTGTTGGATCAGGCCGATGTCGATGTCGTGCTGGTCGGCGACTCGATGGGCATGGTCATCCAGGGCCACGATACGACGGTACCGGTCACCATGGACCATATCGTCTATCACACCCGTGCCGTGGCGCGTGGCCTGCATCGTCCCTTCCTCATCGCTGACCTGCCGTTCATGAGCTATCCGTCCAAGGATCGGGCGCTCGAGAATTCCGTGCGCCTCATGCAGGAAGGCGGCGCCAAGATGGTGAAGCTCGAAAGCGGCGGCAGCCAGGCCGAGATCGTCGAATTCCTCGCCGGGCACGACATCGCGGTCTGCGCGCACCTCGGCCTCCGGCCCCAATCGGTGCACAAGACCGGCGGCTTTCGCGTGCAGGGCCGGGAGCACGATGCGGCCGCGCAGATGATCGAGAACGCCAAGCGGCTCGAGTCCGCGGGCGCGGACATCGTGCTCCTCGAATGCATCCCTTCGGACCTCGGCAAGGCGATCACGGAGGCGCTGCAGGTGCCGGTCATCGGCATCGGCGCCGGCCCCGGGACCGACGGCCAGATCCTGGTCCTCTACGACATTCTCGACATCACGACCGGCCGCAAGCCGCGCTTCGTACAGAACTTCATGAAAGGCGCCGCCGACAGCCGCGAGGCGCTGAAGCGCTACGTGGAAGCCGTCCGCAGCGGCGCATATCCCGCCCCGGAGCATTGCTTCTGACGCACATGGAGACCGCCACCACGATTGCGGCCGTGCGCGAGCGCGTACATCGCTGGCGCGCAGAGGGACGCCGCATTGCCTTCGTGCCGACGATGGGCAATCTCCACGCCGGCCACGTCAGTCTGATCGAGATGGCGCGCCGCCATGGGGATTGCTTCATCGCCAGCCTCTTCGTCAACCCCATGCAGTTCGGCCCGAACGAGGACTTCGCGCACTACCCGCGCACGCCCACTCAGGACGCCCGCATGCTCTCCGACGCCGGCTGCGACTTGATGTTCATGCCCGACGTCGCGGAGATCTACCCCAACGGCTCCGAGCGCGCGACCCGCGTAGAGGTACCCGGCCTCTCGGACATTCTCGATGGGGAGTTTCGTCCCGGCCATTTCGAGGGCGTGGCCACGGTCGTCACCAAGCTCTTCCACATCGTGGAGCCCGACGTCGCGGTCTTCGGTGAAAAGGATTTCCAACAGCTCACCATCATCCGCCGGATGGTGGCCGACCTCTGTATGCCCATCACCCTCATCGCCGCCCCCACCGTGCGCGAGCCCGATGGCCTAGCCATGAGCTCCCGCAACCAGTACCTGACCGAAGACGAGCGCCGCCAGGCCCCCCTGATCCATCAACTCCTGCAAGCCGCCATAGCCCGCCTGCGCGCCGGCGACCGCGATTTCGCCGCCATCGAGCGCCAGGCTGTCGAATCTCTGGACCGGTCAGGCTTCCGCCCCGATTACTTCTGCGTCCGCCGCGGCGACGACCTCGGCACCCCGGACGCCAACACCCGCCACCTCGTGGTGCTCGTCGCCGCGCGCCTCGGCCGTGCCCGTCTGATAGACAACCTTCAGCTCAAACCGTAGCGGCCTGGAGGTCAACAGCGCGACGCCGGTGCTCCGCTAACGCCCACTCAATGTGCTCCCTCACCAGCTCCGACGCTCCCTCCCGCCTCCGCTCCAACGCCGCAATCACCGCCTCAGAAGTTGGCGCGTTCCCCAACGCCACCGCGATATTCCGCAACCATTTCTCATACCCGATCCGATGGATCGCCGACCCCCGCATCCGCTCCTCGAACTCCCCCTCCGTCCATTCGAACAACTCCGTCAACCGCCCCGCATCCAACCCATTGCGCACCTTGAAGTCCGGATGCGAGGCCGCACGGGCAAATTTGTTCCACGGGCAGACGAGCTGGCAGTCATCGCACCCGTAGATGCGGTTCCCGATCGCCGCCCGCAGCTCCACCGGAATGGCGCTGTGATGCTCGATCGTGAGATACGCGATGCAGCGCCGCGCATCCAGCCGGTACGGACCCACGATCGCCTGCGTCGGACATGCTGAGATGCACGCGGTGCAGGTCCCGCAATGCGCGCTCGCCGGCTCATCCTGCGGCAGCGGCAGATCCGTCAGGATCTCGCCCAGGAAGAACCACGAGCCTGCATCGCGCGCGATGAGGTTGGTGTGCTTGCCGATCCAGCCGAGGCCGGCGTTGCGCGCCAGCGCCTTCTCCAGCACCGGCGCACTGTCGACGCAGACGCGGAAGCCGAAGGCGCCAATCTCCTCCGCGAGCTCCTTGGCGAGACGCGCCAGCGCGCCGCGCATCACCTTGTGATAGTCGCGGCCGAGCGCGTAGCGGGAGACATACCCCAATCCGGCATCGCCCAGCACCGTTTCCGCATCGCGGGCCCCCTCCGGCCAGTAGTCCATGCGCACGCTGACCACGCGGATCGTCCCCGGCGCCAGCTCGTGCGGCCGGCTGCGCATGAGGCCATGACGGCGCATGTAGTCCATCTCCCCGTGAAAGCCCGCATCGAGCCAGCGCAGGAGGTGTTGCTCATCCTGCGGGATGTCCACCGACGAGACGCCGATGCGGTCGAATCCGAGCCGCCGGGCGCGCTCGGCGAGCTGGCGCTTGGCCGCGGCCGGGTCGAGAGTCGGCGGTTGGGTCATGAGGCATCGCTCCGCGCTGGGCCAGGCAGGATGCCCGGATCCAGCGCCTCATACCACTATAATTGACCCATGGCGTTGCCGGTCTACCTCTACTCCACGGCCCAGGTGCGGGCGCTCGATGCCCATGCCATCGAGACGCTCGGTATCCCAGGCTATACGCTCATGAAGCGGGCCGGCGAGGCCGCGCTGCGATATCTGCGCACCCGTTTTCCGGTAGCCCACCGCGTCGTCATCGTATGCGGCGCGGGTAACAATGGCGGTGACGGGTACGTGCTCGCGCGCTTCGCACAGGCGGCGGGCCTCACGGTCACGACGCTTGCCGCGACCGCACCCGCGGCGCTGCGGGGCGAGGCCCGGCAGGCCTACGAGGATCTGCGGGCGAGCGGCGCTCGAGTTCTTCCTTATGCCAGGGAGCGGCTCGGCGATGGCGAGGTGGTGGTCGATGCCTTGCTCGGTACCGGCCTTCGCGGCCCCGCACGGGAGGAAGTGGCATGCGTCATCGGCGACATCAACAGTTCCGGGCGCCCGGTGCTCGCAGTGGACGTGCCGTCGGGTCTGGACAGCGACACCGGCGTGCCGCTCGGTGAGACCGTGCGCGCGGATTGCACCGTCACCTTCGTCGGATTGAAGACCGGCCTCTTCATCGGCGACGGGCCGGAATTCGCCGGCACGGTGTTCTTCGACGACCTGGAGCTCGCTCCGGAGGCGGCCGGGGCGCCGCCGCCGCGCCTCGAGCGCATCCTGGAATCGGCGATCCAACAGGCGCTGCCGCGGCGCGCACGCTCCTCGCACAAGGGCGACTTCGGCCGGGTGCTGATCGTGGGCGGGGGCGTGGGCATGCCGGGCGCGGTCCGGCTGGCGGGCGAGGCCTGTCTGCGCGTCGGTGGCGGTCTCGTTACGGTGGCGGTGGCGCCGGAGAACGTGCCGGCGATCTCGGCCGGCAGGCCGGAGCTCATCTGCCTGCCGCTGGCGGACGCGCAGGGGCTGAGCGAGGCGGTCGAGCGGGCCGACGTGGTCGCCATCGGCCCGGGACTCGGCCGTACGCCGTGGGCGCGCGATGCCCTCGGGAAGGTGTTGCGCTCCGGCAAGGCGCTGGTCGTCGATGCGGACGCTCTCAACATCATCGCGGAGACCAATGTAGCCGCGCGCGGCGATTGGATCCTGACACCTCACCCGGGCGAGGCCGCACGCCTGCTCGGCACGGATACCCGCGGGATCCAACACGACCGGCTCGCCGCCCTCGAGCATCTCGTCGCGCGGTACGGCGGGACCGTCGTGCTCAAGGGCGCGGGAACTCTCGTTGGCGTCTCGGGCCGCACGCCTGCGCTCTGCGAGCGCGGCAATCCCGGCATGGCCACGGCCGGCATGGGCGATGTGCTCACCGGAACCATTGCCGGCATCCTGGGGCAGTGCCGGGACGCGTGGCTCGCCGCCAGAGCGGGCGTCCTGGTGCACGCCATGGCGGGCGATGCGGCGGCGCGCACGGGAGAGCGCGGGCTTCTCGCCAGCGATGTCGCTCGGGAGCTGCGCAACTGCGTCAATCTCTGAAGAACCCGCAGGACACCGAGGCGCTCGGTGCGAGCCTGGCGGCGGCACGGCCGCCCGTTCTCGAGCAACCCGCGACCCTGTATCTGACCGGCGCTCTCGGCGCCGGCAAGACCACTCTGGTGAGGGGATTCGCACGCGCCTGCGGCGTTACGTCAGCCGTACGAAGCCCGACGTACACCCTGGTGAACGTGCATGAGGTCGGCGCGCTCACGCTGGTGCATATCGATCTCTACCGGCTGCGCGATCCCGCGGAGCTCGAGCATTTGGGCCTGCGGGAGTGGGGTGGCCCCGGCTGCCTCTGGCTGATCGAGTGGCCGGAGCGGGCGCTCGGGCGGCTGCCCGCGGCGGATCTGACCGTGAGTCTGACGGCCGGGCCCGGTGCACACGAAGCGGACGTTTCCGCGGAAACGTCGGTCGGGATCGGCTGGCTGGAGCGGGCTTTTTCCCGGAGTAGTTGAAACTTTGCCGCGCGGCTCGTAGATTACGGGTCAAGTAGCGCCGCAAAGTACATGATTAGAAAGGTCTTTCAGATAGGGGTCCTGCTTCTGCTCGGCGCCGGCCTGGGGATCGCCCCGGCTCCGGCCTCGGCCGCGCGGGCCGCGCACGCGCGCTTGAGAGCGGTGCACATCGCCACCTCGACGGAAGGTGCGCGCGTGACGCTGGATGTGTCCCGGGTGACGAGTGAGAAGCTCTTCATCCTCCATCGTCCGTATCGCGCCGTTCTCGATCTGCCGCAGACCGGCATCACGCGCGGCCTGCAACTCCCCAGCGGGCGGGGACTGCTCGCCGACATTCGAATGGGCCACCGCTCCAACGGCGCTTTGCGGCTGGTGTTCGTCCTCACTGCCGCGGCACGCGTGCAGGCCGACTGGGCTCATTCGCGCGCGCACGGCCCGCAGCTCATCCTGACACTCGGCGATGCGCCGGCGGCTCTCCCGGCGGCGGCCGCATCGTCCGGGATGCGGGCCGCAGCCGATGCAATTCCAACACCCATCCGCGCGCGGCACGAGCCCGCGAATACCGGCCGCGACATCATCGTGGCGGTCGACGCCGGGCACGGCGGTGTCGATCCCGGCGCGATCGGCCCGCACGGCCTGGAAGAGAAGAACGTGACGCTCGCCATAGCACGCCTCCTGGCCCGTCGGATCGACGAGCAGCGCGGCATGCGGGCGGTGCTGACACGCGACAGCGATATCTTCATCCCCCTTCGCCAGCGCATGGTGATCGCGCGCCGCGCCAAGGCCGACCTCTTCGTCTCGGTGCACGCCGATGACGTCAGCCAACGCGACATCGCCGGAGCCTCGG
The DNA here is from genome assembly GCA_035552895.1 of Steroidobacteraceae bacterium. Taxonomy (GTDB): domain Bacteria; phylum Pseudomonadota; class Gammaproteobacteria; order Steroidobacterales; family Steroidobacteraceae; genus 13-2-20CM-66-19. The sequence continues at coordinate 8,593 of DATNEU010000038.1, forward strand.
TCTACATCCTCTCCCTGCGCGGCGCCTCGAGCGAGGCCGCGAGGTGGCTCGCGGAGCGGGAGAACGACGCCGACCTCAAGGGCGGCGTGAAGCTCGACGACAAATCGAGCACCCTGGCCTCCGTGCTCCTCAATCTCTCCCAGTCCGCGACGATCAGCGAGAGCATGACGGCCGCGCGCCAGGTGCTCGTCTCCCTCGACCAGTCCGTGCCGGTGCGCAAGCCCGTCGTGCAGCAGGCGGCCTTCGTCGTGCTGAAGTCCCCCGACATTCCCTCGATGCTGATCGAGACGGACTACATTTCCGACCCGCGCGAGGAGCGCAGGCTCCACAGCCGGTCCCACCAGCGGCGCATCGCCGATGCCATCTTCCGCGGTGTCCGCGTCTATTTCCGCCAGCACCCGCCCGCCGGCACGCTCTTCGCCGAAGAGCGCCGGGAAGGCCTGCAAGACCTCGTCGCGGGCAACTGAGCGCTATAAACTCGTGCGGGTGCCCGCCATCCGCATCCTCCCGAACGAGCTCATCGACCAGATCGCCGCCGGCGAGGTCATCGAGCGTCCCGCTTCCGTCATCAAAGAGCTGGTCGAGAACAGTCTGGACGCCGGTGCCAGCCGCATCGAGGTCGATGTGGAGCGCGGCGGCATCGGCCTCATGCGCGTGCGCGATGACGGCTGCGGCATCTCCGCGCAAGACCTGCCGGTCGCGATCTGCCGCCACGCGACCAGCAAGATCGCCTCGCTGGACGACCTCACCGCCATCACCAGTCTCGGCTTTCGCGGCGAGGCGCTGCCTTCCATCGGCTCGGTCTCGCGGCTCCGCGTCATCTCGCATCCGGCCGGCGCGGATCGTGCCGCCGAGATCGGCGTCGACGCCGGCGCCGTCGCCCCGGTCCGGCCCGCGGCCCATCCGGTCGGCACCACCGTCGAGGTGCGCGATCTCTTCTTCAACATTCCGGCGCGGCGCAAGTTCGTGCGCAGCGCGCCGACCGAGACGGGGCACATCGCGCGCCTGATCGAGCGGCTCGCGCTGTCACGCCCCGACGTCTCGTTCCGGCTGCGCAGCGGTGAGCGCGTGCTCCTCGACGCCCCGACATCGACGCACGAGTCCCCAGGCGAGGAGAGGTTGGCGCAGGTGTTGGGAAAGGACCTCCTGGCGAGCTTCATCCCCATCAGCCATGCCTCCGGCCCGGTGCAGCTCACCGGTTGGATCGGGTTGCCGACGGCCTCGCGCGCGCAGCCCGATCAGCAGTTCTGGTTCGTCAACGGCCGCAGCGTGCGCGACAAGCTGCTCGCGAGCGCCGTCAGATTGGGCTACCGGGACGTGCTCTACCACGGCCGCCACGCCGCCTACGTGCTCCATTTGTCGCTCGATCCGCAGCTCGTCGATGTCAACGCGCATCCGGCCAAGCTCGAAGTGCGCTTCCGCGACGGCCATCAGGTGCACGAGTTCATTTTCCGCGCCATCGAGCACGCGCTCGCGGCCACGCGGCCGGAAGCGGGTGCGACGCCGGCCGCGAGCGTGCAGCCGGTGTTGGCGGGTGCCGCCGCGCGAGGCCCCGGGCCGACACAGGCTTGGCCGGGTGTGGCGCAGGCGTTGCCGCTGCGCGCGCCGCAGCCCTATGAGTCGTCGCGCGACCCCTGGATGTTGGCGCAGGCCGTCAGCGAGCCTTCCGCAGCGGGCTATCCGCTCGGCGTCGCACTCGCCCAGCTCCATGGCATCTACATCCTGGCGCAGAGTCAGGAAGGCCTCATCCTGGTCGACATGCATGCCGCGCACGAGCGGGTGCTCTACGAGAAGCTCAAGGCCGATCGGGGCGATGGCCCGCCGGCATCGCAGCTCCTCCTCGAGCCTCTGGTCGTGACGATCAAGCCGCACGAGCTCGATGCGGTGCTCGAGAACCCTGAGCCCTGGGAGCGGGCGGGCTTCGAGATCGACTCGGTCGGCCCGACGTCCCTGGCGCTCAGGCGAGTCCCGGCTCTGCTGGCGAACGAGCGCGTGCCGGATATTGTCAAGTCAGTCATCGAGGATCTCGCCCGCGAGGATGGGCTGCACCATCTCGATGCAGCAGCCGACCGATTCCTCGGGACGCTCGCCTGCCGCACCGCCATCCACGCCCGCCGCCGCCTGACGCTGCCCGAGATGGACGCGCTGCTGCGGCAGATGGAGGCGACCGATCGCGCCAACCAGTGCAACCACGGTCGACCCACCTGGACCCGCCTCACCCTAGGGGAGCTGGACCAGCTGTTCCTGCGGGGACGGTAAATGAATCGCCGGGAGCGATTCATGACGACGGGCTCGGATCCGGCGGCCTCGCTGCAGCTTCCGGTCTACCTGCTCACCGGGCCGACCGGCACCGGCAAGAGCGACTGGGCCATCCGACTGGCCCAGGCCGCGCCCATCGAGATCGTGAGCGTCGATTCGGCGCTGGTGTACCGAGGTCTCGACATCGGGACGGCGAAGCCCGCCCGCGGGCTACGCGAGCAGATCCCACATCATCTCATCGACCTCTGCGACCCGGCCGAGAGCTATTCGGCCGGACGGTTCGTGGCGGATGCGCTGACGGCGATTGCCGCGGTCCATGCGCGAGGTCGCGTGCCCCTGCTGGTCGGCGGCACCATGCTGTACCTGCGCGCGCTGCTCAAAGGTTTGGCGCCGCTGCCACAGGCGTCCGCGCAGCTGCGCCGAGAGCTCGATGCGCGCGCCGCCCGCGTGGGCTGGCCCGCGCTCCACGCCGAGCTGGCGCGGCGGGATCCCGCGGCCGCCGCGCGCATCAACCCGAACGACAGGCAGAGAATTCAACGGGCTCTGGAGGTGTGCGAGGTGACCGGCCGGCGACTCTCGGAGCTACAGCGCGAGACCACGAGCCCGCTGGCGGGCCTGCCGCTTCAGGCCTGGGCGCTGGCCCCCCGCAGCCGCCCGGTGTTGCATCAGCGACTCGCCGACCGCTTCCACGCGATGATGGCCGCCGGCTTCCTCGAGGAGGTGCGGGCGTTGCGTGAGCGAGGCGACCTCACCCCGCGCCATTCCTCGATGCGCGCGGTCGGGTACCGCCAGCTCTGGACGTACCTCGAGGGCGAATGCGGCCTCGGCGAGGCGGTGGAGCGGGGCATCGCCGCCACGCGCCAGCTCGCCAAGCGCCAGCTCACCTGGATGCGGGCCGAGACCGCCCCGCAGTGCCTCGATCCAGAAGTCGACGAACTGTCGTGGAATCGCGACCGGCGTCATGAGTTGCGCCAGCTTGGTCTTTGATTCGGCGCGCATGTTAAGATCCCGTCCGTCGCTCCCTCTGGCCCGCGAGGCACATACCTTGCTGGAGGTCTCCAGGGAAGCTCGCTTGCTTGCTCGCTACTCTCGCACGAACAATTAGAAGCCGTGAAAACAAGGAGAACCCGATGGCCAAAGGCCAATCGCTCCAAGATCCTTTCCTGAACGCGTTGCGCAAGGAACGGGTGCCCGTATCCATCTACCTCGTCAACGGCATCAAGTTGCAGGGTCAGATCGATTCGTTCGACCAATTCGTGGTGCTGTTGAAGAACAGCGTCAGCCAGATGGTCTACAAGCACGCCATCTCCACTGTCGTACCGGCGCGCAATGTGCGCCTGACGGCGGAGGAGGGCGCGGTGCCCGCGGAGTCGCCCGTCGAGTGATGCGCCGCCGCACGGAGGAGCCGAGTGTTCGAGCGCCCGCGTTCCGGTGAGCGCGCGCTGCTGGTGCGCATCGGACTCGGCGCCCAGGTCGATCCGGAGGATCTCGAGGAGTTCACCCAGCTTGCCCTCTCGGCCGGAGCGCAGCCCGTCGCCACGGTGACCGGCCGGCGCGACCGGCCCGATCCGCGCTATTTCGTGGGCAGCGGCAAGGCGGAGGAGCTCAAGCAAGCCGCCGAGGCGGGCGAGGCTGACGTGATCCTGGTGGATCACGCGCTGTCCCCCAGCCAGGAGCGCAACCTCGAGAAGCTGACGGGCAAGAGGGTGCTCGATCGCAACGGGCTGATCCTCGACATCTTCGCGCAGCGCGCGCGCAGCTTCGAGGGCAAGCTCGAAGTCGAGCTCGCGCAGCTCAGGCACATCGGCAGCCGGCTGGTGCGCGGCTGGAGCCACCTCGAGCGGCAGAAGGGCGGTATCGGCATGCGCGGGCCCGGCGAGACGCAGCTCGAGACGGACCGGCGCCTGATCGGGCAGCGCGTGCGCGTGCTGACCCGGCGGCTGCAGAAGATCCAACAGCAACGCGAGACCGGGCGGCAGATGCGCGCCGAGATTCCGGTGCCCTCGCTCGCCCTGGTCGGCTACACCAACGCGGGAAAGTCGACGCTCTTTCGCGCGCTGACGGGAGCGGACGCCTACGTTGCCAATCAACTCTTCGCGACTCTCGATCCGACGGTACGGCGGATCACGTTGCCGGGCGGCACACCGGTCGTCGCCGCGGATACCGTCGGCTTCATCCGCGAGCTGCCGCACGAGTTGGTGGCGGCGTTCCAATCCACTCTGACGGAAGCGCGCGCGGCGACGCTGCTGCTGCACGTCATCGATGCCAGCGACCCCCGGCGGGACGAGCACATCGCGCAGGTGAACGAAGTCCTGGCGGAGATCGGCGCGGACGCCATTCCGCAGATCATCGTCTACAACAAGATCGACCGCCTGCAGCGCGCGGCCGCCATCGAGCGCGACGAGGCCGGCATGCCGTCGGCCGTGTGGATCTCCGCGGAAAAACGCCTCGGCCTCGATCTGCTGGCGAGCGCCATCGCGCAGCGGCTGTCGCGGTTCGCGCGCCGCGCGCGGGTGCGTCTGCCCGCCGGCGCCGGCGCGCTGCGCTCCCGGCTCTATGCGGCGAAGGCCGTCCGCGAGGAGCGTGCCGCCGAGGACGGCTCGATCGAGCTCGCCGTGGAGCTGCCCGATGCCGAGATCCACGCCCTGGCGCGCACCGCCGGGGTGCAGATTCTCGAGACTTCGCCGCCCGATATTCCTTGTGCCTCCGGGAACGGGTACCTAGAATCACGGACGGCGTAAACGTGGACAGCAAGTAACGGAGCGGTCCAGGGCCGCTCCCTGGACCGCGGGATCATATAGAGCAAGAGGGCTGGCTGCCCGAAGCGCCGCAGGCGACTTCGGGCCAATAAACACATGGGTAAGTTCGCAGTCGTCATCGGCACCCAGTGGGGCGATGAGGGCAAGGGCAAGGTCGTCGACCTTTTGACGGAGCGCGCAGTGGCAGTGGCGCGCTTCCAGGGTGGACACAACGCCGGCCACACGCTGGTCATCGGCGGTCGCAAGACCATTCTCTCCCTGATTCCCTCCGGCATCCTGCGCGAGAACGTCCGTTGCTTCATCGGCAACGGTGTGGTGCTGTCGCTGCAGGCGCTGATTGCGGAGAGCCGCACGTTGATGGAGCAGGGCGTGCCCGTGTTTGAGCGGCTGCACATCTCGCCGCATTGCCCGCTCATCCTGCCTTCGCACATTCTGCTGGACAAAGCGCGCGAGCAGGCCCGGGGCCCCAACGCCATCGGCACCACGGGCCGCGGCATCGGGCCCGCGTACGAGGACAAGGCTGCGCGGCGCGCCGTGCGCGTGGCCGACCTCTTCCAGCGCGAGCGCTTCGCGGCGAAGCTGGGAGAAGTGCTGGATTTCCACAATTTCGTGCTGCAGCACTATTTCCGCCAGACGGCTGTCGACTTCCAGAAGACGCTCGATGAGCTGCTGGCCCTCAGCGAGACGATCGCGCCACTGGTCACGGATGTGACGTTGGCGCTGCATGAGCTGCGCCGGTCCGGCGCCAATGTGCTCTTCGAGGGCGCCCAGGGCGCAATGCTCGACGTCGACCTCGGCACCTATCCGTTCGTCACCTCGTCCAACACCACGGCAGGGTTCGCGGGAACGGGTACCGGTCTCGGCCCGCGAGTTTTCGATTATGTCCTTGGGATCGTGAAGGCCTATACCACACGGGTTGGCGCAGGGCCGTTCCCGACGGAGCTCTTCGACGCCTACGGCGAGCATCTCTCCCGCGTGGGGCATGAGTTCGGCTCCGTGACCGGCAGACGCCGACGCTGCGGCTGGTTCGATGCCGTGGCGCTCAGGCGTTCCATCGTGCACTCGAGCGTGTCGGGTCTCTGTATCACCAAGCTCGACGTGCTCGACGGCCTCGACACGATCCGGGTGGCCGTCGGCTATCGTGTTGGCGGACAGATCGTGGCCCAGCCGCCGCTCAGCATCGAGGGTTATGCCGGCCTGGAGCCGGTTTACGAGGAGCTGCCCGGCTGGCAGGAGTCGACCGTCGGTATCACCGATTACGCGAGTCTGCCGCTCAACGCCCGCAAGTACCTGGAGCGCCTGCAGGAGCTGGCGGAAGTGCCCATCGATGTCATCTCGACCGGGCCCGACCGGGAGCAGACCATCGTGCTACGGCATCCCTTCGACTCACACTGACCTGGGAATCACCTTGAGGAGCGCGCCGGCGATGCCGGGGACGAGGCGCGGGCGCTCGAGGCGGGTGTCATATTCCGCCATGCGCCGCTCGTTTTCGCCGAGGCAGACCTCGAGCAGCCGGTGGAGGGTCACTTCCGTGCCGAGCTCCTGGTGCGCGGTCAGCGTGAAGTTCTCACTCGAGCCGCCGCCGGCCGGCTGCGGCTTGCCCATGCTGCGCGCGGTCTTCACCCGGGATGCCACCTGCTTCAGGATGATCCCGGCGCAGCGCAGGCGAAACGCCGGACGCCGCCACCAGGGAAGCTGCGAGCGGCGGTACTTCACCCAATTGACGAAGAAGAGGATGTGGCGCGCCTCCTCCTGCATCACCGGCTCGAACACCTTCACCAGCGTCGGCGGGAAGAAGCCCGATTCGCGCGCGAGCGCGAACAGGCCGAAGGCGAAGAAGGAGTCGAAGCACTCGCCGAAGCCGGCGAAGAGGAAATCGCTCTCGAGCGAGCGCGGCGTGAAGCGCGGCGGCAACTCGACGGGGATGCGATAGTGCGAGGTCAGCGCGACCAGGAGCCGCGCGTGGCGCATTTCCTCGAAGCCCTGCAGCTCGATCGCCTTGCGCACGAGGGCGTCGGCCTCGAGCGCCGCGGCGGCGGCCACGGTGTTGGAGGTCACGTTCTCGGTCGATACCGCTTCCTGCCAGAAGGGGAGGCTGCGCAGGCGCGCGAGCTCCGCCTCCGCGAGCGCGGGCCAGGGCAACTGCTCGGGCACGTACTCGACGTGCGTATCGAGGAAAAACTGACCGAGGAGGCGGCGATGCTCGGCGGACCCGACCGCGAGCGTCTCCGACTCAATATTTGCCGGAACCACGGACATGTTGTAACTCCCTCCGTCCTTCCACCCAATACCACGAGAGCAGCGCGGGCACGCCGAAGAGGATCTCCCGCATCCGCTTCGCCAGCGAGAGCGCCAGGGCGAGCTCGCCGTTGACGCCGAGCAGGGCCCCGAACGCCACCAGGCTCGCCTCCTGGACGCCGAGCCCCGCCGGCACCAGAAAGACGAAGTTACGCACGGCCAGCGTCAGGCTCTCGAGGGCGACCGCCGCGCCGAAGGGCACGGGGTGCCCGAGCCAGCGCAGCGCGAGCCACGTCTCGAGTGACCCCGAGACCATGCCCGTGAGCTGCCACCCGATCGTGGTGAGCAGCCGCGGCCCATCGGCGCAGAGCTCGCGGACGGCGGCGTCGAGCTGGGCCGACTGACCCGCGAGGAAGCTGAGCGTCTGCTCGCCGAGCACCCGCATCGCGAGCCGCTCCAGCCGCTCGAACACCGAGCCGTAGCGCAGCAGCACCGCGAGGAGCACCACGAGCGGCAGGCTCGCCGCGAGCCCGATGAGCGCATCGTCGGCCAGTTGCACGGTGTGCGTGAGCTTGAGCAGGCACAACACGCCGATCGCGACGAACAGGTACTGGCTGACGATGGTGAGCAGCACCTCGGTCGTGACGCTCGCGGCGGCGAGCACTCCGTCCACTCCGGTCTCCGCCAGCAGGCGGATACCGACCAGCTCGCCACCGATGTTGGCAGCGGGCAGCAGGCGATTGATGCCTTCGCGGACCGAGGCGATCCAGAAAAGCGTGCCGACCCGGGTCTCCTTCGCGCGCGCGATGAGCGCCCGCCAGCCGAGCGAGTCGAGCAGGATCGGCAGCGCGTGCAGCGGCACCAGCCAGAGGAGCACCCGGCCGGCGCGGGCGAGCGGGATGAGGATGGCGCTGCCCTCGTGCCTGAGCAGCGCGATCAGCAGCGCCAGCCCTGCGGCGAGCGCGATGCGCACGGCGATCCTCATGCGGCGTGCCGCGCTTCCCCGGATTTTGGCCGAGGCTCCGGCCGAGGCCGCGTCGAGATCAGCCGGAAGGCGCCGGTCGCGGCGCCCGAGGCGCCGATCGCAGCGCGAACCCGGGGGCTCAGGAGTGCGGCGAGTTCTTCCGCGTGGCGGTAGCCGCGCATGCTCGCCGCGATGGCGGCGCCGGACTCGGTTGCCGGGTGCAGGTAGATTTCCGTGACGCCTTCGGGGAGCCTGCCGATGATCTCGAGCAGCCGCGCCTCGTCCATCGAGCCGCTGTCCGAGAGGCCGAAGACCTGATCGTTGTGGGCAATACGAGCCGCTCGCAGGCGGCGCCGCATGATGGCGAGCCACGGCGACAGCAGCCCTGCCATCGCGGGCCCCGCGATCGCGCCGCCCGCGCGGCGCGCGGCCCATGCGGGCTCGCGCGGCAGTCTGACGGCCGGCACGCTGAACTCGCCGCCGATCCGCAGCAGCATCTCGAGGAGCGTCGGATGCAGATGGAAGTGCTTGTGCGCGTTCACGTGATCCAGCACCAGGCCGGTATCGGCGAAGGCCTGGAACTGCGCACGGATCTCGGCCTCGAGCTGGCGCCGCACGGAAGGCAGCGCGAAGAAGCGCACGCCGTCGCGCACCATGTTGTTGCCGAAGCGGCCTTGGGCGTCGACCAGCGCGGGGATCCGGGATGGAGGCAACACAGAGCAACCGTCGGCAAGCACCAGGTGCAGACCCACGGCGAGACCCGGGAGGTCGCGTGCGCGGCGGACGGCATCGGCGGCCGCAGGCGCACCGACCATCAAGCTGGCGGTGGTCAGGACTCCCTCCCGCGCTGCTTGCTCCACGGCGCGGTTGACCGCCGGATGCAGCCCGAAGTCGTCCGCGGTAACGATGAGCAGCTTCAACGACTCGATCCGCGGAGCGATCAGGCCTCGTGCGCGTGCAGGAAGCGGAAGAATTCCACTCCCTCGCGCAGCCGTCGCTTGGTCATCTCCCAACTGCGCAGCATCTCGCCGGTGAGCTCGGCGATCTTGCGCGGCCGGAAGTAGAACCTCTTATAGAAGGTCTCCACCGCGTGATAGATCTCTTTCGCCGGCAGGTGCGGGTAGCTGATGGGCGAGAGCTGCACGCCGCGATCGTTCACCAGGTTCAGGTTGTCGTGCGCGGTGATCCAGCCGTTGTCGACCGCCTGCTGGTAGAGCGTCGTTCCCGGGTAGGGTGCGGCGAGGGAAACCTGGATGGTGTGCGGGTTGATGTCGACCGCGAACTGAATCGTCTCGCGGATCGTCTCGGTCGTCTCCCCGGGCAGCCCCAGGATGAAGGTGCCGTGAATGGTGACGCCGAGCTTGCGGCAGTCGGCCGTGAAGCGCCGCGCGATGTCGGTCCGCAGGCCCTTCTTGATGTTGTGCAGGATCTGGTCGTTCCCCGACTCGTAGCCGACGAGGAGCAGACGCAGGCCGTTGTCCCGCATGACTTTCAGCGTGTCGTAGGGCACGTTGGCCTTGGCATTGCAGGACCAGGTGACGCCGAGCTTGCCGAGGCCGCGAGCGATCTCCTCCGCCCGCGGACGGAAGTCGGTGAAGGTGTCGTCGTCGAAGAAGATCTCCTTCACCTGGGGCATGCTCTCCTTGATCCAGCGCACTTCGTCGATGACGCTCTGGGCGCTGCGCACGCGGTAGCGATGGCCGCCCACGGTCTGCGGCCACAGGCAGAAGGTGCACTTCGAGCGGCAGCCGCGTCCCGTGTAGAAGGAGACGTACGGGTGCTGCAGATAGCCGATGAAGTAGTTCTCGATCGTCAGATCGCGCTGGTAGACCGGAGTCACCCACGGCAGGTCGTCCATGTTCTCGATCATGGGCCGGGCCGGGTTGTGCTCGATCCTGCCGTCGGGCCGCCGAAACGAGAGTCCCGGGATGGTGGCGAGCTCGCGGCCCTCCGCCACTTCCTTGCAGGTGTAGTCGAACTCCTCGCGCGCCACGAAATCGATGGCGGCCGAGGCGCCGAGCGACCCGGCCGGGTCGACTGCGACCTTGGCGCCGACCATCCCGACCATGATGCGCGGGTTTTCTTCCTTGAGCAGCTCCGCGACTTTCGCGTCCGTCGGAAAGGACGGCGAGCTCGTATGCATGACGACGAGGTCGTATTGCTTGGCCAGCGGCAGCACCTCCGCCATCGACGTGCCGTCCGCGGGCGCATCGAGCAGCCGGCTGCCCGGCACCAGCGCGGCGGGCTGCGCCAGCCAGGTGGGATACCAGAACGAGCGGATCTCGCGCTTGGCCTGATAGCGAGCGCCGGCGCCGCCGTCGAATCCGTCGAATGAGGGAGCTTGCAGGAACAGCGTTTTCATCATGATGGATGTCCTTGGGAAATGGGCTGCACCGAGCCGTCGCGCGCCACGCGATAGCGCCCCTGGCGCCACTGCACTTCACGGGTGACGAAGGCGGCGCACCAGAGTGCGAAACCGAGCGAATCGGCGAGCGGAATGGCCCAGACCGGCGGCCGGTGAGCCGCCGCGGCATGCGCTGTGAAATGTAACATCAGGCGCAGCGCGACGGTGGCGGCGAGCAGGGCCACCGTGATCTCCGTGCCGCCGGCCAACGCACACCCGAGCACAGCCACGGGTAGGCTGAACGTCACTGCGGAAAAGGCGTACCCGGCCGGACGCACCACGCGGATGGTGCGCAGCCATCTCAGTCCATGTTGTGCGAGCTGTCGGAAACTGCGTTCGTCGACCCAGGTGTCCACGATGACGTCCGACAACACCGTCCTGTGACCGTGACGGCGGGTCAGCTCGCCCAGCCGGTAGTCATCGGCGAGCTGGTCGGCAATCGCGTGGAAACCGCCGATGGCCTCGAGCGCATCCCGCCGCAAGGCGATCGTGGCGCCGAACGCGAAAGCGCGCGAGCCGAAGAGCGCCGCCACGCGCACCGAGGGGATGAACCAATCGTTGATGAAGAGCGCCCCGAGCGCCGACCAGAGGCCGGGTCGGGAGACGCCCCGATAGGGGCAGGTGACGATGCCGACCGTGAGGTCGGCGAGCGGTGCCGTCACCGCGGTGAGATATCCGGGCGGCACGGTCACGTCGCTGTCGGCCAGCACGAGCCAGTCATGTCGGGCCGCACGCATCATATTGATGAGGTTGCTGACTTTCGCGCTCGCGCCGTGCCGGGTCTGATCGATGACCACGGTGAGGTCGAGCCGCGGGTAGTCGCGCTTCAATCCCTCGAGCACGGCCAGGGCGGGATCCGCCTGATGCTGCACGCCGAAGACGATCTGCACATCGCCGGCATAGTCCTGTGCGCAAAGGGAGCGCAGGGAATCGTCAAGCCCCGGCTCCGCGCCGCACAGCGGCTTGAGCACCGTCAACGGCACCGGCCGCGGTTGCGTCGCAGCGCCGCGGCCGTGCGCTGGCCGCGCGCCACTGTTGCGCCAAAGCCTCACGGCCGCCCAGGCGAGCACCGCATAGCCGAAGGCGGCCCCGCTCAGCAGGGTGCCGAGCGAGGTCATGACTGCCTGGGCAGTTACAGCGACCGTGGAGCCGGTTATCATGGGCGGAGGAATGCCTAACCCGCGGATTGCAATGAACGACGAACTCGGATGGTTTCAAGTCCATGAATTCCGCACATGGTACACGTTTGCTCGCCGGCCGGGGACGCCCGCATGACGGGCGCCGGCAGTGCTCAGGCCCAACTGTGGGCCGGCAGCGACAGTGCGGCCGAGGCCGAGTCGCTCATCCTGGTGGACGAGGCGGACCGGGAACTGGGCTACATGAGCAAGGCGCGCTGCCACGAAGGAGCAGGCATCCTGCACCGCGCGTTCTCGCTGCTCATCTTCAACGATCGCGGCGAGCTGCTGCTGCAGCGTCGCTCGGCGGCGAAACGGTTGTGGCCGCACTACTGGTCGAACAGTTGCTGCAGCCATCCACGGCGGGCCGAGAGCATGGAGTCGGCCATCCATCGGCGGCTGCACGAGGAGCTCGGCCTGGCCTGCCCGCTGCAGTTCCTGTTCAAGTTCCGGTATCAGGCCCAGTTCGACAGCGCCGGGGCGGAGCATGAGCTGTGCTCGGTGTTCATCGGGCGAAGCGGCGGCCGGGTGCGCGCCGACCGCCACGAGATCTCGGACTGGCGTTGGGTGAGCCCCGAGGAGCTCGCCGCGGAAATGCGGGGTGCGGGCGCGGAGCGCTTCACTCCCTGGTTCACGATGGAGTGGGAACGGATTTGGCGGGACCACCGCCCGGCGCTGCATGAGTTACAGTCCCAGCGCGAAGGCCTGGCTGAGTCCGGCACTGAAAACAGGAGCTGATTTTGGGTATTCCACTGATTCAAAAGTACCGCGTGGCGAGCTACATCCTCGGCAGGAAACTCCGCCGGCAGAAGCGCTACCCGCTGGTGCTCATGCTCGAGCCTCTGTTCCAGTGCAATCTCGCCTGCGCCGGCTGCGGCAAAATCGACTATTCGAAGGAAATCCTGCAGAAGCGGGTCTCCGTAGAGGACGCGCTGCGCGCGGTCGATGACTGCGGCGCGCCGATGGTCTCCATTCCCGGCGGCGAGCCGCTGATCCACAAGGAGATGCCGCAGATCGTGGCGGGGATCGTCGCTCGCAAGCGCTTCGTCTACCTCTGCACGAACGCCATCCTGCTCTCCAGGCACATCGACGAGTACCGGCCCTCGCCCTATCTCACCTTCTCCGTGCATCTCGACGGCAACCGCGAGCGGCATGACGAGTCGGTGTGTCAGGAGGGAGTGTTCGACAAGGCGGTGGCCGCCATCAGGCTGGCCCGCTCCAAGGGTTTCCGCGTCACCGTCAATTGCACGTTGTTCCAGAACGAGAAGCCGGACGAGGTGGCCGATTTCTTCGACATGGCGCAGTCGCTCGGCGTGGAGGGGATCACCGTCTCCCCGGGGTACAGCTATCAGCATGCCCCGCGCCAGGACGTGTTCCTCGGGCGCGGCGCGAGCAAGCAGCTCTTCCGCGACATCTTCAAGCGCGGCCGCGAGCGCGGAGCCCGCTGGCCGTTCAACCAGTCCTCGCTCTTCCTCGACTTCCTGGCCGGCAATCAGACGTACCAGTGCACGCCGTGGAGCAATCCGACCTACAACGTCTTCGGCTGGCAACGGCCGTGCTATCTGCTGACGGACGAGGGCTATGCCAGCTCCTTCCGCGCGCTCATGGAAGAGACCGACTGGGAGCGCTACGGCGTCGGGCGCAACCGCAAGTGCGACAACTGCATGGCGCATTGCGGCTTCGAGGGCACGGCGGTCGATGACACGTTCGCTCATCCGCTCAAGGCGCTGAAGGTGGCGCTGCGCGGCCCGCGGGTCGACGGCCCGATGGCGCCGGAGCTGCCCTTCCTCTATGACGATCAGCCGCCGCCGCCCGTGGCGACGATTGCGGTCGCGGACATCAAGCGCGCGAGCCGTCCGCAGGAAAGCCAGCGTGCCAGTCGTGCCTGACTCGTTCGCCGATCAGCTCGAGGCCTGGCGCCGGCGGATGGAAGGAGCGCTCGCGGCGCGGCTGCCGCGCGCCGACCAGACCCCGGAGCGCCTGCACGCCGCGATGCGCTACAGCGTGCTCGGCGGAGGCAAGCGGGTGCGGCCGATCCTGCTCCTCGCCACGGCGCGCGCGCTCGGGCTGGCCGAGGAGCAGGTGGAGGCTGCCGCCTGCGCGTTGGAGTTGGTGCACGTGTATTCGCTGGTGCACGATGACCTGCCCGCGATGGACGATGATGATCTGCGGCGGGGCCGGCCGACGTGTCACAAGGCCTACGACGAGGCGACGGCGCTGCTCGTGGGCGATGCGCTGCAGTCGCTCGCGTTCGAGCTGCTCGCGCGCGACCCGGCGCTGCCCGCCGATCCGGCCATCCGGGTGCATCTGGTGGAGCTGCTCGCGCACGCCATCGGCAGCCTCGGCATGGCGGGCGGGCAGGCGATCGATCTCGAGGCCGAAGGCCGCAGGCTCGCCATCGCTCAGGTCGAGGAGATGCATTCGCTCAAGACCGGCGCCCTGATCCGGGCGAGCGTCATGATGGGCGCGGCCTGCGCGCCGGCGCTCGAGCCGCAGCTCGTGCGGGCGCTGGCCGGATTCGCGGCCCCGATCGGGCTCGCGTTCCAGATCCAGGATGACCTCCTCGATGTGCTCTCGGACACGGCGACGCTCGGCAAGGCCGCAGGTGCCGACCGGGAACGCGGCAAGCCCACCTATCCGGCGGTCGTGGGCGTGGCCGCCGCACAGGAGCAGGTCCGTCGGCTGCACGGACAGGCAATGGAGTCGCTGGCGCCCTTTGGTGCTCGCGCGGACGCGCTTCGCGGCGTCACCGACTGGCTCCTTGCCAGGCGGAACTGACCGGAGGTCCGAGCTCGTGGAATCCGTTTCCGGCATGTCCGATGAGGCTTACCAGGATGAGATCCTGCCGCACGTCTCACGCACCTTCGCTCTGACGATCCCGCAGCTTCCGGCGGCGCTGCGCACCGCGGTGACGAGCGCGTATCTGCTGTGCCGCATCGCCGACACCATCGAGGACGAGCCCGCGCTCTCACCGGACGACACGCATAGTCTCCTCGAGCGCTTCACCGCCGTCGTCAAGGGAGTGGAGGATGCCTCCCGTCTCGCGCAGGATGTGGTGCCGCGCCTTTCCGAGCGCACGCTGCCCGCGGAGCGCGATCTCGTCGCCAACATGGACAGGGTCATTCGGGTGGTGGGCCGGTTCGACGAGCGCCAGCGGGCGGCCATCCGCCGCTGCATCGAGGTGATGAGCCGCGGCATGCACCAGTTCCAACGCACCGCGAGCCTGCGCGGCCTCGCCCGCTCGAGCGACATGGATGCCTACTGCTACTACGTCGCGGGCATCGTCGGCGAGACGCTGACGGAGCTCTTCTGCGCCTACTCGCCGGCGATCAGGCGCCACTACGAGGCGCTCTACGAGCTCGCGCCCTCCTTCGGCCAGGGCCTGCAGATGACCAACATCCTGAAGGATGTCTGGGAGGACCGCAGCCGCGGCGCCTGCTGGCTGCCGCAGGAGGTCTTCAGCCGCCACGGAGTGGATCTCGCTCAGCTCTCACGGGAGCGAATCGATGCCCGCTTCCATGCGGGCATGCTGGAGCTCATCGGTGTCGCGCACCGGCATCTGCGCAACGCGCTCAGCTTCACGCTGCTCATTCCGGGCGAGGAAGCGGGCATCCGGCTCTTCTGCCTGTGGGCGCTCGGCCTCGCGGCGCTGACGCTGCGCAAGATCCAGACGACGCCGGGATTCACGGCCGGCGCGCAGGTGAAGGTCTCCCGCTCGGCGGTCATGATGACCCGAACTCTGACCACGGTCTCGGTGCGCAACGACCGGGTCCTGCGACAGCTCTTCGAGCGCGCGGCGCGCGGTCTGCCGCTCGCCGAAGGCCCGGTGCGGGCGAAACCGGCGATGGTGCGCGCGGCTCCCCCCGCGGAAGAGCTCGGCGCCTCGACGCGGCTCGGAGGCTCGCTGCAGTGAGCGACGGGTTACAGGCTAGAGAGGTTCGACGTGGCGAAGGTCCGGGCGTGGCCAAGGCCGTGCCACTGGCCGTCCCCGGCGGCCGGGCCCGCCGGGAAGAGCACCGCACGATCGGCACTCAGCCGCCCATGGCACGCTCGGAGATCCGCTCGTGCGAGCCCCAAGCGCTCCAGGAAACGGACAAGTTGAGTGTCCTCGATAAGGGCACCCCGCCCGCCCCACTGGAGCGCCTCGGTCAGGCGATCGCCGCCGCCCGCGACGCGCTGATCGGGCAACAGCGGCCCGACGGGCACTGGGTCTTCGAGCTCGAGGCCGATTGCACCATTCCGGCCGAATACATCCTGATGATGCATTTCCTGGATGAGATCGAGCCGGAGCTCGAGCGCAAGCTCGCGGTGTACCTGCGAGAGCGACAGGGCGGGCACGGCGGCTGGCCGCTTTACTTCGGCGGCGAGCTCGACCTGAGCTGTACCGTCAAAGCCTATTACGCGTTGAAGCTGGTCGGCGACGATCCTGACGCGCCACATATGAAGCGCGCCCGCGAGGCGATCCTCGCCCGCGGCGGCGCCGCGCACGCCAACGTCTTCACGCGGATCGCGCTCGCGCTCTTCGGCGAGATCCCCTGGCGGGCGGTGCCGTACATCCCCGTCGAGATCATGTTGATGCCGAGGTGGTTCCCGTTCCACATCGACAAGGTCTCGTACTGGTCGCGCACCGTGATGGTGCCGCTCTTCGTCCTGTGCACCCTCAAGCCGGTGGCGCGCAACCCGCGCAACGTGCACGTGCGAGAGCTCTTCACGCAGCCGCCCGAGCAGGAGCGTCACTACTTCCAACTGCCGGGCAAGGGCAAGCTCCTCGCCCGCATCTTCTTCGCCATCGACCGGGCCGCGCGCTGCATCGATCCGCTGATTCCGGCCGCGATGCGCAAGGCCGCGATGCGCCGCGCCGAAGCCTGGGTGCTCGAGCGGCTGAACGGCGAGGACGGCCTCGGCGCCATCTTCCCCGCGATGGTGAACGCGCTCGAGATGATGGCGCTGCTCGGCTTCCCCGCCGATGATCCGCGCCGGGTCACCGCCAAGCGCGCGCTCGAGAAGCTGCTGGTGATTCGGGGCGATCTCGCCTATTGCCAGCCCTGCGTCTCGCCCGTTTGGGATACGGCGCTGGCGGTACTCGCGATGCAGGAGGCGGGCGGCACCGAGGCCACCCGGGCCGCGGTGCGCGGCCTCGACTGGCTGCTGCCCCTGCAGGTGCTGGAGGAGGTGGGTGACTGGCGCGCGCAGCGGCCGCGGGTGCCGAGCGGCGGCTGGGCCTTCCAATACGGCAACGCGCACTACCCCGACCTCGACGACACCGCCGTGGTCGCCTGGGCGATGCATCAGGCGCGCCTGCCGGAGCGCTATGACGCCTCGATCGGCCGCGCGCTCGATTGGCTGGCGGGCATGCAGAGCGAGAACGGCGGATTTGCCGCGTTCGATGCGGACAACACTCACTACAACCTCAACTACATTCCCTTCGCGGATCATGGTGCGCTGCTCGATCCGCCGACGAGTGACGTGACCGCGCGGGTCGTGACGGCGCTGTCACGGATACGCCGGCCCCAGGACCGGGCCGTGGCCGAGCGCGCCATCGCCTACCTGCGGCGCGAGCAGGAGCCGGACGGCTCCTGGTTTGGTCGCTGGGGGAGCAATTACATCTATGGGACCTGGTCGGTGCTCATCGCGCTCGAGGTGGCAGGCCTCCCCGCGGACGATCCCGCGGTTCGTCGCGCCGCGGACTGGTTGCTGTCGCGGCAGAACGCGGACGGCGGTTGGGGCGAGAGCAACGACAGCTACGACCTCGAGAAGTACGCCGATCGAAGTTTCCCCAGCACACCGTATCAGACGGCTTGGGCAGTGCTCGGACTGCTCGCCGCGGGCGAGGCTGCTTCGCCGGCTGTGAAGCGCGGCATCGAGCATCTGCTGCGCACCCAGGAGAGCGACGGGCTCTGGACGCATCCGACCTTCACCTCTCCCGGGTTTCCGCGGGTGTTTTATCTCAAATATCACGGTTACAGCGCCTTCTTCCCGCTCTGGGCGCTCGCTGCCTACCGACGCCGCGCCGAGCCCCATCCGCCTTGAAGTCCATCGGCATCGTCTCGGCGCTCGCAGCCGAGGCACGCACCCTCGGGCCCACGACCCCGCACGGGGCGGGACTGCGCCGGCTTGCCGATGGGGCTCTGCTCGCGGTGAGCGGCATGGGCAAGAGCGCCGCGGCCGCCGCGGCGCGCAAGCTCGTGCTCGGGGGCGCCGGCGGGCTCGCGAGCTACGGGATGGCCGGCGGTCTCGATCCGACCCTGATCTGCGGCGCCGTGCTGTTGCCGGAGGAGGTCGCGGCAGCGGCGCCTCCCGGATCCCAAGCCGCGCCCGCGGCAACATCGCGGGAGTGGCGACAGCGGATTCTCGCCGCACTACCGGCCTCCTGCATCGCAGGGGGCGGCAGGCTCCTCACGACCGACCGGCCGATCGGGCGTGAAGCCAAGGGGGAGGCGTGGCGCAGCTCGCGCGCTGCCGCGGTGGACATGGAGAGCGCCGCCATCGCGGAGGTCGCCGCTCAGGCGGGGCTGCCTTTCATTGCGCTGCGGGTCATCGT
>DATNEU010000039.1:0-28326 GCA_035552895.1 Steroidobacteraceae bacterium
AGCTTACCGACATCGACCGGGACGCCCTGGAAGGCGCTTGCCGGCCGCTCCAGCCGGGCGAGCTTCAGGACGCGCGCAATGAGCTGCTCCAATCGGTCGGCCTCACGCTCGATCCGCGTGAGTTGCCGCTCCACTCCTCCATCCTCGCGACGCGCCAATGACAGCGCGAGCTGCAGCCGGGTGAGCGGTGAGCGCAGCTCGTGCGAGACATCGCGCAGCAGTTGCTGTTTGGTCTCGAGCAGGCTCTCGACACGCTCCGCCATGGTGTCGAAATCCGCCGCGAGCAGCGCCAGGTCGTCCTGGCGGCCCTTCATTCGCGGCAGCATGCGCACGCTGAGATCCCCCGCGGCCATATCCCGCGTCGCCTGGCGCAGCCGATCGATCGGGCCGACGAGGTGGCGCGTGAGGAAGAAGCAGATGAGCGTGCTCACGATCAAAGCGATGGCGAGCGTCGCGCCGGCCACCGCGGGCAGCTCCAGCTCGCCGAAGATCGCGGCGCGCTCGTGCAGCGGCCCGACGATCACGTGATAGGTGCTGCCGTCCGGTGACACCAGCACCAGCGCCCCGCCCATCGGGGCGATCGCGCCGGAGCGCACCGTCTTCTGACCATGTTTGGTCCGCCCCTCGAGCGGCACCAGGAGGTGATGGGGGAGCGGGCGGTCGAGGAGATCGTGTCCGTTCGGACCGACGATGAAGGTACGGTGGAACGCCGGGTCCGTGGAGAGGTCCTGCAGCCAATCGTGCAGCGCGTCCGGTCCGCCTTCCTCGAACGCATCCGCCGCCTGAGCGAAGAGCTGTCCCCGCTGCACCCAGGGGTCCGCCTCGTGGCGCTGGATCGCGGCGCTGACCGCCACGGTCACCGTTCCCACCAGGATGAGGACGATGGCGAGCCAGAACGACCGGAAGATGCGCCAGAAGAGGGAGTGCATGGGATTTGCCGCGTCTGAGTCAGGTGATCGGGTCTATCGGCCTCGTGAGCTTACGCTGCAATTCCTGGCACGCGCATCGGCACGCAGCGCGATCGGGCTACTTGGAAAGGGCCAGGCAGCGACATTGACGAGCCGCTCCCTGGGCCGCCAATCATTTCATCGTCAATGCGTACCCCGAGCCCCGCACGCTCTGCACGGCGACCCGGTCCGTCAGCTTCCCGAGCTTACGCCGCAAATTGCTGACGTGGGTATCGAGGCTGCGGTCGGTCGGCAGGAGCCGGCGGCCGAGCGCCTGCAGCATCAGGTCCTCGCGGCTCACCGTGCGGGTGTCGGCCCGCACGAGAAGCTCGAGGATCCTGAGCTCGGCCGCCGTGAGCTCGAGGTCCTGGCCGTCGACCTCGCCCCGCCGGGCGCGCAGATCGAGGCGCAGCGGGCCCCAGTCGAGCGCTCCGGCCACCGCAGAAGGCTCCGCCGCCATGCGGCGCAGGACCGCCCGGATGCGCGCCACCAGCTCCCGGGGGCTGAAGGGCTTGGCGAGGTAGTCGTCGGCGCCGAGCTCCAGCCCGATCACGCGGTCGACCTCGTCCCCCCGGGCCGTCAGCATGATGACGGGGACGCGGCTCGAGGCGCGCAGGCGCCGCAGCACCTCGAACCCGGAGAGCTCCGGCAGCATCACATCGAGCACCACGAGATCGAGCGCCCCGCGGGTGACCCGCTCGAGGGCCGCGGAGCCGGTGCCCGCGCACTCGACGGCAAAGCCCTCCGGCCCCAGGTACTCCACCAACATCGAGCAGAGCTCCTGATCGTCATCGACGATGAGCACGTGCGCGCGGCCCTCCGCCGATTCCGGGTGGGCGGTCAAGCCGGATTCTCGAGGCTGAAGACCTGCCGCTGGTCGTCGTAGGCGAAGACTTCCGCGTAACGGCCCCAGCTGATCATGGTCCGCAGCGTCTGCTCCGCAGCCTCCTCGGCCATGTAGTCCTCGAGCTCATCGAAGAACCGGCTCTTCGGCGCCGTGTGGCTGCTGCGCTCATCGAGCACCCGGCGGATGTGCGCCGCGAGCGCGACATAGGTGAGCAGGTGGCGCGCGAAGAGATGCTTGCGCTCATCGGTCTCCGAGCGCGCGAACGCCAGCCCCGCCTCCGTCAGGCGGATGTCGCCCCCCTCGACCTCCGCAAACCGCAGCATCTGCAGCGAGTCCGCCGCCGGGAAGAGCTCATCGGCCTCGAGCTGCAGCGACTGGGCGATGGCCGGCAGGTCCGCCTTGCCGTTGTAGGGCGCCTCGTTCACCGCTTCGATCAGGCCCTGCAGCAGGTTGGAGGAGACGTGAATGAGCGCCGTGCCGATGCCCGTGCCGGTGAAGCGCTCGGACTTGGGTCCCACGCGCGGCTCGCCGCGCGGCCGCGCCGTCATTTCCACGTACACCCGCTCGACCAGCGCGCGGAACCTCGGGTCGAGCGGCGAGCGCGGCTGCGGCAGGTCGATCGCGATCTCGCTCACCACCCGCCCCGGATGGGTCGAGAAGATGAGGATGCGGTCGCACATCTCGATCGCCTCCTCGATGTTGTGGGTGACGAGGAGCACGGAGCGGATGGGGAGCTGTCCCTCGCCCCAGAGGTCGAGGAAATCGCCGCGCAGCGTCTCGGCGGTGAGCACATCGAGGGCCGAGAACGGCTCATCCATGAGGAGGATGCTCGGATGCACGACCAGCGCACGCGCGAACCCCACGCGCTGGCGCATGCCGCCCGAAAGCTCCCGCGGATAGGCGGACTCGAACCCATCGAGGCCGATGAGGTCGATGGCCTGGAGCGAGCGCTTGCGGATCTCCGCCTCCGGTAGCCGCAGCGCCTCGAGGCCGAGCTGCACGTTCTCGAAGACGGTGAGCCACGGGAAGAGCGCAAAGCTCTGGAACACCATGGCGATGCCGTGCGCCGGCCCCGCGACCGGCGAGCCCTGATATTTCACCACCCCGTTGCTGGGCGCATCGAGGCCGGCGATCAGGCGCAGCAGCGTCGACTTGCCCGACCCCGAGCGTCCGAGCAGGCCCACGATCTCCCCGGGCCTCAGGATCAGGTTGACGTTCTCCAGAACGACGAGCTCATCGCCATCGGGCTTCCTGAACGACTTGCAGACGCCCTGCGCATCGAGGAGCGGTGCGAGATTGAGCGCGAGAGCGTTGGCATTCATGTGCGTCGTCTCGATGTCAGGTCAGCTTACACGGAACTTGCGCTCCGCGCGGGCGTAGAGGGGCCGCCAGAAGAGGCGGTTCAGCACCACGACGAAGAGCGCCATCACCGCGATGCCGAGCACCGTGCGCGGAAAGTCCCCGGCGCTGGTCGCATCGGCGATGTACGCCCCGAGCCCCGCGGCGGTGAGATGTTTGCTGCCCCAGTCGGCCACCTCCGCGACGATGCTGGCGTTCCAGGAGCCGCCCGAGGCGGTGATCGCCCCGGTCACGTAGAAGGGGAACACCGCCGGCAGGGCGATCCGCCGCCACCAGAGCCACCCGCGCACCCCGAGATTCGCGCTCGCGTACTTGAGGTCCGCTGAGAGCGAGGACGCCCCGACGATGACGTTGAAGAGAATGTACCACTGTGTGCCGAGGATCATCAGCGGGGAGAGCCAGATGTTCGGGTTGAGCTTCAGCACCACGATCGCGGAAACGACGATGGGGAATAGCAGGTTGACGGGGAAGGCGGCCAGGAACTGGGCGATCGGCTGCGCCGCGCGCGCAAGTCCGGGCCGCATCCCGATGTAGACCCCGATGGGAACCCAGATCGCGCTCGCGAGCGCGATGAGCACGGCCACCCGCAGGAGCGTGAAGCAGCCGAGCTCGACGACGTGCCCGATTTCGGTGAGCGGAATGTGCGCCAGCACGAAATGCCCGATCCGCCAGGCGGCGAGACCCACGACCGCCGCGACGGCCGCATACCACATCCCATCGCCCACGAGGGCGTTCCCGGCGCGGCCGCGGGCGCCGGGCGGCTTCGGCCGGCGCAGCCGCCCGCGGTTGAATCCGAGCTGGATCAGCGAGCCGAACATCCCGCGGCCGAGCGCGAGCAGCCGCGAGCGTCTCATCATGGTGAGCGCCCAGGACCTCGAGGGCGTGAGGCCCGCCTCCTGCTCCAGGCGAAACCAGTCGGCGCTCGCGGTGAGCGGCCGGAAGAGGAGCTGGTCGTAGATCAGGATGACGACGAACATCGCCGCGATCGCCCAGCCGATGGCGGTGAGGCTGCGCGCCTGGATGGCCCGTGCGATGTAGGATCCGACACCGGGCAGCGTGACCGTCGTGTGTCCGACGCTGATAGCCTCCGCCGCCACCACGAAGAACCAGCCGCCCGACATCGACATCATCATGTTCCAGATGAGCGCCGGCATGGCGAATGGCACCTCCAGGCGCCAGAAGCGCATCCAGGGACCCAGATGGAAGGCGCGCGCCGCCTCGTCGAGCTCGTCCGGAATGCTGCGCAGCGAGTGATAGAAGCTGAACGCCATGTTCCACGCCTGGCTGGTGAAGACGAGGAAAATGGCCGCGAGCTCCGCGCCCGCCACCCGCCCCGGTGTCAGCGACAGGAAGAAGACGATGGTGATGGAGAAGCCGAGGATCGGCACCGACTGCAGGATGTCGAGCAGCGGCACCAGCACGCTCGCGGCGCGCCGGCTCTTGGCGGCGAGCGTCGCATACGTGAAGGTGAAAACGAGCGAGGCGAGCATCGCCACCAGCATCCGAAGCGCCGTCTGCGCCGCATAGCCGGGCAGGTACCGCGGATCGAGGGAGATCGGCTGGGCCTCCAGGTGCGCCAGCGACCCGGTGAGCCCGTGAGCGGTGTCGCCGAGGTAGGCGAAAAACGCGAAGACCAGGACGAAGGCGATCACGTCCCAGCGGCCGGGGACATACCGGTTCCTGCGGACTGAGATCGGGAGCTCGAGGCGCATCCGATCAAGTGTGCCCTAAGGTTGTGACATTTGGCAGTTCGCCGCGGCCGTTCCTGCGGGCTCTCGGGGCTTGCGGTAACATCTCGGCCCAGTCCATCACGGTCTCGGTGGCCCATGAAGCCGTCACCCCTGTCACTTGTCCTCGTCGCGGCAGCAGCCGCCGTCGCGCTCTGCCCGCTCACCGTCCACGCGGATACGACGATGAAGCAGGACGCGAAGCACATCGGCCACGTGGTCTCGCGCGATGCGAAGGATGTCGGCCATACGGTCGCGGCTCGCTCGCGCATCGTGGGCCGCAAGATCGCCACCGATGCGCGCACCGCGGGCCACCAGATCAAGCGCGATTCCCGCGAGGCGGGTCACCGGATCCGCCGCGGCGCGCATGAGGTGGGATCCAAGGTACGCGCCGAGGCCCACAAGGCGAAGAGCTTCGTGGAGCGCCCGCCCGCGGCCCGCAAGACCTCGCGGTAAGACCGGATGACGGCAGTGGAATCGGACGCCGAGGTCATCATCATCGGAGGCGGACCCGCGGGCTCGACCGCCGCGGCGCTCCTCGCCGAGGGGGGGCATCGGGTCGTGCTGCTCGAGAAGGCCCGCCATCCGCGCTTCCACATCGGCGAATCTCTCCTGCCCGCCAATCTGCCGCTCTTTCGCCGGCTCGGCATCGCCGAGCAGGTGCGGGCGATCGGCATGGAGAAATGGGGGGTTGAGTTCCACTCGCCCGAGCACGGCCGGACGCAGTCGTATCGCTTCGCCGACGGCTGGTGCAAGGAGCAGCCGCACTCCTATGAGGTGCGCCGCTCGCAGCTCGATGAGATCCTCATCCGCCGCGCAGGCGCGCTCGGCGCCGAGGTCGTGGAGGGTTGCCGCGCGAAGGAAGTCGAGCTCCTCGGCGAGGCGGGCGTACGCGTCGAAGCGCAGCACGAGAGCGGCGAGATGCAGCGCTGGCGGGCGGCCTACCTGATCGATGCCTCGGGCCGCGACACCTTCCTCGGCACGCGGCTCGGCACCAAACAGCGCAACCGCCATCACAACAGCTCCGCCGTCTATGCGCATTTCCGCGGCGCCTGGCGACACGCGGACCCGCGCCGCGCCGGCGATATCTCCATCTTCTGGTTCGAGCACGGCTGGTTCTGGTACATCCCGCTCGCGGACGGGATCACCAGCGTCGGCGCCGTGGCGTGGCCGTATTACCTCAAGGGCCGCACCAAACCGGTGCGCGAGTTCTTCCTCGACACCATCGCCCAATCTCCGGCGCTCGCCGAGCGCCTGGCGGGCGCTGAGCTCGCGAGCGAGGTGGAAGCGACCGGCAATTACTCCTACAGCTGCACGCGCCCCCATGGCGAGCGCTACCTGCTCATCGGAGATGCCTACTCGTTCATCGATCCGGTGTTCTCCTCCGGCGTACTCTTCGCCATGCAGGGGGGAGCCGCCGCCGCGCAGGCGCTCGATCTCGTCCTGCGCAAGCCCGCGCGCCGCGCGGCGGCGTTCCGGCACTTCGCAAAGCTCTCGCGGCACGGGCCGCGCGCGTTCTCCTGGTATATCTACCGCATGACACGTCCGGCGATGCGCGACCTCTTCATGGATCCCCATAACCCGCTGCGGATGCGGGACGCGCTGCTCTCGCTCCTCGCCGGCGACATCTACGGCAACACTCCGATCTGGAACTCCCTGCGCGCATTCAAGATGACCTACTACCTGATGTCGATCTTCAGTCCCCGGCGCTCGCTCGCTGCCGCACGCCGGCGGGCCGCCCATGTGTCGTCCGGGACGGCGGCGGCGGGCTGATGGATCGGCTCGGCGCGCTGCAGCTGGAATACCTCACCGCCCGAGGCCGCGCCGCGGATTGGCACCGCGGCGTGCTCGGCGGCGCGCTCTTCGATCGCGTGCCGCAGGGCTCGCGCACCGCAAGCGGCGATCTCGGCTTTCCGCTGGCGCAGGTGTCGATGCCCGTGCTGGGCGAGGAGTGCGAGGTTCTCGAGCTCTGGCGCATCGGCGATGAGGTGCGCGCCGGCGCCCAGGGCCGTGTTCGATATACATGCACCGCGGACGTCCTCTTCGGCAGCGTGTCGCTGCGCGAGGAGGATGTGGTCCCGGCCAAAGATTCAGCGCAGCACGGCCGTCTCTACGAGGCCACGCGGCAGGCATACCGCGACATTTTCGCGACCCTCGCGGGCCAGGGTCACAGGCACCTGCTTCGCGTTTGGAACTACATTCCCGACATCAACGTGGAGACGCACGGCCTCGAGCGCTATCGGCAATTCAACAGCGCGCGGCAGGAGGCGCTGATGGCTTCCGGGCGGGCGGTGGCGGGCAACGTGCCGGCCGCGAGCGCGCTCGGGGCCGCGACGGGCAGCCCGCTCGTCATCTACTTCCTCGCGAGCCGCCTGGCGCCCGCTCTCATCGAGAATCCGCGGCAGGTGAGCGCCTACCATTACCCCGCGGAGTATGGGCCGCGCAGTCCCGCTTTCTCGCGCGCCGCGGTGCTGGGCAAGAACGGCGCGGCCACGCTCTTCATCT
Organism: Steroidobacteraceae bacterium; assembly: GCA_035552895.1. Taxonomy (GTDB): domain Bacteria; phylum Pseudomonadota; class Gammaproteobacteria; order Steroidobacterales; family Steroidobacteraceae; genus 13-2-20CM-66-19. The sequence goes on from DATNEU010000039.1 coordinate 7,386, forward strand.
CCGGCACCGCGAGCATCGTCGGCCATCGCACCCTGCACAGCGGCGATCCGCTCGAGCAGACCCGCGAGACGCTGCGCAACATCGAGGCGCTGCTCGAGGAAGCCGGACGCACGGCGCTCGGCGGGAAGCTTCCTCTGGAGGCCCTCGCGTACAAGGTCTACGTCCGCGACCCGCGGGATCTGCCCGTGATCCGCGCGCAGCTCACGGAAGCGATCGGCACCGGCGCGTCGGTGCTCTACCTGAAGGCCGACATCTGCCGGCGTGACCTCGCGGTCGAGATCGAGGCGGTCGGGAGCCGCGGCGCAGAGCCCGGCGCCTGAGCGGCACGTTGCGCCACCGTCGACCCCCGTCATGAAGCGATACGACACGCCACCAGGCACAGGGGTGCGACGCATGCGTCGCACGGGTGGCCAGGAACGGCCACCCCGGGCTTGCGCGCAGCAGGGACTGCGCAGCGCAATGTGCCCCGCCGCCGCAGGTGGCGGAGCGCTGGGCCGGGCAGGAGCCCGGATCCAGCGCATGAAAAGCGCATGAAACTACTCCTGAACCGGGCCCGGGACTACCTGACGATGTACGGGGTGCTGGCGCTGCTGGCGGTCCTCATCATCGGCTGGACGCTGCTCGCGCTGCTCATCTTCTCGCCCCTGCCGCGCCGCTGGCGGCGGGCCGGAGTGCGGCGCACGATGATGTCGGGCTTCCGGCTCTTCTCCGGGCTGCTCACGCTGAGTGGCGCCTATGAGCTCGATCTCACCGCGATCGATGCCCTGCGCCGCGGCCCGCCGGTGATCCTCGCTCCCAACCATCCGACCTCGATCGATGCGATCCTCCTGCTCACGCGCCACCCTGACCTCGCGTGCGTCCTGAAGCCGGCGCTGCTCAACAATGTGTTCCTCGGCGCGGGCGCGCGGCTCGCGGGCTTCATCCGCAGCGATCCGCCGCTCAGGATGATCAAGGACGCCGTGGCGGAGCTCGAGCGCGGTGCGCTCGTGTTGCTTTTCCCCGAGGGCACCCGTACCACGCGCCATCCCGTCAACCCCCTGACCGGCAGCGTCGCGGTGATCGCGCGCCGCGCGGGGGCACCCATCCAGGTCGCGCTCATCGAGACGGATTCCCCCTACCTCGGCAAGGGCTGGCCGTTCTTCAAGGCCCCTCACCTGCCGATCCATTATCGGGTGCGCCTCGGCCGGCGCCTCGCGGCGCCGAGCGATGCGGCCGGCTGCCTCGAGGCCCTGGAGCGGGAATACGCCCGCGAGCTCGCCAGCGCGGCGCAACGTGCCTGGATCGCGGCGCCCACCTCCCGCGCCGCGCTCATCGAGCCATGAGTCTGCCCTCGGCGACGCACCTCGTCCTCATCCCGAGCTACAACCCGGGCGAGAAGGTATTCGAGACCGTGCGCGCCGCCCGCAAGGAATGGCAGCCGGTCTGGGTCGTCGTGGACGGCAGCACCGACGGCACGGGGCCCGCGATTCTCGCCATGGCACGCGAGGATCCCGGCCTCGAGGTGCTGGTGCGGCCGCGAAACGGCGGCAAGGGCGCGGCGGTGCTCCTCGGGCTCGAGCAGGCGCTGCGCCGCGGCTTCACACACGCCCTGGTGATGGACTCCGACGGACAACACCCGGCCGGACGGATCGGCGAGTTCATGCAGGCCTCGCGCGAGCAGCCGCGGGCGATGGTCCTCGGCGATCCGGTATTCGACGCGAGCGCGCCCGCACTGCGGGTCAAGGGCCGGCGGATCTCGAACTGGTGGACGAACCTCGAGACGCTCTGGGCGGGCATCCATGACTCGCTCTTCGGCTTCCGAGTCTACCCGATCGCGCCGCTCCTTCAGGCGATGCGCTCGAGCCTCGGCATGCGCCGGTTCGACTTCGACGTGGAGGCGGCCGTGCGCCTCTGCTGGCGCGGGGTCCCCGCGCGCAACCTTCCGGCCCCGGTCAGGTATTTCAGCCCGGCGGAAGGAGGTGTGTCACATTTCAACTACTGGCGCGACAACGCGCTGCTCACCTGGATGCACCTGCGCCTCTTCACGGGATTCCTGCTGCGCCTGCCGTGGCTCGCCATACGCCGCTTGCGCCAGACTTGACGCGTTGCGCGGTTGCCAGCCGCTTCGCGCTTGTATCATGATAGCCCTATCGCAAGGGGGGTCGGCCGCCAGCCGGGGCGGCGGTTGCCCGCTGCGCCTGGAAAGAGCGTTTGGAAAGACGATGCCCAATACTGCCTCACCCCTGCTACAGCCCACGGACCCGGCGGATGCCGCCGCGAGCTCCGCGGCTCGGGTCGACGATCTGACCTGCGAGCTCGCCGAAGTCATCGTCGAGGCGTTGAACCTCGAGCTCGCCCCTTCCCAGATCGAGCCGGACGCGCGCCTCTACGGCGAGGGCCTGGGCCTCGATTCCATCGACATCCTGGAGATCGCGCTGGTGGTCTCCAAGCGCTATGGGGTCCAGCTGCGCGCGGACGGCGAAGACAACGAGAAGATCTTCCGCTCCCTGCGCCGGCTGGCTGAGTACATCGCCGCCCATCGGACGAAGTAGTCTCTGGCCACCTTTCCGCTGATCTCGCACGCTGCGCCCGGGGAGGCGGTCGCCTACCGCGGCGGCGTCCCCGTCAGCGCAGCGGAATTCCTCACCGAGGCCGCGCGGCTGGCCGAGGGCCTGCCGCCGGGCGGACACGTGCTCAACATCTGTGCGGATCGCTACCGCTTCACGGTCGGGCTCGCCGCGAGCCTGCTGACCCGCAAGGTGAGCCTGCTGCCCCCGACTCACACCCCGGAAGTGATCCGCCGGCTCGCCACCTTCGCGCCGGATGTCTTCTGCCTCACGGACCAGGAGCAGTGCGACATCGACCTGCCGCAGGTGCGCTATCCGGCGGCTGAGGGCGGATCGGCGACGGCCCGATCCGGCAAAGCGGCCCGTTCCGGCGATTGGCGCGTGCCGGAGCTCGAGGCTTCGCAAACCGCCGCCGTCGTCTTCACCTCCGGGTCCACCGGCCTGCCGGTGCCGCACCGCAAGACCTGGGGGCGTCTCGTGCGCTGCGTGCGCGACGGGGCGGAGCGGCTGGGACTCATGGATGGGCGCTCGCATGCCGTGCTCGCGACCGTGCCGCCTCAACACATGTATGGGTTCGAGTCGAGCGTGTTGGTCTCGCTGCAGAGCGCGAACGCCCTTTGCGCGGAGCATCCGTTCTACCCCGCGGACGTTTGCGCCGCGCTCGCGCGCTTGCCGCGGCCGCGGGTACTGATCTGCACTCCCATTCATCTGCGCGCGCTCCTCGCCTCCCAGGGCGAGGTGCCGGCCGCCGACCTGATCGTCTCGGCCACCGCGCCGCTCGCACAGGAGCTCGCGCGGGAGTCGGAGGAACGCTTCGGCGCGCCGCTCATCGAGATCTACGGCTCGACGGAAAGCGGCCAGCTCGCCACCCGGCGCACGGCGCGGGAGCGGGAGTGGCGCCTCTGGCCGGGCGTCTGCCTGACCCTCGATGAGGGCCGCGCCTGGGCGCGGGGCGGCCACCTCGAGCAGCCGACGCCGATGTGCGATGAGCTGGAGGTCATCGATACACAGCGGTTTCTGCTCCACGGCCGGCTCGCCGATCTCGTCAACATTGCGGGCAAGCGCAGCTCCCTCGCCTACCTGACGCACCAACTCAACTCCATCGCGGGAGTGCTCGATGGCGCCTTCTTCTTTCCCGAGGAGCCGCAGACTTCCTGCGCCGGCGTGACACGCGTCGCCGCGGCGGTCGTGGCGCCGGGGCTCGACGCCGCGCGCCTCGTGGAAGAGCTGCGCAAGCGTGTCGATCCGGTGTTCCTGCCGCGTCCCCTCCTCCTGGTCGAGCGGCTGCCGCGCAACAGCACGGGCAAGCTGCCGCAGGGGGCGTTGCACGCGCTCGCCGCGGGGACTGCAGCTGCCGCTCCACGCGCAGGCACCTGATGAGCTCGACGCCGCTGTCGCTGCCCGTGCCTCACCCTGCCACGGACGGACATTTCCCCGGGTCGCCGATCCTGCCGGGGGTGGTGCTGCTCGATGAGGCCGTGAGAATCATCGAGCGGGCCCTGGGGTCCGAAGCGACTGCCTGGCGCGCCTCCTCGGTGAAGTTCTTGAGCCCGACCGGCCCGAGTGAGCCGCTGCGGCTCGAGCACGAGCGGCTGGCGAGCGGCGCGATTCGCTTCACGATCTCGACCGCCGACCGCACTGTCGCAACGGGTCAGCTGTCGAGGACATGAGGGGCCGTGCCACCGGCCGTCCTCGGCGGCAGGACCCCCGGCCAGGACAGCCCGTGGGAGAGTCCTGATGTCAGCCGAGTGGCGCATCCACCGGGAGCGCGGCAGCGTCTGGCTGTTGCGCCTCATGACGGTCATCTCCCTGCGCCTCGGGCGGCCGGCCGGCCGCGTCCTCCTCCGTGGGATCGCCCTCTACTTCTTCCTCTTCGCGCCGCAGGCGCGGGGCGCCTCGCTCGATTACCTGCGGCGGGTGCTCGGGCGCAGGCCGCAGGCCCGCGACCGCTTCCGGCAGGTCATGAGCTTTGCCACCACCATTCACGATCGGGTGTATCTGCTCAACGAGCGCTTCGAGCTCTTCGACATCGCCATCGAGGGGGAGGAGCTCGTCGGGGTGCGGCCGCGGCCGGGGGGCGGCGCGTTCCTCCTGGGGGCGCACCTCGGCAGCTTCGAGGTCACACGGGCCCTCGGGCGGCGGCGGGCGGGACTGCGCGTCTCGATGGTGGCTTACGAGGACAATGCGCGCAAGCTCAACGCCATGCTGGCGGCGATCAATCCGGCGGCCAAGGTGGATACGGTGGCGTTGGGGAGCGTGGAGGCGATGCTCAGGGTGAGGGACTTGCTCGAGGAAGGGGTTTACGTCGGGATGCTGGGAGACCGGACGCCTGGGGGCGAGGCGGTGATGGAGGTGGAGTTTCTGGGAGAGGTGGCGAAGTTTCCGCTGGGACCCATGCGGGCGGCGGCTCTGTTGGGTAAGCGGGTGATCCTGATGCTGGGGTTGTATCTGGGGGGCAATCGGTATCGGGTGGTGTTCGAGGAGGTGGCGGACTTCTCGGGGATGGAGGGGAGGGAAAGGGAGGCGGCGGTGCGCGAGGGGGTGGTGAGGTACGTGGGTCGGTTGGAGGAGTATTGCCGGCGGTATCCTTACAACTGGTTCAATTTTTATCGGTTTTGGGAGTGAAGATGAAGCGCAGGGTTGCCGGCGGGCTCTTGGCGATGCTGCTCTCCGTGAGTGGCGCGGCGGCTCTGGCGGCGGGTCAGGCTTCCTCGCAGGATGAGCTCGGGCGGCTCATGCAGCTGCTGGCGCAGCGCAAGCACGGGGAAGTGACGTATGTCGAGAAGGATTACTTCTCCGTGCTGGAGCGGCCGCTGACCTCCTCGGGGATCCTCATCTACGACGCGCCGGATCATTTGGAGAAGAGGATGTTGAGGCCCAGGGAAGAGTCGGTGGTTCTGGACCATGGCGAAGTGACGATGGAGCGGGGACATCGGACCTATCACATCGATTTGAGCTCTTACCCGCAGTTGGCGCCTTATGTGGACGCGATTCGGGCGACGATGGCGGGGGATCGGGCGGCGCTCGAGCGGGTATTCAAAGTCAGCTTCGAAGGGGATCTGAAACACTGGCAGTTGGGACTCGTGCCATTGGACGGGAAAGTGGCGCGGGGCGTGCGCAGCATTGAAATCGAAGGGGCGGAGGGGGACGTTCAGTCGGTACAGATCGACAAACCGAATGGCGATCGGTCGCTCATGACGATGACGGCGCCGGCGCCGCAAGGTCCGCCCGGGAAATGAAACGGCGGGGGGCGGCGATCGTCATCTGGGCGCTGCTGCTGGCGGCTGCGGCCCTCATCGTGATTCGCGCGCGGTACTCGGCGGATCTCTCGGCGTTCCTGCCGAGCGCGCCAACGGCCTCGCAGAGGCTGTTGGTGGAGCAGTTGCGCCAGGGAGTGGCCTCCAGGCTGATCATCGTCGCGATCGAGGGAGGGGCCGCGGGAAACCCCCCGCGCAGCGGGACACCGGGGGCCGAGCTGCGCGCGCAGCTGTCGCAAGGGCTGGCGCAGCGGCTACGGGCCGACGCGCAGTTCCTGTCCGTCGAGAACGGCGATCAGGCCTCGGCGCAGCGCGATGAGGCGTTTCTCTTTGCGCACCGGTATCTGCTCAGCAGCTCCGTGACACCGCAGCGGTTCACGGCCGCGGGGCTGCGCGAGGCGATCCAGAGCACGATCGACATGCTGGCCTCGCCGGCGGGGATGCTCGCCGAATCGATGGTGCCGAGCGATCCGACCGGGGAGATGATGACGCTGCTCGGGGAGCTCGGGCAGCGGCAGGCGCCACGCAGGGTGGACGGAGTATGGGTTTCGAAGAATGGCGATCGCGCGCTGCTGATCGTCCAGACGCGGGCCGAGGGTTCGGACACCGACGCCCAGGAGCGGGCCCTGCAGGCGATTCGCAGTGCGTTCGCTGCAACGCTTGCCGCGCGGAACGCGCGCGCTTCGCTGCAGATGACCGGGCCGGGAGTGTTTGCCGTCGAGGCACGCGCGCACATCAAGCGGGAGGTCATGCGGCTCTCGATCGTGAGCTCCGTGCTCATCCTGGCGCTCCTCATCCTGGTTTACCGCTCGATTCCGCCGCTCGTCCTCGGGCTCGTGCCCGTCGCTTCGGGAGCGGTGGCGGGCGTTGCCGCGGTGGCGCTGGGTTTCGGCGTGGTGCAGGGGGTGACGCTGGGATTCGGTGTCACGCTGATCGGCGAGGGAGTCGACTACTCGATCTATCTTTTCGTGCAGTCGCGATCGCGCGATCGCGCGGCGGCGCCGCCCCATTCGGCGCTCACTGACACGGGACCGGCGGCCGTCTGGACGGTCTGGCCCACCATCCGGCTCGGCATGCTGACCTCGATCTGCGGGTTCGCCTCCCTTCTGCCGTCGGGATTTCCGGGACTGGCGCAGCTCGGGTTGTATTCGCTCACCGGCGTGTTGGCGGCGGGGCTTGCGACGCGCTTCGTGCTCCCCGCCCTGCTGCCGCGGAGCTTCATGATCCGGGATCTGAGTCCCATCGGCCGGGTGGCGCAAGGCATCCTGCGACGCCTTTCGGCAGGTCGGGCGGGGGGGCGCGCGGCCGTGGGACTCATCGCCGTCGCTGCAATCGTGGTGCTCTACCTCAATCGCGGTCACCTCTTCAGCCACGATCTGGCGGCGCTCAGCCCGGTCCCGGCCGCCGACCAGGCGCTCGACGGGCAGCTCCGTGCGGACCTGGGTGCGCCGGATGTGCGGTATCTGGTAGTCGTCTCGGCCCCGGACAGGCAGTCGGCGCTTCATGGCGCCGAAGAGGTCGGGGCGCAGCTCGACGGCCTCATCGCCCGCAATGTGATCTCGGGTTATGAGAGCCCGGCCCTCTACCTCCCGAGCGAGGCGGTCCAGCGACAGAGGCAGCTCAGCCTGCCGGCGCCCGCGGTACTGCGGGCAAACCTTCAACAGGCGCTCGCGGGACTGCCGCTGAGCATCACGCGGCTGACACCGTTCCTCACAGACATCGAGGCGGCGCGCCATGCTCCGCTGCTGACACCGAAGGATCTCGAAGGCACCTCGTTCGCATCCGTCGCCGACTCCCTGCTGGTTCGCGCGGGCGATCGCTGGCATGCGCTGCTGCCGCTCGATGCCCCGAGCTCCGGGGCTCACGCCTTCACGATCGATTTCACTCGAGTGCGCCAGGCGGTCTCGGCCGCGGCGCCCGCGCAGGCCACGGTGTTGGATCTGAAGGGACAGGTGAACGAGCTGTATGCGACCTATCTGCGCGAGGCGGTAGAGCTTTCGTTGCTGGGCGTTGCGGCCATCACCGTGCTGCTGCTCCTTGCCGTGCGCGCGCCGATCCGCGTCGTCCTCATCCTTTTGCCGCTCGCCACCGCGGTGCTCGCGGTCGCCGCCGGCCTCACCCTCTTCGGCCAGCCGCTCACCCTTCTGCACGTGATCGGCATGCTCCTCATCGTCGCCGTCGGCTCGAACTACGCCCTCTTCTTCGATAAGCCCGTAAGCCTGGAGCCGACCCCCGCACGCGCAGAGGCTTCCCATTCCCTGACGCTCGCCTCGCTCGTAGTCGCCAACGGCGCCACCGTGCTCGGATTCGGCGTGCTCGCCTTCTCCTCGGTGCCCGTGCTGCAGAACCTGGGCTCGACGGTGGCTCCGGGCGCCTTCCTGGCGCTCCTCTTCGCCGCGCTCCTGGCGCGCAGTGATCTGTGGAAAAATAGACACCATGCGCGGTCGCGGTAGCGGCTGCGCCGGAGCTGAATTGTCGACCGAATCGCCTTCACATCCCCCGCGATGGCGGCCCTCGCCCCTCGTCGGGGCCTCGCTGGGACTGCACGTCGGGGCCATCGCCACGCTGATCGCGCGCCCCACCACCTGGCCCTGGGTGCTCGGCGCGCTGGTTGCCGATCACGCCGTGCTCACGGGCGCGAGCCTCGTCCCCCGCAGCCGCCTGCTCGGCCCCAATTGGACCCGCCTGCCGGCGGCTGCGGCCAGCCGGCGCCAGGTGGCGATCACGATCGACGATGGTCCCGATCCGCAAGTCACGCCGCGCGTTCTGGCCTTGCTCGATGAGCATCGCGTGCGCGCGACGTTCTTCTGCATCGGGGAACGCGTCCGAACCTATGGCGAGCTCGCACGTGAGATCGCGTGCCGTGGGCATGCCATCGAGAATCATAGCCAGCGGCACGTCCATTACTTCTCGCTTCTGGGGCCGCGGGGACTGATGGCGGAGATCGAGCGCGCCCAGGACACCATCGGGATCGTGACGGGACAGCGCCCCGCCTTTTTCCGTGCTCCGGCGGGATTGCGCAATCCGTTCCTCGACCCGGTGCTGAATCGCTTGAGTCTGCGGCTCGCGAGCTGGACGCGCCGCGGGTTCGACACCATCAACGCCAGCGCGGACGCCGTGCTCGGAAAACTGACGAGCCAATTGCGAGGCGGTGACATTCTGCTGCTGCATGACGGCAACGCCGCCCGCAGCGGGTCGGGCTCGCCGATCGTGCTCGAGGTGCTGCCCCGTCTGCTCGAAGGAATCGCCGCCGCGGGTCTGAAACCCATCACGTTGCGCTCGGCTCTTGCCGGAGACGGCTCAACTTGACTTCGCTTCTCCTCAGCCATTTCACCGCCACGAGCTGCATCGGCCGCGGCATCGAGCAGACCGCCGCGTCGTTGCGTGCTCAGCGCAGCGGACTCGCGCCATGCGCGTTTGAGACCGTTCGCCTCGACACCTATGTTGGCGAGGTGCCGGGTGTGGATGAGGAGTCGCTGCCAGCGCAGCTCAAACGCTTCGACTGCCGCAACAACCGCCTCGCGCAACTCGGGCTGCGCCAGGACGGCTTCAGGGATGCGGTGCAGGAAAGCATCGGCCGGTGGGGCCGGCAGCGCATCGGCCTCATCCTGGGAACGAGCACCTCCGGCATGCTGGCGACGGAGGTCGCCTACCGCCATCGCGATCCGGCAACGGGCGCGCTGCCGGCGGATCTCGACTATGCCGGGACGCACAACTCCTACTCCCTCGGCGCTTTCGCCCGCCGCTTCCTCGGGCTCGAAGGCCCCGCCACCGTCATCTCCACGGCCTGCTCTTCCAGCGCGAAGGCGTTCAGTGCCGCATGGCGCATGATCGAGGCCGGGTGGATCGATGCCGCCGTCGTCGGCGGGGTCGATTCGCTTTGCCTGACGACGCTCTACGGCTTTCACTCGCTGCAGCTCGTCTCCCCGGCGCCGTGTAAGCCGTTCGACGTGGCGCGCAACGGCATCTCCATCGGCGAGGCGGCCGCGTTCGCGCTGCTCGAGCGCACGCCGGCCGATGTCAGCTGCGGCAGCATCCTCCTCACCGGCAGCGGAGAGTCGAGCGACGCGCACCACATGTCCGCGCCGCACCCGGAAGGCCGCGGCGCCCGCCAGGCGATGGAGCAGGCGCTCGCCGTCGCCAACCTCACTCCGGCGGATATCGACTACATCAATCTCCACGGCACCGGCACTCCGAGCAACGACGCCGCCGAGGGGTGCGCCGTAGCCGGCCTTTTCGGCCCCTCCATCCGGGCGAGCTCCACCAAGGGCTGCACCGGCCATACCCTGGGCGCGGCGGGCGCGCTCGAGGCGGTGATCTGCGCAATCTGCCTGACCCAACGGCTCGTGCCGGGCAGCGCCAACACCGCGCAGGTCGATCCTGCGATCGGGTTCGATTACCTGCGCGAGAATCGCACCGATGAGCGCTTCCGGCGCGCGCTCAGCAACTCCTTCGGCTTCGGAGGCTCCAACTGCAGCCTCGTTCTGGAGCGGTGCGCATGAGGGGCGCGAGCTCGACGGAGGCGGCCAGGCCGAAGGCTTCCCCCGAGCTGACGGCGTACGTGCGAGGCATCGGATTACTCGGCCCGGGCCTCGCCGATTGGGCGAGCGGCGCGCCCATCCTCGCGGGCGAGGCGCCTTATCACCCCTGCCCCACCGTGTTGCCCGCTCCGCAGGCCCTGCCGCCTGCCGAAAGGCGCCGCACCGGAGCCACCGTCAAGCTGGCCATCGGCGTCGCCCAGCAGGCGATCGTGAGCGCCGCCATCGATCCAACGCAGCTGGCAGCCGTGTTCGCATCCTCCAGCGGCGATGGGGTCATCTGTCACGAGATTTGCGAGGCGCTCGCCACGGAGGAGCGGCAGATCTCCCCGACACGCTTCCACAACTCAGTGCACAACGCCGCTGCCGGTTACTGGAGCATCGCAACGGGCGCCACCGCATCCTCGAGCGCCGTCTGCGCATACGACGCCAGCTTCGGCGCGGGGCTGCTGGAGACCCTCTTGCAGATCGCCGTGAGCGGCGCGCCGGCGCTTCTTTGCGCCTACGAGACGCCCTACCCCGAGCCGCTGCTCGCCAAGCGTCCCGTGCCCGATTCCTTCGGAATGGCTCTCGTGCTGACTCCCACGCTGGAGGCGGCGAGCCTCGCGCGCATCGCCGTCGCTTTGAGCGATGCGCCGGCCGATCGCCTGCCGGACCCGCAGCTCGAGGCGCTGCGCACCCGCGTACCGGCCGCGCGCAGCCTCCCGCTGTTGCGGCTGCTCGCGCGCCGCGAAGAAGGCCGCGCCCGGATCGATTACCTGCCGGAGCAATATCTCGCGGTGGAGGTCTCCCCATGTCGCTAGGGACGACACCCTTCAACCGGGGACCGGCCGGCGGCGAGCCGCTCGATCACCGCTGGATCGAGGCCCACATCCCGCACCGGGGACCGATGTGCCTGCTCGAGGAGGTCCTCACCTGGGATAACGTGCGCATCCGCTGCCGCGCCACCAGCCACCGCCTCGCGAGCAATCCCCTGCGCGCCGGCGGCCGCCTCGGCGCCGTCTGCGGGGTGGAGTACGCCGGCCAGGCCATGGCCGTGCACGGCGCGATCATGGCGGCGATATCGGGCCAGCAGGCGCGTCCCGGCTATCTCGCCAGCCTGAGAAACCTCGTGCTGCACGTCACGCGGCTCGATGACCTGCCCGAGGACCTGATCGCAAGCGCCGAGCGCCTCGCGGGCGATGACGGTACGGTGCTGTATCATTTTGCCGTCTCCAGCGCCGGCCGGGAGCTCCTGAGCGGCCGCGCCAGCATCGTCTTTGGAGTGCAGGCAGGTTGAGCAACACGGTCAAGCGCGCGCTGGTTACCGGTGGCAGCGGCGGCATCGGCGCAGCGATCTGCCGCCGGCTCGCGCGCGATGGCCATCAGGTCTACGTGCATGCGCGGCAAGACATCAGCGCCGCGCAAAGCCTGGTGCAGGAGATCACCGGCGACGGCGGTAGCGCCACAGCGCTGCATTTCGACGTGACCGATGCGGTGGGGACACGACAGGCGCTCGAGTCCGCATTGGCGGCCGGTCCCATCCAGATCCTGGTGAACAACGCCGGCGTTCATGACGATGCGGTACTGCCCGGCATGCGCGCGGAGCAGTGGCACCGGGTGATCGATGTATCGATCAACGGATTCTTCCACGTCACCCAACCGCTGCTCATGCCCATGATCCGCACCCGCTGGGGCCGGATCATCAACATCTCCTCCATCGCCGCCCTCATCGGCAACCGCGGACAGGTCAACTACGCCGCCGCCAAGGGCGCGCTCAATTCCGCGACCAAGGCCCTCGCCCTCGAGGTCGCCAGCCGCGGCATCACCGTCAACGCCGTGGCTCCGGGAATCATCAGCACGCCGATGAGCGAGGGGGTATTCGATGAGAAAGCCATCGAGCGCCTGGTGCCCATGAACCGCGCCGGCCTTCCGGCGGAAGTGGCGGCGGTGGTCGCATTCCTCTGCTCCGCCGAGGCATCCTACGTGACCTCGCAGATCATCTCCGTCAGCGGGGGGATGGCCTAAAAGGGGCGATCTCAGTCATCCAGCGGAAAGTGGCAGCGCACCTCGGGGAATCGCAAAAAATCCCGGTCAGCCGTATGCACGACGGCGCGATATGCGATGGCCAGCGCGCCAATCTGCGCGTCGGTTACGAGGTTGCCCGCGACACCCCCTGCCGATTCGAGTAGCTCGATCACGCGAGCGGTGTGATCCGCGGAGGCTTGCAGCGGCTGGCAAACCCTGCGGGCGACCCAGGACCTGATGTAGGTTGCGGATTCGGCAAGCGTCAACGGGTTCGTGAAGATTCGCGCATTCGTGCTGATCCGCAGGAACGCAAACAGTGCCGGATGCGTGAGCCCGACGGCCTCCCGGCCGGAAAGGCACGCTTGCCACCAATTCCGCGCCCGCTCATGGAAAGGACTCGCGGCATCGCATGCGTAAAGCAGCAGATTGGCGTCCGGGACGATCACTTCCGGCGGCGGGCCCGCGGCTTGCGGCCGCGCAAGAGTCGGTGGCTGAGATCTGCGAAAGCATCAGACTCGAGCTCGTCCGCGAGTTGATTCAGCCGACCGGCATCGATCCCCGGGCGCAATCCCATCGGCTGCGCGCGCAGCGTGAATGGCCGATCTGCGACGCCCAGGCTTCCGGGCGCCGCCAGACCGGCGCGAATCGCCTGATTCAAAACCTCCTTGAAGCCCCGGCGCCGCTGTTGCATCGCATCGCGAAGCAGCTGCTCGACGTCGGGATCGAGAGTGACCGTGGTGCGCATGGCGCGCATCTTGATAGCACCGATTTTTGCTGTCAAGATGTCTTCCGCCGGGCATTTCCCCCGGCGGATTGCCTGTTCCAGCCCGCTGCGCTGCTCCCGCCCGCGCTGATACAATCTGCGGATGAAAGCTCCCCTCATCGCCGGCCTGATCCTCATCGCCGCGGGCATCTTCCTGATCCTGCGCCCCTTCCACTATTCGACCGAGCAGAGCGTCGTCAAGCTCGGCACCTTCCAGGCGACGGTGCGGCAGGAGCAGACGCTTCCCGGCTGGGTCGGCGGCGCGGTGCTCGGCGCCGGCGTCGTGTTGCTCGGCGTCGCGCTCTTCAAGCGCTCCTGACCACACCGCCTCAGGCGGTCAGCACCGTGATGTTGCCGCTCGGCTCCAGGGTGATGCGGCGCACCTTTGCGACCTCCTGCTCCGGCACGCCGTTCTGGCGCAAGGCCTCGTGCAAGTCGGTCTCGCTGATGTTGTAGCGCAGCATCTGCGGCTTGAGTGCGGCGCCCGCCTCGCCGATGACCACCGGCCTGCCCTCGAGGAGCCAGGCCAGACGGTGCGAGTAGGCCGCGGAGCGCGCCAACAGCCAGTGCAGGACGGTCAACAGCAACACCGCGAGCATCGTGCCGCCGAGCGGCGCCGAGCCGGTCATCGCCCGCCCGAGTGCCGAGCCGGTGATGATGGAGACGATGATGTCGAGCGCCGACCAGCGGGCGAACGTCCGTCGCCCCGAGAGGCGCAGCAACAGCAGCCCGTAGACGAAGACGACGAAGGCGCGCGGCAGCTCCTGCCACCACTCGATGTGGCGGGTCACGCCGAAGACATCCAGGAGGGTCATGCCGCTCCTCCCATTGAGGACGGGATGAAAGCTAAACGGGCCGGCCGGAATGCCGGTTCCTGCAGGTGCTAGAATCCCACTCCCCCACCCTCACCCCCAACGCAATCCGGAGGATCGATCATGGCGATTCAGGAGCGGCTGATCGAATACCGCGACGGCCAGACCGTCCTCGAGGGCTTCTTCTGTCACGACGACACCCGTCCGGGTCCGCTGCCCGCGCTGCTCATCGCCCATGAGTGGGCCGGCCGGGGCGAGTTCGTCGAGCGCAAGGCGCGGCGCCTCGCCTGGCACGGCTTCGCCACCTTCGCGCTCGATATGTTCGGCAAGGGCAAGCGCGGCGCCACCACAGCGGAATGCTCGGCGCTCATGGCTCCCTTCGTCGAGGACCGGGCGCTGCTCGCCCGGCGCATCACCGCCGCGCTCGCCACCCTGAGGGGGCAGCCGGAAGTCGACACGCGCCGCATCGGCGCCATGGGATTCTGCTTCGGCGGGATGTGCGTGTTGGATCTGGCTCGAAGCGGCGCCGACGTGCGGGGTGTCGTCAGCGTTCACGGACTGTTGAAACCGACCGGACTGCCTTCGTCAGGCAAGGTCCGCGCAAAGGTCCTCATGCTGCACGGCTTCGACGACCCCATGGGTCCGCCGCAGGACGTGCTCGCGATCGCGAAGGAGCTCACCGCGGCGGGTGCGGACTGGCAGCTGCACGCCTACGGCAACACCCGGCACGCCTTCACGAATCCGCATGCCAACGATCCGGCGCTGGGCCTGATGTACGATGAGACGGCGGACCGCCGCGCCTGGCACTCGCTGCTGCAGTTCCTGGACGAAGTGCTGCGCTGACCAGCGTGGCCGCCGCGGCATCCCTGCCGCGACGGGCCACAGTGAGGTCTATTCAGTGGGTCGAATCAGTGCCAGTTGTGGCGGGTCTGGAACTCCCGCGCCTGGCGCTCCGCTTCCTCGCGGGCGAGGCCGTATCGCTCCTGCAGCCGCCCCGCGAGCTGATCGCCGTGGCCCTCGAGCTGGGAAATCTCATCGTCCGTGAGCTTTCCCCATTGCTCTTTGATGCTTCCCTTGAGCTGTTTCCACTGGCCGGCAGCACGGTCGTTGTTCATGGCTCCTCCGTAGGTGATGAATTCGGGGGGAGCCGAGCAATCGCCATGCCCCGGCCGGCTCGCGCTTCAGCCGGGCGACCGCCGGCCCGCGGTCACCACCTCGAGAGTCACGGTGTTGGTTTCGGGATCGAAGAGGATGCGGGCCTGCCCGCGCTCGAGCTGCGCCCGCACCTGCGCCACCTTCTGCTCGAGCGAATGCTCGCGCTCACCGTAATCGGTGCCTTCGCGCAACACGAAGGACTCGATCACCCCGCGCAGCGCCTGTGCGGAGAGCTCCCCATGCGGGATGACGATGGCGGCCTCGGAGCTCAGAGGCTCCTCATTGCCGGCGTGACTGCGCCAGCAGGTTGAGGATCTCGATGTAGAGCCACACCAGGGTCACGATCATGCCGAAGGCGCAGTA
The DNA here is from genome assembly GCA_035552895.1 of Steroidobacteraceae bacterium. Taxonomy (GTDB): domain Bacteria; phylum Pseudomonadota; class Gammaproteobacteria; order Steroidobacterales; family Steroidobacteraceae; genus 13-2-20CM-66-19. The sequence goes on from DATNEU010000039.1 coordinate 22,827, forward strand.
CCACTCCGCGTACTTCGGCGCACCGCCGGCGATGCCGCGCTCGATCTGGTCGAAAGCGAGCACGACGTTGGCGGCGGCAATCGCGACGATGACGAGAGAGATGCCGATGCCGAGCGGGGTCGAGGCGTAGAGCGCCTGGGTGGAGACGTGGAAGAACCCGAGAACCATGGTCGCGACGTAGAAGAGGAGCACGCCGAGTGTCGCCGCGACGACCATCGCCCGGAACCGCTCGGTGACACGGATCAGATGCGCCCGGTAGGCGATGAGGAGCGCGGCGAGCACGCCGAACGTGAGGCCCACCGCCTGAATGGCGATGCCGTGGTAGCGTCGCTCCAGCACGGCCGAGATGCCACCGAGCGCCAGCCCCTCGAGCGCCGCGTAGGGAATCGACAGATAGGGCGCCAGATTCGCCTTGAAGCTGATGATGCAGCCGAGGATCAGGCCGCCGATGAGTCCGAGCATCGTGGTGCCGGCCACGGTCTGCGCGTCGCCGGTCGCCATGTACTGCGACCACGGCCAGAATGCGGCCAGCAGAAGAACGACGAGGAGCAGGAACGATTTGTCGATCGTTCCCTTGAGGGTCATGCCCTCGACCCCGATCCCGGCCCGCGGCAGGCTCGAGAAGGTTCTGTCGTTCAGGACGGGGTTGCTGGTACGGCGCGCGGGAAGGGGCATCTAGGGTCTCCTCGGGAAACGGACGACCCTATTTTAGCAGGTGAGGCCCTGCCACTGGCCCTCCATGGCTGCGCTTACGCCTAAGCCCGGACGGGCGGCTCTTCGGGAGCGTCTTGCGGCCCGCGCAGCGCGGCTTCCTCGCGCTCCCGGTGGATGCGCTCGTAGATTTCCTCGCGGTGGACCGCGACCTCCTTCGGAGCGTTGATGCCGCACCGCACCTGGTTGCCCTTGACCCCGAGAACCGTGAACGTGACCGTGTCGCCGATCATGATGGTCTCGCCCGCTCGCCTGGTCAGGATAAGCATGTTGTCCGTGCTCCTCGTTGCGCCGGCAACATACTACAACATCCCGCCGGCCGCCGCACGCTCACGTTCCCGTGCGGTTGTCCCCGCGCCAGACCCGCTCGAAAGGCAGGCGCCACGCGTGCGGCGCGATGAGCTGATGCATGGAGTTGGGACCCCAGGAGCCCGGGGCATAGAGGCGCACCGGCGGCGGTGATTCCAACAGCGGCGTCGACACTTCCCACAGCCGCTCGATGCCCTCGGCGTTGGTGAAGAGCGTCCGGTCGCCACGCATCGCGTCGAGAATGAGCCGCTCGTAGGCCTCGAGCACTTCGCCGACGAGACCGGTGTCGTTCATCGCGAACTGCAGACTCAACTTGTCGAGCCGCATCCCCGGGCCGGGCCGCTTGCCATAGAACGACAGCGACATCTTCGAGACGTCCGCGAGGTCGAAGGTCAGATGATCGGGGCCCTGGGCGCCGACGCCCGAGTCGGCCGGGAACATGCTCTTCGGCGGCTCGCGGAACGCGATGGAGATGATCCGCTGCCCTTCGGCGAGCCGCTTGCCGGTGCGCAGGTAGAAGGGCACGCCCGCCCAGCGCCAGTTGTCGATCGTGCACTTCAAGGCGATGAAGGTCTCGGTGTCCGACTCAGGGCTCACACCCTCCTCGCCGCGATAGCCGTTGTACTGCCCGCGCACCACATCGTGCGGCTTGATGGGCAGCATGCTGCGGAAGACCTTGTATTTCTCCTCGCCGATCGAGGCCGGCTCGAGCGCCGTGGGCGGCTCCATCGCCATGAAGGCGAGGATCTGGAAAAGATGCGTCACCACCATGTCGCGGAATGCGCCGACCTGATCGTAGAACGCCGCCCGCTTGCCGAGCCCGAGCGTCTCCGGCACGTCGATCTGCACGTGATCGATGAAGTTGCGGTTCCAGATGGGCTCGAAGAGGCCGTTGGCGAAGCGGAAGGCGAGGATGTTCTGCGCCGGCTCCTTGCCGAGGAAGTGGTCGATGCGGAAAATCTGCTCCTCGGCGAAGACCTCGTGCAGCTTGGCGTTCAGCGAGCGGGCGCTCGCGTAGTCCGTGCCGAAGGGCTTCTCCATGATGATGCGCGAGCGCTCGACCAGGCCCGCTTCCCCGAGCATGCGCACGGCGGAGAGCGCGGCGCTCGGCGGCACGCTGAGATAGTGCAGGCGCTGGCTCTGCGACGCGAGCGACTTCTCCGCCCGCTCGACGGCAGCTCGCAGCGCGGCGGCACCGGCGCCCAGGGGGACGTAGTCCATTGCGTCCGCAAACGCCGCCCAGTCCGCCTCCGAGACTTTACGCGTGTAAAACTCGTTCAGGGCGCCGCGCGCAAGATTGCGGAAACCCTGCGCGTCGATGTCCTCCAGAGAGACGCCGATGATGCGGCAGCCGGGGATGAATCCCAGGCCGGAGAGATGAAACAGCCCCGGGATGAGCTTGCGCCGGGCGAGATCGCCCGTGGCGCCCACCAGAACGACGACCTGCGGAAAACGCGGACCCACTCCAGGAGGTACTTTGGCCACCCTGCAACCTTTCGCGACTTGAACTTGAACCGGAGCACGAAAGGATAGCGGTCTGCCCTCGGGGATTCCATGCGAAGCGCACGGTATTGCTCCTTGGCGGCGCGGGCCAGGGCGCCACCGCTGACCTTCCCTGGCGTGAGGCCCCCCGCCCCGTCCCTGCGCGTGCGCTCGCCGCGCCTGCCCGGATCAAGCCGTCGGCGATATCGGTATGCCGATCTCCCGCCGGCCCCGGCCCCGCTGCAGCAGCCAGCGGTGCAGTGCCCCGGTGCCGTCGATCATCCATTGCAGGAGCCTCGGCCTGCGGCCGAAATGCGAGGCGAACTCGCGGTTGATCTCGAGCGGCCGCCAATAGGCGTTCTGCCACTCGCGATAGCAGCCGGCGAACTCACGCTCCTGCTCCGGGCGCACCGACAGCAGGACGCAGTTGCAGGCGGCGCGGATCTCCACATGATCTTCCGGTCCCACCCGGAAGCTGTGCCAGCTGCGCACGTGGCACAACCATCCCCCCGAGAGCTCAAACTCCTCGGGAGTATTGCGCAGGGCGGTGATGAGGGGGGCGACATCGAGATATGACATGGACTTACTCTCCATTAGTGTCCGATGGTGGATCACGAGGTCTTCGGCGGCCGGTCGCGGCATACGCGGCCCGCACAGGGAAGGCTAAGCGTTGAACCGACCGCCACCGGGAAAGTTCCACCTGCCTCCCTGGGCCGGGGCCGCCTCCTGGGGCGGCCCTCATTGTTTGCGTTCTCTCCTTCGGTGGGAAGCGATCAGCGAAGCGACGTCGCCGCGCGCGGCTCCTGGCGCACGAAGCTCAGGACGAGCCCGCTGAGCGCGCTGCCGCTGATGATGTTGGTCAGGCCGACCACGAGCAGAGCGACGAGCGTCAGCAGCTCGCTGCGCAGGGTCGCTGCCATGACCACGGCGAGGATGCCGAGCACCAGGGCGGCGAGGCCCGCGGCGAACTGGATCCCGGCCGATCCGGCGGCCATCTCGCCCGCGAGGAACTCGCGCACCGAGTACGAGCCGGACGTGCCACGCCTGAGCTCAGCCTGCATCCTGTAGAGCCTGCGCACGGATTGCGCACTCAGCATCAACGCGGCGCCGAAGGCGATCACGGAGATCGACGTCAGCGCGTACGATGCCACACCGATCAGGGCGAGAATGCCGAGCACGATGCCGGCTATGCCGACCGGGAACATCGCCGCCAGGCCGTCCCCTCCCATTGCATCGGATGCGGTCTGCATGACTCCGCCCGGAGTGTAGACCTGAGAGTACTCCGACAGCAGCGTCCCCCCTTGGACGAGAAGCGCCGCGCCAAAGACGATGGTTGCCACTCCCGCCAGGAGCTCGGGACGCCACCCGGCGAGGGCGATGATGGCCAGCACCGCGGTTGCGATGCCGCCCATCGCGTCCATCACGCCGCCGAAAGCCGCTGCCGTTTCGGGGGTGCGGGACTGGGATATCGCTGCGTTCATGACAAACCTCCTATTGGGTCGAGTTCCAGCCCGCGTGCTCGCGGGCCTGTCTCTGTAACCCGACAGAGGCCTGTCGGTTCCGGGTGTTTGAATCCGGCTAAGCCTCAGCGTCAGCTCGTGCCCGTGTCGTGATCACGATCACGCTGACGAGGACGAGCCCGGTGCCCAACAGTGTTCGGACATCCAACACCTCACCCCCGAGAAAGTGCCCGATCGCCACCGCCACGACAGGGTTGACGTAGGCGTAAGTGCCGACGCGCGTCGGGGACTCGTGGTGGATCAGCCAGGTGTAAGCCGTGAAGCCGACGATGGAGCCGGCAACGATGAGGTATCCGAGCGCGAGCCACGCGCCGGCCGAGACCCCGCTCGCCTGGAAGCCGTGCCCTTCTCCCGAGGCCGCCGCCACGATGCTAAGGAGCAGCCCGCCGACCAGCATCTGCGTCGCGGCACTCATGACCTTCGACGGGGGCAGCGGCAGCCGCTTGGAGAGCACAGACGCCGCCGACCAGCTCAGCGCGCACACCAGCAGCGCCGCGGCCCCGAGCAGATACACCGGCGCCCCCGCGACGCCGAGTCCCGGATCCACCAGCACCACGACACCCGCGAGCCCGATGAGCAGCGCCGACCCGAGGCGCCAGGTCAGCCGCTGCGTGCGCAGGAAGAGGATCTCCGCGAGTGCCATGAACGCCGGAATGGTGGCCAGGATCACCGCCGCCGTGCCGGACGGCACACGCTCCTCCGCCCAGAAGAGCAGGCCGTAATCGATCACGAAGATGAGCAGCGCCACGAGCGCCGTGGTCGCCCATTCGCACCCGCGCGGCAGGCGCTCGCGCTGCGCCAGCGCCCATAGGAGGAGGAGCAGCCCCGCGATGGTGAAGCGAGCCGCCGCCAGCAGCAGCGGCGGCACCTCGTGGACCCCCACGCGGATGGCGTAGAACGTGGAGCCCCAGACGAGGTAGATGATCGCGAAGGCGAGCAGCGTCTTCCATCGCGGCGGACGGGCGGTGTGCAACGGGCGGATCCTCGGGCAGGCGGAGGTCGCATTGTACTGGTGCCTCGGGCCCAGACGCGGGTGCCGACGTGCAGCGCCTGAAAACAGCGCTTGCGGCCGAGATCCGTCGCATGCGCGATCTGAAGCGGCTGCGGCATTTCGGACGGTGAGCGTGGCGACCGCATGACCGGCCGACAGAGTGACCCGCGTCGAAGCCGGATGATCTCGTCAACACTGACAATGGACGCCGCCGCGGTCGATGTTGTACTCACGGTCCAGGCCGCGGGCACGCTATATGCGGAGCCTCAGGGAGAGCTGCAACCCGCAGCAGACGGGCTGGCATGGAGAGGAGGTGCCGCGATGCGATCACTCATAGTCATCCTGGGCGCGCTGCTTTGCGCATCCTGCGGCGGTGGCGGCGCGACCGGCTCTTCAGCGAGTCCCTCATCCGGCACTTCCGCAATGGCGCCCGCTGGCTCATCGATGCCCTCGACCCCGGCTTCTTCCGGGTCCACCAGCTCCTCTC